>NZ_FOJI01000048.1 GCF_900111235.1 [Clostridium] fimetarium
ATTTTATAGGTGAGGAGACATATTGTGGAATATAAACAAGCGTGCCGTGATGATATTGATGAATTTGTAGAACACCGGATGGAGTTTGTTACAGCAATAAGAAAAATAGAAGATTGCGATAGTTTTAAAGATAGAACACGAAAATATCTTGAAGAACATATTGATAAAGAAGATTTGATTATTTTTATTGCAAAGGATGGAGAAATGATTATTTCATCATGTATGGCTTGCATATATGAAACTATACCGCTGCCTAGCTGTCCTAGAGGAAAGAGAGCAGAACTACTTAACGTGTATACTTTGTCAGAGTGGCGACGCAATGGTTTCGCTGAAAAACTAATTCATATGTTAATTGCTGAGTCTAAAAACCGTGGTGTGGAGAAGATAATACTTGATTATACTGATGCAGGACTACCGTTATATAAAAAGCTTGGGTTTATTCCATTAGGGCATCAGATGCAGATAAGATTATGAGAAAATAAGAAGTTCATTTAGCTTTCCGATTATATTTATGATTCACAATCCTTAAATAACAATAGGAAGCTAAATATTGATAAAATGATTATACAAGTGTTAGCAAAGGGGAGGAGCTTTATGAATCGAAAAATTGAACGTATGTTACTTGAAAACGGTGCATCAATGGTAGGATTTGCAAAGATAAATGAACTATACAGTAATGTAGACTTAAAAGAACCAAGAAGTGAAGATTCCGTAACAGAATCTATAAATATACCAATATATCCATTTGGAATATCGATAATTCTTTCCTATCCTCAAACTGTGATAAAAAATATTAGTGATTTTCCGACAATAGAATATTATAATGCATATCACAAATTGAGTGATAAACTTGATGATTTGGCAACAATGTGTGCTGAATATATAATAGAACAGGGTTATAATGCATATCCACAGACTGATTCTGCTACTAAGGAATATGGCATATTTAGAACCGTAATGCCTCATAAGACCGTGGCGGTACATTCAGGATTGGGTTGGATAGGTAAAAGTGCATTGTTTTTAACTGAGAAATATGGTTCAGCCGTTCGTCTAACGTCAGTATTGACCGATGCTCCCTTAGAATTTAATAAATTAATACTACAATCAAAGTGTGGCAGTTGCATGATTTGTACTGATGCCTGTCCAGGAAATGCAATTTCAGGACTCACTTGGAACCCTAAACTTGAACGGGATGAGTTTTTTGACGCTTTGGCTTGTAGAAAAAAAGCCAGAGAGATTGCGGCTAAATCATTAGAGAAGCAAATTACATTATGTGGTAAATGTATTGAGGTGTGCCCATATACCAGAAAGTATACTACCTTTGACAGTA
>NZ_FOJI01000018.1 GCF_900111235.1 [Clostridium] fimetarium
ATTTGTCAAGCCTTTTCGATAAAAAAGTGGGTGATTTTTAAAATATAGGAGTTGAAACCCTTATAGAATAAGGGCTAGAGATTCCGAGAAAGTATAAAAGAATAAAGGAGGTATATGATATGGACAGATTTGAAATGATTTCAAGTAAATTTATTGATTACATAAGAGAGGCAGCAAATGAAATTCACAATCATGAGTTTGAAAAATCTTATAAAACGATTATAAATGCGATAAATATAAATCCCAATGCACCAGAACCACATAATCTTCTTGGAATTTGGTATGAGTTCAAAAATAACAATGATTTAGCAAGGAAACATTATCGGGCTGCATATGCATTAGATCCAACCTATAAGCCAGCTAGTGAGAATTTAGAGAGAGTGTGTACATTTTTTGAAGCGAAAAGAAAACAGGTCAATTTTGGTGAAGAAATATTAGAGGAACAAGAAAAAGCCAAAGAACAGAAAGATAAACTTAAGCTGATAGAAGTGGAAATTGAGAGCGGATATTGCGCTTGTGGTAAACAGATTAAGGATTTGGGTATCTCTGCAGATATAATTATTGGGTATATATTAAGAGGAAATAATACGATTGTTCCAAATGGTAAGACTGAAATACGCGAAGGAGATAAGCTCATGATATTTACAAATATGGTATCTCATAAAACGGTGATCTCCGGTTTGATCGGGGATAAATAATATAAAAGTAAGTTGAGATTTTGGAGGAAAGTTTATGCATATAGTCATAATCGGTTGTGGAAGATTAGGTAGTAATTTAGCAAAGGGATTGTCAGATGAGGGTAACGATATTTGTATTATTGACCGGAATGGGGATAAATTAAATGCTTTAGGAAGTGGCTTTAACGGTCAGAGGATAAAAGGAATTGAATTTGATAGTGATAAGCTCATAGAAGCAGGTGTAAAACAAGCAGATGTTTTGTTAGCAGTGACATCAGACGATAATATAAATATAACGGTATCTCTTATTGCGGAGAAAATATTTCATGTTCCGAATATTATTGCAAAAGTCAATGATCCTCAAAAGAATGATATATATAATCAGTTAGGCATTCATACAATTAACCCAATACAGTATGAAATAGAAATGTTAAAAAATCAGATAAGAAAAAATTAGAGAGCATTCAAAGGGAGACATTACTATGAGAACAATAATAATTGGTGGAGGTAAAATTGGTTACAACCTCTTGAAGACATTAAAAGAGAGAGGCCACCAAGTAACTGTGATTGAACGAGACAAGGATACCTGTATGAAAATTGCTGAGGATATCGACACAGATGTGATTTGGGGCGATGGTACAGATTTGGAGGTCTTAAGGGATGCGGGTATTGACGATGCTGAAGTTGTCGCAGCTGTAACAGGAACTGACGAGGAAAATCTTGTTATTTGCCAGATTGTTAAATTGATTTCAAATACGAAGAAAACAATAGCTCGAGTGAATAATCCGAAAAATAATACTATGTTTAAGAACCTTGGAATAGATAATACAGTTTGTAGTACTGCGGTTATTGCAAATTTGATTGAATGTGCTCTTAGTAAAGATGATTATAGAATTATTAATACATTTGAACTTGGGTCTATGATTTTAGCTGAATTATTAATAAAAGAAGATGGTCCTTGGTGCAATAAAATGGTCAAGGACCTTATATTGCCGAAAGAATGCGTATTTGTTTCTTTGTTGCGAGGCGAAAATGTTATTTATCCAAGAGGAGATACACAGATCTTATTTGAGGATAAGGTAATGATTATAACAAATAATTTGGTGTTATCACATTTAGTTGCTGAATTATATGATGGAGGAAATAAGAAATGGCTTTAAAAAATGAGATCAAAGGAATAATGTTGGAGTTGATTAGCGTTGTATTGTATCTTGTGTTAATATTTATTACTGCGATAATCATAATGAGGTGAGATGATGTACAAATCAAGAAGAGTGTATAGTATAGAAATGATAAGTTACTATACAGGTTACATAGTACTTGCTATAGCTGGGTTAATGATTATACCACTTATTACTTCACTTGCATTTAAAGAATGGAATCCAATGCTAGATTTTATGATTAGTTGTGCAATATCATTAATCGTCGGATTGACGCTTATATTGATTGGAATAAAAACAAAGGAAAGTAAATCAAGTTTTCAATGGAAACATGGATTTTCGATTGCAGCTCTTTCTTGGATTATTTTAACAATGATAAGTGCAATTCCTTATACCTTAAGTGGAAACTCAAAATCATTTCTAGATTCTTGCTTTGACGTAATGAGTGGATTTACAACTACGGGCTTAGTACTATTGCAGGATTTGGACCATGTTTCTAATGGGTTAAATATGTGGAGACATATGTTAACATTCATTGGCGGTCAAGGAATGGTAGTATTAGCACTTACGTTATTAGTAAAAAAAACCAGTGGAGCATACAAAATGTATGTTGGAGAAGGCAAAGATATTGAGCTACTTCCAAATGTCAAAGGTACAACAAGACAAATATGGAAAATCAGTATGATTTATCTTGTAGTTGGAACTGTAATATTATGGATAGTTGGAATGCTAATTGGGTTGCAGCCTGTATCTGCATTTTTTCATGCACTTTATATCTTTGAGTCATCATGGAGCACCGGTGGTTTCGCTCCAAATACTCAAAATATTATGTATTATCACAGTGTTGCTTATGAAATAGCAGCTATGGTTATATTTATTATAGGCTCATTCAATTTTGGACTACACTATGCAATTTGGAAGGGAAAACGAAAAGAAATAGTTAAAAATATTGAGATACAAAGTTTTGTAATAACATCGTTTGTAGCCTGCATGCTTGCACTTATTGGATTAGCTAAGCTAAAGGTCTATCCTGATGCTATAGCAGGATTAAGAAGAGTTATTTTCAATGTGCTTTCAGCACATACGACAACAGGATTTGGTTCTGTTTATGCAAGGCAGTTTGCACTTGAATGGGGCGATTTTGGTGTTCTAATTATAATCACTGTTATGCTAATCGGTGGTTCTGCATGCTCAACAGCAGGAGGATTTAAGGGGTTAAGAGTAGGAATTGTATTCAAAGGATTGTTGATGGAAGTAAAAAAACTTCTTTCGTCAGAAAGAAGTATGAAAGTATATAAATATCATCATATCAAAGACTATGTATTAGAGGACAGTTTGATAAAATCGTCTGCAATTATTATATTATGTTATATAGTAACATTCTTCGTGGGCACATTGCTTGGTACATATTATGGATTTTCATTTTTAGATTCTGCTTTTGAATCAGCTTCTGTAACAGGTAATGTTGGATTATCAATCGGCGTTACAACTCCTTCAATGCCAACAGTTATGAAGATTTATTATATCATAGCAATGTATTTAGGAAGACTAGAATTCCTGTCTGTATTTGCATTAATAGGATATATTGGAGGAGGTATTAAAAAAGTATGCGTAAATGTATTAAAACATTAATTTTCACTTTTGTTCTCATGTTTTCACTTACACTAAATGTAAAGGCTGAAGATACGAAAGAATTAAATTATTTAATTGAAAATGCAAAACAACTTGATGGACAAGAGGTTACCGTTCAAGGTGAAGCTATTGGTGAGCGTATGGATAGAGGAGACTATTCTTGGGTAAATATAAATGATGGCACCAATGCAATGGGTATTTGGTTAAGTAAAGAGGACGCGGAAAAGATTTTGTATTATGGTAATTACAAAAATAAAGGTGATATAGTAAAAATAACAGGTACATTTAACCGCGCATGTGTGGAGCATGGTGGTGAAGCAGATATACATAATAGCGTGGTAGTAATAGTTCAAGAAGGAAATATAGTTTATGAACATATATCAACTGTAAAAATAATGATTACAATTATATTAGTGGCTTTTGCATCATTTAGTCTATTGATTTACATTAAATTTTTCACATAAAGTATATACTACTTACAGATAATAGGATATCATAGTAAAGTCGCTACTTTATAGCATTTTGATTGTAGCAACGGAACTGAACTATAATACTTGTTATGGAGAAAAAATGGAAAATAAAAATATTGAAAGCCAAATTTTAGAAAATGAAAATTTGGAAAATAAAAATGAGCATTACGGTTTATCCACTGCAACTACTATGATTATTGGTATTGTCATTGGAAGCGGAATATTCTTTAAAGGTGATAATGTATTAATGTATACCGGCGGTAACGTATGGCTTGGGATACTAGTGTTTTGTATCGGTGCATTTGGTATCATATTTGGTAGTATAACCCTTACAGAACTTTCGATTAGAACTAAGAAAAACGGTGGAGTAGTCGGGTATTATGAGGATTTTATTTCTAAGAAAGTCGCATGTGGATTTGGATGGTTTCAGACATTTGTGTATTACCCAACTTTAACAGCAGTTATTGCATGGGTTGCTGGAATCTATACCTGTATATTGTTTGACATTGGAAATGCGGGAAATGCCCTCGAGATGCAGATATTAATTGGGCTTGCATATATGGTTACATTTTATGCAATTAATATTTTTTCCATTAAACTTGGCGGTTATTTTCAAAATATATCAACAGTTGTAAAGTTGATACCATTATTAGGAATCGCGATTGTCAGCGTTTTTTGGAGTGCACCACATCCATCTGTACCACAAGGAATTGCAATCGTTTCACAAAGTAATGTAGGTATTGGATGGCTTGCCGCACTGGCACCCATTGCGTTTTCTTACGATGGATGGATTGTAGCAACAAGTATAACGAATGAAGTGAAGAATCCAAAGAAGAATATGACGCTAGCACTTATCTTTGGACCGATTGTTGTTTTAGGTGTTTATCTTTTATATTTTTTGGGCCTAAACAAAGTGCTTGGTCAAGAATACATTATGTCAACCGGTAATTCGGCGATTAATAAAGTTGGTGAATTATTACTTGGAAGTAATGGAGCAAAAATAATATTAATCTTTATTGTTATATCAGTACTTGGTGTTCTGAATGGTGTCATTCTTGGCAGTTTAAGAATGCCACATGCACTTGCAAGTAAAAATATGTTACCATATGCGCAAAAGATTGCAGTGATTAATCCCAAAATTCAATTATCCATATGGTCTTGCCTCATTTCATTTGGAGCAGCAGCATTTTGGTTATTAATCCATTATATTACGCAAAACAGTGAGACAATGTCTGGCGGTGATATCAGCGAGATATCAATTGTATTTAGCTATGCATGTTATATTATATTGTATTTAAAAGTTTTGAAAATGAAGAAACAAAATATTATAATCAGTAAATTCAAAGGGATTATTTGCCCTATCTTTGGAATATTAGGATCAACAATTATATTTATAGGTGGATTTATATCAAATCCTACGTATGTTCCATTCTTTGTTTTATTTTGTATGTTTGTTTGTCTGATTGGAATTATGTATTATAAAGAAATTGCGACTAAATCATAAAATTGTAGAATCTTTTACAGTAGCGTAGTTTTTTCAGCAGTATAACAGTAGTATAATAGTAGAATAACTGTATCATAACTGTATCATAAGTCTATGGGATTTTTCAATTTCATTTGAATTAAATGTAATAATATGCTAAAATTATAAAAATGTATATTTTATTGATATTTAAGGTATATATTTGGAAACACAAGAAAAAACTATAGATAATATGGAGGTATAATATGGAAAAGTATGAATGTGTATGCGGATATGTGTATGATCCTGAATTAGGCGATCCTGATAATGGAGTTGCGCCAGGCACTGCTTGGAAAGACCTTCCAGATGATTGGACTTGTCCAACTTGTGGACTAGATAAGGATTCATTTACACAGTTATAATCAACTTAATTTGGGATGGGTTTATATAATAAACTCCATCCCAAATTATTAATAATAGTATGGTTTTATTTGACAGATAGAAAGGCAAGGAACAAAATATGAAAATAGCGGAAAATGTTGTATACGTCGGTATGCAAAACCCTGGTATGAGAAATTTTGATATCATTATGACTACAGGGTATGGTACTACTTATAATAGTTATCTTATTATGGGAGAAAAAAATGTACTGATTGAAACAGTACATAATACCTATACAAAAGAATATATTGAAAAAATAGAAGAATATGTGAAAATAAGTGATATTGATTATGTAATATTAAATCACACAGAGCCAGATCACTCGGGAAGTTTGAGTGAAATCTTGAATATGAATCCTGAGATTATTGTTATTGGAACAGCAGCAGCAATCAAAAATCTTAAGAATATTACGAATCAAACATTTAAAAGTCAGCTCGTAAAGCAGGGAGATAGCTTGGATATTGGCAATGACCAAGTATTTGATTTCATTATTGCCCCTAATTTGCATTGGCCAGATTCAATGTTTACTTACTATAAGAAAGAAAAGATATTATTTAGTTGTGATGTATTTGGAAGTCATTATTGTGAACAATTCCTATATGATTATCAACTAAAAAACCCGAACTTATATGAAATAGAACGTAAAAATTACTATGATTGTATATTTGCTCCTTTTAAAAAGTTTGTGTTAAGCGGAATTGAAAAGATTGAAAATTTAGACATTGAATTGATTTGTTGTAGTCATGGACCGATATTAAAGACCGGAATTAAAGAAACAATTAAACTTTATAAGAAGTGGTCAAGCCCAGTAGAAAAACCTGTGTATGCCGCAATTTTTTATGTGTCAGCTTACGGCTATACAAGGCAGATGGCAGAGATAATGAAAGATTGTATCACAAAAGAGGGTATCAAGGTAGAGATATTTGACTTATTAGGTCTTTCACTAGAAGAATATGCTGCAATTATGAATGATGCAAATGCTGTCTTGTTTGGTTCACCAACGATTAATGGAGATGCACTTGAACCAATCTGGAACTTGATTGATAAATCAGTAATGCCATTGGCAAAGGGAAAACCTGCTTTGGTATTTGGCTCTTATGGATGGAGTGGAGAGGCTTGTCAATTATTAAGTGAAAGATTAAAAGGCTTAAGATACAATGTGTTCCCTACTAATTTAAAAGTACAATTTAAGCCATCTGATGAAGATATCCAAAATATCAAAGATACGATGAAGGAATTTATTCCATTAATAAAATAAAATTATAGTTTGGTTTGCACTAATGAAATAGGCGTTGAAAGTAGGTAAATAATTAAATGTATTTTGTAATTCAAAACGGTACAATTGAAGCGACAGACAATGAAAATTGGCAAGAAAGTCAAGATGCAATTAGTGTATTTACTTCAATTGAGTGGCAAGAACAAGTGGAATTTAGAAATGAGCATAATTTAAATCAAGTACAGGGAAAGATTCATTTTTGTAAACTAGAGAGTTTTGCAGAATATTTGTTTGGTGCTATGTCCATACCAGTTAAGAAGAATTATACGAAGCATATTGGTTTTGAATTTTATATTCTTGAAGGTAGAATTATTTTCATAGATGATACAAATACAGTGAAGGATGTTATTAATAAAATAGCTGAATACAAACGAAAAAAAGAATATAGTATGGAAAGATTCCTGTTTGATTTCCTAGTTTCCTTTATTGAAGATGATTTGCATTACTTAGAGTTGTTTGAACGAGAAATCTCTAAGGCTGAGGAAGATATTTTAAAGGCAAGGTATGATAATTTCAACTATAAAATGCTTAATATTAAAAAAGAAATTTCAAGATTATATCGGTATTATAGTCAGATAACTGCTATGGGCGAATCACTATCTGAAAATGAGATGGATTTCTTTGGAAAAGATGATATAGCCACATTTAGAGTGTTTACAGAAAGATCATCAAGATTGCAATTTGAGGCACAACTTCTTCGAGAATATGCAATGCAAGTTCAGGAGGTTTATCAATCCGAAATTAGTATAAGACAAAATGATGTTATGAAGGTATTAACGATTGTTACAATGATATTCTTACCATTAACATTAATTGTAGGTTGGTTCGGAATGAATTTTGAATATATGCCTGAATTAAGTTGGAAGTATGGTTATCCAACGGTCATGATAATCTGTATATTTGTTATTATACTTTGTCTATGGATATTTAAAAAGAAAAAGTTCTGGTAGATATAATAATATTTTACTACGATATTTACGATTAATAAGAAAAAATAAAATGACGGTAAAAGCATAGTTCGCTTTAACCGTCATTTTTTTTGATTGCTTTTCATAATAGAATTGAGCTTATATAATAATATAATGAAATCATTAAATTATTATCACTATTTTAGTAGTATCAATTAAGAATTCTTCATTATAATTGATTCGACAACGTCTGATACATCTTCACAGGCATCACAACATTTTTCTAAATAATCAAAAGTTTTTGACCAAGTCATAATCTCAATAGGATCAGTACAAGTAGTATGTAAATTTCTAATAGCTCTTGTATAAATTTTATCACCGATTTCTTCTAAATTATTAATTCGAATAATATTCTCTATAACATTTTTTGATTTCTTGTAATTATGAAAATCTTCCATAGCTATTTTAAGTGCGTTACAACAGCTTACAATCGTTTCGCTGAATTCCAATGCTTCGGGGCGAATGGTTTGGATATTGTACATATATAGACGCATCACTACATCTTCAATTGTATCTGTAACTGTATCTATTTCTTGTGCGATAGCAGCAATATCTTCACGCTCAATCGGTGTAATGAACTCTTTTACAAGATTGCTCATCATCTGGTGCTTTGCTAAATCAGCAGAGTGCTCAATTTCATGCATTTGTAACATCTGTGATTCTAATGTTGCTGTATCAAAGTTGGAAAGAATTGAGTGAAGTAATTCTGCAGCCTGGCAAGAATAGTCAGTAAAGGATACTGTGGCTTCAAAATAATTGTATTTCTTTGATTTCTTATCTTTCTTTTTTGACTTTTTGTTCTTTGAATCTTTTGAATCATCTGAATCCTTTGCATCCTTTGCATCTTTAGCATCTTTCGCAATTTTAGCATCTTTTGCATCTTTAGCATCTTTAGCAATTTTAGCATCTTTTGCATCTTTAGCATCTTTAGCAATTTTAGCATCTTTTGCATCTTTTACATCTTTCGCATCCATTACTTTTTTCTTGTTTTTTTCATCTTTCATTACGTTTCTCCTATTTGTCACTGATTAAAAAATAAATATAAAGAGCTTTGCCATGAGGTAACCAATTAAGCCACAACCTGGAAATGTTAAAATCCATGTTAAAACCATTTCTTTTACAATGCCCCAGTTTACGTTTGATATACGCTTCGCAGAACCGACACCCATGATTGCAGCTGTCTTTGTATGAGTTGTACTAACTGGGATTCCGCTTAATGAGGATATCAAAATACATCCTGCACCGGCTAAATCTGCTGAAAATCCTTCATACGTCTCCAACTTTACCATATCCATACCAACTGCTTTAATAATTCTATATCCTCCAATTGAAGTTCCTAGAGCCATTACGGCTGAACATAGTAACATAAGCCAAATTGGGATATCAAAGTTGTGCACAGAAGAATCATTTTGTGCAAGAAACAGACCTAACATAAATACGCTCATGAATTTCTGACCGTCTTGCGCACCATGCATAAATGCCATAGCGGCTCCACCACCGATTTGGGCAGGTTTGAAAAATCTAGTTGTTGTAGCCCTGTCCATATTTTTGCATATGCGTTTTACACATTTGACAGTTATCCAACCCATAAAAAATCCAAGAAAAGTAGATAACGCTAGACCGATTATAACTTTCATCCATTCGTGTCCATTAATTCCAGATAAACTGTTTTGTAATGCGATAGCAGCACCAGAAATACCTGCAATTAAGGCATGGCTTTCACTTGTTGGAATGCCAAAAGCCCAAGCGGCTGTTGCCCATATTACGATTGCTACCATGGCGGCACATAAGGCAACCAAAGAATTCTTTGGATCACCTTGAAAATTAACCATGTTATAAATTGTCATAGCTACTGTTTTATTCACCATTGTCATAATGAATACACCAAGAAAATTGAAAAATGCAGCCATTAATATGGCCGGTTTTGGTGCAATCGCACGAGTAGAAACACATGTCGCAATTGCGTTTGGAGCATCCGTCCAACCATTTACCATAATAACAGCTAAAGTCAAAATAACCGTTATTAATAATGCGGGATTTGATACTAATTGTGAAAGAAACTGTGGAAGTGATATTGTCATTGTACTTTCCAATCCTTTTCCTTTTTTGTATTGAGAAAATATTATCTTCTCTATAATAATGCTATAAAATAGCTTATAGGAATTATGATACTACAGATTACTTGGCCTTGCAATAAAAATATCCACTCTAAGGTGCCATCTGTCTATGTAATAACCATCAGCATGTCTATTTATCAGTGCTTGAGTATTTAAATATAATCTGATATAATTTGACCCACATGCATTGTTTAAAATAAAAAGTTATTTGGGAGACAATACTAATGATCCATAGAATCTATATTAATTATAAAGAGATAATAATGTATACGTTGATAGCTGTATTGATAGGCATAATCGTTGGCGCCATTGATGCTGTTTTTGGAGCTACATTGCTCGCAATCACAGACATAAGAGATAATAATGTAATGAAGATAGTGCCATTTCTTCCAATCGCAGGTGTTGCTATTATGCTTTTGTATAAGAGATTTAGCAAGGAAAGCATTAAAGGGATGACACTTGTGTTTCAAACGGGTCTTGGAGATAATGATAGAATCCCTAAGTCACTCATTCCATTAGTAATGATTAGTACATGGATTACCCATTTATTTGGCGGAAGTGCTGGACGAGAAGGCGTTGCGGTACAATTAGGTGCTACAGTTGCTCATACAATAGGGCGAAAAATGAAAATGCCAAACAACTCAAGAGTTCTTTTAATTGCAGGAATGGCAGCTGGATTTTCAGGACTTTTTCAAACCCCGCTTGCAGCAACATTTTTTGCAATGGAAGTACTTGTTGCAGGATCACTTCAGTACGATGCATTGCTTCCCGCTTTGATGGCTTCCTTTGTTGCAAGCTATACATCACATTTCCTTGGTCTTGAAAAATTTTCGGTAGTGGTTCAAGATAATCTAGATTTCTCACCCACCATGATATTGAAATTAATCGTAGTTGGAATCGCATTTGGAATTACAGGCGGCGTATTTGCACATGTTTTAAGTGTTTCTAAGGTATTTTTTGCAAAGATTATAAATGATCCAATGAAAAGAATATTTGCAATGGGTTGTGTCCTTTCACTTATTTTTCTGGCATTACATCTGGGAAGATATTGTGGTCTTGGAACCAACCTCATCAGTGCAAGTTTTTCCGGTAGAGAAATATATATCTATGACTGGATTTTGAAATTTTTATTAACCATATTGACACTTTCAGCAGGATTTCAGGGTGGCGAAATAACTCCGCTTTTTGCCATTGGATCAAGCCTTGGAATCGTACTTGCCAATTTGCTTGGAATTCCAATTGAAATTACTGCTGCACTAGGATATGCAGCCGTTTTTGGAAGTGGAACGAATACACTTCTCGCACCAATACTTATAGGCGCTGAGGTGTTTGGACCGCAGAATATATTATATTTTGCAATTGTATGTTCTTTAGCATATGTGTTTAATGGAAATAAAACAATATATACAGCACAAAAGAAGTTTGATTATTTTAGTCATTATGATGGAAGCATGTAAATAAATGATCGTAAGATAAATACAACTTATAAACATAGAAAAATACTAGGCTAACTAGGACTACGCGTCTTAGCTAGCTTTTTTATGTTGATCGAATATATGTAAATAACTGGTAAAATAATTGGTAAACTATTCTGGCGATAATTGTCGAAATATGTAGTAGATTTTACAAAAATATGATAAAATCAAATCAACCAAACTAACGCTCGCTAGTCAAACTAAAGTCATTCAATATGAGCTGATAAAAATCACGATTTGGTTCTGAATAATTAGGAGACTAGAAAAAATGGATACCAAAGCTGAAATTCTGAGTGCAACATTTCAACTATTTGCAGAAAAAGGTTACAACACAACAATGGCAGATATTGCAAAAAAGGTAGGAATTAAAGTTCCATCTATTTATAGCCATTTTCAAAGTAAAGATGAGATTATCTGTTTAGTTATGACACAAGAAATTAGAAGTTTCTTTGACAATTTAAACGCTCAAATTAGTATAGTAGATAAGGACGAGCACAACAGTGAAACCAAATTGAAGTCGTTTTGTTTTTTTATATTTACGTATTTTACGAAACCAGAAAGAATTAGATTTTGGAAAAGCATATCATTGATTTATAATTATGAGCTTAGAGAAAATTGTAGACAATTGGTTAAAGAAAATGAAACACAAATAGCTATATTGTTAAAAAACATATTTACAGAAGGTAAAAGGAAAGGCGAAATTAAATATGAGTCTTTAGAGGGCTCATTATTTTTATTCATAGCAATGATACATGGGGTTTTGGACGCAATATTAGTTTATAATGAAACAGAGTACCTAATATCAGATTTAGATAATTATAAAAAGAAAATATGGCAGGCATATTGGGATGGAATTAAGGGATAAAAAAATTAATTATAGATGAATATTACATTCAGAAAGGAGTATTTTATGAAATCAATAAAATTAAGATTGATTGCCACATTTTCAATAATTATACTTGTGGTAACAGGAGCATTAGGAATTATTACAATTAATATTATTAGTAATAATTTGCTAGTAGATGCAAATAAGGATTTGAGAGTAACAGCGCAAGAAGAAGCAAAATATGTGGAAGCAAAGACGGATGAACAGATCGCGTATATGGGTGCATTGGCACAGAATTCTATTGTTTTTGATCAAAATATTTCGAGTGAACAGCGGGTAGCATTTTTTGAAGCAGAAGCGAAAAGAACCGGATATTTGGCATTTGCAATCGCAGATTTGGATGGGAAGAGTGTAAGCCTAGATAAGGCTGGATCGACAACAGACGTTAGTACCAGAGATTATTTTATAAAAGCAAAAAATGGGCAAGCAAATGAATCAGATATTCTTATTAGTACAGTAACTCATACACCAGTACTGATTGTTGCAACACCAGTTTATCAAAATGGCAAGGTTGTCTGCATTTTGTATGGCAGAAGAGATGGAACAGTCTTAAGTGAAATATCAGATAGTATTAAATATGGTCAAACTGGTTATGGCTATATAATTAATACAGCCGGAACCTTTGTTGCATATTCAAACAGAGAGAATGTAATAAATCAAATAAACATCATTGATAAAGCTGCTCAAAATGATCCGGATTATATACAATTAGCTCCCTTGGTATCACAACATATGGCAAAGGGTGAGGCCGGAAATGGTGAATATTTATATAAGGATATTCAACGAATTGTAGGATATGCGCCTGTACCTAATACATCATGGGTTGTAGTTGTAGGAGCTGAAAAATCAGAGATTCTTGGACAGATTAAAGTGGTAAGCGATGTCTTGATTTTAATGATTATTGGAGCCGTACTTATCGGTGGAGTTGTTACGTTCTTTGTAAGTAGCAATATAGCCAAGCCAATTGTTGCTGTAACAAATGATATAGAAAAACAAGCGGATTTGGATTTTTCAATTGATAAAGATGGGAAGACAGAAATATATAAAAAGCGAAAAGATGAAATCGGAAAAATGGTTATATCACTTCAGATGATGAAGGATAATGTACGAGACTTTGTTGTTAAAACTTCAGACTCTGCGCAACAAGTAGCTGCAACATCACAGGAACTTACAGCCACGACAGAGCAGACAGCCACAGCAGCAGAAGAAGTAGCAAGGACAATTCAAGATATCGCACAGGGCGCAAGTGACCAAGCAAGAGATACAGAGACAACAGCAGGAAGTGTAGAAGAAATGGGAGAAATGTTAGACCAGGATACTACATTTATGCATGAACTCAAAGATGCTGTTCTAGTGATTGACAAAGAAAAAGAAGAAGGCTTTCATATCATTAAAATATTAGTTGCTCAGACAGATAAAAGTAACACTGCATCTAACTTAGTATATGAGGCGATTTTAAGCAACAATGAAAGTACGGAGAAAATCGAAAGTGCAAGTTTGATGATTCAAAATATAGCAGATCAAACAAACTTATTAGCTTTAAACGCTGCAATTGAAGCAGCAAGAGCGGGTGAAGCAGGACGTGGATTTGCAGTTGTTGCCGATGAAATCAGAAAGCTTGCAGAACAGTCAAATACTTTTACAAATGATATTAAGTTAGTGATTGATGAGTTAAAACTAAGATCGAATGGCGCAGTTGTGTCGATGGGAGAAGTAAAGGGAATCATTGATTCTCAGACGCTAAGTGTTAAAGAAACAGAAAGCAAATTTAACGGTATTGCAGGAGCAATTGATTCTATCAAAGAGATTATTGAACAATTAAATGATTCAATGAAATTAATGGCAGTTAGTAAGAATAAGATTATAGAATTGACTCAGAATTTATCTGCGATATCAGAAGAAAATGCAGCAGGAACACAAGAAGCTTCCGCATCTATGGAAGAACAAAATGCAGCAATTCAAGAAATCGCAAATTCCGCAGAAGGCCTATCCGGTATTGCCCAAGAACTACAGCTACTAATCGGAAAATTCAAAGTTTGATACTAAATTAAATCAAAAAGGAGCATCGCCCCATAACGGAAAATCAGTTATGGCGCGATGCTCCTTTTAATTATGATATGCGTGTAAAACAATATCTAAGCCTTTTACGCCCCTTTTTGTAATTATGATTTAAGTGTAAAACGCTATCTAAGCATTTACGCCCCTTTTTGTAATTATGATTTAAGTGTAAAACGCTATCTAAGCATTTACGCCCCTTTTTATAATTACAATATCCGTGTAACCCGCTTTAGCAAAGTAACCCGTGAATATTAATTTCTGAATATCCATTTTTCGCAGACCGGCTGAAAGTAGTGCCCATATTTTGTCAAGACTCAGATAAAAAATGAGCGTAAGCGAGTCTTTTTATCATCCCTGAGGCTTGTAAAAAATATACTACTTGAAGGAAAGGCAAGATAAAATGGATATTCAGAAATTAATATTCACTCACCACCTTCCCTATCACATTTCACCCTATCTAATTACAAACAAGAAAGTTTCCTCTTTATCCATAATTTCAATTTCCTTAATAATCGTAAAGCGATTTTCGCTCGCAAGTTGATTTACATAATTCCTATTATGGGAATACATAATAATTGTGCCATCCTGAGTAAGAAAGTTTTTGGCGGTATCAAAAAACTTTTTGTATAGTTCATAGATATCTTCCTCGGTTGTACGCCCAATTGCAGAAGGCATATTAGTAAATATCTCATCAAAAACATATTCATGTGTAAAATCAAAAAAGTCTCGATTAATATAATGGATAATCTGGCCGGCTGCTTCCGTATTAATTTTCGCTTTGTCAATTGCTTTTCCCAAAATATCGATTCCGTAAGAGGTGTTAGCTTTCACAACCTTTTGACGCTCAATGAGCATAGTTCCGACCCCGCAGAAAGGATCAAGAACTCTCGCATTATCAATCATGTAATCTTTTGCTAAGGCAACCAAAAGTGCAGCATTTACAGGCTTGATACTTGAGGAAATACTTTCAATTCTGTAACTAAATCGTTCATCTTTTATTGTGTTAAATTTGAGTAATACATTAAAAGTACCGAGCTTATTTTCAATCATCCTAATTTCAAATTCATAGTTAGATGGAGAATTGAGAAGTTCACGGTTACTTAGTCGCTCTAATTCACTTGAAAACTTCTTCGCAAAAATGCTTTTCTTATCTAAAGGCATTTTGCTCTTTATTTCAACTCTAAAGTAAAAAGGAGTAGTGCCAGAATGCGCTTTTTTCAAAACAGTTAGTAAATCTGACTTTGAAATAGTCAAAGCGGCCGGGATTGCATCCATTTCACAATTTTTCATTCCCCTAATTGTAAATAGTAATTCGCTATAAGTACGAATCGGTAAAATGTTATATAAATTATTCGTTTTAACTTCAACGCCAGCATTAAAGCATCTAGCATCACAGCCACTGATTTCCGATAATTGTGCTTCGGTAACATTGGTATGAAGTCTGTTAGTAAGTAAAATACAATCATAGGCTTCATTGAATCCACCAAACTTATGAGCTACAATTCCTTCCATATCCACAATTAATTCGGTTAAAGCACGCATTTCTTCTTCCACATGTTTTTTGTTTTCAATCGTAAGATCGATTTCGGTTAATTCCATTAGCCTATTTTTGAAATCAGGCAGATAGTCAAAATAGTTAAAAGATTTTAAGGCTGTTAAATAAGCACTTTTAACAAACATTTGAACTTCAGCTTGATATGCATTAAATAATGAAGCACAGAAATCTTCGATTCCCAAATCGCCCATAAGTAAGGCTGCATTCTTGCGAGTCTTAGCATCCTCACTATTCAGTAAATCTTTAATGCCGTCAATGAATTTATCATCTTCACCAATCAATTCAAGTAATTCGCTTTTGGGGTTGGTTTCTTTGATCTCCTGACGTAATTGGCTTAGGTTTTGTCTGACATCTATTCCATTCATAATATTTTCAAGTAAAGTCTTTATCATATTTCCTCGTTCCTGCGCATCTTTTATTGACTCGCTCTACGAGACAATGCGCATATCTAGTTTGTGCAAATATAGTGTTGATAGACACTTATGTCTATTTTTTGCGTTTGTTTGGGTGTTAATATTAGATAGGTTTATATTGTACACTATTTTGGCATGGTAGTCATATTGTTTTTTTGTGATATAAGTAATGTGAACAAATAACATACAAAAATCGCAAAAAAAATAGGCGGAATGGTAAA
The DNA here is from genome assembly GCF_900111235.1 of [Clostridium] fimetarium. Lineage (GTDB taxonomy): Bacteria > Bacillota > Clostridia > Lachnospirales > Lachnospiraceae > Clostridium_N > Clostridium_N fimetarium. The sequence continues at coordinate 16,812 of NZ_FOJI01000018.1, forward strand.
AATTGTTGTATAATGAGAATAAGATTATAAATATCGTAAAATAGTATATAGATAAGAAAATCATTGGTTATATGTAATCACTACACACGAGAATATGAATAATATATATTATTATATCATTCACATGACTTAGCTTTTGCGTCGCAAAATAATGCGATTTACATTCGCATAACAGATAGGAGTATAAATGGAAGATAAAAGATTTGCACTATTAATTGATGCTGATAATATTTCAGCAAAATACATTTCATCAATATTGGATGAGATGACAAAACATGGAATTACTACGTATAGAAGAATCTATGGAGATTGGACAAGTACACAATCTACTAAGTGGAAAGCAGAATTACTTGAAAATTCACTGATACCGATTCAACAGTTTAGTAATACCGTTGGTAAAAATGCTACAGATTCAGCACTTATCATTGATGCTATGGATATTTTATATACCAATAATATCGATGGATTCTGTATTGTTTCTAGTGATGGGGATTTCACAAGACTAGCAAGCCGTCTTAGAGAATCAGGTATGATGGTAATTGGAATGGGTGAGAAAAAGACGCCTCGCTCATTTATGACAGCTTGCACGAAATTCACGAATTTAGAAAACTTAATTGACCAAGATGAAGAAGAGGAAGAGTCACAAGAAATTGTTTCCTATTCATTAAGCAAAGAAAAACAAGTGATTAACAAGTCAATTATTGAAAAAACAATAGTTGGAATTATCACAGAAAATCAAAACAAAGATAAAACCACCGGAATTGGTGAAATCGGAAGCCGTTTGGTTAACAAATATCCAGATTTTGATGTTAGAAATTATGGCTACAGTCTATTGTCAAAATTTTTAGAAGAAGGTTTACAATTTAATCTACAAAAAAGTAATCGAACAATAACGGTTCAACTCAAAGATCCTGGAAAGTCAACAGAAGAACTAGTAAAATATATCATACAGCTCGTAATTAGTGCAGGGGAGCATGGAATTGGAATCAATGAACTAAGCAATCTTACTCATAAAAAATATTCTGATTTTAACATTAAAGATTTGGGATATTCACAATTTTCAAAGTTTGCTCAAAGTATAGATGGAATAGAAGTATATGAAGATGCAAGCAAAAGAAAAAGAGCGAGACAATTTAAATAATCAGAAAAAGAGAAGATAATAAGAAAGTATTTAATTGGAGAGATTGCAATTTTAATTCTATCTTGAAAAAATATACCGCGTTTTGGTGCTAACTTAATCATTAGATGCATATATATATTTAGTGTTTAAAAATAGAAATCAAAGCACAGTATAATTTTTGAAAGGGGGATATAAACATATGCAAGTAAATTTGAATTCGGTTGATAAAGTTAAAAGATTTGTAATCATAATGTCAGAGATTGAGGATAACATCGATTTGGTATCGGGAAGATATATTGTGGATGCGAAATCACTTCTAGGTATATTTAGTTTAGATTTGTCAAAACCAATCAAGCTGGAATTTAACGGAAGTCACAATGAAGAAAGCATTAAGAAAATATTGCATGAATTTGATTATGAGCTTCAAGCCTAACCGCTTGAAGTTCTTTTTTTTACTATTTTCAGTGGCTTTTATAGTATGTTATTGAAGAAAATTCTATATCATGTTAAAATATAGATAAATTTGGAAAAGGCTAGATCTACATTAACTACTACATTTACAGCTACATATAAATAAGAAAAAGCAGAATACTATGAAAGCGAGGTAAGCATATGGTCTGGAATCGAAAACGGTTTAAAGAAAAGGCAAAGAAAGCATTTGTGAAAAATTATGCTTATGCAGTTGCAGTTTGTTTTTTGGTAGCATTTATTGCAGGCGAATCAGCTAATTCAGTAAAAATAATTACAAAATATGATGCAACAAGAGAACAAGCTATGAACGCGGTTAGTCAGATTTCAAAGTATAGTAATAGGCAAGCTATAATAGATTGGTTAAGCGATATTCACATCTTTCCAGAAAAAACTGACAATGTAGAGGACTCAACTAAAAAAGGACTGTATGTTTCAGTTATTGAGGATTTAGTCTCAAATGATACATTATTATTAAGACAGTATGAGTTAAATAAAGAATATGTAATGAATAACAGAACAGTTATGGCGATAGGAATAGGAATGGGCTCATTAATCATATTATTATTTGACTTATTTATTGGTAATACGTTAATTGTTGGTAAGAGAAGATTTTTCATGGAAAACAGAATTAAAAATGGTTTCCGAACTCCAATCGGCACGATGCTTTACTGCTATAAGAAAGGTTTGTATGGAAAAACAGTCAAGATAATGTTTTTTAGAGACTTATATATTTTTTTGTGGATGCTTACAGTAGTCGGAGGCATAATAAAATATTATGAGTACCGTGCAATCCCATATATTTTGGCAGATAATCTTCAACTTTCAAAAAAAGAAATATTTAAGCTATCAAAATCAATCATGAATGGTTATAAGTGGAAGTTCTTTGTACTAGATCTATCATTTGTTCTTTGGAATATATTAGAGTCGTTAACATTTGGAATTGCAGGAATATTCTACATTGTGCCTTACATCGCAGCAACAAAAACGGAAGCATATATGGCAATTAGGAATGAAGCAGTTACACTGAATAAGCCATATTCTGAATGCTTAAAAAATCCTCTTTTTGATGAAAATATCGATGAATATTTATAAATAAGAGTTTATTTAAGATATGGTGTTATTAAACTGGGGAGTTAGAGGAGATGCTGTCATATGAGGATTCAAACAGCTAGAAACAAATTATCCTGCGAGGAAAATAATGAGGGAAATGTCAGCAACTTTGGCAATGTTGAAAATGTAGGCAATGTTGAAAATGTAGGCAACAAAGAAAACGATGGCAATGTCAGCAATACTAGTAATGCTAGCAAAATTGGTGACGCTGATTATGATATAAAAATTCAAGAATTTGAGCATTCACTACACATCATTAAGGCAAAGGAACGCCAATATTATGAAAAATGGTATGGTTTTACTACATATGTATTGTTTTTCTTCACATTTTCTGTAATGGGTTGGTTATGGGAAGTTGGATTGCACATTGTGCAAACTGGTGACTTTGTTAAAAGAGGTGTACTATATGGACCTTGGCTACCGATATATGGGAGCGGCGGAGTCTTAGTACTTTTGTTACTTAGAAAAATATTTAAAAACCCAATTTTTACATTTTTTCTTACAATGGTAATTTCATCAATTATGGAGTACTCTACCAGTTGGTTTTTGGAAATGAGAAACGGTGCAAGATGGTGGGATTACAGTGGATATTTCATGAATGTAAATGGAAGAATATGTCTTCAAGGAGCAGTCGTGTTTGGTATTGGTGGATGCCTTGTTGCATATGTAATTGCCCCAGGACTCGAACTGCTATATAAGAAAATAAATATAAATATAAAAATTGCAATTTGCGTTGTTTTGATTTCCTTAATTCTGACAGATCAGATATATTCATTAAAATACCCTAATATGGGAAAAGGTGTAACAGCGACTAAGAGAATAGAAACAATAAAAATAGAAGCGCAGACAGAGTAGAAAAGGAAGTGATTGTTATGAAAGATGCAATCCTAAAATTCAATAAGGAATTTGTAGCGAATAAAGGTTACGAGAAATATTCAACAAGTAAGTATCCGGAGATGAAAATAGCAATTTTAACCTGTATGGATACGAGGTTGGTTGAATTACTACCGGCGGCACTTGGTCTAAAAAATGGCGACGTTAAAATGATCAAGAATGCTGGAGGAACAATAAATGCACCATTTGGCAGTGCCATTAGAAGCCTATTGGTGGCAATATTTGAACTTGGCGTTAATGAAATCATGGTCATTGGTCATACAGATTGCGGAGTTCAGCATATAGACAGTGAGCGGATGATTAATCACATGATAGAGCGAGGAATTAGTGAAGATCAGATAGACATGATTAGTTATTGTGGTGTTGATTTTAAAAATTGGCTATCAGGATTTGACTCAGTTGAGATATCAGTAAGAAAGAACGTTGAGATGTTAAAGTTACATCCGCTGATTCCTGATGATGTGAAAATAGAAGGATATGTTATTAATTCTGAGACCGGAGAACTTCTTGAAGTCACAGAAGATGAAACTTAAAAGTACAGAAGAGGTGACGTAATAGTACAGAAGATGAAATTTAGAATAAAGCTATAAAATAAAGTATTTTACTATAATTAGATTTAAAAAAATCAGATTGGAGATAATATGAAAAAAGTAAGTACATTTTTAACGCAGGGTTTTGAAACAGTAGAAGCGTTAGCAGTTATTGATATATTAAGAAGAGCAGGAATTACAGTTGATATAATTTCAATCTCAGATAGTCTAGATGTGGTTAGCGCACAAAAAATCGTTGTAAAAGCAGAATATATCTTTGACGGATATGATTTTTCAGACACAGATATGATATTCCTTCCCGGTGGACCAGGAACCAAAAATTATGAAAAAAATGAAGCGTTTCTTTCTATAGTAAAAGAGTTTAACAATAAAAATAAATTAATCGCTGCAATATGTGCGGCACCAAGTGTATTAGGTCATCTTGGAATATTAGAAGGAAAGAAAGCAACTTGTTTTCCTGGCTATGAAAAAGATCTATATGGAGCAGAAGTAGTAGTAGAAAAGGTTGTGACAGATGGAACTATTACGACAGGAATTGGAATGGGAGCTAGTTTTGAAATGGGATTTGAAATTATAAGAATACTTTTAGGTGAGGAAATGAAAGATAAAATCGAAAAATCTACACAATATATAATATAATTACTAGGAAATACCTGGTTCAAAGCACATTGTCAAAAATTGCTATAATAATTTTCGAATCCATGCACATAATAATACCAAGATAAGCGACGAAAGAAACTTATCTGAAAACTAGAAACCCAATAATATGTATGGAGGTGTATTTTATGACAAACTCAAATGCAAGTACTTCAAGTTCAAAAACAAAAGGTCAAGCAAAAGCAGCACTTAGTCAATTCAAGATGGAAGTAGCATCTGAATTAGGAGTTCCATTGAAAAATGGATATAACGGTGACCTTACTTCAGCTCAGAACGGTTCTGTTGGTGGAGAAATGGTTAGAAAAATGATTAAGCAGCAAGAAGATCAAATCTCAGGTAACTAATTAACGAAACATTAGACGAAAGTTTATAATTCGATAAAAAATTAGAAGCTAATAGAGAAAATGATCAAAAATGAAGAAACTAATCAAATAAATTTATTAAACTAAACAACTAAGTAACTTTAAAATAGCAGAGTATGATGAATGCATAAGCATTTACCTTCTCTGCTATTTTTCTAATAATTTTCTTGAAAAATATTCTAATTACCTACGCTACTATTATTTTAATAACCTACGTTATTTTAATAACCTTCAAGTTTTCTTTGTATTCTTAATTCAGTTCTTTTGATCGCTGATTCCCATTTTGCTTGCTGTTCAATTGTTTCAATTTTCAAACGAGGAACTTCAACAGGCTTTTCGAACTCATCCAAAGCGACCATAACAAAAAACGCGCGATTAATAGGGTGACGACTGCCATCAGGTTTTTCTCGATAGGTGTCAATTCTTATCTCCATAGAAGATCTGCCAACATGAGTAACGTATCCAATTAATACGACTAGGTCATTTAGATAACATCCATTTTTAAATTCAAGATTATCAATGCAAGCAGTAATGATATTGCTACTAGAATGACGTTTGGCTACAATACCTGCAATTTCATCTATCCAAGCAAGCAATTGGCCACCAAATAATCGGCCGGCGCCATTCATGTGTCTGCTCATTAACAAATGAGTCTGCTCAGTTTTTGAATAATCGACAGTTCTGTAAATCTTACCATCTTCATTTATACTATTATTAGCAAGTACTATATTTTCATTTTCCATATTATCCTACCTTTTTAAAACAAATTTTGTGTTATTTAAAATACGGCTTTATTTTACCACGATTACAAAAAAATAAACAGAGGGTAATATTATTTGGGTGGAAATCTGGTTGTTAGGTGTTGAGTGAATATTAATTTCTGATGATCCATTTATCTTGCCTTTCCTTCAAGCAGCATGTTGTTTTGCAAGCCTCAGGGATGATGAAAATCTCACTTCGTTCGATTTTTATCTGAGTCTTGGAAACAACATTGGCGCTGCTTTCAGCCGGTCTGCGATAAATGGATCATCAGAAATTAATATTCACGGATAGGGTTATAAGAGATTTTACCACATAAATGATATTTGGAGGGGGACTGAAAAACAGAAGGGCTAAAAAACAGAAAGGCTAAAAAACAGAAGGGCTAAAAACAGAAGGGCTAAAAATAATGGGATTAAAATTAAGAGTGTATGATCGGTGATGTTAGATATTAAGCTTATATAATAAATATAAAGAATTAAGATGTAAATATAAAATATTTAAAAACTAGAAAAAAATAGGAGAAAAGTATGGTAAATTATGAAAATAATGGTACTATAGTACTTATGCAAAAAACTTATGTGAAGCACTTATATAAAAAAATGCGAAGAATATGAATGGGAAAAGGATGAATAAAATGAAGAGAAAATTTAGAGGAATAGGCGTACAACTTGTCGCTTTTTTTGTGATTGCGATTAGTATCCCAATATTATTGTTAGCGATTACGTCGATTAATACGACACGTTCTGCAATGAAGAGCAACATGAAACTTACAAGCGAGCAAACGTTACAGGAGACACAAAAAGGTTTTGATACATATCTTAGGACTCTGACTCTACCAATTGACTTGCTTACAAGGAAAAATGAAGTAAAACATTTAGAGGATAGCGGTGTATTAAAAGATAATATTACACAGATTCAAGATTCTTTGCTTGCATCAGTGAAGGTAACACAAGGTTCAGTAAGAAACTACTATTCCACTAAGAATGGTAAGTTGATTAAATCATGGATTGAAGTGGATGCAGCTGGAACCTCAAAAACATATAACACAAGTGAAGATGGAATTGACAATACAAAGAAGGATTGGTATACAAGCTGTATAGGGCAAGTTAGCCGAAATGGAACATTTGCTTCAATCTCAAAACCATATTTAGATACAGCAACTGGAAAAACAATCTTTACGGTGTCACAAGAGATTAAACTTAACAAGGAGCACTACGGTGTAGTAGCGCTTGATATCGATTTTGATATTCTCAAGAACTATGTACAAAATATAGGACTTCTAAATACTGGTTTTGTTCTTATGGTAGATAAAGATGGAAATGTAATTGTTGATAATGATAAAAATAAATATGTCAATGGTTCTGTCAATAAACTTCAGTTTTGGAGTCAGATTCAATCTGATTTGACAGCTGCAACTGGCAAAGATGGAATTACAATGGACAAAACCGTGTTTACATATACAGAAAAAATTAATGGCGAAAATATTCAAATTGTTGTATTACAAGATGTGGTTACGGGCTGGAAATTAGTTGGTATGATTAGTGAAAATGAAATTTTATCAACAGTGAACGGTATTAAGTCTGCGACTGTGCTGTCAGGTATCGTTGCATTTGTTATTGGAATACTTATTGCTATGTTAGTAACTATTATATTTGTAAAAGAAATAAATAAGATAAAATCTACTATGAAGAGTGTAGCAGATGGCGATTTGACGAAGAGAATTACGGTTAAGAGAAAAGATGAATTTGGTATGTTAGAGAATAATTTCAATGAGATGGTTGAAAATGTATCTGCCCTGATTAAGGATGTTGAGGTAAAAACGATCACAATTGTGAGTGCATCAGATAACATTTCAGAAATTGCAAAGGCTACAACTGAAACAACAAACCAGGTGTCTGAAGCGATTCAGAGTGTTTCAAATGGTGCGGTAGGACAGGCAGAAAGTACTGCTAATGCGACCAAAGAGGTTGAAAGTCTTGCCCTAAAGTTACAAGAGACTAGAAAGTATGTAAATGATATAAATAATATGTCAACAGATACGCAGCAATTGAGTAGTAAAGGTATCGAAATGGTAAATGAATTAATTGTAAAAGCTAAGAAGGCAAGAAGCAATTCAATACTTTCAAAAGATGTTGTTGGTGAGATGGTAGAAAGTATCGATAAGATTAACTATATTTCTGATGCGATTACAAATATTACAAAGCAAACGAATCTCCTTTCCCTAAACGCAAGTATAGAAGCAGCAAGAGCTGGGGAGAGCGGTAGAGGATTTGCGGTAGTTGCAGAAGAAATTAGAAAACTTGCCGAACAGTCGAAAGAATCAACAGATGAGATAAAGAAAATAATAGTTGAGATTTCAGCAAAATCGAATATCGTTGAAAAAACACTTGCTGAAAGTGATGAACTTCATATGGAGCAAAATAAAGCAATTGGGGAAACTAGAGAATTATTTAATGAAATTTCTGATTCAATTAATATGCTTATAGAAGGTCTTAGAAATATCGGTGATTTAAATAAGAAAATGGATGACAGTAGAGAAGCAGTAGTACAACGTATGGAAAATGTTACATCGATATCTTCCGAAACAGCTGCGGCATCAGAAGAAGTGACCGCTTCAGTAGAAGAGGTAAATGCAACCATGCAGACACTTAATGAATATACCTTTGAGCTAGATGAGATTGCCAATACACTAAAAGAGGCAATTGAAAAATTTAAACTATAAATAAATTAATTTAGAACTATATACAAATTATTCGATTTATTGGAGAAATATGTTGTATTTGGGAATTTTATGCTTTATAATTTCGATATCGTCTTAACTAGGGACTAGATTTGTCGGAAAATATAATTTGCTGCTGGAAGAGTACTTGTAATAAGTATAGGAATGGTTATTTGAGAGGGACTGTAAGAATTAATAAAACATGCGGTTTAGGATTGCTAAGCGAACTGCAGGAATAGAGGGGAAAATGGAACAGTATAACGTAAAAAGAATTAATCGGTTTAGTTTTGCAATGCTAATTATTTTTTCAACTTTGGTATTTCTACAATCATTGCCGAAGGGAATTGCTTATGGATTATCAGTTTTGGCATTTGTTGGGGGAGCGTGTGTCGTTGTTGGGATTATATTTATCTTACCGATTAGTTCACATATCAAGGGGTATTTTATAGTGTTTGTTCCGATTATATCGGCTTCTATTATGTCTATAATAGAGCCAAATGAATATATATTGCCAGCGCAAATAATATTTGTAATCATGTTTGGAATGTATTTCAATGTAAAGATGATCATACATTTGGGCATAGTTTATAACGGTTTGAATATTATGTTAGGATTAATATCACAGTTTTTGCTCAATAATAGTACGAATATTCTATTTCTAGTAAAAAGTGTAGTCTTTTTCAATATTTCACTTGCTGTAGTGTTCTTCCTTAGTAAATGGGGTAGTGAGTATATTAATTTAGCCACTGAAAATATTAAAAAATCGAATCTATTGTTGGAACAGAATGATAAATTACTTGTAAAAATTAAAGAGTCGATTAATCTACAAAACAATAACATAGCACAAGGAAATTTTGAAATCGCTGATATTTATAAAACGGCTGATTTAAATCTATCTTCGTTGAATCAAGTTTCAGCAGGAATCGCTGAATCTACAAAAGATGTAATTGATGTAACAACGAAGATAACTAATTTATCGGTAGCTGTTGAAAAAATCCACAAAGACAACAATGAGATGATGGATCGTGTGAATAATTCACTAAGCATAATTACGGATACCTCTAGTATTGTTAGCAATCTTGAGCAGGAACTTAATATGGCAAATGACAATGCAGAAAAATCAATTGAGTACTCTCATTCTTTAAGCGAAACAGCAGTGACAATTAGCAATGTTGTTGAACTGATTTTAAATATATCTTCCCAAACAAATCTGTTGGCGTTAAATGCATCAATTGAGGCAGCCAGAGCAGGAGAACATGGAAGAGGCTTTGCTATTATTGCAGAGGAAGTACGCAATCTTTCACAACAGACGGATGATGCAATAAAAGAAATTCAGAGCACAATTGGTATGATTGGCAATAATATTGAAAAATCAAATCTAAGCGCGAATGAGATTATGAAAATAGTCGTTGAGGCAATGAAGGTATTTAATGACTTAAAGCTCATGTTTGATGAAATAAATCAAAACCAACAGCGTTTGAATTTGCTCGTTGGGAATACTTCTGGAGAGACCGAGTCGTTTTCGGAAGCGTTCAATGTAATAAGGAATGCATCTGAAAATGTATCAGCAGTATTTCAGGAAGTGACAGCAACAACAGAGACGGTAGTTAATAATGTGGTTGCAGAGCAAGATCATATAAGAGAATTAAAGCTACTTCTTGAAAACACCAAGCGTATCGGAGAACAATTAAAGGATATGAAATAAATTAATGCTAGTAATTAAAAAAGTATTATGGTATAATCAGAAAATATGTACATTGTACTTTAGGAAAAACTTTACATATATATAAGGAGGAATTGATTAGAATGAATTTTAAAGTAGAACAACTTGAAGAAAAGAATATGGTGAAGCTTGTAATTGAAGCGACTAATGAAGAATTTGAGATTGGCTTGGAAAAAGCTTATCAGAAGAATAAGAGCAAGATGAACGTTCAGGGATTTAGAAAAGGAAAAGCACCTCGTAAGATGATCGAAAAACTTTACGGACAGGAAACCTTCTTTGAAGATGCAGCTAATGCAATAATTCCAGATGCTTATTCTCAAGCAGCACAAGAAAGCGGTTTAGATATAGTTTCACAGCCACAAGTTGATGTAATACAATTAGAAAAAGATAAACCATTCATCTTCACAGCAGAAGTCGCTGTTAAACCAGAAGTTGAACTTGGCGAATATAAAGGAATTGAAGTAGCTAAGATTGAAGGCGTAGTTTCAGACGAAGAGCTTGCTACTGAGTTGGATAAAGTTAGAGAAAAGAATTCAAGAACAATCAACGTTGAAGATAGAGCAGTACAAGACGGTGATGAAGCAGTAATTGACTTTGAAGGATTTGTAGATGGCGAAGCTTTTGACGGTGGAAAAGGTGAAAACCATGCACTAACAATTGGTTCACATTCATTTATTGATACATTTGAAGAACAATTAATTGGAAAGAACATTGCAGAAGCATTTGAAGTCAATGTAACATTCCCAGAAGATTATCATGTTGAAAACTTGAAGGGAAAAGCTGCAATATTCAAAGGAACAGTTAATGAAATCAAAGTAAAAGAACTTCCTGAGCTTGATGATGATTTCGCACAAGACGTATCAGATTTTGATACATTAGTTGAATACAAAGAAGACGTAAAAGCAAAATTAATTACAGATAAAGAAAAAGAAGCTACAACGAAGAAAGAATCAGAAGTAATTGATAAGATCGTTGAAAATTCAAAGATGGATATTCCAGAACCAATGATTCAGACACAAGTAAAACAAATGGCTGAAGAATTTTCTCAAAGATTACAACAACAAGGATTATCAGTTGAACAATACTTCCAGTTTACAGGAATTACAGCTGAAAAGTTATTAGGAGATATGAAGCCAGAAGCCCTAAAACGTATTAAGACTAGATTGGTTCTTGAAGCAATTGTGAAAGCTGAAAACATTGAAGCAACAGACGCTGAACTTGATGAAGAACTTGTCAAAATGGCTGAACTTTACAAAATGGAAATCGAAAAGATCAAAGAATTCATGGGCGAAAATGAAACAAAGCAAATCAAAGAAGATATTGCAATTCAGAAAGCCGTTACATTTGTTACAGAAGCAGCTGTAGAAAAGTAAAAATTAGAAATCATATATTCGGATTGGAGGAATTACTATGAGTTTAGTACCTTATGTCATTGAGCAAACAAGTCGAGGAGAGAGATCTTACGACATTTATTCAAGACTTTTAAAAGAAAGAATCATTTTCCTAGGGGAAGAAGTTAGCGATATATCAGCAAGCGTTATTGTTGCACAGCTACTATTCTTAGAGTCAGAAGATCCTGGTAAAGATATACATTTATATATTAATAGTCCAGGCGGTTCAGTTACTGCAGGAATGGCTATCTACGATACAATGAATTATGTGAAATGTGATGTTTCAACAATGTGTATCGGAATGGCAGCAAGTATGGGTGCATTCTTGCTTTCAGGCGGAGCCAAAGGAAAGAGATTTGCTCTTCCGAATGCAGAAATCATGATACATCAGCCATCAGGTGGCGCGCAAGGTCAAGCAACAGATATCAAAATTGTAGCAGACCATATCATTAAAACTAGAGCGAAATTAAACAGGATTTTAGCTGAAAATACTGGTAAGCCATTAGAGATTATTGAGGTTGATACAGAACGAGATAACTATATGGATGCACAGCAAGCTTTAGAATACGGTTTGGTTGACAGTGTAGTTGACAAGAGATAGGTTACGATAATGGGGACTGTTGCAAAAAAATTGCACAGCCCCTTTTCTGGCCTTTTTATTTTTATAGTTTCCTAGTGCAAATGGTTAGTCAGTTCAGTATATGGGATTCATTTATGAATTAGTAGGGAATGCGGTATTCGTGTGAATGGTGAATCATTCACATACAATAGTTGTGCGGTGGCACAAATTTAAGATGTGCATTGTCTCGCAGAGCGAGCCAATAAAAGATGCGCAGAAATGAGGGCAATTATGGCAGGAAAGATTATTGATGAGAAACTACGTTGTTCATTTTGCAACAAATCACAGGAACAAGTTAAAAAGTTGATTGCAGGACCGAATGGCGTATATATTTGTGATGAATGTATTTCGATTTGTGGGGACATTCTCGATGATGAATTTGATACGGAAGATACAGAAGAGAGTGAGCTTGATATTAATCTTTTGAAACCGATGCAAATAAAAGAATTTCTTGATGATTATGTAATTGGTCAGGATGAAGCGAAGAAAGTATTGGCAGTATCCGTTTATAATCATTATAAGAGGGTTTTGTCTGGTAAGAACTTAGATGTTGAACTTCAAAAGAGTAATATTTTGATGCTTGGGCCAACTGGTTCTGGTAAGACTTTTTTGGCACAGACACTTGCGAAGCTTCTTAATGTTCCATTTGCAATTGCAGATGCTACAACACTTACAGAAGCAGGTTATGTTGGTGAAGATGTAGAGAATATCCTTTTGAAAATCATTCAGGCAGCTGATTATGATGTTGAAAAAGCGCAGTACGGCATCATTTACTTAGATGAAATAGATAAGATAACTAAGAAATCAGAAAATGTATCAATCACAAGAGACGTTTCAGGTGAAGGCGTTCAGCAAGCACTTTTAAAGATAATAGAGGGTACAACTGCATCGGTTCCACCACAAGGCGGTAGAAAACATCCACAGCAAGAGTTGATTCAGATAGATACTACAAACATATTATTTATATGTGGTGGTGCATTTGACGGATTAGAGAAGATTATTGAGACGAGAATGGATCAAAAATCAATCGGATTTAATGCAGAGATAGCTGATAAAAGAGAAGAAAATGTAGGAGAAATCTTACGTAAAGTACTTCCACAGGATTTGATCAGATTTGGTTTAATACCTGAATTTGTTGGCCGTATTCCAATTGTAGTTGCACTTAATAATTTGGATCAAGAGGCATTGGTTAAAATCCTTACAGAGCCTAAGAATGCAATTGTGAAACAGTACAAGAAACTTTTCGAATTAGATGAAGTTGAACTTGAATTTACACCAGAGGCTGTCCAAGTGATTGCAAGAAAAAGCTTCGAGAGAAAAACAGGTGCCAGAGGGCTTCGTTCAATTATGGAATCAGTAATGATGGATGTTATGTATACAATTCCATCAGATGATACAATTGCAAAGTGTATTATCACGAAGGAATCTGTTGAAGGTACTGATAAGCCAATCGTACAGTATAGAACAGAAAGTATTGTTGACAAAAAGAGTACACAGAAAAAAATAGCACAGTAAAAGTTGTATAGCAAAGTCGCACAGTATAGGTCACATATTATAAAGTCGCACAGTAAAATATCATACAGTAATCGGTTTGAGAATCTAATTTAGTGTATAAAGTGAATCATTGATTCCCTTTATACACTTTTATTAGTCTTGATAGAACTATTTAAATGAAGGCCTGCGGTGCAAGGAGGTATTAGAATGGTAATTAAAAAAGTTGATTTGGAAATCGTAATTGGAGTTACAAGTGAAATCCCTGAAACAGATAAGCCAGAGATTGCATTTGCCGGAAAGTCAAATGTAGGAAAATCATCACTCATTAATGCGCTGATGTTTAGAAAATCATATGCAAGAATCTCATCACAGCCAGGTAAGACACAGACGATTAATTTTTATAACATCAATGATGTGATGTTTTTGGTCGATCTCCCTGGATACGGATATGCCAATGCAAATGAGGCAGTTAAAGCAAAATGGGGTAAGATGATTGAAAAGTATCTTATTAACTCAAGCCAGCTACAACAAGTGTTTTTACTCATAGACATTAGACATGATCCATCCACCAACGACAAGATCATGTATGACTGGGTTGTGTCAAATGGATTTAGACCTGTCATTATTGCAACAAAAGTGGACAAACTAAATAGAAGCCAGGTTCCAAAACATGTAAAAATGCTTAGAGATGGATTGGGTCTGCGAAAAGATGATGTATTGATTCCATTTTCAGCGACAAGCAAGCAAGGACTTCCAGAATTATGGAAAGCGATTGATGGCTATGTTTTAGATGAAGAGTTGATCGAAGTGGTAGAAGGCAAAGAGATGACAGAGGTTAAGGCGGAAATGCAAGTGAAAGAGAAACTGGAAACTGAAATGAATGCAGATGTGAAAGATGAGGCTAAGGCGGAAGTGAAGGCTGAGGAGAAATCGGGAGCGAAATCTGAATTGAATGTTGAAGCGGAAGAGAATACTGAAGTTGAAGCTGAAATGAAAGAACGATTGAAAGTGAAACCAAGACCGAGAGTGAAAGCAAGAACGAAAGTGAAGGCAAGAACTGAAGATATAGTAATTCCTGAAGTGAAAGAAAAGAAGGAAAGAAAAAGCAAAGCATTGGCTAAAAAATTGGCAAAAGCGAAAGAAAATGAAGGAAGAAGACCAAAATATAAGCCTAAGACAGACGTAAAAAACAAAGCTGGAGTAAAGTCAAAGACAGAAGGTAGAAGCGCAACTGGAGCGAAGCCAATGACAGAAGACAGAAACGCAGCTGTAGCGAAGCCAAGGTATGAAGATAGAAGAACAACTGTAGCGAAGCCAATGTCAGAAGACAGAAGAACAACTGTAGTGAAGCCACTGGCGGAAGATAGAAGCAGAACTAGAATGAAGCCAAAGACAGAACAAAGAGGCAGATTTGGAGCGAAGCCAAAGACGGACGATAGAGACAGCACTGAAGAAAAGCCAAAGGCAGAAGATAGAAGCAGATCTAGAATGAAGCCAAAGACTGAGCAAAGAGGCAGAACTGGAGTGAAGCCAAAGACAGAAGAAAGAGGCAGAATCGGAGCTAGGCCAAAGACAGAAGAAAAAGGCAGAATCGGAGCTAGACCAAAGTCGGAAGAAAAGGGCAGAACCGGAGCGAAAAAAAGATAAAATATGGTTAAGAATATTGAAGAAGTGACAGCGTGAGCTGTTACTTTTTTTTTCTGGTTTTAAGTGAAATATTGAGAGTATCAATCAAAATAAGTGAAAAAGATATTCAGTAAATATGGATAGATATGGTATAATAAAAACCAGCAGTATTTATAGAATATATAGGGGGCAGGGAGCCACATGTACGTTAGAAAAGTAGTTCGTAATTTATTGATCATTTGTTATATACAGTTTTTTTTATGCATTCTATTCTGGATTGGCGTTGGAACTAAAGTATTGGGTCGCGTTGGGTGGTGCGATTATGCAATTATGGGTGCAGTACTGTTTTGCAGTGGTGGATTGATAATTGGAATTGGATTGATTAATCGATATTATAATGTTGGAATAGAAGAAACAATTAAAAATTTAGAGGAATTGAATACAACACTTAGAACACAAAGGCATGATTATATTAATCATATGCAAATTGTATATGGGCTACTTGAATTGGACGAATATCAAGATGCAAGGGAATATCTAGAACCTGTATTTGTTGACATTATGAAGGTAAGCAATGCCCTAAAGACCTCAAAACCTGCACTGAATGCGCTTCTTCAAGCAAAGATGGAAACCGCTCGCAGAGCTGATATTGCTATGTTTTTAGGAGTGACTTCAGATTTGCGTAATATTAAAATAGAACAATGGGAGCTATGTAAGGTACTTGCTAATCTGATTGATAATGCAATTACTGCTGTTGATCAAATGGAGAAAGAAAAAACGATACATATTGAGATCGGTGAAGATATACGTAACTATAGATTTTGTGTCTATAATAATGGCCCAGTAATACCTGAGTCACAGCAAGACCTCATATTTAAAAAGGGATATTCAACAAAAAAAGATGAGGGACATGGTTTAGGCCTTATGATCATTAATCAAATTCTTGATAGCAATAATGGTACGATTGAACTTCAGTCAATCGAAGGCAAAACTTCATTTACCGTGTTCATAAGTAAGGAAGATGTAAGTTAAACATGCAATAGTGACAGTTCAAATTCAAAAATGTATAACATATTGGTTTGATATTTCATTGTTACAAAAATATCATATACTATGAATATCAAAGTGATTGATGTAAATAGACATGAAAAGCTTTGAATGAATAATGGGGGAGAGAAATGAGGAAAAAATCTATCTTAATAGCAGTTATAGCTGTAATTGTAGTGATTGCAATAATCGCAACTGTAATTGTAATAAAGGATAATAAAGCGAAGTCAGCAGAAACGGAGGAAAACATTCGCGCAGAAAGCGAAACCAAGACCAAGACTGGAATTAACATTGAATTTACATATTATGAGGACTACTGGCAAACATATGACTTAAAAAATGCAGTTTATAAAACGCAGGCGGAATATGAAACGGCAGTGCGAAACTATATCAATCAAATTGCATCATTACTGAACAAGCAGGACTGGTATCAACAATATGAAGGCATTGATACCATTTTCATAGGATTAAAAGTCGCCGACAGCGATGATGCCCCAAATCTAGAAGGTATAACTTTTTCGAAAAATATTAGTAAAACAATTGTGACATGTGATTTGTATATGAATAATACGATGTTTCGACATAATAGGAGTCAGTTGATTCATCTGCTGACACAATTAGTTACAACTAAAACCACAAATACGATGACTATGGCTGACGGGAGAACAAACGCTCTAGAGCATGGATTTTATGAGTATGTACAGAGTTATTTAGGAATGGGGATTGGTTCACTCAATTACGGTATAGATGTTCATAACTATTTAAATGAGCTCACAAAAAAATATGAACAAGATACGATTAAGAATGTTACTATGAGCAAGATAAGAGATAATGTAGGAGAAATCAGTAAGTATCTGACTTACCATTCCTACAATGAGTACTTCATTTTAAGCAATTATTCTTTTGTTGATTATATGGTAAATACATATGGAATTGAAAGTGTGATGAAAATGATGGATGCATATGATGAGAGCATATATTATATGTTCAACCAAAACGGATTAAGTGGGATGCTATCTGATTGGAAGCTGTTTTTGGAGAAGTACCCAAGTAAAATGACATTGGACGAAATCAATGCACAGATCGCTGAAATCAAGAGTACACATGGGTATTAGAGACACATCATTATAAGGGGATAGCGGAAAAATACACATATTAGATTATTTTGATCTTTACTATGATATAATGATAAATCAGTTGAAATTGTATTTACAAGAGTGATATGATAGAAAGAACAATTAATTACATATATTTTATAAACCTAGGAGGTGACAATATGGATGGATTAATGATTTTAGGCGTAATTTTGTTAATAATGGGATTCGTGTTTGTAGCGATAGAGATGATGATTCCAGGGTTTGGAGCACACGGGTTATTAGGAGCGGTCTGTTTAGCAGCAGGAGTGGTTCTTTTATCAGATACAGTTAATGAAGCGTTAGTATTTACTGCGATTATATTAGTAGTGCTTTTGATTATGTTTATAGTAATCATGTCGCTACTTTCAAAGGGAAAACTTGACTCGCCGATCATTTTACATGAAAAGCAAGACAAAGAGAATGGTTACATAAGTTCTAATGACTTAAATTATCTGTTAGGAAAAGTAGGTCTTGCATCAACAGATTTACGACCAACTGGAAGAGGCGTATTTGATGAAATAGAATTTGATGTTATATCAGATGGGCGTTATATTTCAATCGGAAGTAAAATCGAGATATATAAAGTATTCAATTCTAAATTAGTGGTTAGAGAAATGTTTAAGTAAGCAAGTAAACTATATTTTAGTGCCGTTAAATAATGCGAATTAAATTCGCACGGCAGGAATGGAGAAAAGTATGATAGGAATTTATGTTGTTATCGGTGTTGTTGTTATTTTTGTTTTGTTATTTTTTAGTTTTGTCCCAGTAGGTCTTTGGATCTCGTCATTGGCAGCGAATGTTAAAGTAAGTATATTTAATCTTGTAGGAATGAGACTTAGAAGAGTTGCACCCGCAAGAATTATTTTGCCACTGATCAAAGCGACAAAAGCTGGAATAGATATTAATGTAAATGAGTTAGAGGCACATTACCTTGCAGGTGGTAATGTTGATAATGTAGTAAATGCTTTGATTGCATCAGAAAGAGCCGGCATTGAATTGCCATTTGAAAAAGCAGCTGCAATTGATTTAGCAGGACGTGATGTATTAGAAGCAGTTAAGATGAGTGTTAATCCTAAAGTTATTGAAACATCAAATATATCAGCAGTAGCACAAAACGGAATTGAATTGTTAGTAAAAGCAAGAGTAACTGTAAGAACGAACTTGGAAAGACTTGTTGGTGGTGCAGGTGAAGCAACGATTCTTGCAAGAATTGGTGAAGGTATTGTAACAACAGTTGGTTCTTCTCAGTCACATATGGAAGTGCTAGAAAACCCTGATAAAATTTCAAAATTAGTACTGAGTAAAGGTTTGGATTCTGGTACTGCATTTGAGATCCTATCAATTGATATTGCTGATGTTGATATCGGCCGTAACATAGGTGCACATTTACAGACACTTCAAGCAGAAGCCGATAAAAATATTGCACAGGCAAAGGCAGAAGAAAGAAGAGCAATGGCAGTTGCTAGAGAACAAGAGATGAGAGCTTATGTTGTAGAAGCAGAAGCAGAAGTTCCTAAAGCACTTGCATTTGCACTTCGTGAAGGTAAATTAGGAATCATGGATTATTATGATATGCAAAATATTAAAGCAGACACAAAAATGAGAGATAATATTGCCGGAAATGGTAAAGAAGCAAAGATAGATACGAAAGGCCAAACTTATGGCGAATAGCATTTATAATATAATCAAAAGTATGTATAACGAAATTCAAAGTAATGTTACGCAAAGTAGTTTTGATGAAAATGATTTTAATCGTATGAATTATAAGGTAATGGATGTAATGGATTACAGTCAGAGCAATGGAACTCAAAGTGATAATATTCAGAGAACGAATTCTGTGAGAAAAAACGCTCAAAGTAACAATACGCAAAGTAGCAATATGCAAAGCAGTAATACGCAAAGCAATAATACCTTAAGTAGTGATAATCAAAGAAACTATAATAAAGGTAGTGATATTGAAGAGAATTATTATGGCGAAAATAATGTTATAAGCAACGTTAAGCAAAGTAATGAGACAAGTAATGATAAGCAAAGCGAGCTAGTAAAAAAACTTCAGCAGGCGGTTATTATGTCAGAGGTTCTTTCACAACCAGTATGTAGAACAAGAGGATACAGAAGGACCAAAAGAAGCAGACAGCAGATAGAAGCAGACAGCAGATAGAAGGTAGAAGCAGATAGGAGCAATATGTCTATTAAAGTGATTTTAGTTGAGGATGAAATCAATATCAGAAAAATACTATCCAAAGTCATTGAAAGAACACCGGGCTTTGAGGTAGTAGGCGAATGCGATAACATCAACGATGCAATTGCAGTGTTCAATGAAACCGCACCTGAAGTTGTGTTTATGGATATAGAAATCAACGGATGCAACGGAATTGATTGCGCTAAGATGATTTTAGATTTGCAACCGAATACGAAGATAATATTTGCTACTGCTCATTCTGAATATATGTCAAATGCATTTGAATTATATGCATTTGACTATTTAATCAAACCATTCAACATTGAACGAATTGAACAAACGTTAGAACGTGTCAAATCAATCAGTGAAGAAAGAAAAAGTACAGACCATGAAAGTATTGATAAGATTATAAAATATGAATGTGGATTAGACAAACTGATTGTGAAAGGTAAAGAAAGTATCAGCTTCATAGATGCAAAGGATATTATCTTGATACAAAGGGAGAATAATACCACTATGATATATACGAAGCAAGATCTGTATAAAACCTCAGCAGGACTTGGAGATATTGAATCAAAACTGGACGAGAATCAGTTTATGAGATCACATAAATCCTATATCATAAATATCTCACAGATTAAGAAGATTGAACCTTATGGTAGATGGACATTTGTCGTGTTGTTTAAGGATTGTGATGTGACGGCGCTTATGACGAAGGAAAAATATGAGGAGATTAAGAGGAAGTTTTTGTGATGGGAATATAAGACAGAAAGTGGGCAGCCTTGGGCTGCCCATTTGACGAATACCGCGGGGAGTTGTGGGAGACGGCAGACTTTAGAAACTCAAAAGGACGAGTTTCTAAAGTTGTGCGGTATTCGTCAAATAAAACAAAATAAGAATCGCAAAACTCAAGCAAGCTTGGTTTTGCGATTCTTATTTTATTTTACTTTCCTCATTACTAGAGCAATTTGTGCATAATAAATTCGTAGATTTCGGCGCTGGATTCTTTCCATTTGGCACACATAGCATCTGCTTGGTCCTCAAGTGGAACAGACAAATTCAGCTCTATAAGAGTAGACTTACCTTCCTTCACCTGGCAATGGACAATATAATCTTTTGAAGTCGATTTGTAATAGTCAGAAGTGGTACCGACCTCACTTTTTAGTACGTATTTGTTTACTTTTAGGTACTCTTCGATATCTACCTTAATGGCAGAAGATATCTTACTGTCAAAGAAAGCGATGGTATCGGTACCCTCATCTGTTAACTTGTACTGAGTAGAATTCCTATAATTGATAAGCTGTATAAAATTATCTGACACCAACTCATTGATTGCTTCTTGCAATGTGAAATAAGTTGTATATTCCCTTTGCAGTATAAAATCGGAGATTTGGCCGTTATTCAGTGGAAAATTCACCTTTTTTAACATATATAAAACCATTAATTTGTATAAAGTCATAGATTCAGATGACATAATAAAAGACCTTCTTTCCTGATTTATTGTTGCTGGTCAAAGAGTTTTCCTTGTTCAATACCATGTATCTTAAATTCTCGATTGATTAAATTCAATACATTTCGTTTGTTCCCACTCCATAGTGGAGCGATTAGCTGGTTCTTAGGGCCGTCTCCAGTGATTCTGTGTATAACGATATCCTTTGGGAGTAGTTCGATAATATGCCCTAAAATAATAATGTACTCCTCAAGCGACAAAGTTTCAAAAAGCCGATTGGCATAATCATCTGCTAAGTCGGTTCCACGAAGAACGTGGAGAAGCTGCAACTTGATACCTTGAATGTTCGTCCGCGCTAGATAGCTTGCGGTAGCATACATATCCTGGGGCGTTTCATAAGGAAGTCCAATAATCATATGAACAATCGTAGTAATCTTAGCAGCATTTAGCATCGCAATACTGTGCTCAAATACAGAAAGAGGATACCCCCTTCTAATATAAGTAGCAGTCCTTTCATGTATGGTCTGAAGGCCCAATTCAATCCATACGGGCTTGATTGTATTAAGCTCGCTAATTAGGGCAATAATATCATTATCAAGGCAGTCTGGCCTCGTAGCAATGGACAGGCCTACGATATCTGGATGCTGAATTGCTTCAGTGAATATACGGCGTAAATAATCAATTGGAGCATAGGTGTTAGTAAAAGCCTGAAAATAAGCGATATAAGAGTTGCCAGAATACTTGGATTGCACCAAGGCCTTAGCAGCTTCAATCTGTTCCGTGATATTTTGAGACCCATCAGCAAAGTCCCCAGACCCGCCAACGCTGCAAAAAATACATCCTCTTGTATCAATTAGCCCATCACGGTTGGGACATGACATCCCACTATTCAGGGCTAACTTGTACACTTTTTCACCAAACGTAGTATTCAAATATTCACTTAAAGAATAAAATTGTGGTAGCATTATTTTATATGATCCTTTACTGCTTGGCTTACAACGTTTGCAACACGAGGATCAAATGGTTCTGGCAATATATGGATATCACTCACTTCGTTATCTGGAATAAGATTAGCAATAGCAAGAGCCGCAGCAAGCTTCATGTCTTCTGTGATTTGAGTTGCGCGTCCTTCAAGAGCACCCTTAAAGATACCAGGGAAAGCAATTACATTATTAACCTGGTTAGGGAAATCACTTCGTCCAGTACCAATAACTCTAGCACCAGCAGCTTTTGCAACATCAGGCATAATCTCTGGAATCGGATTCGCCATTGCAAAGATAATCGCATCTTTGTTCATCGTAGTAACCATCTCGGCAGTAACAATACCAGGAGCAGAGACCCCTACAAAAATATCAGCACCTTTAAGCGCATCAGAAAGAGTTCCGGTACGTCCAGTAAGATTTGTGATCTCCATCATAGATTCTTGCATCCAGTTAAGACCGTCACTACGTTTTGATAAGATTCCGCTTATGTCACACATTGTAATACTCTTAAAACCATAGGTTAAAAGAAGCTTAGTAATCGCTACGCCGGCAGATCCTGCACCATTCACAACAACTTGACAATCTTCCATCTTCTTGCCAGTGACTTTAAGACCATTGATAATTCCAGCCAGAACTACAATTGCTGTACCGTGTTGATCGTCATGAAAAACAGGAATATCAAGCAGTTCCTTTAATCGAGATTCGATTTCAAAACATCTAGGCGCTGAAATATCTTCCAAATTAATACCACCAAATGCAGGCGCGATATTAACAATGGTTTGAATAATCTCTTCCGTATCCTGCGTAGCAAGACAGATTGGAAATGCGTTCACATTACCAAATTCCTTAAAAAGGACAGCTTTTCCTTCCATAACAGGCAAAGCTGCGTAAGCACCGATATTGCCAAGACCAAGAACCGCACTACCGTCTGAAACAACAGCAACTGTATTGGCCTTAATCGTATATTTGTAAGCAGCTTCCTTATCCTGAGCAATAACCTTACAAGCCTCAGCTACACCAGGTGTATAAGCAAGCGCCAAATCCTCTCTCGTAGAGATTTTACATTTTGAAGCAGTTTCCAATTTGCCGTTCCATTCTTCATGTAACTGCAGAGATTTTTCATAAATAGTCATCGTATATGTCCAAACCTTTCCTTATATAAGCATAAAATAGCTAAAATTAATATTTAAATGATACCACATTGAAAAAATACTAGCAATACGAAAAATTGATATTCAATTGAGATTCTGATTTAAACAGGTAGCATATTAAGATATAATAAGAGAAATAGTTGCTTTACAATTATGGAATAATATTCTATAATTGCTAAGTTAGATAAAAATAGTTGCATTAATAAAGTTCTAAATTATTGCATTGAGATTGCTATTATGCTAAAATGAGAAAATGTCAAGAATAAGGGGTAATGTGTAAATATATGAAAAGAGGAATAACCAGTGGGTATATTGATATTCACAGTCATATATTAGCCGAGGTAGATGATGGCTCAAGAAATATGGCCATGAGTATGAAGATGCTAGATATAGCATACAAAGAGGGAATTAGAGGAATTATTGCGACGCCACATTATCATCCGGTTAAGTCAATGAATACATATGAAGAGATACTAGAAAAGTTCAATGAATTCAAGGTCGCGGCAAAGATTATACATCCAGATATGAAGTTGTATCTTGGAAGAGAAGTACTATATACGTCAGATGCACTGGAAGCAATCGAGCGCGGGACGAAGCTTACCATGGAAGGTGATCGATATCTCTTGGTGGAATATTCAACGATAACAGATTATCATTACATAAGAGCGAGCATTAACAATATATTGCAGGCAGGATTAATTCCGATAATAGCACACATTGAAAGATATGAGTGTATGGTCAAGAATATAGAATACGTAGAAGAACTTCGTGACATGGGCGCTGTCATACAGGTCAACGCCGCTTCCATACTCGGACAGGGCGGAAGAGGAGTCAAGAGCTATACAAAAAAACTACTTAAGAATCAATACATTGATGTAGTAGCAACAGATGCGCATAGTGATGGGAATAGGGCCCCTAGAATGGATGAATGTGCAGCATATATAGAAAAGAAGTATGGTCAGGAATATACAGAAGATATATTGATATACAATCCAGAGCGGATAATAGAAGGAAGATATTTGGAGGATTTGAATTGATGGAAACACGTAAGCAAAACGAGGAAATCGAGATTGACTTAAAACAGATTATGGGCGTACTTTTGCAAAAAGCAATTATTATTATAATAACAGGTGTAATTGTAGCTGTGTCAGTGTTTCTTATCAGCAAACTATTCATCAGTCCTGTATATGAATCAACTACTAAGTTATATGTAATCAATAGACAAAGCGAAGGAACTACAACATATAATGATCTTGCATCATCAACACAGCTTACGAAGGATTATTTGGTCCTAATAAAGGGCAGAGCAGTGACAGAACAGGTAATCAGCGAACTGAACTTAGATACAACTGCAGATGCATTAGCAGGAAGTATTACTGTGAATACACCAACAGATACTCGTATTCTTGAGATTGCTGTAAGAAACAAAGACCAATATCAAGCCAAAGAGATTGCTGATAAGGTAGCTAAGATATCATCAGACACAATATGTAAGGTAATGCAGATTGAACAAGTGAATATAGTAGAAGAAGCAAACATCCCAACTACCCCAGTAAGTTCAAGTGCTAGTAAGAATGCGATGATTGGCGGAATTCTTGGTATATTATTAGCCTGTGCAGTCGTAATTATTCGGTTCTTAATGAATGATACTATAAGAAGTGCAGAAGATATCGAAAAATATCTTGGAATTAGTACACTTGCACTTATTCCAATATCAGATGAGCTAAACGATGGCGAAGGTAAGAAGAAGAAAAAGAAGAAACGTAGTTCATCAAGCAATAATGCAAGAAAGCAGGTGAAAGATAGTGGCAGCAATTAATATTGAGGGAATCAGAAAGCTTGATTATAGAAGTAATGAAGCTTATAAGAACCTAAGGACAAATATACAGTTATGCGGTTCAGACGTTAAAGTAATCATGGTAACAAGTGCAACTCCGAATGAAGGAAAATCTAGCGTATCTTTTAACTTAGCAGTATCACTTGCGGAATCAGGGAAGAAGGTAATCTTCATTGACGCCGATCTTAGAAAGTCAATTCTTGTAGGACGTTATAAGATAAATAAGTCGGTCAAGGGGTTAACCCACTTCTTATCAGGAATCTGCAAGTTTGAGGAAGTCATGTATGCTACTAATGTTGAAAACTTGTTAACAGTATTTTCAGGTCCAGTTCCACCTAATCCATCGGAATTACTTGGCAATAAGACCTTTAAGTTATTGATCAAGACACTTAGAGAGACATATGATTATGTGATTATTGATACACCACCACTTGGAAATGTCATAGACAGCGCAATTGTAGCGCAGGAATGTGATGGAGCAATATTTGTTATTGCAGCGAATACAATAAGCTATAAGTTCATTCAAAATACAATGGTCCAGTTAAAAAAGACTGACTGTAAGATATTAGGCGCAGTTCTCAATAAGGTAGATATGAGTGAGAATGGATACTATAGCAAGTACTACGGCAAGTACTATGGCAAGTATTAAGGGAAACTGTGGTAATAAAGCCAAATAAAGGAGAGTCCTTATAGTGAAGAAGAATATAGTGACAATAGCGATTGGCATTGTTATCATATTGCTAGTTACAGTGGCAATTTATGTAATTGCGAATGAAGATAAAAAAGCACCTGTAATTACATTTAATATTCCAACTGGACGCGAGATAACATATGATAGTGGCCAAGACAAGCAAACATTAATACAATATGTAAAGGCAGTGGATGGAAAAGATGGTGATGTGAGTGATTCTATTATAATAGAACAGATATACATATCAACAGATCTTTCAACTGCAAAAGTTATATATGTGGCAAGGGATAAGAGTAATAACATTGCGAAGATTAATCATGATTTTAAGTACATCGCAAGTCAGGAAGAGATTGATAGTTTAACACTGGCGAAAGAAAAAGCAACGAGTGACGCTGCTGCGTTAGCACAGTCAACCAATGTTTTGGCAACAGTCGCTACAACGAAGGCAGTGGAGAACACTACGGTATCACCTGAAAAGCCAGTGCTTACACTTTCTCAGAATGAATTAACAATTGCGGTAGGTGGTAGCTTCAATGGGACTTCTTATGTGAAAGATATAACAGATAATAAAGATGACAAAGAAACATTATTTCGAAGAATTATTATTGTTGGAGAATATAATACGAAAACTGCCGGCGATTATACGATTAGTATCTATTGTACAGATACAGACGGTAATTCATCTAATATTGAGAAGTTCATATTACATGTAGGTGCGAAGCAGGTTGAGACAGTTACAAAAGCTTCAACAGTAGCACCAGCAAATGATCCACCAGCAAATGATCCACCGGCAGATGATCCACCGGCAGATGATCCACCAGTAGTAGATCCACCAGTAGTAAATCCAACACAGCCAACGACAAAAGCATCTACACAACCAACGATAAAAGCAACGACGCAACCATAGTATACACGGAAAGTACACGTAGATATATTAATTTAAAACAATAGCAAAAATTGATCAATAAAATACCGAAAATACAGATAAAATGCAATAAGAATTGATAATTTTAAAGATTAACGGGAGAGTTATTAATGGAGATTTTAAAACTATTTTTCAATCAGGACGAAAGTTCTTACAATTTTACTATGATAGTTATATATATCGTTGTTACTTCAGCAGCATTGGCTATCTGTCTTATTATATCTCATAAACTTAAAATATACCGGCCGAAGAATTATAAAACTGCTACTATTACAATTAGTACAGAAAGAAAGTTAGTTCATTAAATAAAATATAATCACAAAATTAGTATATATTTTCAAAGTAATCGGAAGGGGGTTATTCAATGAATATATTAGAGTTGTTAATAGGTCAAGACATAGGTACGTATAATATTGATATGATAATTATATATATAGTGGTTCTTATCGTAGCGTTCATTGTATGCGTCATTCTTTCGAATAATCTGAACGTATATAGTCCTAGAATGAATAAAGATATCAACAAAGTCACTACAGCAGAACATATATTACAGGCAGAAGTATTGGACGAGGTAGCCGCAACTTCAGTGGATAGTGTGGGTGCTGAGGATGAACAGTAAGGGTAATAAAGCACGTGGATATGTAGTGACTATTATTGATATGTTTAGTATCATAATTGCATTCTACTTTTCAATAATGACTAAAAATGATGGTTTGAAAACTTTTAGTGTTAATATAGAATATAAGGATGCATTAATTATCATTTTACTATTATATTTTGTTATATCTAGATCATATATGAAGGTTGGTAAAAATATCTTTAAGCGTGGTTACGTAATAGAATTCTTAGTAGTATTTCGATCTCAAGCATTGACGATGATGGGTTGGTTCTGCTATCTATTCATTACGAAGCAAGGAAGTAACTATTCAAGATTTGTATTCATAATATTTTTTACTGTAGCTACAATAACAGTATATGTTGCAAGATGTTATTTTAAGCTATTTACATTCATAATGCTTAAAAATTCAAAGAGCAGACGTAATTGTACGATTATTACTGTAAAAGCGAGAGCCGAAGAAATCATAACTAAAATCGGTGATGAAAATGATTGGGATATTAATATTAGTGGGATTGTCATTATTGATGAAGATATGACTGGTAAGTCAATCTGTGGAGTCTACGTGTGTGGTAATAGTGAAACAGTATGTGATTCAGTAATGTATCAGGCAGTAGACGAGGTGTTCATAAATATTCCGTATGAATACAGAGTGAAATTAGAAGATATCATCTTAATATTTGAAAAGATGGGTATACTAGTTAATCTTAATATCGATATCTATAACATGGATGTGAAAAACAAGACGATCGATCGGTTCTCTGGGTATAATGTTGTATCTTTTGCAACTAATATATATGATTTTAGAAGTGTGTTAATGAAAAGAATAATCGATATTATTGGTAGTATTGTTGGGTTACTTATCATGCTTATCGCAATTATATTTGTAGCACCCGCAATTAAATTAGAATCTAAGGGTCCTGTCTTCTTCTCACAAAGGCGTGTTGGAAAGAACGGCAGAATTTTTAATATATACAAACTGCGTTCTATGTATATAGATGCAGAGGACCGTAAAGAAGAATTGATGGATCAAAATGAGATGCATGGATTAATGTTTAAAATGAAGGATGACCCTAGAATTACTAAGGTTGGTAAGTTCATTCGAAAGACAAGCATTGATGAATTACCACAGTTTTTGAATATATTAAATGGTGATATGAGCTTAGTTGGTACTAGACCACCTACTGTGGATGAATTCAATCAGTATGAGGCAAAACATAGAAGAAGACTTAGTATTAAACCAGGGCTTACGGGATTGTGGCAGGTCAGTGGAAGAAATCAGATAAATGATTTCGATGATGTTGTTAAGTATGATTTAGAATATATTGATAACTGGTCGGTTGGGCTGGATATTAAGTTGTTATTGAAGACGTTGGCAGTTGTGGTTACTAGGACTGGGAATTAATAAAATAATATGATATGAAAGTAGTAATAGTACATGCAAAAGAATTTGTTGACCAGCTTATGAAGGATATGCCAAAAGGCAAAAATATTATAAAAAAAGTTTGAAAAAGGGAAGCCGTAAGCAATGAAACCAGAGACTTTTCTTTCAAAGTAAATTCCACCCTATGGATTTCTCAAAGTAAGTTCCACTTTGAATGAAGTAGGTGTGGAATTTAGTTTGGAAATTAATAAACCAAGTACAAGACGGAGTGGTTTTGCAATATTTACCTTTCATTTGAACAGTTTATAATATTTTCGCTTGAACTGCGTCTATGAAATGCCATCAGCCATTTTAATCCAACGATTATACAGGAACTTTAATTCCATATTCATTTTGAAGTTCAAGGGGTTGGTTCAAAGAGAGAAAGTTAATTTAGAGAGTAATTGAAGGAGAATGTATGAAGAAAGTATTGCAGATATCAAAATATTATTATCCATTTATTGGTGGAACTGAACAAGTAGTAAGAGATATTGTTAGTTCACTTAAAAAAAATGATGATATCCAACAAAAAGTGCTATGTTTTAATGAGGATGCTACAACCGATGGAGTAACAACAAAAAAAGGTGAAACAATAACAGAATATGTAGACGATGTTGAAATTATCAGGTGTGGATATATTGCAAAAATATCTTCTCAATCGATTTCATGTTCACTTCCTTCAGTACTGAAAAAAATTTTAAATGAGTTTGAACCGGATATCATAATATTTCATTATCCTAACCCTTTTGTCGCAAATTATTTACTTAAGGATAAAAGACATAATTTTAAGTTGGTAATATATTGGCATTTAGATATTACTAGGCAGAAATTACTGGGAAAGATGTTTCATTCACAGAATATTAGATTGATAAAGAGGGCAGATAAAATTATTGGAGCAACACCTAAACATATAAATGAATCGGCATATACGTCCTATTTTGGGGGGAAAAAGGAAGTATTACCGTATGCCATTGACGAAGAGAGACTAAAAATTAGTGATGAAGAAAAACAAAAGGCTCTTGAAATACGACGAAAATATAATGACGAAATGATATGTTTTTTTATAGGGAGGCATGTACCATACAAAGGATTAGAGTATTTGATTGAAGCCTCAAAGCACATTAATGGTAATGTTAAAACTATTATCGCAGGAACTGGTGTTTTGACCAAGGAATTGAAGATAAGAGCTGCAAATAATACAAAAATAGAGTTCGTTGGAAAAATAACAGATAGTGAGTGGCGAGCATACCTATGGGCATGTGATGTTTTTTGTTTTCCATCTATAACAAGAAATGAGGGATTTGGGTTAGCTTTAGCAGAAGGAATGTATTATGGAAAACCAGCGGTGACATTTAAAATTGTTGGTAGTGGTGTGAACTACGTTAATCTAGATGGAGTTACTGGTATAGAGTGTACTAATTCTAATAGTAAAGCATATGCAGATGCCATATGCAAATTATATGAGGATGTTGATTTAAGAGAGAGATATGGAAAAAATGCTAGAAATAGGGTGTTAGAGAATTTTACGTATAATTCTTTTGAAAAGAATATATTAAAGTTGGTTGAGACGTTGTAATAATTAATGAACATGAGGTGAATATGAATATTGTATTGTTGTCTCCAGAAGCAATCTTCCCAGTTAATACTGGGGGAAGAATAGTAGTATATAATCGGATTAAGTATCTTAGCCTTCAGGGAAATAAGATTTTCGTTTTTACTATTGTGGATTCAAGAGAAGAATTCTTAATACAGAAAGAAAGTCTTGGTAGTATCGCTGAGGACTGCAAATGTTACCTTAGAAAAGAATATTTGTTTTCAAGCATGAAAAATTCATTTTCAATGCCATATGCAGTCGCGAGTAGAACAATATCTGATATGCAAAAAGATATTGATATTTTGCTTCAAAATGAGAGTATTGATTTAATTGACATTGAATATCCGCAAATGGCCATAAATGCTATAGAGTATATAAAAAAGTATAATATTCCGTGTGTTCTTGGACTTGCTAATATAGAATATTTGTCCTTGAAAAATATAGGTGATAGTATTAAATCGCCTTTCAAAAAGGCTATTTATAAATTTGAAGCAAAACGTCTCGAGAGATTTGAAACACGTTTATATAATAGTGGGATTATCAATGCTTTCACTTTTGTTTCTGAATCTGATAAAGAGTATTTTGAAACCACGTTTGGCAATATAAACAGAACATTTTTGTCTCCAATAGGTGCAGAATCAAATCATAATGGTGATAGAGTGATACATGATGGTGTAAATATTATGATTTTTGGTAAAATGTCATACCCACCAAATATAGAGGGAGTGCTATGGTTTTACAAAAATGTTTGGCCAGTTATTAAAGAAA
Organism: [Clostridium] fimetarium; assembly: GCF_900111235.1. Classification (GTDB taxonomy): domain Bacteria; phylum Bacillota; class Clostridia; order Lachnospirales; family Lachnospiraceae; genus Clostridium_N; species Clostridium_N fimetarium. The sequence continues at coordinate 48,114 of NZ_FOJI01000018.1, forward strand.
TAGTAAAAAATGTTAGTCTCTATATCGTTGGCAGAGATCCAAGTAAAGAGCTTGTTAATATTTCAGATGAATCTGTTATCGTTACAGGAACAGTTGATTCCGTTGAAGAATATTATTACAAAGCGGATGTTGTTGCTATTCCAATTTTTAGCGGTGGAGGAGTAAAAACAAAACTAATTGAAGCAATATCATATAATGTGCCAGTGGTGTGTACTAGTTCGGGAGCATGTGGGACAAAGTTTGAAAATGAAAAGCATATGTTTATTACGGATGATTCACATGAATTTGCAAATAGGATTATTGAAATAATACGAAATCAAGGTGATGTGAATGAACGTATGAAACAAGCATATCAGTTGTTTGAAAAAGAATACACATGGGAAGGTATTTGCAGGGGACTGAATGATTTCTTGAAAACATTAATAGTTTAGAGAGGACTTAGCATGAGAATTGGAATTGATATTAGCGTATTGTGTTATCAATGGGATGGAATTGGAACACTAGTGTTTGATTTCCTGAATTATATAAATGGACTAGACGACTGTGATCAGTATTTTCTTTATGCAGATCGTCCAACTAAAGTAGACTTAGCATTAGACAAGCGGTTTACCATTCATACAGCTAATGGGAATAATCATATGCTGTGGTTACTTTTTGTTTTACCCAAGTATATAAAAAATGATAAATTGGACTTCTTTTGGCAACCTAATTTTATTTTTCCATTTAAGATAAAGAATGTGAAAAATATAATTCATGTTCATGATATGTCAGCATATGCCTACACAAATTATGCACCTAGAAATACTGTTATTGCACATAAATTATTTTTGAAAAAATCCTGTAAAAATGCATATAAGATTCTCGCAATATCAAATAATGGTGAAAAAGAGATTGAACATAGGTTAAAAGTAAATCCAGCTAAGATAAAGGTTATTTATATAGGGAAAAAAATGTTCCCCAAAGGTGAAGATGCAAGTGAGAGTGATGTTGATATAGTGTTGAACAAGTTTGGAATACATAATAAGGAATATATTTTGTTTGTTGGGACATTGTCACCCCGGAAAAATGCGAATGTTTTGATTCAGGCATATCTTGAATACAGAAAAAATGGTGGTAAGAAAAAATTAATGTTAGCAGGAAATATAGCTGCAAAATGTGAATATTTACGAGATGTAATTAATTCAAGTTCTTATAAAAATGATATAATTTTTGCTGGTTATGTGAATGATTTGGAGAAAAGAGTTTTATATTTTAATGCTTTTTCATTATTGTTTCCGTCGAGATTGGAGGGATTTGGATATCCATTGTTAGAGGGAATGCAGGCTGAAATCCCAGTCATTACAAGTAGGGTCTCATGCATGCCAGAAATTGCAAGTGATGCAGCAATATATCTTGATGATATTGATGATTGGAAAGCACTTTCTGAATGTATTTTCAGAGTGGAAACAATGAACGATGATGAACTCAAAAAGATTGTGGAAAAGGGTAAAGAAAGAGTGGATTATTTTGATAACATGAGTTATTTAAGGGAATTGTACAATACGATTCATGATGTAGAGTGAAAATAATATTATTATATGGAGAATGAGGAAATAGTATGAAGATATTAATAGTTTGCGGTAGTTTTCCACCAGCAAAGTGCGGTGTCGGAGACTATAGTTGGGAACTTGCCAAAGCGTTAGCTTATGAGGGCAATGAAGTAAGTGTATTAACAAGTACAAGTTATGGAAATAACAAGGGTATAAGGATTTTTAATGTTATTGATGATTGGAAAAAATATGATGCTGTGAAGAAGATTATTTCGATTTGTAGAAAAGAAAAATTTGATATTGTTCATTTGCAATGGCCTTCTGCAGAATATTATAATAGTAAATGGATGCTGTTTTGTGTACCTTTGTTAAGAATTATAGGTATAAATATTGTACTTACACTACATGAGTATAATGAGTGTACAAGAAATTATAAGTTGGGAAGAATTCCATCAATAATCTTTGCTAAAAAGGTTTTTGTTGTTGATAAGAGATTTATAGATGATATTTTGCATTATACTCCATTTATAAATAGGAACAAAATGGAATATGTGCCAATAGGAGCTAGTATTCCTAAATCATCATTGGGTTTGGACGAATGTAATATGTTGAAGTATAAAATTACGGGGGATAAGAATTGCTTTTTAATTGCACACTTTGGATTCCCAAATGAGGCTAAGTGCATTGATGTTGTTTTAAAATCGTTATCTCGGTTAAAGGTGTTATATAGCAACTTTTATTATATGATGATTTGTGATATGAGTAACACAAAGGATTCTTACCAAAAAAACATACTTGATTTAATTCAGGAATTAGAATTAGAAAAGCATGTGATTATTACAGGGTACAAGTCATCAGATGATGTTGCTGATTATTTGAAATGTTCAGACATTGCGGTACTATTATTTAAAAATGGTATTTCTCCAAGAAATAGTAGCTTTTTAGCTACAGCTGAGCAAGGAATAAAAGTCATAACCTCTGGGGATACCAGTGTTTTAGGGTTTGAATGTAAAAATGTTATATCAATTGATAATAATCCAGATAGTTTGCTTGATGAAATTCTTAATTCCATAGAAAAATCTAAGAATAGTCAGGAATATAACAATATAGGAGTACCACAGTTTTCGGATGTTGCAAAAATGCACGAGCAATATTATAAAGTCATATTATAAGGATGTGAAATTGTGAGAGAATATGGATTAAGTATAGTTATTGTAAGTTACAACAATATGGAAGTAATTGAACAATGTTTAAATTCAATATATAAATATAATGATATTGGGAAAAACATACAGGTTATTGTAGTCGAACAAAGTCCATCCAATGATATTTATGAATTTCTGTTAAAAGAATATACTCAGTTTGGTACAATTATTATTAGAAATGAAAATAATGGGTTTGGTGCAGGAAATAATAGAGGATTTGAACATGTTTCAAAAGAATATGTATTGTTTTTAAATCCAGATACTATATTGATAGAACCTGTTTTTAAATATGCACTTGATAAATTTGTAAAGAATGATAAACTTGGTGTCTTTGGTATACAATTGCTTGATAAGGATGGAAATAAAAATTTAAGTTATAATTATATGATTAATTTTGGCTTGAAATTCATACTAACAAGTAAAATCAAGCAGATTAATGATAGTGATTTTGATGGAAAAAAAATGTATATCAACGGTGCAGATATTTTCATAAGGTCTGAGTTGTTTGTTGAAATCAAAAAATTTGATGAGAAAATTTTTATGTATGGTGAAGAAACAGATATTTGTTTACGAGCATTAAAACTAGGTTATGATATCAAATTTTTTTCGGATAAAAAAATTATACATCTGGAAGGTCAGTCAACAAATAAAAAAGGTGTGTATGAGAAGTTATGTAAATCATTTGTATATTTGGGAAAGAAATATGATATTAGATATAAATCATATTTACGAAGTGAATTGATTTATTATGTAATTAAACTGAAAATACAGAAAAATCTTACAAATGATTCGGTTATTTTGCTAAACGATAGATTAAATGTTTTACGAAAATATATTATATAAGGGGCGAAATTGAGTGAAAACAGGTAAGTTAGTACTGAAATTTTCAAGTTCAAGTATGTTGGTTTTTATATTTATTATAATTACATTATTGGAGATAAGACTATTTGATCTGGTTCAAATACCAGGAGTATTATCTAGAATATGGTCAGAAGCAAATTGGACATTTGTTTTTTGTGTAATGGTAGTAGTCACCATTATTCAAGTACTGAAAAAGCCTAGTATATGGTACAAGTCTGGGTTCATTAGGAAATATTTTCGACTGCTTATGGTTTCTTTAATAATTATTGTTGCATATTCGATAGTTATATATCAAAAACAAGGTATTATTTATATATTATATAGTTGCACGGATTTTTTATCTGTTGTTTTTTCACTGTATATTTTAGAAATAATGAAGAAAAAAGGTGATTATAAAGTAATATTTAATATTTTATTGGCTTTTGCGACAATTATTTCTGGCTTGTGTATAGTTCAGTCTTTTATTTATTCAAATGGAGGACCACTTTTTTTACAGGGAGCATCAGGAGCAGTTATGAGAAACGGTAAATTACGTATGTCTCTAGGTAGTTTTCAAATGATAAGTACTGTTTATGCGTTATACAAGTGTTATGGAATTTCTAATAAGAACAAGATTATAGGAACTATTATTTTTATGATTAATTTCTTTGCTTTGCTTTATGCAGGTCAAACTCGGATGCAAATCATTGCTGTGGTACTTGGTTGTATCGTTGTTATTATGTTATATACAAATACCCCTATAAGATCACTAATTGTTTGCATTTTTGGCTTTAGTGTAATAATTTATTTGGTATATTCAGGAATGTTAAGCGGATTTTTTGGCACTTTTTCTGACGAAAGTATTTCAGATAATAATGCTCGATTCGGTGCTTTAACATTTTACTGGCAGCATTTTCTTCAAAATCCACTTATATGTTTCGGCTTTATTGTAAATCCAATTTATTTTAGCTTGAAATACGGCCCATTCGGTAAATATTATTACGTTGATGTTGGAGTAGTTGGATTGCTTGCTCAAACAGGACTGTTTACTATTATAATATACATATGGCCTGTTATTCATTGGGGAAAAGAATGCATAAATATCCTTAAAAATAAAGTCTATAGGAATAAATATGGCTTTTTAGTAGTATTGTTAGTCTTAGTTATAGCTACGACACCAACACTAATTATCACAAATAGTGGCCGTTCATTTATGTGGCCTGTATTATTTGCAACTTATGAGTTTTTTTCTATACGATTGAATGAGGACAGGAGAAATATATTAAATGGTAATTAATATTTCTACTTTTGCAGGTTGGAAGAACAAAAGGTTGGGAGTATATTCAAGAGTATTTCAATTTATAATATGAATTGGTTTTTTGTGAATAGATCAAATAGAAATCTGAAATTTCAACAGTTATGTGTTATGTATTTTTTGGAAAGATAATATACCAATATAAATTTCGAAGGGGATAAAATATGTTACAAAACAAAAAAATTATTGCTTTTTACTTGCCACAGTTTCACTCAATACCCGAGAATGATGAAGCATATGGAAAAGGATTTACAGAATGGACTAATACAAAAAAGGCAGAGCCTCTTTTTGATGGACATTATCAGCCTAAGACACCATATGGTGAAGACTACTATTGTATATTAGATGATGGGGTGATGGAAAAGCAGGCAAAACTAGCCAAAGAAAATGGCATATATGGTTTTTGCTACTATCATTATTGGTTTAAGAATGGTAAAAAGATACTTGAAAAACCATTAGAGAATATGTTGAAAAATCCCAATATAGATATTCCTTTTTGCATGTGTTGGGCTAATGAAAATTGGACTAAGCGATGGGATGGGGGAAATAATGAAGTTATTGTCGCTCAAGATTACGGGGATATGAAAGATTTAGATGATCATATACAGTATTTGTGCCAGTTTTTTAAAGATGATAGATATATTAAAGAAGATGAGATGCCAATTCTATTGATATACAAACCTGAATTAATACCAAATTTAAAAAAAGTCATCAAAAGAATAAGGAAAAAGGTGGTCGAAAATGGTTTTCCGGGGATTAAGTTGATTGTACAATTTCCAACATTTTTTTTAGAAGGAGCCAAACTAAATTTATTCGACAATTATATTCAATTCGAGCCAATATTTATCCATTTGGAATTGGTTGATCGCGAAAGGAAAAAATATAAAAAGAAAATTAAAAGAATAATGCTTACAATAGGATTTGATAAGTTGTTAAGAAAAATACAAAATTCAAAGTTAGTTGGTAATATGCAAAGTGCGAGGAAACTAACTCATAGATTATATGATAATGACTGGGATGATATTCTTAATTATAAAATTAAGGATAAAAGGCTTATTGCAGGTGCTTTTGTAGATTGGGATAATACATCAAGAAATATATGTGGGGTTGTATATGAGGGATCGACACCTGATAAATTCGGTAAAAATATGAAGAGACTTATTAATAAGGTAGATAAAGAGTACTCTAATGAATTTATTTATGTTAATGCTTGGAATGAATGGGCAGAAGGAGCCTACCTTGAACCAGATGAAAAATATGGATATGCATATTTAGAAGCGTTAAAAATTGCATTGGAGGATGATTAATGAATAAAATTTATTTACCATCACATAAAGATGGAGATAATAGAGGTTGTGAAGCTATAACTCGTGGGACTATAGCTATATTAAATGGATTGCCAGAGAGCATAATTGGTTATAGTAATAACTTGGAAGTAGATAAGAAATTGGGTCTTTCTAAATTGTTCGATTTAAGGGCTATGCCTACTTATTCGGATGAGTCAATAGTATCAAAAATGGTGTTTATATTAAAAAGAATTTTATTGAGAAATAATAAAACTCGTCATATATATAAAGCAGGACATTTGTATGAATATATTATGAAAGAAATGGATTCTGGAGACTTGGTATTATCGACGGGTGGAGATATGCTATGCTATGAAAATAACGAGATAATTTATATCAATAATTATTTATCAAAGAAGCACGTAAAAACTATTTTATGGGGATGTTCTATTGGATATGATAATTTGACGCCTGAAAAAATATACACGTTGAAGAAATTTTCTTTTATTACTGTACGTGAGTCTTTGACAAAGCAGATGTTAGAAGAAAAGTTAGGATTAGACAATGTAGAGTTATACCCCGATCCGGCTTTTGTACTAGAATCGAAGACGTGTACGCTTCCTGATTATATGTATAAAAAAAAGGTTTGTGGAATTAATCTTAGCAACTTCGTAGGAAAGGATGTTAGTTTTGATACTGTATTTGGGAAAAATCTATTACATCTAATTAACTATATTCTTTCGGATACATCGTTGGATGTAGTATTTATTCCGCATGTGTTTTGGCAAGGCCAAGATGATCGAATTGTGTGTAAGGCTCTTTTTGAAAAGTTTAAAGAGACAGAGAGAATTCATCTTTTTAATAGTGAAAATTTGAATTATTGTGAGATTCGGTATGCAGTCTCTAAGTGTCAATTCTTTATTGGCACACGAACACATGCAATGATTTCAGCATACTCAATGTGCGTACCAGCGCTGGCCCTTGGGTATTCAGTTAAAGCACGCGGGATTGCAAAAGATTTAGGTATGCCTACAGAATTGGTGGTTGATTATCAATCTATCAAAGATCTCGATGAATTGATAATAGCATTTAAGTATATGTATGATAATGAAGATGTTATTAGAAAACACTTAGAAGATAATATTCCTAATTATTCCGCAAAAGCTTTTGAAGCTAAAAGTGTTGTAGAGAGATTATATACTCCTAATATTACAAAAAAAAATAGATAGGAATTCCTATATTGGAAAATTTGAAAATATGATAGATATAAAAGATAAATTAAAATGCACTGGTTGCTCGGCCTGTTACAACTGTTGCCCAACAAATGCAATTACTATGGTAACTGACAACGAAGGTTTTGCATATCCGTGTGTTAATCATAATAAATGCATAAAATGTAATAAATGTGAGGTTGTATGCCCATTTGTTACGGAAAAAATAAAGTTGGATGATTTTAAAAAGTGTTTTGCTGCATACAATAAGAATTCTGAAGACAGAACGAATAGTTCATCTGGTGGTATGTTTATTGCCTTGTCAAAAGAAATAATTCGCCAAGATGGAATTATATATGGTTCTGCATTCGATGAAAAGTTTCTTGCATATCATACCGAAGCCCAAAATTACGATGAATTGCAGAATTTATTAGGTTCAAAATATATGCAGAGCCGAATAGGTGATGTGTTTAAAAATGTTAAACAGCAACTTATTAGTGACCGAAAGGTACTATTTGTTGGAACTGGATGTCAGATTGGAGGCCTACTTGGTTATCTTGAAAAAGAGTATGATAATCTAATATGCGTAGATTTTATTTGTTTAGGAACACCGTCGCCTAAAGTATGGTATGACTACTTGAATACTTTTTTTAAACAAAAAGAAATAAAAAAAATTAAATTTAAAGATAAAAGCTTGGGATGGCATACTTTTTCTTTAAAAATCGAATCGCTATATGAATCATTTTGTAGAAATGGAAGACAAACATATTTCTTTTCAGGTTATTTTAAACACTTATATTCAAGACCATCTTGTAGCGAGTGTATTTTCAAGCAAGGCAATCGTTTAAGTGATATCACGATATCTGACTGCTGGGGATATTCCTATATTGCACCTGAGTTGGATGATAATAAAGGTTTATCCAGTATAGTATGTCATTCAGAAAAAGGGCTTAAATTATTTCAGAAGATTCAAGAACAATTAGTCTGGAAAGATGCTTCGTTAGATGATGTTTTAAAATATAATAGCAATTATTGTAAATCAGCACCCATGGGAAAAGATAGGGAAGCATTTTGGCATGATTACGATAAGCTGCCTAAAGATAAACTGTTTGAAAAATATTGTCAACCGGAAAAAATAAATTTGGTAAGAAAAATACTAAAAAAAATCAAGGCAAAATTAAAAACACTTTTGAATAAAATGCATTGATAGACAAAGATAGGAGATTAAGTAATGTGGATTGTTATTTTGATAGTTGTGATTATTCTACTTGGTTCAATATTTTTGAATCAGATGTACATGAAAACAAACGAATATAAAAATACTCAATTAGATATTCAGAAATATATTGAGGGGATTCCATATGATCTCAAATTTGTCAATTTGGGAAGTACGTATGCAAAATATGCTTTTGATACTTATGATGATTTATGTATGAGTGGCTTTAATTTTGCTTTACAATCGGAAAGCCTTGAAATGGATGAGAAGATATTGCATCACTATGTTAACAATATTATGCCTGACGGTATTGTGGTTATAGTTGTTGCAGCTTGTGTGTTGCTATATAAAGGTCAAGATGATAATTTGCAATATTATAAAATTCTAAGTAAAGAGAATATACCACATTATAAACTTAGTAAAAAAATAAAATCAAAATATCCTTTATTTTTTCATCCTAAAAAAATAAAAAAAATCATTAAAGATTTAAAAAAAATGAATAGTATTTATGATAATTACCCAGATATTCTTTCTGTGAATAATTCACAGAAAGAAATGGATAACTTGGTTAAAGTGTGGAAAAAATTATTTAATTTATCTGATTTAAGAAAATCTGACTTATCGCAGGAAAATAGATTGATTCTTTCTTCAAACTGCGAGGTTTTAAAAAGAATGATTAGCTATTGTATTGAGAAAGGATTAAGACCAATCGTGGTTATTCCTCCATTTTCTATAAGGTTAAATCAATATTTTTCTGATGAATTTAATGAGAAAATAATTAGAGATAATATTATGGAAATAATAGACGAAATTAATATTCCATTTCTTGATTATCAGGAAGATGAGATGTTTCAAAATTCACCCGAGCTATTTTGTGATGGGGGATTTAAGTTAAATAACCGTGGAAGTCAATTGTTTGTTAAGCATTTAGCATTCGATTTAAAGTCGTATGGTATTGAGGTTGATAACTCAACCGTTGGAAAATAAATTTAGATGTTTAGCAAGAGTTTATTCTGTTAGTCAGGAGGAATCGAATGGTATTGAGAAAATTTAAAGAAAAATTAAAATATGAGCAGTTAGAACCGTTAAAATACACTGAATATTTAAGAGATGCCTATCTTACGCCGAGTGTGGTTGGTGGTCAACTAGAAGGAAAAAAAGTTCTTATTACAGGCGGATCTGGAGGAATTGGGACAGTATTAGCGTTGCGCTTTATGACTGAAAGGTCTGTAGTTACCATTAGTGGTAGGAATCAAGAAAAATTAGAATCGACAGTTGACTATTTACGAAAAAAGATACCTCAGGCTAAGGTAGATTATATTTTGATAGATCAATCATCACAACAAAGAATAGATACGGCGGTGGATTACTTAAAAAAGACAAATAAAATACCTGATATACTAGTGAATAACGCCGGAGTACTGTCTGATGTAGATAAAAAGCGTGCTTTTCGAAATGTTACGCAAAGTGATTTTGATAATGTCTGGAATATAAATTTTAAAGGTACAGTTCAATTGACTGAAAGAATTGCCACAGAAATGGTAGAACAGAAAATATCAGGGAATATTATTAATATTGCATCTATATGTGCAGAATTCAGAAATTTTCAATATACACCATATGGAATTTCCAAAGCAGCAATTATTGAATACACACGTTTGCTTTGCAAAAAATATCCATTATTAACAGTAAATGTTATACAACCGGGGTCAGTAGCTACGGTGATGAGTGGATTAAGTATGGGGGATAATATATCTCAAAATTGTAATGCACTTTATCGTCCTGCGTTGCCAGAGGAAATAGCTGCATTTATTGCATTTTTAGCAGGTGGTTTTGGTGTTTATCTTACAGATGGAGGTCATATTGTGTCTGCCTGTGAAATTTTGTAGCAAGCAGTAAACAAGAAATAATAATGAATAAAATAATAAACAAAATCAAGCATTTGATGGGTACTCCTGTTATGATAAGACCAATTGCAGATACAAACAATTATCAAATCAATCAATCTGGTTTTTCAGGGAATTCATTAAGTGATCAAAACATTCTAATTGTTACTAATATTGTGGATGGATACGAAAAAATTAAAGATATATTTAAAAATGAGAACTGTTACTTGAGTATTCTTTACTGCGATAATGATACTCTTAATGATGAAATGATAAAGAAATCATCGGCGGGACTTCTTGGATCATATACACATATTATAAATCTCGTGGTATCCGATAATACTAATATGCAACTTAAAGCTCAAATTACAGTCATAAATGATCCAGTAAGATGTGTGTATCAGTGGTTGCAGGTTGAAAGTGGTTACCTTATTGAAAAGACTTCATATGCAACAATATGTACAGCTTATTATTATAATGATACCATATTTGATATCGAAAAAAATTCGCAAAATGGAGGAATCTCTAGTTTGATTAAAGGATTGGGAGGGGTGCTGTCGAATCATGGTATTATAGAAAATGGATTAATTTCATCTTCTAAGGTACCATTTGAAGAAATGTTACATACAACGATTTATTTAAGTGGCAAATATGGTCAGATTATGGCTGGAGAAGTCCTACATATGGAGTTGCGTAGATAAAATTTGAAATGGAGAATAAATGCAGAATTCAAGAACTAAAAATTCAATGCTTATCATACTAACAAGTGGGGTACGCCAAATACTTACACTTGTGCTTACATTTGTGAGTAGAACGGTATTTATTAAGATATTAGGTGCGGAATATCTAGGGCTTAACGGACTTTTTTCCAATATTCTCTCATTATTAGCACTTTCGGAGCTGGGAATAGGTGCAGCTATATCATTTTATTTATATCAACCGTTAGCTGATAATGACATAGAACGTATTAAAACTCTGATGAAGTTTTATAAGATATGCTATCGAGTAATTGGATTGGCTATTGTTGGTATTGGATGTTGTATTATGCCATTTTTAGCTTATATGGTAAATTTTGATCAAGGAGTACCTGGGAATCTATATTTGGTTTATTTCATATATTTGCTAAATACAGCTTCATCATATTCGTTTTTTGCTTATAAGCAGGCTTTGGTGACAGCAAATCAGGAACAATATAAAATAGAAAATATAAACATTGCGTTTTCTTTCATCAACTGCCTTGCTGATATAATAGTTCTAATTATTGCAAGAAATTTTGTTGTTTATTTGATTGTTAAATTATTGCTAGTAATGTTGAAAAATGTTATTATAGCAATTAAGATAAATAAAGAGTATCCATATTTGAAAGAAAAAAACGTTCAGCCCTTAAAGAAAAAAGAGGTTATGATTTTCTTTAAGGACGTAGGTGCTGTAGCTATATTTAAAAGTGGTTCTACCTTATTTAATGCTACAGATAATATTGTTATTTCAATGTTATTAGGCACAGTTGTTGTTGGATATTATAGTAACTATTTTATGATTATTTCGCAGATTACTATTATTATTAATATAATTGTTCGTTCTTTTGCTGCTGGAATTGGAAATGTAATTGCAAAAGAAAGTAAAGAAAGACATTTCGCTATTTTTAAGCAAATTGATTTTTTGGTCTATTTTGTTGTTACTGTATGTACAGCATGTTTTTTTCAGTTGTTGAATTCGTTTGTGAAGATTTGGATAGGCAATATTGATGCCAATTATGTTTTGAGCCAATCAGTTATAATTTTTTTGTGTATGAATTTTTTCTTCGATGGTACTACACAAATTATGAATTCTTTTAGAGAAGGAAGTGGGAATTTTAGTACAGGAAAGTACTTGCAGATTTTTGGAGGAATAGTGAATATAATCCTATCAGTTGTTTTGGGGAAAATATTTGGATTGTCAGGAATATTTGCTGCGACAGTAATTAGTAAAGGATTTATTACGTTGCTACCATTTATGGTTGGTATCAGTAAAGATGTGTTTGATAAGGGGAAATATACTATTCTTTTAAAATATATCAAAAACGGAATAGTAGCTTTTTTGAGCATTGCTTTATTGTGGTTCACTTGTACTAGTATTCATATGACAGATATAGCTGGTTTTGTGCTTGAATGTATATTGTCCATTCTCATTCCATCATTTGTTTTGATAGTTGTTTTCTTTAAGACGGATGAAATGACACAGTTGCGCAAAAGAGCATCATACATGGTTATCGGATTTAGGAATAAATGAAAAATGTTTTATGGAAGATTAGGCTATGAGGTATGGTAAATCAAAATAGATCTTAAAAAATGCTGTTGTACAACTATTGAAGGGAGAAAAAATGAAAATAAAAAAAGTATTTTCGAAAAGTACATATTTGCCAAATCAAAAATCTTATAATGAATTGATAGATTATGACTATAAATTTAATGCAGCTTTTAGGAGTTGCGATGTACTTCCAAAGAGTTTTTTGCAGAGTGATGAATGGAGGTTTATAAAATATTATAGAAAATTTCAATGCAATAAGGGAAATATATGGGAAAAAATATATATAAAAAGGTTACATTCATTATCAATGAAGACAGGAATTGATGTAGAAAATAACACTAGTATTGGGAAGGGCTTGATTGTTGGACACTGGGGTAGAATAGTAATTAACGGAATGGCACATTTTGGTAATGAATTATTTATCACTCATGGTGTGACGATAGGGCGAGATACCCGTGGTAAAAGAAAAGGTGTTCCTACTTTTGGTGATAGAGTCTGTATAAGGACAAATAGTACTGTAGTCGGAAATGTGCATATCGGAAATGATGTGTTAATTGCACCAAATACATTTGTTAATTTCGATGTTCCGGATCATTCTATTGTGATTGGGAATCCAGCATCTGTGCATTATAGAGATAATGCTACAGAGGGACATATTCCGAAGATAGATTAGTGTAATAGGTATTTAATGTTGTTATGTAGACTTGTTTTATAGGACTCAAAATGTAGAACTTAGTATGTAAATATTAATATGTAAAACGAAATATATCAATTGATTATATAGAAAATCGCGAGGTGAATTTTTATGAAAGGCATTATTTTAGCCGGTGGAAGCGGAACAAGACTCTATCCATTGACAATGGTTACAAGTAAACAATTATTACCAGTATATGATAAGCCCATGATCTTTTATCCCTTATCAGTACTTATGATGGCAGGAATAAAAGATATTCTTATCATATCAACTCCAAATGATTTGCCTAATTTTGAGAAATTATTTGGGGATGGAACCAATCTTGGAATTCATCTTTCTTATAAGGCTCAACCATCACCTGACGGACTTGCCCAAGCATTTATTCTTGGGGAAGAATTTATTAATGGGGATTCTTGTGCAATGATCCTTGGAGATAATATATTCTATGGCAGTGGTCTTGGAGCACATCTTAAGGCAGCTGTAGGTAGACAGGATGGAGCAACTGTCTTTGGGTATTATGTGGACGATCCCGAAAGATTTGGAATCGTGGAATTTGATAAAGATGGTAAGGCTATTTCCATTGAGGAGAAGCCAGAGAATCCCAGGTCCAATTATTGTGTTACAGGTCTTTATTTTTATGACAAAAATGTATGTGAATATGCAAAATCAATTCAGCCATCACCAAGAGGAGAACTGGAAATTACAGATTTAAATCGAATATATCTTGAAAAAGGCAATCTGAATGTCGTAACTCTTGGACGTGGTTATGCATGGCTTGATACCGGCACAATGGATGCCCTATCAGAAGCAACGGAATTTATTAAGGTAATTGAGAAAAGACAGGGAATTCAGATATCTGCTATTGAGGAGATTGCATTTAAGAATAATTGGATTACCAAAGAGCAATTATTACAGCATGCAGTTAGATATGGAAAGTCCCCTTATGGTCAGCATCTGAAAAAGGTTGCCGAGGGAAAGATTATTTACTAATATAAAAAGAAATTAAAATCGAGGAAAACAGAATGAGTAAAATTAATGTAACAACATGCGAAATAGAAGGTTTATATGTAATAGAACCATCAGTTTTTGGTGATGAAAGAGGATATTTCATGGAAACCTACAACCAGAAGGATTTTGAAGAAGAAGGCTTGAATATGGTATTTGTTCAGGACAACCAGTCAATGAGTACGAAAAACGTTCTAAGAGGCCTTCATTTTCAGATTAATCACCCACAGGGTAAGTTAGTAAGGGTTGTAAGAGGAACTGTATTTGATGTTGCAGTTGATATCCGTAAGGTCTCCAAAACCTACGGTCAATGGTTTGGTGTTGAATTATCAGCTGAAAATAAAAAACAGTTCTATATTTCTGAGGGATTTGCACATGGATTTTTAGTGCAAAGTGATGAAGCAGAATTTGCTTATAAATGTACAGACTTTTATCACCCAAATGACGAAGGTGGAATTAAGTGGGATGATCCAGATATCGGAATTAAGTGGCCAGTTGAAGATCTGAACAGCCTTAATATATCTGAGAAGGATAAATTGTGGAGTGGAATTATGGAGCTTGAAAAATAAACATATTAAAAGGAGAATGAAAATGAAAAATGCATTAATTACAGGTATTACAGGACAAGATGGTTCATATTTAGCGGAACTTTTGCTTGAAAAAGGCTATAATGTATATGGTATCATGAGAAGAAAAAGTGAAGTGACTTATGGAAACGTTGAACATATCAAAGAAAAAATCCACTTTATTTATGCTGATATGACAGATCCTATTTCACTTATTTCTGCAATGAAGATTTCACAGCCTGATGAGGTTTATAACCTTGCAGCTCAATCATTTGTTGCGACTTCATGGGATACGCCATTGGGTACTGCGGATATTGATGCGTTAGGGGTTACTAATATGCTTGAAGCAATCAGAATAGTTAAACCAGAAGCGCGTTTCTATCAAGCGTCAACTTCAGAAATGTTTGGATTGGTTCAGGCTATTCCACAGTCTGAGACAACCCCTTTTTATCCAAGAAGTCCATATGGTGTTGCTAAATTATACGGCCACTGGATTACGAAGAATTACAGAGAAAGCTATAATATGTATGCATGTAGTGGTATTCTTTTCAATCACGAAAGTGAAAGACGTGGCAAGGAATTTGTTACAAGAAAAATTACAGATGCAGTATCTAGAATCAAACAAAATGTTCAAGATCATATAGAATTAGGCAATATGGATGCGAAACGTGACTGGGGACACTCGAAAGATTATGTAAATGCAATGTGGTTAATGCTTCAGCAAGAAACACCAGACGATTATGTAATCGCAACAAATGAAACAAGAACAGTTAGAGAATTCGTTGAAATAGCATTTCGTTGTGTTGATATTGAAGTTGAATGGTCAGGCGAAGGCATTAATGAAATCGGTAAAGATAAAGCAACTGGAAAAGAAATCGTTAAGATTAATCCACAGTTCTTTAGACCAGCCGAAGTTGAAATCCTTATTGGGGATCCAGCCAAAGCGGATACCAATCTTGGATGGGAAAGAGAAATTCCATTCGCTGAATTAGTTGAGAGAATGGTTAAAAATGATATGAAATTAGTGGCTAAAGAAATAAAAACAACTAATTTATAAATGATAAAAGACTTTTTTAATAAACGATTGAAGACGAGGAGTGACACTCCTCGTCTTTTGGAAGTATGGAGGAATTTTTATGAAGGCATTAATTATAGGTGGAGCTGGATTTGTAGGAAACTATCTTATTAAACATTTAAAGAATGATTTGAAATGGGATGTATTTGTTACAAAGATGGCACATGAGAAATTGAATAATGAAGATGTGGAATCATTTGATATAGATATTCTAGATAAAGATCAGATTAAGGAAGTATTTGAAAAAGTAAAACCTGATTATATATTTCATCTCGCGGCACAGAGTTCGGTCGCACTGTCATGGAAAAATCCATCACTTACAATAGATGTTAATGTTAAGGGTAGTGTTAATGTCCTTGACATGGTTAGAGGCCTTGATTATAAGCCAAGAGTGCTACTAATAGGATCGGGTGAAGAATATGGTCATATTAAGCCGGAAGAGTCTCCAATTGTTGAAGATAATGTTGCTAGACCAGGTAACATATATGCAGCAACTAAGGCTTGCCAGAACATGATAGGGAAAATATATGCAGATGGTTATGATCTGGATATCATGATGGTTAGAGCATTTAATCATATCGGACCAAATCAGGCACCTATGTTTGTTGTTGCTGATTTTTGCAAGCAAGTGGCAGAGATTGAACGCGGAGAGAAAGAACCAATCATATATACGGGTAATCTTAGTGCGAAAAGAGACTTCACAGATGTCAGAGATGTTGTAAGAGCATATGGCTTATTGATTCAAAAGGGTAAAAAGGGTGAAACCTACAATATTGGAAGTGGACATGCAATTGCAATTCAAGATATACTTAATAGAATACTTGAGTTTTCAAGGATTAAGATTAAGAATGAAGTGGATCCGTCAAAAATTAGACCAGTGGATGTACCAATCATTGAAGCAGATACTACTAAGATCAGAGCGTGTACAGGATGGATTCCTTATATCTCATTGGATACGACGTTGTTAGAAACTTTAGAATATTGGAGAAATATTTGAATAATAGTACAAAGTAAACGACTCAAAAAGTTAATTAAATTTTGAGCCGTTTTTTTGTAAAGTAGAATGACAGAAAATCAAATATTGCTGTGAAGTGAACAATTACTTAAAAATGACTTTATTCTAGAAAGTTGTTAAGTGGAATTTATTCCCTTTGAAAATAATAGTAGGTAGTGGTAACCTAGTAATATCTTTTAATAATAGATATAGAAATCATCTATTAAGAAAGGAAAAGAGGTAAATACATATGAAAACAGCATGTTTTATTCCAATTATAGAAAATTCCGAAAGAATTCAAGGTAAAAATTTTAGAGTATTAAATGGTAAAAAATTATATGAATATATTATTACACATACAATAGAGTCAGAATGTTTTGATGATATATATATAGATACGAATAGTGAAGAAATTAAGGAATATGCATTGAGTAAGAATTTGAAAATTATTGAGCGTTTAGATAGTTTAGCTCAAAATACTGCTAATGGAAATGATTTAATTAATTATCATATGGAAAATTTTCCTGACTATGACTATTATTTTCAATTATTTGCAACAGCACCATATTTACAGGTCAGTTCTATTAGAGACTGTTTCAATACATTAACAACAAGTGAAACATATGATTCATGTTTTACTGCATTAAAAAGAAATGTATTCTTTTGGTTTAATAGTATGCCTATAAATTATAGACCAGAAATACTTCCACGAAGTCAAGATATTACCAATCTAGCTGAAGAAACAACGGGATTATATGGAATAAGTAAAAAGTCTCTGAAAAAGTACAGATGTAGAATTGGCAGTAGACCATATATAAAATTTGTAGGACTGTTTGAAGCCGTTGATATTAATACGGAGGAAGATTTGAAAATCGCAGAAGTTATTGGAAAATCATATTGGGGTTATTGTGAACAGAAGGAATACGGCTGTGCCACGGGATAATAATATACTTAAACTTTATGCAATAAAGTTCTAAAAGGCCTATATAGTTTAGAGTGAATAACTCCAAATATTATGGGCATTTTACTTTGGGGATATGTTTTTATAGTAAAAGGATTCCTTGAAGGAGAAAATAATCAAAACTATGATCAATTATGATAAAGATAAAGTGTTTTTTTGGCTAGAGATAAATAAAGATTCTTTTTTAGCAAGGATAAAGTGTACTGTAAGATATATATTGAGATGTTCAATTAGAAAACAATTAATTAATGATATTGATTTGAGTAAAGATAACATCTTTTTCATGTCAGATAAAAGAAGCGATTATATTGGGCTTTTCAATGAAGTTTATAATCAATGTAATTATAGTAAAGGTATATTAGAAATAACAAGAATAAAAACGATAAATTTAGGCAATTTTATATTATTAATTAAAAATATAAAATTATTATTTAAAATAAATAAAAAAGAATTATTAAATATAGCTAAAGAATGCTTAGAATTAGATTTATCTAACGTTAAATTTGGGCTATTAGAAAAACTTTATATCTATTCTAATTTAATTTCGTTATTTGAATTTGAAAGTTTAATAGATAATTTAAAATGCAAAAGAAATATAATTGTTTTTGCAGATACTAAACCACTAGAAGGAGTTTTAGTTAAAAAAGCAAATTCAAAAGGAATTAATACGATAACTATGCAGCATGCAATTTTTAGTGATAATTTAAATTTACAATCAGTAAATATATTAAATTACCTTAATGTTCCATCGAAAAATATACTCGTTTGGGGGACTATGACCAAAAATCTTTTCTTGAAATACAACCCCAGATCGAATATTCATGTACTGGGAAACCCAGTATTAAGGAATATAGAAAATGCAAAAAAAGAAAATACAATCGGTATTGTTTTAGATATACCAGAAATGGTTGTTTATAATCAAAAACTTATAGATATCGTTTGCAAAATTGCAATAGAACATAATAAAGTAATTATTATTAGAAAACATCCGGCAGATATTAAAAATAAGTATGTTATAAATTATAATAATATTATATATAATAAGAATCTTGATGAAGCATATTTTATAGTGGGACACACTTCAACAATGGTATTTACTTATTTATCGCAAGGATGTAAAGTGTTACAGTATAGAAGTGATTTGATTTATAATAGACTATCTGAATCTTTAACATTTGAAAATATAGAAGAATTAAGAAGTAGGATAAAAAATATAGAATCTTTAGATTTTTCAATTGAATCTAAGAAGCACGTTACTTATATTGGTGAAGAATCAAAAATACTATACAAACAATTCTTTGATAAAATAAATGAAATATAATTGAATAATGGAGTAATATGTAATGAAATCAAAAGATTACGCTAAAGTAGGGACCTATTATATATTTGGTAATTTCTTTAATAAAGGGATTGCTTTTTTAACTATCCCAATTTTCACTAGAATCTTATCTACGTATGATTATGGTATAATTAATACATATTCATCATGGGTAAGCATAATGTCGATGATTTTAGGCTTAGCATTGCATATGGGGATAAGAGCTGCGTATATAGACTATAAAGACAATATTAAGGAGTTTGTATCATCGATTGTTTTTTTAGATATAATATTCTCAAGTCTGATATCTTTAATTATCCTGGTATCTAGTTATTTGTTTTTGGACATAAATATGACATTCGTCAGTTTGTGTCTATTAAATAGCTTTTTTGCAGCAATTATGGAAGATTATAGTATGTATCTAATGATGGAGTATAGATATAAGGTGAGAACTACGCTAATGATTTTGCCCAATCTGTTATCAATTATTATTTCAATGATACTATTAATGAATATTCAAAGTAATGATAAGTATATGGAAAGAATTGTTCCAATGGCAGTTATTTGCATTATTTTTGGATTTGGAATTCTAGTTATAATATTAGTAAATGGCAAATGCTTTATTAAATTAGAATATTGGAAATTCGCCTTAAAAGTATCTGTGCCATTGATATTTCATGGAATCTCATTAAGTATATTATCACAATCAGACAGAATAATGATTACTTCAATCGTTGGAGCGGACCAAGCTGGAATCTATAGTTTGGTATATAATCTAAGTGTGATTACGTTGGTATTAGGTGCATCACTAGAAGGCATTTGGATACCCTGGTTTATGATCAATATGAAAAGTAATAATATTGAAATTATTAATAAAAAAGTAATTGATTATGTAAACATAATGACTTATGCAATGATTATATTGTTGTTAATATCAGATGATCTATTGAAAATATTAGCACCACAAAAATATTGGTCCGGTATTATTATAATTCCAATATTAATACTTTCTAGTTACATTATATTTATATATACATTATATGTTAATATTGAGCACTATTATAAAAAGACTGTATATATTGCGATTAATACATTAATCGCAGCTGTGAGTAATATTATATTAAACTTCATCTTTATCCCTAAATTTGGATTTTATGCAGCGGCTTTTACAACATTGTTTTCATATATTCTCTCTTTTATATTACACCTAATATATGCTAAAAAGTTAGAGAGGGATTTGTTTCCTTTGAAGATACTAGTAAAGCCATTATTACTTATTTCTGTAACCATACTTATTTTTTATATATTTATAGATTATGCATTTATTAGATGGATTTTACTAATACTATTTTTAGTGTTTTTAACAATTAAAGAAAAGAAACGGCTTATTGGACTTATGAAACATTAAACTATTGACTTATAACATAAGTAAGGAAATCGTTATCTGCTTTAAAAATTAGAAATATAGCGAACTAGCATATCCTAATCTTATGAGGTGAAATATATGAAAACAGCATGCTTTATTCCTATAAAAGAAAATTCTGAAAGAGTTCAAGGAAAAAATTTTAGAGTATTAAATGGTAAAAAATTATATGAGTATATTATTACACATGCAATTGAGTCCGCATGCTTTGATGATATATATATAGATACAAATAGTGAGGAAATTAAGGAATATGCATTGAGTAAAGACTTGAAAGTTATTGAACGGTTAGAAAGTTTAGCTCAAAACACTGCGAATGGAAATGATTTGCTTAATTATCATATTGAAAAATTTCCTAACTATGACTATTATTTTCAACTATTTGCAACTGCTCCATTTTTACAAATTGATTCTATACGAGATTGTTTTAATACATTAACCTCCAGTGAAAAATATGATTCATGCTTTACCGCATTAAAAAGAAATGGATTCTATTGGTTTAATTATTTGCCCATAAATTATAGACCAGAAATTCTTCCAAGAAGTCAAGATATTACCAGTCTAGCTGAAGAAACAACTGGATTATATGGGATAAGTAAAGAATCATTAAAAAAGTACAGATGTAGAATTGGTAATAGACCATATATAAGATATGTGTGTTTATTTGAAGCAATTGATATTAATATGGAGGAAGATTTCGAAATCGCAGAAATTATTGGGAGTATGTATTGGGGATATAATTGATAGATTAAACTTTCTTGAAAACATATCTCACTTTCCGACAAAAATCCTTTACTATGATACACAGATATGCTCCAGCAGTTCCACTAATAACATCAATACACACGTCAGAGATATGACTTCCTCTCTGAATTATATAGGCTTGATGAATTTCGTCACAGGAAGCTATAAATATAATTAGTGAAATTGTAATTACAATGCCAGATATTTTCACACGACGCTGTAAGAGATACATTCCAGCAAATGCGAAGAATCCCAATGTTGTATATTCTATGATATGAGCAAGCTTTCTTGTGGGCATATATAGAGAAGTGATTAGCAAATTTAAATTATTATCAGAAAGATTTAATGAAAATATCTGATTCCATTTCATTGCAATATAAGTAGACAGCCTATTGCTTAACCCGTAGGACTGAGGACCTGGTTGGCTTGAAAAAAAGAATATCGCGCATATTGGTATAGAGATAAAAATGATATAGATTAGAATACTGAGTATTGTATTTGTTTTTTTCATAAAAGTAGCACCTTTAGTCCTTTCAGTAAAATAAAATTATGGTTCTTTAATAGATTGAACGCATATAGCTAGTTAGTATAGCACAAAAATATACAAAAGATAGCCTGTATTTAAGAATTCATATAATAATGTGCTTGATATAAGGCGTTGATATGACAAAGCTTAAAGTTGTAAATAAAATTCATTAGTAGTATAATGAATTTTATTACGTTAAGAAAGGGTTGTATTATGTCAAATATAAAGTTGTTATTTTCTGGTTCGTCTTCATTGACTCCAAGAGAGAAGAAAAAAAAGAGAAAATTATGGAATAGGTATATAGGAGTCTCACTTGTGATCATTCAAATCATAATATCCATTATGTTTTTGGTCGCTTTGTTTCATTTGAATGTAATTCCAAACAAATATTTAATAATACTGATTGTTGTATTAGTACTTATTACCGCATTTAATTTGTTTTCACAGTATACGAAAGCAAATATTTTAGGTAAAATAATTGCAGTTTTATTATCAATTGTATTATTATTTGGATTTTTATTCGTGTCTAAGACTTCGAACGCTTTAAATGATATAACGAAGCCAGCTACAGTAAATACCACGGGTATTTCTGTTATAGTTTTATCCTCTGACCCAGCTCAGAAATTAAGCGATGCTCAAAAATATAAGTTTGGTTATAATTCAGCCATCGATAAATCGAGCACAGATATCGCCGTAACTCAGATTAATGAAAAGTTAGGAAGCGCAATAGATACAACTGGTTATGCGGATTGGGATACACTTGTGAATGCACTTTATAATCACGAAGTAAAAGCAATTATTCTAAATGAGACTTATCGTTCTGCAATAGAAGAAACATATATTGACTTTGGCACAAAAACCAAAGTGATTGATGATTCAATCTCTATTGAGAATCAAAATACAGCTGTAGCTCCATCCGATATAAATGTTAGTACGGATGCATTCACAATATACATTGCAGGAAATGATCAGGCCGGTGCAATTGCTTCTACAGGACGTAATGATGTGAATATTATTGCTACGTTTAATCCGAAGACAAAGCAGGCGCTTCTTGTGACAACACCTAGAGATTATTATATCCCAGTAGTTGATTGGGTAGGTAATACAGGGTTGGAGAAGCTAACACATGCAGGTAACTTTGGAGTGCAAGGCTCAATGACAGCACTTAAAAATCTATATGGTGTCAATCTTGATTATTATGTGAAAATCAACTTTACTGGTACTGTAGGAATTGTTAATGCACTTGGTGGTATTACGATAGATTCCGAGGTTGGGTTTAAATCAAGTTTTATACCATATACATTTGTAAAAGGACAAAATAATCTTGATGGTGAAAAAACATTAGCTTTTTGTAGAGAACGCTATGCATTTGCAAATGGAGACTTTCAACGTGGACGTGATCAAATGGCTGCAGTAAAAGGTATCATTGCGAAAGCATCTTCGCCTGCTATTATCACAAATTATTCAGCAGTATTGAATTCGGTATCAAGTCTGTTTGGGACGAATATGCCAGCAGATGCAATCACATCATTAATAAAAGATACGTTAGATACATCGACACCATGGAATATACAAACATATGATGTAAGTGGTTCTACAGCCACAAGACGCTGTCAGTTATATGGTTTTGACGCATCGGTTGTATTGCCAGATTATAGTACAGTGAATACGGCAGTACAATATATGAACAAAATTAAAAGCGGAGAAACATTTCAAATAAAATAATGTAGTCTGCAATCTTTTGTATTATTCATAAATCATCAAATAGTATTAATATCAAAATTAATGCAATGGAAAAACACATTGCATCGAAATATAAGTTATGATATAATCAAAAAATGTAAACAAAAAAGCGATTTTACACTACCAAAGAATAGTAATGACTTACAACATATATTTATATTATAAGTAGACTTAATTCTAATTATAACCAATGCAGAATGTTAGCTTATGTAGTAGGCGCTGAATGCATGTTGCCGATATCGAACAGCCGGAAGAATTAAGAAATATACCAACAAGAGAAAATATAATTTCACCAGTTTAAAGGTGAAGGTTATATTTTTTTTTGTTGTACTAAAAGCCATTAAAAATGGATGATGAAGCGGATAACAGAGAGAATATATTTGGAGGGACTAAATTAATGGAAATAAACAGACAAAGTGATGAGGATGAAATTGATATAGGACGGATAGCTGCAGTTCTATTACAAAAGATAGTAATAATTATTGTGACGGGCGTAATAGTAGGACTGATTGCATTTCTTATAAGCAAATTATATTTGAAACCAGTTTATGAATCTACAACTATGCTGTACGTTCTTAACAGACAGAGCCAGACAACGACTACATATAGTGACATCCAGTCTTCATCGCAACTCACTAAGGATTATAAGCTTCTTATAACAAGCAGAACAGTTATGGAGCGAGTAATAGGTGAACTGAACTTAGATATTACGGCTAGTCAGCTAGCAAGCAGTATTTCTGTTGTTACACCTCAAGATACTCGCATACTTAAGATTGTGGTAAAGAATAATGATCAGTATAAGGCAAAGGAAATAGCAGATAAAGTCGCACAGATATCGTCGGACAGTATATGTACAACAATGCAGATTGAAGACGTTAATATCGTAGATAAAGCAGACTTCCCAATCTCACCAGTAAGCCCTAATGTTAAGAAAAACATGGTGCTTGGAGGAATCCTTGGAATATTACTTGCATCAGCAATAATAGTCATTCGATATTTTATGGATGATACAATTAGAAGTTCAGAAGAGATTGAAAGGTATATTGGAATTGGTACACTTGCACTTATTCCTATAGCTGAGGAGACAAATGATGAGAAGAAGATTAAAAAGAAAGTAATGAAAGATAAAAATAAAAAGAAAAAGGTTCCTCAAATAGTAACATAAGAAAGTAGGCGAAAGTAATGACAGCAATTAATATTGAAAGAAAAGAAAATCTTGATTATAAAAGTAACGAGGCATATAAGAGCTTAAGAACGAATATTCAATTATGCGGTTCAGATATCAAAGTTATAATGATAACAAGCACTGCGCCGAATGAGGGGAAGTCAATGGTGTCGTTTAATTTGGCGGTATCCCTTTCTGAAACTGGTAAAAAGGTAATTTTTATTGATGCCGACCTTAGAAAGTCTGTAATGGTGGGACAATATATGATCAATATGTCAGTTATGGGGTTAACTCATTTCCTGTCAGGGATATGCAAGTTCGAAGAAGTAGTGTATTCCACTAATTATGAAAACTTAGACACCGTATTTGCAGGACCAGTTGAACCTAATCCAGCTGAATTACTTAGTGATATATCATTCAAACATTTGATTAGTACCCTTCGGGAAACATATGATTATATAATAATTGATACACCGCCATTAGGAAATGTTATCGATGGTGCAATTGTTGCACAGGAATGTGATGGAGCAGTATTTGTAATTGCAGCTAAATTTGTAAGTCATAAGTTTGTTAAGAACGCAGTAGCGCAGTTGAAAAAGACGGATTGTAAGATATTAGGAGCTGTGCTTAATAAGGTAGATATGAGCGAGAATGGGAACTATGGGAAGTATTATGGGAAAAAATATGGAAAGTAATTTGATGCTGTAGTAATTAATCAGCATATAAAGGAGAGGTCTTATAGTGAAAAAGAAAATAGTGACAATTGCTATTTCCGTTATTTTAGTATTGTTAGTTACATCAGCGGCTATTGTTATTGCAAGTGAAGATAGAACAGCACCCATCATTACATTAGATATTCCAATAGGGAATAGCGTAATATATTCGAGTGGGGAAGATAAGGGAGAGCTAATACGATATGTGAAGGCGGTTGATGATATAGATGGGGATGTGAGTAATTCAATCAAGATAGAGGATGTTTATCCAACAACAGATCTATCAACAGTAAATGTGATATATATAGCAAGAGATAAGAGTAATAATATTGCTAAAATTAGTTATGTTTTTAATTATATTGCAAGCAAACAAGAGATAGAAAATCAGGCTAAGATTAACCAGAACGCGGCGAATGCAGCAGATTCAGCGAATGCAGCAAATATATCAGCAACAAATGGTACATCAACGAAATCACAAGAATCTGCTAATATAGCAACAGTAGCACCGTCAAATCCTGTGATTTCACTTGCACAAAGTGAAGTAACCATCACGCAAGGCGATATTTTTAATGTAGTTCAGTATATTAAAGATATTACGGATGACAAAGACACCAGAAGCTCATTGTTTACAAGAATCTTTGCAAGTGGCTATGACGCTAGTAAAGTGGGCGATTTCCCAATGGATATCTATTGCACAGATACGGATGGTAATTCATCAAACATAGTAAAATTTATCTTACATGTAAAGGCAAAAAAGGCAGAAGCTCCAACAACAGCCCCAATAACAGCGCCAATAACAGCCCCAATACAAGCGCCCGTCCAAACTGAAGCACCAATACTACCGACAGAAAAACCGACGGTAATACAAACGACACAACCAACAGTATAACCGCAAAATATACTTGGTTTAAATTGAAAAAGTATAAATAACTATAGAGTATAACAAGTATAGATGAAATGTAATGAAAGATTAAATTGAAAGACAACGGGAGAGGTAACTTAATGGATTCTTTAAAAATATTTTTTGATCAGTACAATAGTTCCAACAGTTTAACATTGATAATAATATACATTCTTGTTATATTGGTGGCATTTGGTATATGCGTTCTGGCATCTTATAAACTTAAAATTTATAGCAATAAGAGGCGTAAAGTCAAGCCCAATAGTTATGAGCCTACTATATATGCAATTGTTGGAGGAGCCAGTGACAGCGCAAGATATAAGAGGCCCTAAAAATGAGTGGTGAGAATAATAATAGAGTACGTAGCTATATAGTATCATTAATTGATTTGCTATCGATAATAGTAGCGTTTTGCTTTTCAATTATGACTAGAAATGGTGATTTGGAAAATATCAATATTCATACAGAATATCAGGATGCGCTACTTATAATATTATTACTTTATCTTGTTATCTCGAGATACTATATGAAAGTAAGCAAAGATATATTCAAACGCGGTTTCATAATTGAATTTCTAACGGTTTTGAGATCTCAAACATTGGTCTTACTCAGTTGGTTTTGTTATCTCTTTATTACGAAGCAGGGAAGCTCTTATTCAAGATTTGTGTTCGTAATATTCTTCATTATGGGTACAATCACTATATATGTTGCAAGATGTTACCTTAAGCTATTTGCATTTATAATGCTAAAACGTGTTGGGAAGAATGGCGGAATTTTCAATATATACAAGTTTCGTTCTATGTATATAGACGCAGAGGAACGAAAAAAAGAATTAATGGTTCAGAATGAGATGCATGGACTGATGTTTAAAATGAAGGATGATCCTAGAATTACGAAAATCGGAAAGTTCATAAGAAGGACAAGTATCGATGAATTGCCACAGTTCCTTAACATTCTGAATGGGGATATGAGTCTTGTGGGGACAAGGCCTCCTACGGTAGATGAATTTAATCAGTATGAGGTAAAACACAGGAGACGAATGAGCATTAAACCTAGACTCACTGGCCTATGGCAGGTGAGTGGAAGAAATGAAATTGATGATTTCGATGATGTTGTTAAGTATAATTTAGAGTATATCGATAATTGGTCGGTTGGGTTGGATATTAAGTTGATGTTGAAGACGTTGGCGGTGATAGTTGGTAGGACTGGGAATTGAGAGACTTGATGTAGTGGAAAATGCTATTCGCTTAATTATTTCATCAAAATCAGTCTAAATAATTAATTGCAAAAGTCAATATAAAAATGTAAGTTTTATACAAAATAATGATGTATGAAAACCTACATTTTTATTTTGTATTTTATGATGCATCTTCAGACA
>NZ_FOJI01000017.1 GCF_900111235.1 [Clostridium] fimetarium
GAAGGCGGCAGACACCGTTCATCTAAGATGTGGTACTGCCGCCTCTACGCAATCATGATGCTCCAACATCTTGATGCATGGGAAATGCCATCTGTCGAGGCATTTCAAAAAACATTTAAGCTGAGCGCTTAATATCCATAAGGACAATTCCTATTTTAAGGCATAACTTTCGTTATGTCTATTTCTCGTACACAAAATCTCTTCTTTTTTTTCAAAACAACCAATATTCAATTGTCAATTTACATTTGCACCAGTAGATGCTAACTCCGAGAAGTTATTAATATACATGTTAGAATATGTTAGAACTATTCGATATGTGTATTTAAAACGTGGTAATAGAGAATTTTTGATGATTTTATAGACAAAAATAGTTATATAGAATAAAATATGAAATAAATGTAGTATGTTACAAATATAACATGATATAAACATAACATTTTATATTCTAATACTAGAATAAGGAAATAAATGATGACAAATGAGATTGTATTGGAAAAATTAGACCAAAATGAAGCTTTAAGATATTTGGGATATGGTGGAAATGCGCCAGATACAAAGGTTCAGGACCTTTTAGATGAGTGTGAAGAATTATTACACAGTATTGCAAAGCCAAGATTTGTATATAAGGTATTTGATATAGATTTAGTACAAGAGGGCGTGGCAGTATTAAACACGAACCTAGTTATGCCAGGTAACTCAATTAAAGAACATCTAAACGGCTGTGAAAAAGCAGTGCTTATGGGAGTTACAATATCAATGGATGTGGACAGGCTGCTAAGGAAAACTCAGGTTAATGATATGACAAGAGCTGTAATTATTGACAGTCTTGCAAGCGTTGCAGTTGAGCAAGTTTGCAACAAAATAGAAGAATTTATAAAAAAAGATTTGGCTGAGTACAATCAAACTTGGAGGTTTGGTGTTGGATATGGCGATTTACCACTCAATATTCAAGGTGACTTTTTAGATGTTATAAATGCTCCGAAGCAAATAGGATTATCTGCTAGCAAAACTAACATGCTGATTCCGACTAAGTCAGTAACGGCAATAATAGGACTTTCAAAAAAAGAAATAGTAAAAATAAAAAGAGGCTGTCAGACATGTAATATGAAGGACAGTTGCACATATAGGAAAAAGGGTGGGCATTGCAATGTTTAGAGAATTATTAAAAAATGAATATGTGATATTTGATGGTGCTATGGGTACAATGCTACAAGCAGCAGGGATGAAAATGGGTGAGACACCTGAAGTTCTTAGTATTACGCAACCAGAATTACTAATCGATATTCATACACAATATATTAATGCGGGTGCACAGGTTATATATGCGAATACGTTTGGTGCAAACAGCTATAAATTAGAAGATAGTGGTTATTGCGTTGATGAAATAGTAAAAGCTTCAATTGCAAATGCAAAGAAAGCTTGTAAAAATGTAGAAAATATAACAGGAAAAAAAGCGCTGGTTGCACTTGATATTGGTCCAATTGGGCAAATGCTTGAACCTACAGGGACACTTAGTTTTGAGGAAGCGTATGAAATATTTAAAGAGATAGTAGTTGCTGGTAGGGATGCGGATTTAATTGTGTTTGAGACAATGACTGATTTACTTGAAGCGAAGGCTGGGGTTCTTGCAGCGAAGGAAAATAGTGAGCTGCCAGTTGTATGTACAATGACATTTGAGATGAATATGAGAACATTTACAGGATGCAGTGTCTCAAGTATGGCACTTACACTTTCTGGACTTGGGGTTGATGCACTTGGCGTTAACTGTTCACTCGGACCAAAAGAATTGGTTCCGGTTGTGGCAGAATTATCAAAATGGACGAAGCTACCTATCGTTGTCAAGGCAAATGCAGGACTCCCTGATCCAGTAACCAACTCTTATAATGTAAGTGCATATCAATTTGCAGAATATATGAAAGAATTACTTCCTTATGGAATCAAAGTACTAGGTGGATGTTGTGGAACGAATCCTGAATATATCAGTGAAGTTGTTAAAATGCTCACTCTAATTCAAAATACTGGAATGAATAAT
This sequence comes from [Clostridium] fimetarium, assembly GCF_900111235.1. Classification (GTDB taxonomy): domain Bacteria; phylum Bacillota; class Clostridia; order Lachnospirales; family Lachnospiraceae; genus Clostridium_N; species Clostridium_N fimetarium. The sequence goes on from NZ_FOJI01000017.1 coordinate 2,033, forward strand.
GTAAAACAAGCAGATATAGTACATTTGGCTAAAATTCCAGCGGCGGTTTGTTCAGCTACAAATACAGTTACAATAAGTGAGCCAAGGATTATTGGTGAAAGAATCAACCCAACAGGTAAGAAATTATTTAAAGAGGCATTGTTAAGAAATGATATAGATTACATTTTAAATCAAGCATTGGATCAGATTCAAGCGGGCGCAGATATTCTTGACGTCAATGTTGGATTACCAGGAATTGATGAAAAGGAAGTAATGGTTCGAACAATTAAGTCGTTGCAGGCTGTCGTTGATGTTCCACTTCAGATAGATTCCACAATTCCAGAAGTTCTTGAAGCTGCACTTAGAGTTTATAATGGTAAACCGATTGTTAATTCGGTTAATGGTGAGGAAGAGTCATTAAATAACGTTCTGCCTCTTGTAAAAAAATATGGTGCAGCAGTTGTTGGACTCACATTGGATAAGAATGGTATTCCGCCAAAAGCAGAAGAACGATTAGCAATTGCTAAAAAGATTTTAGATAGAGCAGTATCAATTGGTATCCCTAAGGAAGATGTTTATATAGATTGCCTTACTCTTACAGCCTCAGCTGAGCAAGCGGCCGTGATGGAGACGCTAAAAGCCGTAAATATGGTTAAGACACAACTTGGGCTAAAAACGGTACTGGGCGTGTCTAATATTTCCTTTGGACTTCCCAATAGAGAGCTTATTAATCACATTTTCCTTACAATGGCGCTTACAAATGGCTTAGATCTTGCAATTATTAATCCCAATATAGAGGCAATGACAGGCGCGATAAGAGCGTATAAGTTGCTAGCAAATATTGATGAAAACTCAATGGGATTTATTAGAGCTTATTCAGATATGTCTAGAGTTCCTAAAATGCAGCCGCTATCTATAAGAGCGGGAAAGGCAGAAATAAGAAACGACAACATAGGAAATGATGTAAAAAATCATGAAGAGATACGAGAATATGGAGATTTATTCTATGCAGTAGAAAATGGCTTGAAAAATGAAGGGGCTCAAATTACTGAGGAACTTCTAAAAACAAAGGATTCAATGGAAATCGTAAATGGAATATTAATTCCAGCTTTAGATAAAATCGGAATGCAATTTGAAAATGGAACAATTTTTCTTCCTCAGCTTATAATGTCAGCGGGTGTAGCGCAAGCGGCATTTGAAGTGATTAGAAAAAAGATAATTAAAAATGATTTAGCACCAATTAGCAAAGGAAAAATAGTGATTGCAACAGTAAAAGGTGATATTCATGATATTGGGAAAAATATCGTTAAGGTACTTCTTCAAAATTATGGATATGACGTAATAGATTTGGGTAAAGATGTTGAATATCAGGCAGTAGTTGATGCAGTAATAGAACATAATGCAAAGTTGGTTGGATTATCAGCACTTATGACAACTACACTTGTTTCAATGGAAAAGACAATTGCTCTTATTCATAGCCATAATCTTGATTGTAAGATCATGGTTGGAGGCGCTGTTCTTACAAGTGAGTATGCAAAGACAATTGGAGCTGATTATTATGCAAAAGACGCAAAAGAATCTGTTGATATTGCAAAAAAAATACTTGGATAACTAAAAATTTTGACATTTATTTTTTAAAAAGCTATAATATATTTAATTGAGAAAAATATAACGAATAGAATATATATATATATATATTTAGGGAGGAACATGAAATGGACAACAATAAAATAATATCTTCAGCTGTAATTAGAAGACTTCCTAGATATTATAGATATCTAGGTGAACTGATGGAGGGTGGAATTCAACGAATTTCATCAAACGAATTGAGCACTAAGATGAAAGTTACTGCATCACAGATAAGACAGGATCTTAATAATTTTGGCGGTTTTGGACAACAAGGATATGGTTATAATGTAAAATCATTATACGATGAAATCGGAAAAATTCTTGGAATTGACCACACACATAATATGATTATTATAGGCGCTGGTAATTTGGGACAAGCCATCATTAATTACAAAGACTTCGAAAAAAGAGGCTTTATCATAAAAGGTGTTTTTGATAACGATATGAAACTAGAAGGAAAAACAATCAGTGGAGTATTGGTTAGAATGACGGATAAAATGACAGAGTTTATCATGGAGAATAATATAGAAATAGTAGCACTTACAATTCCTAAAAAATGTGCCAGAGAAATCGGCAAAATAGTCGCAGATGCAGGAGTAAAGGCTATTTGGAATTTTGCACATACCGATTTGAATTTGCCAGATGATGTAATAGTAGAAAATGTTCATTTGTCAGAAAGTCTTATGAGATTATCATACACAATTGCAAATAAGTCCAAATAATATAGAGAGTTGGAGGTTTTTATGGCTGAAATTACGATAGATAGGCTTAAAGATAATGTGGCCTTTAAAAAGATTCCAATTTTGACTTTAGATGAAAGATGGTATCAGTTAATACCGGATAAAGATAAGTCAGATGAAATCAAAAGTCTAGAGAAAAATTTAAACGATTTACTAAAGAAGCAAGGACAAGTAAATACTGATCTTAAAGAAGTTAAGAAAATAAAATCAAGACTGATTCAAGATGTTGTTGATAATATGGAAGACGAAAATGTGCCAGATTCAAATCATCAAAAGAAGATGAGTCAAAACCAGCGACTGATTCAAGAAGCAAAAGAAAAAATAGGTTCACTTGAAGATGAGTCGCTTGATGTACCAATATTTTTACAAGAAGCGAATCAGCAATTAATGGTGGCTACAGTTAATTATTGTTATAAGAAGCTAAATGTTAACAAAGATGATATTTTGCTTTTAGAAAAGTGGATTAGTGAGACAAGAATTAAACTGAAGAAAAATCTACTAATTAAGCAAGACAAAGAGATTAAGAATCAGCAGGTATATTCATTTATGCATGATTCATTAGGCCCTGATATGATGGGACTTTTGGATAAGATTAACGAACAATAAAGGTGAGCTTTATGATTATTGGAATAGGCAATGATATGATTGAAATAGAACGAGTTAGAAAAGCCTGTTGTAAGGCTACATTTCTGACTCGTTATTTTACTACAAAAGAGATAAATTCATTCGGGAAGAAACCGGTATCTTTAGCTGGAAACTTTTGTGTAAAGGAATCTGTTGCTAAGGCATTTGGTACGGGATTTAGAGAGTTTTCATTGATTGATATTGAAGTACTTAGAGATGAACTTGGCAAACCATATGTTAATCTGTATGGTAAGGCTGAAGAAGTTGCTGTTAGCCTTGGCATTAAAAAGATACATGTGTCTATATCTAATTTGAAGGAGTTGGCATCGGCGGTGGTGGTGATTGAGGGGTAGTGTGAACGGGTGATATCAATTTATAATGATTGATTTTGCCAGCCTTTCCTTCAAGCAGCATGTTCTTTACAAGCCTCAGAGATGATAAAAAGGCTGGCGAACGGGTGATATCAATTTATAATGATTAATTTTGCCAGCCTTTCCTTCAAGCAGCATGTTCTTTACAAGCCTCAGAGATGATAAAAAGGCTGGCGAACGGGTGATATCAATTTATAATGATTAATTTTGCCAGCCTTTCCTTCAAGCAGCATGTTCTTTACAAGCCTCAGAGATGATAAAAAGGCTGGCGAACGGGTGATATCAATTTATAATGATTAATTTTGCCAGCCTTTCCTTCAAGCAGCATGTTCTTTACAAGCCTCAGAGATGATAAAAAGACTCGCTTACGCTCATTTTTTATCTGAGTCTTGACATAACATTAACGCTGCTTTCAGCCGGTCTTTGGCAAAACCAATCATTATAAATTGATATCACGATTTACACTCGGAGTGGCGCTAGAAGATAAAAACAAAGACAAAGACAAAGACAAAGACAAAGACACAGATAAAGACAAAGATAAAAACAAAGATAAAGACAAAGATAAAGACAAAGATAAAAACAAAGATAAAAACAAAGATAAAAACAGAGACAACACAAAGACAAAGACAAAGATTAAATAAAGATAAAAATATAGGCAATAATAAAGGCAATAATAAAGGCATGAGGCATTGGTGAAATTATAGTTGGTTGATGTGGGTAAGGGATGGAAGATGGAGGCTAGTGGGTATGAAGTATGTTCTTGATTCTAAGCAGATGAAACAAGTGGATAATTTCTCTATTAAAAGGATTGGGATGCCCTCGTTGGTGTTGATGGAAAGAGCTGCTTTGGGTGTGGCGGGTTTGATAGAGAGCAAATTTTCTGAAAAAAGTAAGATTGTTTGTGTTTGCGGTAGTGGAAATAATGGGGCAGATGGGATTGCAGTGGCTAGGATTTTATTTGAAAAGGGTTATGATGTTACTATTTTAGCAGGTGTGGTTGGAACATCTGAAGGGGAGACGCAGTTATCAATAGCCAAAAAATCTGGCATTAAAATTAAAAAATATACACGAAACAAAATAAAGCTTAATGAATATAATTTAATAATAGATGCTATATTTGGAATTGGACTTTTAAGAAATATTGAAGGTAACTATGCTGATTTGGTATCAGCCGTGAATGATTCAAAAGCGAAAGTGGTATCGGTGGATATTCCATCCGGTATTAATTCTACAACTGGACAGATTATGGGAACTGCGGTGAAAGCGGATTACACAGTGACTTTTGGATATAAAAAAATCGGTTTGTTGTTATATCCAGGTGCAGATTACTCTGGTAAAGTCAAGGTAGTAGACATTGGATTTCCGAAAACTGTAATTCGAAAAATAGCGAAAAAAGCATTTACTTTTACGGGTGATGATATCAATTTAATACCGAAGAGGATGAAAAATTCTAATAAAGGTATGTACGGTAAAGTTCTTGTAATTGCAGGATCAGAATATATTGGTGGTGCTGCTTGTCTAGCCGGAATGAGTGCATATAGAAGCGGCGTAGGACTTGTTAAGGTTTTAACCCATCAAAATAATAGAGATGCGATCCTTAAAGCGGTTCCGGAAGCGTTGATTTCAACTTATAATTCGAATTATGGTGTTGAGCAGATTGAGAGTATTATTTCAAATGAACTAGAATGGGCTAGCTGTATCATTATTGGACCGGGAATTTCAAAAAGTGAGATTGCTGTAACGTTGACAAAATATGTAATCGGTAATACCAAAGTCCCTACAATTATAGATGCGGATGCGTTGAATATAATGGCAAATATAATTGCAGATGCTAAGACAGGGGCTAATACAGAGGCTAAGATAGAGACTAATACAGAGGCGAAGATAGAATCTAAGATAGAATCTAAGATAGAGACTAATATAGAGGCTAATATAGAGGCTAAGATAGAAGCTAAGATAGAGGATAATACAGAGGCAAAGATAGAGACTAATACAGCGGCGAAGATAGAGGCTAATACAGAGGCTAATATAGAGGCTAATACAGAGGCTAATACAGAGGCTAATGCAGAGACTAAGACAGAAACTAAGATAGAAACTAAGATAAATAAAAATATATTTACAAATGAGGATGGAGTATCGTTTATATTAACTCCACATATTGGTGAAATGGAACGAATATCTGGTTTCGATAAGCGAACAATTAAATCAGATCCAATTAAATATGCAAGTGAGTTTGTAAAATATTTTTCAAAGACTTATTCAGAAAATCTCAATATTATCTGTGTTATGAAGGATGCAAGAACGATTGTTACTGATTCAAATGGATGTGCCTATATTAACACATCAGGAAACAGCGGCATGGCGAAAGGTGGTTCTGGCGATGTCCTTACAGGAGTAATTGCAGGATTGATTTCAAATAAGATGTCATGTTTTGATGCTGCTTGTATGGGCGTATATGTTCATGGTCTTGCAGGTGATGAAAGTGCTATAAAAAAAGGTCAATATGGAATGAAAGCAGGGGATATTATTGATAATATCTGTGCTGCTATGAAATAAATATTAGTTTATTTGCGAAAGGATAAAAATGGGAAAGTATTATAGAGTATATGCAGATATTAATCTAGATGCGATTGAAAAAAATGTGGAAGCACTATTGAGCACTACAAAACCTGGAACTAGGGCTATTGCAGTTGTTAAAGCTGACGGCTATGGTCATGGAGATGTAGCTGTTTCAAAGACAGTATATAATAAAGTATTTGGTTACGCTGTTGCAACAATTGACGAGGCTATTAATCTTAGAGAAAATGGTATTGATAAACCAATTCTTATTTTGGGATTTGTAAATCCAGATGACTATCCAAAGCTAATAGAGCATGATGTAGATGCAACAATATTTGATGTAGAAACAGCGACGATGCTATCAGATGCTGCAGTAAAAACAGGAAAGAAATCATTATGTCATATAAAAGTAGATACAGGAATGAGAAGGATTGGATTAGAGCCTGATCAAACCGGTATTGAGATTCTTAGAAAGATAAAATCACTACCAATGCTAGATGCCAGAGGTATTTTCACTCATTTTGCGGCTGCTGATGAATTGGATAAAACATCTGCTCATATTCAGTTACAAAAGTTTAACACATTTGTTGACTGTCTTGAGAAGGAAGGGATTACATTTGAAATGAAACATTGTTCTAACAGTGCAGGTATCATTGATATGCCAGAAGCGAATATGGATTTGGTTCGACTCGGAATTTCAATGTATGGAATGTATCCATCCGATTTCGTAAATAAGAATAATGTAGATTTATTGCCAGCGTTAGAACTTAAAAGCCATGTTACAATGGTAAAAGTAGTTGAGGAAAATCAAAAAGTGAGTTATGGAGGAACATTTGTAACTACAAGGCCTACAACACTTGCTACGGTTTCAATAGGATATGGTGACGGATATCCAAGAGCTCTTTCTTCAAAAGGTTATGCGTTAATCAATGGGCAAAAAGCGCCGATCGTAGGTAGAGTTTGCATGGATCAGATGATGTTAGATGTAACAAATATTGGTGAAGTCCATAGAAATGATACAGTTACATTGATTGGAAGAGATGGAGATAATTATATTTCGGTTGAGGAAATAGCTGATTTAGCTGGAACGTTCAATTATGAGTTTGTCTGTGATTTAGGGAAGAGAATTCCAAGAAATTATTATTACAATGGTAAGTTTATTGGAAGCAGGGATTATTTCCATGAACAATGGACTTTAAAATTAGAGTAAATAAAATTTAATAAACATTTATATTAAATAACTGAATACACACCCGTAAGCTGGAAATAATAATATTGAAGTGAATAGACTTCAAAAGCTATTTAATGGAGTGTGATTGAATTGGTTATAAAAAGAGGGGACATATTTTATGCTGACTTAAGACCCGTAGTTGGCTCAGAACAAGGCGGCATCCGGCCGGTACTTATAATTCAAAATGATACTGGAAATAAGCACAGCCCAACTGTGATTTGTGCAGCGATAACGTCCAAAATGAATAAGGCAAAATTACCTACTCACGTAGAAATAGATTCTTTGAAATATGATATAGTAAAAGATTCCGTTATTTTACTTGAGCAATTACGTACAATAGATAAAAAAAGGTTAAAAGATAAAGTATGCCATCTTGACAACGAAATAATTGGTCAAGTAAATAAAGCTTTGAAAATCAGTCTGGAAATGAATTTGTAGAATGTTAAGTGAGATTTGAAACTTCAATACATATTGACTGTGTAAGGCGATATATGGTATATTTTAACTAAATTTAAAGTTATGAAAGGTGAACAATATGTATAAAGGGGATCCCACTCTCGGGATAGGCATTTTTTTAGTATTTATACTTATTAATGCGATTTTATATGGCTTTGGTGCAGCTATTCAAACGGTAAATGAAAATGTAATAGAAGAAAGAGCGAGAGAAGGAGATAAAAAATCTCAAATACTTCTCAAGTGGATTGATAACCCTATGAAATTAATTAATTCAATTCACATTGCGACAATTATTATGAATATGGTAGCAGGTGCTTATCTTATTCAAATGATTGTAGAAGGTGTAGAGAATGTTTTTGATATTGGTAATTACATATGGATTTACTGGGTTATCATAATATTATTAATTATTACACTTGCAGTATTTGGTATATTTGTGCCCAAGAAGACAGCTACTAGAAATCCCGAAAGATTTGTGTATACATTTTATGGTATCGTAATATTAATACTTACAATTGTATTTCCAATTACATATGTTATAACCAAGATTAGTAATGCAACAATAAAGTTATATGGTATTGCTCCCTTTGATGGTGACGATAATGTTACAGAAGAAGAGATTATTACTATGGTAAATGAAGGTCATGAGCAAGGAGTTATTCTTGCAAGTGAAGCAGAGATGATAACTAATATTTTTGAGTTTGGAGAAAAGGAAGCCCAAGATATTATGACTCGAAAAAATATTATTGCGATTGATGGTAATAATACTATAGATGAAACATTCAGCATAATTATATATGAGAGTAATTCTAGATTTCCTGTGTATGATAGAGATATTGACAATATAGTTGGAGTTCTACATTTTAGAGATTTAATGAAAATCTATGCGGATTGTTCGAAGAGAGAAAAATCACTGATTGATTTGAAAGAGGAGCTTCTTTACGACGCGCACTTTATTCCCGAAACTCGTAATATTAATGCTTTGTTTAAGGCGATGCAGTCTAAAAAAATTCATATGGCGATTGTAATAGATGAGTACGGACAGACGTCTGGAATCGTTACAATGGAAGACATATTAGAGGAAATCGTTGGAAACATTATGGATGAGCATGATGAAGAAGAACAGTTTATTACACATGAAGCGGATGGTTCATATATAATGGACGGTTCAACAATGCTTGACGATATTGAAGATATTCTAGACATTGAATTTGAAGATAAAGATTATGATACACTGAATGGATTTATGATATTTTACCTTGGGAAAATTCCAGAAGAAGGAGAATCTTTTGAAATTGAGTACTGTGGTTATGTGTTTACAATAATTAATGTCGAAAGCAAAATGATTAAGAAGGTTAATGTGAAAAAAATAGAAAACGATATTGTATAGGAATAAATAAAATATGGTGAATAAAATTGGTAATAAAGTTATTGGATTTTTTAAAAGACAAAAATATAACGACAATCCTAAGTCATATGCATATGCGCTAAGTGCCTACAAGCTTATATGGTTATTTGCGATAGGATCATTTGCAGGTTACTTGATAGAAACCGGATGGTACTATATGATTAGAGGCCATTTTGTTAATAGACAAGGCCTTGTACTTGGTCCATTTAGCCCTATATACGGAGTAGCAGTAGTTGGATTGACTTTGATATTTTATAGAATTAGACATATTAATGCATTGTATATTGTTTTTTTGATCGGAATTAGTGGAGGAGTTTTTGAATATATTTGTTCAATTCTTCAAGAGAACATACTAGGTACAAAATCGTGGGATTATAGTAATATGCCTTTTAATTTCAATGGAAGAACTAGTGTCAAATTTATGATAATTTGGGGTATATTAGGAATGATATTTATTAGGAATACATATCCTTTTTTAAGTAGATATATAGAAAAGATTTCAGGCGATATAGGAAAAATATTGGCAATCGCAATTGTTGTTTTTATGTTATTTGATTGCATCTTCTCGCTTGGAGCAACAGTGAGACAAAAAGATAGAAGAAATGGAATTCCGGCTGCTAATGCAGTAGAACATTTTTTTGACAGCTATTATACAGATCAAAAATTAGCGAAAATCTATACAGAAATTAGAATTGTAAATTAATGAAAAAACATATTACGGAAATGGAGAAAAAAACATGAATAACTATAGTATTGAAACAAAGTGTATACAAAGTGGTTGGCAACCAAAGAATGGCGAGCCTAGAGTCCTTCCAATATACCAAAGTACAACATTTAAATATGACACAAGTGAACAGATGGGAGCATTATTTGATTTAGAGGAATCAGGATATTTTTATTCTAGATTGCAGAATCCAACAAATGATATTGTTGCCAGTAAAATCTGTGACTTGGAAGGTGGCGTAGCAGCTATGCTTTTGTCATCAGGTCAGGCTGCAACCTTTTATGCTGTATTTAATATTTGTGAAGCTGGAGAACATATTGTAAGCGCTTCAACAATTTATGGCGGAACTTTTAATCTTTTCAGTGTGACAATGAAGAAGCTTGGAATTGAGTGTACATTTGTTGATCCGGATGCATCGGAAGAAGAAATCCAGAAAGCTTTTAGACCAAATACAAGAGTCCTTTTTGGCGAGACAGTCGCAAATCCAGCACTTGTTGTGCTTGACATTGAGAAGTTTGCTAATATTGCACATAAAAACAACGTTCCATTGATTGTTGATAATACATTTGCAACTCCAATTAATTGCAGACCATTTGAATGGGGTGCTGATATTATCACACATTCTACAACAAAATATATGGATGGACATGCAGTTTCACTTGGAGGCTGCATTGTTGACAGTGGTAATTTTGATTGGGCAAAATACGGTGACAAATATCATGGACTTACTACTCCAGATGATTCTTATCATGGAATTGTCTATGCCGAAAAATTTGGAAAAGGTGCATATATTACAAAAGCGACAGTTCAACTTATGAGAGATCTAGGTTCAATGCAGTCACCTAATAACGCTTTTTTATTAAATCTTGGACTTGAAACACTACATCTTAGAGTAAAACAACATTGTTTTAATGCTCAAGAGGTTGCAAAATATCTCGAATCCAATGATAAAGTTGCATGGGTTAATTATGCTGGACTAGAGGGAAATAAATACCATGAATTAGCTAAGAAATATATGCCGAATGGTACCTGCGGTGTCATTTCATTTGGCCTTAAGGGTGGTAGAAATATAGCTACTAAGTTTATGGATGGGCTGAAACTTGCAGCAATCGTTACGCATGTTGCGGATGCTAGAACTTCAGTACTTCATCCAGCAAGTCATACACATAGACAAATGACAGATGAACAACTAATTGAAGCAGGGGTTCAACCTGATCTTATCAGATTTTCAGTTGGGATTGAAAATGTTAATGATATTATTGCAGACATTGAACAAGCATTAAAAGCAATATAAAAAGTACTATTCACGTAAGTTTTAGCTATTATGTAAAGGGGAAACATATGGCAATAATTGATCTAGAATATGACACGAATGGTTTAGTCTGTGGAAGACTAACGATTGGAAAAGATAATATCATTGTAATTGCAGACGAAGCCGTATACCAATTTTTCGGAAATGGATCACTTTATCCTGTTGATAAACTTGTTTATGAGGAGGATAGAGTGTCCTTTTTGAATTTGTCTCAAAATCGTGATAATAAGGATTCTATAATTATACGTTTCAAAAGATCGGATGGGGTGTATCGATGGTGTGTCGCTTTTGCAGTTAATAGAAATTTAGTAGTTAACGAACAGTAAGATTATATCAAATTCAAGTTACATATATGAACAAAATTATCTGGAATTATTCGATTAATATGGAATCAATACGATTAATAATGTTGAAAAATTAGCGGTTGATTATACTTATTCTTATAAGTTATGGAAAAATAGTGAGATTTGCTCTTCTTTGCAAATTTTAATAAAAGACAAAAATGATATGAGGGGATGATTTCATTTGATATCTTAGGTAAAATAAGAAGAAAATGGAGTGAGGTTGATATCTCAATTCTGTATATGATTGCAAAAACATTAGGTAAAGTAATTATTTGTGACATATAGATATTGAAATAGTAATAATTTTTATGCTCGTTTACTATAATATAATTATAGTTATATTATAAATGGAGTTAATGTTAATGAATCGATTTGAGGGAACAAAAACAGAAGAGAATTTACGTGAGGCATTTTCAGCTGAATCACAGGCAGCTATTAAATATACGTTTTTCGCTGAAAGTGCAAGAATTGATGGGTATGAACAGATGGGTAATATTTTTGATGATACAGCTCATAACGAACAAGAGCACGGTAGGATTTGGTATAAATTACTGAATAATGGTAGAATTGGTGATACTGAGGATAATCTTAAACTAGCAATTGCTGCAGAACGGTACGAATGGACGAATATGTACAAGAAATTTGCTGACGAGGCTAAGAAAGATGGATTTGATTCAGTTGCTAAATTATTTGATGAAGTAGGCACTATTGAAGCGATTCACGAAGCGCGTTTTCAAAAATTACTTGATAATATTGAAGATGGAACTGTGTTTACAAAAGAGGGTGGCGTAAAATGGCAATGTATAAATTGTGGGTTTGTCTACGTTGGAAAAGAAGCACCACTAGTTTGCCCGGTATGTGCATACCCACAGGGATTCTACCAGGTAAAATGCGAAAATTACTAGGTGTTTATGGAGAAATGAACGAATGACTAAGAAAGTAATGAAAATTATATTTGTTGTATTTATATGGCTTTCTATATGGCAGTTTATAAGTTATTTAACAGGACTTGAATTAATTATCGCAAGTCCTGTTAAAGTATTTATAAGCTTCTTTTCATTATTAAAGACACAGCTGTTTTATAAATGTATGATAAATAGTTTCGTTAAGATAATTTTAGGATTTATGATTGCATTTGTAACAGGTATTATTTTTGCTACGGCAGCTCATCAGTTCCAATTTATAAAAGAATTTCTGTCTCCACTTATTTATCTTACGAAAGCATTGCCGGTGGTGTCATTTATTATATTACTTTTAATATGGGCTGGATCTAAAAATCTATCAGTCTTAATTTCATTTATAGTTGTATTTCCGATGATCTATATAGGAACGCTGGAAGGCTTCAATAATTTGGACATTAAATTACTAGAAATGTCAAAAGTATTTCGAATGGGATGGCTTAAAAAGGCTAGGTATATCTATGCGCCTGAGATATTTCCATATATTATCTCAAATTGCAAAATAGCTTTGGGAATGTGCTGGAAAGCGGGAATATCGGCAGAGGTCATTGGACTGCCCTCGAAATCGATTGGTGAGCAGATGTATCTGTCGAAATTGTACTTAATGACGGATGATTTGCTGGCATGGAGTATTGCAATCATAATTGTCAGTGTGATATTTGAAAAACTCTTTTTAATAATATTAAATGGTATTAGAAAGGGGTTGGAAAATTAAGATGGTAGACAAGCTGAAAAATAAAATTGAAATTGAAAAATTATGTAAAAGTTATGGTAATAATCATGTGCTTAATTCAATTAGTTTTGAATTTGAAGCAGGAAAAATAAGCTGTTTAATGGGCGAGTCGGGAATTGGAAAGACAACATTGCTGAAAGTTCTGATGGGACTTGAAAAAAAAGATAGTGGTTTTGTTAGAGGAATTGATGAAGATACAAATATTTCAGCGATATTTCAAGAAGAGAGACTTTGCGATAATTTGACTACTTTAGGCAATATTTTAATGGTATGCGATAAAACAATATCAAAAGATACGATTAAAAAACAGCTATCAATGGTACTGCCAGAAAATGTTGCTTTAAAGAAAGTTTCACTACTAAGTGGGGGTATGCGTCAACGAGTTGCTATCGTTAGAGCGATGATTGTGAGCTCTGATATTGTATTGATGGATGAACCATTTAAAGGGTTGGATGTAGATACGAAGAAGGTAGTAATTGACTATATTAAAGCAAACCAGAGAGACCGAACGGTGCTAGTTGTTACGCACAATATTGATGATGCTACGATGCTTGAGGCACCCATTTGTATATTGACAAAGCAGTGACTAATTGCTACAATTAAAAAAGTGGCGATTTTATAGATATTATATAAATAGTTCGTGAAAAATTAATTATAGGTTGTCGCTATTTTAGTGATTACTGGAAAGGCAGGAAGTGTTTATGAGACAAGCAGTTTTATCTATTCTTGTGGATAATTCATCTGGTGTTTTAAGCCGCGTTGCTGGATTGTTTAGTAGAAGAGGGTATAATATAGACAGTCTTACAGTTGGTATAACACAGGATCCTAAATATTCGCGAATGACAGTTGCAGTGTCTGGTGACGACGATGTTTTAGATCAAATTCAAAAACAACTTTTAAAACTTACGGATGTTAGGGAGGTATTTGAATTACCGGGTGATGCATCAGTTTGTAGAGAATTAATTTTAGTAAAAGTGTTTGCATCTGAAAAAGACAGACAGACAATTATAGCAATTGCAGATATTTTTAGAGCAAAGATTGTGGATGTTTCAAAAGAATCAATGATTATGGAACTTACTGGTAATCAAATAAAATTGAATGCATTTACAGAATTACTTGATGGTTTTAAAATTACAGAGATTGCAAGAACCGGCTTGACTGGCTTAGCAAGAGGAGCTGCAAATTTAAAATAAATAATAATAAAATGGAGGTATTACAAAATGGCAAAGATTTATTATCAACAGGATTGCAATTTATCATTACTTGAAGGCAAGACAATCGCCGTTATCGGATACGGCAGCCAAGGACATGCACATGCGCTTAACGCAAAAGAGTCAGGTGCTAATGTAATTGTTGGTTTATATGAAGGAAGCAAATCATGGGCGAAAGCAGAAGCGCAAGGATTTGAAGTATATACTGCAGCAGAAGCAGCAAAGAAAGCTGATATTATCATGATACTTATCAACGATGAGAAACAAGCTAAAATGTACAAAGATTCAATCGAGCCAAACATTGAAGCTGGAAACATGCTTATGTTCGCTCACGGTTTTGCAATACATTTCGGACAGATCGTAGCTCCTGCAGGCGTTGATGTTACAATGATCGCACCTAAAGGACCAGGACATACAGTAAGAAGCGAATACAAGGCAGGTAAAGGCGTTCCTTGCCTAGTTGCAGTACATCAAGATGCTACAGGCAAAGCACATGAATTGGCACTCGCTTATGCGCTCGCAATCGGTGGAGCAAGAGCCGGCGTTCTTGAAACAACATTCAGACAAGAAACAGAAACAGATCTTTTCGGAGAACAAGCAGTACTTTGCGGCGGTGTTTCAGCACTTATGCAAGCAGGATTCGAAACATTAGTAGAAGCAGGATATGAACCAGAAAGTGCTTACTTCGAATGTATCCATGAAATGAAATTAATCGTAGATCTAATCTACCAAAGCGGTTTCGCAGGAATGAGATATTCAATCTCAAACACAGCAGAATACGGCGATTATATAACCGGATCAAAGATCATAACAGCAGATACAAAGAAAGTTATGAAAGAAATCCTAACAGATATCCAAGACGGAACATTTGCAAAGAATTGGTTATTAGAGAATTCAGTAAACGCTCCAAACTTCAACGCAATGAGAAAAAGAGCAGCCGAACATCCATCAGAAAAAGTAGGAAAAGAGCTACGTAAACTCTACAGCTGGAACAACGAAGAAAGCCAATTCATCAACAACTAGTGCGAACACTACAAGAAGAATAGTGATATAAAAAGAAGTCCCCGAAAATGAGCTCGCTCATTTTCGGGGACTTCTCTTTATATCAGCATGCGGCGCCAGCCGCATGTCGCTAGGCTCCGCCTAGCGACTATCCTTCTTGTAGTGCTCGCACTAGTTGTCCCCGTCCCCTCACAATCTTTTCCCTTTCCCCTCATAAATCCCATATCACAAACCCGTCCGCTAGGTCCACCTATCTCCGCCTATAAGCAATAAGCGCCGCCCATATACCCTTTCCCCAAAATTGGAAATCACAGGTCCATTCCCCCCAAAAAAACTAACAAACCCTAAAATATTCCCTATATCATTCCCCCCTCATTTCGTTATATAATAAACCTAATATTATATATAAGCGGGGTGTCTTATGAAGTATAAAATTAGCGAATTATCTAACCTTTTAAATGTTTCTACAAATACAGTAAGAAGATATGAACAAATGGGCTATATTACATCTTCTAGAACACAAGATAGCAACTATCGCTATTACAGTGAAGATGATATAACTAAATTTATGAACGCAAGGCTACTTCGAAAGTACGGATTTACACATACTGAGATCTCAAAAATGAAGAGCTATGATATGCCAGAATTAATCGCTTCAAATGAAAATAGAATGGAAAAAATGGACGAGCAAATTGCCTATCTTTCCAATTTAAGACATAGGCTAAAAGACGATATAGTATTAATGAAGAAGGTTGATGTATTTAAGCAGCCTGGTTACATAAAAGATTGCGTGCCGTTATCATATGTTTTGTATCAAAGTGGTGAGAAACTACTAAAGGAATCTAAAAGAATAATGACTGTACAAGATTATTTGTATTTATCACCAGAGGTGCAGCGAATTTATTTAATTAGAAAAGAAGATGCGGAAAATGATAATATAGTATTAAATATGGGATGGGCAATCAAAATAGTAGATTTGGACAGATATAACATTAAAGAAAATGAATATACTGAAAGATATGATAAACGAAAATCATTATTGACATTAGCGAAACTACCTGTAAATACTGATAAAATCAATAAGTGTAATAATGAACAATTAAAAGATATGTTATTAAAAGAACCATTGAAGTATATGAATGAACATAACTTAAAAATAGATGGAGATATCATAGGAATTGTGATTACAATCGTAATAGAAGATGATGAAGAGATGCAATATCTATTAATAAGTATTCCAATTGCAGAAATGTAAACGTTAAAGCTAAACGTTACTTTTTCATTTTAGGCTTTAAATGTAAAACTAATATTGACTATGACACAGTGTCACACTTTATAATAAAAGTAGCGGATAAGCGCAAATTTTATTATGGAGGTTTAATGAAAAAATGGGAAGAAAAGGAAGAAGGTACGTGAGCTCTCTATTAGTTATTGTCATGACGACAGTGTTTTGCCTAGGAAACTCGGCATTGTCGTTTGTTTCGGCAGCAGATAATAGAAAGATTGATGTATGGGATTTTGGTGGGGTCCAAGAAACTAATACAGATCTGTATACCAATAACATTACTCTTGCTGCTTGGGAGAGCTGCACTGATTTAGTCGCAGGGAAGTTTACGGTAATAGGTACAAAAGCATTTGGCGATCTTGCAGTGAAGTATGAAAAAGATGACCGAGTATATGCAATAGGAATAAAGAATGCAAATGCTTCACGTACGTCATCGTGCACGACAGCTTATGCAGATGGATATACAGCAAATGGCCAGTATTATTGCAATGGTAAAGGAAGTATTGACAAGAGAACAATCACGATCGCTAACGTAGTAGCAGGCGATAAAGTAGTTGTTTACATGGCTGCGCAGTCATTGGCTGCAGACTGTGTAATGCATTTTTCGTATACGGATGCTTTAATGCAAGATGATACAACATCATATACAAATACGGGTACGAAATATGAATTCGTAGCAAAATACAGTGGTACTTATAAAATTTATACTGACACAAATTCAGTTAAACCAATTTATAACAGAGTGGTTAGAATACCGGGTGTTGCAGTGTCTGGTTCAATTAATTTAGGCTCAAGCAGTATTTCGGGATACACTGTTAAATTTACAAATGATAAAACAGGAGCTGAAACTGAAGCAACATTGAATGGAACTAATTTTTCAGCAATATTAGCACCTGGAGATACATACACAGCATCACTTAACGGTGCAACTGGATTCGGCTTTACGAATGCATCTAAAGTAGTTACACCAGATGTGTCAGAGGTGATTTCAGGAAAGAATGGAGTATCTTTAAAAGTTGAATCAAAGTCCATATATAATTTTACAGGAAAAATCACTGGTTTTAATTCTTCCTATGATATATCAAAATTAGTAGTGACATTAGAAACTCCTACAGATTCATTATTTGAAGATGTTGCATTAAAAATAAATGCTGATTTAACATTTACGGCACAACTTAGTCCTGATGTTCCATACACAGTAAAATTAGGCAGTGTGAATGATTATGAAGTTGTATCTGGTGGAACGGTTAA
The DNA here is from genome assembly GCF_900111235.1 of [Clostridium] fimetarium. Lineage (GTDB taxonomy): Bacteria > Bacillota > Clostridia > Lachnospirales > Lachnospiraceae > Clostridium_N > Clostridium_N fimetarium. The sequence goes on from NZ_FOJI01000017.1 coordinate 19,851, forward strand.
TAGCAATGTAGATGTTGCTGCTGATATTAATGTTTCTACAAAAGCATTATATGCAGTAACAGGAGGATTTAAAGATTTGCCATCTGGCAAGTCAGTTACAGCAGTAACTTTTACCAATGTTGATGATTCCTATGTATACACAGGAACAACGACAGCAACCGGATATTCAGTGAACTTAAGAGATGGCTCATATTCGGTGAAAGCTACAGTGGATGGATATACAACGAATACACATATTGTTGTAAGTGGTGCAGCTGTAAGCAAAGACTTGTTATTTGTAGCTGTTGATAAAACGGTAGTTCCAATTACACGTGTATCTGATGTTTATGTTGGATATTCGAACAAAGCGAACAATTATGCAACTGTAAATGCAGCAATCGCAGCTTGTAAGGCAATGAATCCTACTATCGAAGCAGATAGAATTACAGTACATATTGCTCCCGGAACATACAGAGAACAGGTTATTATTTCCACGCCTTATATATCATTGGTGAATGATGAACAAGGACAGGTTTTATTAACATGGTATTATGGAATTGGATATACTTATTTTAGCGCTGATTCTACAGGATATTACAATGCAGAAAGTGCATATGATCAATATAACGAAAAAACTGTTGCAAAATGGGGATGTTCAACTTATATACAGAATACTGCAACCGGTTTCAAAGCAGAAAACATTACATTTGAGGCATCATTTAATAGATACATCACAGATGAAGAAATCGTTGATGGTGTAACTGCATCAGGAGAATCAATTAATTTTGCCAGAAAATATGGAGCAGATGTTACTGCAAAAACAGCAACAGAAAGAGCCACAGCAATGGCAGTTGATGCCGACAAAGTAGAATTTTATAACTGCTCATTCCTTGGTGGACAGGATACTTTATACACCAGTGGAACGAATACAAGTAGCTATTATAAAGATTGTTTTATCGAAGGTAATACAGACTTTATCTTTGGTGATGGCAATGCAGTATTTGATGCATGTAATATTTCGTGGAAAGGTTATAGTGACACAGCGAATGCAGGATATCTTACCGCTGCAAAAGATGTTGCAACTTATGGTTATTTATTCAGAAACTGTACAGTAACTGGTAATGATAAATTGAAAGTAGCTGGTGGTGCATTTGGTAGACCTTGGGGTGCAAATGCAAAAGTAAAATTTATCAATACAAAGCTTGAAAGTGCTGACTTGATTTCAGATGTAGGATGGGCTGACATGAGTGGAGCGCTTGCAACTGGAGCAAAGTTTGGTGAATACAATACAACTGTACTTGATGGAACTACAGAAGACACTTCAAAACGAGTAACTGGTGTTATGGATGCAACAGCTGCAAGTGCAATAAATGTAACAAATTATTTTGGAACATGGGTACCATCTCATTATACAGCAGAGGATGCAGCTGTTGCGCTTTCAGCAACACCATCACTTACTGATAATGGAGATATTAATGCTCCATATCCAGGACATACATTAACCGTACATTATTCGCTAGGTGCTAAAAATGACTTGAGCGATGCTTCAACAATTCGTTGGTATAGAGTTAATGCAACAACAGGAGTAGAAACACTTGCAAAAGTTTCTTCAGCATCAGCTGGAAATTCATATACAATTACAACTGCTGATCAAGGATTCTTGATTAAAGTAGTTGTAATTCCTGAATCAATTAGTGGAACAGTAGGAGCATCAAAATCATATCAGGCAGATGCATTTGTTAGAACTGGATATGAAGATCCTACAGCAACTGGAGGAGATATCGTATTAGGGGATGGTGTGAATATTTTTCTTGCAGGGGATTCAACAGTTAAGGATTATTCAACAGCAGGAATGTATATGTCAGGAAAAGCGCAGTCAGAAGGATCTTGGGGCGAATATCTCCAGTCATTCTTTGACTCAAAGGTAGTAAAGATTCAAAATTATGCAAATGGTGGAAGAAGTACAAGAAACTTCATTAATGAAGGCTCTCTTGATAAAATTTCAGCTAAAATAACAACAGGCGATTATTTACTGATTCAATTTGGACATAATGATTGCGCAAATAGTTCAGGATATTTAGCGGACAGGTATGTTCCACTTGGCACACCAGATGCAAATGGAATTTTTCCTGTGACAGCAGGAGCTAAAGTTGATAATATTTATACATATGATTGCGGTGCAACATATAAGTGGTATTTGTTACAGTACATCAATGCAGTAAAAGCTGCAGGCGCAACACCTGTTTTAGTGACACCAGTGTCAAGACAGTACTATAACGCCGATGGTACAATTAAGCCTCATCATGATTCGACAGATACAACAACCGGCACTTATGTAAGTTCTAATGATGCATACGTAACAGCAATGAAACAACTTGCAGTAGAGCAAAATGTATTATTGATTGATGCATTCCAGCTTACTAAGAATATGTACCAGGCAGCCTATACAGCAGATTCTACAGCAGCAAATGGCGTTTCTACATATGGCAAACAAGTTATGGCTCCAGGAGACAGCACACATAGTAATAAACTTGGTGGTTTGATCAGTGCTGCATATATGGCAACTACAATTCAGTCAATGAATTTAAATATTTCATCAGCAATTCAGAAGCCAAGTCAGATTGCAGGAGAAACAGGAGATGGCAAGCAAGTGTTTTCAATCAATGGAAATAATCAGTTAACTGCTTTTGCCTCAGATGATAGTGGCAACTTTACAGTTTCAGCAACGTACTGGCAGACATTAGGCCAGACCTTAATAACTGCAATTGGAAATTATACAGCTCCAGTTATTGCCGATGCAGACTATACTGCAGTGACAGCAGCAAAAACAGCAGTGAATATTCTTACAGCAGCTGATTACAAAGATTTCTCAGCAGTAACAGCAGCAGTTGCAGCAGTACAAACTGGTTTAAAGGTTACAGACCAGACTAAAGTAGATGCAATGGCAAAAGCAATCAATGATGCAATTGCAGCATTAGTAAAAGTGGTACCAGCAGCACCTTCAACTATTTGGATGGTTGGCGATTCAACAGTATGTGGTTTTACTGATAATTATTATTATCCAAGATATGGATGGGGTACTCAATTAGGCAATTATCTTGACGGTTCATTTACAATTCAAAACCTTGCACTTTCAGGAAGAAGCTCTACAAGCTACACATTAGATCCACAGTATCAGACATTGCTTACTGGGATGAAGAGTGGAGATTTCCTATTTATAGGATTTGGACATAATGATGAAAAAGCAGAGGCAGCTAGATATACGAATCCAAATGGATCATATACAGAGGCCGGATCATTTGCTAATTCATTATATGAAAATTATATTAAACAGGCAAAAGCGGCAGGCGTTACGGTTGTATTATGTACACCAATCGTAAGAAGAACTGCAACAGGTATATGGTCTGACTCAAATCTTCACATTACAACTACAATTGGAACTTTTCCAGGTGGAGATTATTCAAAATCAATTAAAGATTTAGGAACAGCACTTAGTATTCCAGTTGTTGATATGACATCACTCACTAAGTCATTATATGACACACTTGGTGCAGCCGAAACACTATATCTACATGCATGGACATCTTCAAAAGAAGCAAGTGTAGATAATACACATACAAATATCTGGGGTGCAAAGTATAATGCATACCTTATTACAAAGGCTTTAAAAGGCTTGAATGTTAGTGGCCTTTCATCACATGTAATTGATGCAGTTGCACCTACAAAAGTAGGTAATTTAGTTTCAAATCCTTTATTTGTTGAGTCAGGTTATACAGGTCAACTTACAGACAGTTTGTTATGGCCTAACCTTGGAATCTGGAAAGGTACTGTATTTGGAAATGTTGGCGGTCTTCCGTCAGCAACAAATCAGAAACTTGAAGCGGATAGCAATGGCAATATGCATATTGCAGTTACAGGCGATAAAGGAAAGATAGCTAGCGCAGTTGACGGTTTTGCAATGTACTACTATAAAGTTCCAGCAAATAGTACATTTACACTTTCAGCAAAAGCTAAAATTAACGCTTATGCATCAAATGATCAAGTTTCATTTGGATTGATGGCTAGAGATGAGATGTATATTGATTCATTAATAACCACAGCAATAGGTGATTATGTTGTGGCAGGACCTTTGAAATTAACGAAGGTTGCAACGCCTACTGTACCAGGCAGTATATGGAATTGCTTTGCAAGAAAGAGCGGAGTTCTTACACAGGGCGGTACTTGTGCAAACGCGATTGCGGTTGGAGACACATTAAATCTTAAGATTGAAGGCAATTCTGATGGATATGCTTGCACACTTGGAAATGAGACAACAATAGCAGGAGGATTTGATTTCAAGTTAACAAGTATTGATTCAAATTATGTATATGTTGGTATGTTCGTTGCAAGAAATGCAGACATTACATTCAGTGATATCAAACTTATCGTTGATGGAGTCGAAGTAGTAGCAACAACAGATCCAGGAACAAATCCTGGAACAGAGGTAGCTGCAGATTATTCAGCAGTTACAGCAGCGCTTGAAGCAGCAAAAGCGCTTATAGCAGCTGATTACAAAGATTTTTCAGCAGTAACAACTGCAGTTAATGCAGTTCAGACAGGCTTGCTTACAGCAGATCAGGCCAAAGTCGATGCTATGGCAAAAGCTATCACAGATGCAGTTGCAGGTTTGGTAAATAAAGTAGTCGTGTTACCGGCTGAAATCGTAGCGTCTAACAATCAGATAATTACATCTAGTCAAATATTGGATGTTATAAAAACATTAACGAAAGACCAAGATCTTTTGATTGATGTTACGAAAGGATCAGTTAATGAAATAAGCAGTGATGTATTTAAGGCAGCAGCGCAAATGAATTCGACAGTAGTAATCAAGGTAAAAGATTGCACATGGGAATTTTCAAATCTTTCTGCAGACACAACAGTATCTTTGAAATCACCTGTTGTTACTATCGATGCAAAAATTGCAGCAGTAACAGATAAGTTAGCTACAGCAGCAGGATTTGATACAAGTAAAGTTGTACAACTAAGCTTTGAGCATAGTGGTGCATTACCTGGAGAAGCTAAGGTTACATTGAATGTAAAAGGGAAGTATGACGTTGGTACTACATTACATTTCTACTACTTTAATGCTGAAACAGGTTTGTTTGAAAGTTTGCAGACATGCACTGTTGATGCAGATGGAAATGTTGTAGTGACATTAACACATTGTTCTGATTATGTATTTACAATAGAGGAACTTCCACAGACATTAATAGTTGTAGCAAATCCAGTAATTATTGATACAAATGTTTCAAACACTTCTGACCCAAGCGTAAAAGTAGCAACTGGAGATAGTACACCAATTGTGGGACTATTCTGCTTGTTTATTTTATCAGCAGGAGTTGTTTTAACTGTAAGAAGAAAAAGATTAGTAGTTAAGTAGTACAAATAATAAGATTTATAAAATAATTAAAAAAATGTGTTCTAAGTGGAAAAATCTGCTTAGAACACATTTTTTTTGTATTAATGTGTAGAAATCAAATATATATATCAATAATAATCATTAACGACGCATTTGGATCGTTATTCATATAATAATTACAATAAGCATATATAATTATTAAAATTAATCTATAACTTTAAGTTATAACTTATATAGCTAATATGTATTTGCATTATACCAATAACTGTTATAAAATACAATTATCATATTTAGAAAAACAATATATAGAAGAACAATATATTAGGAGGATTATAACATGGGAATGACAATGACGCAAAAAATCTTAGCAGCACATGCAGGTCTTAGTGAAGTTAAGGCTGGTCAACTGATTGAAGCTGATTTAGATCTTGTACTTGGAAATGATATTACAGCACCTGTAGCTATTCATGAAATGGATAAAATGAAAATAAATACTGTATTTGACAAGGATAAAATTGCTCTTGTTCCAGATCATTTTGTACCTAACAAAGATATTAAGTCAGCAGAGCATTGTAAATGCGTTCGTGAATTTGCTAGCAAACATGATATTACGAACTACTTCGAAGTAGGACAGATGGGTATTGAACATGCATTACTCCCAGAAAAGGGATTAACCGTAGCTGGTGATGTTATTATCGGTGCTGATTCTCATACCTGTACCTATGGTGCCCTTGGAGCATTTTCAACTGGTGTTGGTTCAACTGATATGGCTGCCGGAATGGCAACAGGAAAAGCTTGGTTTAAAGTACCTTCAGCAATCAAATTTGTTTTGACAGGGAAATTATCAAAATGGGTTAGTGGTAAGGATTTAATTCTTCATATCATCGGAATGATTGGTGTTGATGGCGCGCTTTACAAATCAATGGAATTTGTAGGTGATGGCATTGCAAATCTGACAATGGATGACAGATTTACAGTTGCTAATATGGCAATTGAAGCGGGAGCAAAGAACGGAATTTTTCCAGTGGATGCGCTTGCCGAAACATATATAAAAGAACATTCGAAGAAACCTTATGTTATATATGAAGCAGATGAAGATGCACAGTATGATGAGACCATCACAATTGATCTTGCAGAATTGAAATCAACAATTGCATTTCCACATTTGCCAGAAAATACTAGAACGATTGATGAAGTCGGCGAAGTAATAATAGATCAAGTTGTAATCGGTTCTTGTACAAATGGTAGAATTGATGATTTAAGAATTACTGCTAAAGTATTTGAAGGAAGACAGGTAGATAAGAGACTTCGAGTAATCATAATTCCAGCAACACAAAAAATATATCTTCAAGCAATTGAAGAAGGACTAATTCAGATATTTATTAATTCTGGTGCAATTGTAAGTACGCCAACCTGTGGACCTTGCCTTGGAGGATATATGGGAGTATTAGCAGCTGGTGAACGCTGTATATCAACAACCAACCGTAACTTTGTAGGACGTATGGGAGATCCAAAATCTGAAGTATATCTTGCAAGTCCAGCAATAGCAGCAGCTAGTGCAATTACAGGCAAAATATCAGGTCCAGCTGAATTAGGAATGTAAAATCGTTTCAACAGTGAGAAAATAAAACGTGTTTCTATAGATAGAAGATTGAAAAGGAGATAACTAATTATGAAAGCATTCGGAAAAGTATTTAAATATGGAGATAATGTAGATACAGACGTAATAATACCAGCAAGATACTTAAATTCATCTGATCCAGCTGAGCTAGCATCACATTGCATGGAAGATATAGATAAGGATTTTATTAAAAATGTAAAAAAAGGTGACATCATTGTTGCGAATAAGAATTTTGGATGTGGTTCATCAAGAGAGCATGCACCAATCGCAATCAAGGAATCAGGCATAAGCTGTGTAATTGCAGAAACATTTGCAAGGATATTCTATCGTAATTCAATTAATATTGGTCTTCCAATTATTGAATGTCCTGAGGCTGCAAAGTCAATAGAAGCGAATGATGAGTTGGAAGTTGATTTTGATAGTGGGTTAATTACGAATAAGACAAAGGGAATACAATACCAAGGTCAGGCATTCCCAGAATTCATGCAGAAGATTATTAAGGCTGAAGGCCTGATAAATTACATCAATATGTAAATTATTGCATTGGCTTTGCTTCCTATTTCTTCGTATGTAAGTTACTAATGTCTTCATTTTATGCTAAAAGCATAGATAAAAAGTTCTAAACTCCTCACTTCGTTCGTCAGACAGGGAATTATTGCATTGGCTTTGCTTCCTATTTCCTCGTATGTAAGTTACTAATGCCTTCATTTTATGCTAAAAGCAAGAGCAAAAGTTCTAAACTCCTCACTGCGTTCGTCAGACAGTAGAACTTTTGCTCTTAACGCATAAAATGAAGGCATAAGTAACTTATCATACTCGTCAAATATACAGCAAAGCCAATGCAATAATTTGGGTTGAAAAGCCTTATTTCTATAAGACTAGTTTTCTGTAGGGGACTTGAGCTGCAGGTTTCGGAGGCGTTTTGAAATTTTTATGGAGTTGTAAATGGCGGCGTATTCGATTGAACTTATGTCTTCAATATAATTGGAAGGGAAATTTATTAGAATGCCCTTGGTTTTTAAGAGGTCGGCGGTTTTGTTATAAGCAATCGCGGCTTCTTTTTCCGTTAAATAGTTGCCAATAACATAATCGCCATTGATGTGAATTTTCACTTTGTACAAGATACGTCCGTTCTTTGTAAAACGTTGAACACCAAAATATTTATTAATAACATTAATATTGCCATAACGATAATCTTTATTATCACCATTTGCAAACGTATAATCTCTATTACATACAGAGTGATTTTTTATACCGTATCTAGACAAAATAGTAGTCTGCATACCATAATCATTTACAAATAAGTAGCCATTACGAGTCATGATTTTATGGTTAGAATAATAAAAGAGATCATCAACATCAAAAATCAAGTAACTGTGTGGCTCAAGGAAATATATGAAATATTTATGGCAAAGATAAATTGGAGTTTTGAAATAGATGCCAGTGTCTCTGAAATTAACCAAAACAATCCATTTTTCAAAAGAAAGTACGCATTTGTCAGAATTATAAGAAGTAGTGTATTTCGCAGTATCAATATTATTATCGTTTGTGTTATGTAGAACTTCATTTGCAAATTTATATGCAAGAGAGGCAGAACTAACATCATAAAAACTTCCAAGGCTAATATGCTTATTCTTGAATGTAATTGAAACTCTAAAGTATTCAGTTTTGTCTTTTTTAAACGTTCTGTAAACACCTTCTGGCATATCCATATAGTATCCTCTTCAAAATAAATAATGTCATTTATAAAATTATAACATATTAATTTAGAAGATGCATAGTGACTTTTATTATTGTCTATGATATGGTTAGATAGTATAAGGTTATCATTTCAATAGCCATATTTATCATATTATTTTATAATGGTGGAATGAAACTAGAAAATAAAGTTAGGTCTGAAATATATGGGTAAGTCTATGAAAGAAAAGTCGATTAAGATTAAAGATAAAAGTATATCTAAGACTCGAATCACAAAAAGAATGATAGTTCGATCATTTGTGTGCTTTATTATTATATTTGGAATCTTGGATTTAACAATATATATGATATCGCAAAACCAAATTAATAGTAAAAAGGATACAGCTGGATATATTGCAGCAATCAGCTTTGACAAGATTTCAGTTAATATGCAAATGATTGAGACAAAAATTAAAACAATAATTGGTTTCTCAATTGATATAAAAGGCAATATTACTGATTTTGAAAGAGCAGCTACATCTATAATAGGAAATGATAATGTAAGTTGTGTTGCACTAGCACCAAATGGTATCATTCAATATGCGTATCCATATGCTGGAAATGAATCTTTGATAGGATTTGATTTTCAGGACAGTTCGATTGATACGAATAACATAGAAGCGTTCGCAAATGATAATAATCAGATTATAACAACTATATGTGGACCACATTTATTTCTAAATGGAAAAACATATCTTATAGTCAAGGTACCAGTATTATTAGAAAATGTGGATTCAACAACTCAGTTGTGGGGATACGCATGTGCATTCATCGATTTTCCGAAATCGTTAATGAACGCTGGATTTAACTCCCTAATAGAGCAAAAATATAATTACAAATTATATCGAAATGATATAAATAATATAGAGAGAATCATGTTATCTTTTCAACAAAAGAATATTAAACAAGGAATTATTATACACAGAGAAGTATTTAATCAGACGTGGAATATTTTGATTGAACCTGAAAGTGGATGGTATAATAAAGAACGATATATTTTAGAATCCATCGTTATGTTAATTATTAGTATTTTAAGTTCAATTATTATTTTAGATTATTTTAGATTGAAAGATACTGGAAAAGCACTTACTAGATTTGTTAATATTGATACCCTAACGGGTGTGTTTTCAAGGAGATATTTTTTCGATTACGTAGAAGCAGAGATTGGAAGAAATAGGCGATTTGGAATATGTTATATTGATGTTGACAACTTTAAACAAGTAAATGATCAATATGGTCACGAAATTGGTGATAAACTTCTGCTTGAAATAGGCAAACGACTACAGGTATGCATTAGGAAAAATGATTTTGTTGCAAGACTTGGCGGAGATGAATTTGTAATATATATGAATGATATCAATGATGAATTTATTGGAGAATTAATCTTGAAGAGAGTTTTGGATGCAATGGAAATTCCCTTTGAATATAAAAATATTGTTTTGCAGAATACATTAAGCATCGGTTATTCTATTTTCCCAGAAGATGGTTCTAGTATTGTAGAGTTGATTCAAAATGCAGATAGATATATGTATAATATGAAGAAAAAGAACCATAGAGAAATTAAAATAAAGCAAATAATGAAGCATAACAAAATAAATCATTCAAAGAATTAGCTATTGTTTTTGGTAGCTATATTGTTGTATAATAGGTGGATAAATTTTTTTTAATAAAAGGAGAAATATTATGATTTTTGATTCATTGAAGAATATTGGATTTTACAAAGGTTTAAATGATCGCTATGCAAAAGCAGTTGAATTTCTTTCAAAAGAAAATCTTGCTGGACTTGAAATCGGGAAATATGAAATTGATGGCAAAAATGTATATGCGAATGTAATGGAATATGATACAATTTCTTGGGACGATGCAAAATATGAAGCTCATAAGCATTACACAGATATTCAGTGTATCCTTGTAGGCGAAGAATTGATGAGCTTTGAACCAACAGTAAATTTGAAACCAACGGAAGAATATAATGAAGAAAAAGACGTAATAAAGTTTAATAATGATATAAGAGGAATTGACATAGTAGTAAGAGCTGGTGAATACTTAATTTTCCAACCACAGGATGGACATAAACCTAAGGCTATGAATGGGCAACCATGTCATGTTAAAAAAGTAGTTGTTAAGATCAAAGAAGACTAAATACAATTAACCCAACTTAGAGAAATCAATCTAAGATTAAGAAAGATTAGGTGGTAAATTTTAATGGATTTGTTATATAGAAGTACAAGAGATGATAGTGTTAGTGTTACAGCTTCACAAGCAATCTTAAAGGGTTTGTCTGCAGACGGAGGCTTATTTGTTCCAGAATCTATTCCAACATTAGAGATTAGTTTAGAAGCGCTTTCAAAGATGTCATATACAGAAGTCGCTTATGAAGTTATGAAATTATTCCTTACTGATTTTACAGAACAAGAATTAAAGGATTGTATAACGAAAGCGTATGATTCAAAGTTTGACACGGATGAAATTACTACACTTGTTAAAGCAGATGGCGCTTATTATTTAGAATTATTTCATGGTTCAACTATTGCATTTAAGGATATGGCATTATCGATACTTCCACATTTGTTAACAACATCAGCGAAGAAGAACAATGTCAAGAATGATATCGTAATTCTTACAGCCACATCAGGAGATACAGGGAAAGCAGCACTTGCTGGATTCGCAGATGTAAAGGGCACTAAGATTATTGTATTCTATCCAAAGAATGGTGTTAGCCCAATCCAAGAGAAGCAGATGATTACGCAAAAAGGTGACAACACATATGTTGTTGCAATTAACGGCAATTTTGATGACGCGCAGACTGGTGTAAAGAAAATATTTGGAGACAAAGAACTTGAGATAGTTATGGATCAAGCTGGCTACCAGTTTTCATCAGCAAACTCAATCAATATAGGACGTCTTGTTCCACAAATCGTATATTATGTATATGCATATTCAAGACTGCTAGCTCATGAAGAGCTCAAATCAGGAGAGAAGATTAACGCAGTAGTGCCAACGGGTAACTTTGGTAACATTCTTGCAGCATTTTACGCTAAAAACATGGGACTTCCAATTGATAAGCTCATATGTGCTTCTAATGATAACAAAGTTTTATATGATTTCTTTATAACGGGAACATATGATAGAAATAGAGAATTTATGCTTACATCATCACCATCTATGGATATTTTGATTTCAAGCAACTTAGAAAGACTTATATATCGTATAGCGGGCAGTAGTGCTGATAAGAATAATGAAATGATGAATGCGCTTAAGACCGCTGGAAAATATGATATTACAGATGATATGAAGCAACATCTTACTGATTTCTATGGCAATTATGCAAAGGAAGAAGAAACTGCTTCTACTATCAAACAACTTTATGAAGACACGAATTATATTATTGATACACATACAGCAGTTGCAGCTTGTGTTTATAAGAAATATAAGGCAGAAACTGGTGATACAACGAAATCAGTGATTGCTTCAACAGCTAGCCCATTTAAGTTTACAAGAAGTGTTATGGTTGCAATCAATTCAAAATACGAATCTATGAGTGATTTCGAGCTTGTAGATGAATTAAGCAAGATTTCTGGTGTGATTGTACCTGATGCGATTGAAGAGATTCGGATTGCACCTGTACTTCATAACACAGTATGTGAGGTTAATGAAATGTGTAGTACAATTAAGGAAATTCTCAAAATCAAATGATATAATACAGAAAATAAAATAGAAATTGTTTTTAAAGGTGTTGATTTTAAATTAGAAATCGGCACCTATTTTTTAATATTAAAATAGTAATTTAATTCCATCTTTTATTCCTTTTATTGTTAAATAAACTTGACTTATAGCTCTTAATAAAATAGAATCATAATTAGAGTTATAAATATAGAGGGGGATAAAAATAGTGGGAAATTTTATGATAAAATTATATAAAAAGTTATCGATAATTCCAGTCACTTTGCTTATTGTTGTAGGAGTTTATCAGATATGTATGGGAAACTTGTTGGGAGAAATCTTTAATGGTAAAGTAACTTGGATACTTTGGGTGACGCAGTCAATGATTATTGATACAGTTATAACTGTAATGGCTATTTATTTTTTAATTAACGGATTTCCAAAGCCTTATAAGAAACTAAGGGATAACATTAAAACAAAAGGGATTGCTACGTTTATATTGCTGGCATCTGTCATCATGGCAATTATATTATTTGTAATTGGTAAGTTATTTCTGAATCAAGTAGTATTTCATATCAATTATATTTTGCTTCTTGCAGTGTTAATTATTCTTTGTATTTTACAGAAATTTATTGATAAGATTGTATATCCAAAAACTAAAGTGAATAATGAAAATGCATAAGAGGAGCGTAGGCTCTTCTTTTTTTTCTTTGTGATTATAATGTATTCTTTCATTGAAGTCTTAATATCTTATAAGATAGGCAAACATCGTGGATAAGATAAGCCCAAATTATCATATGGAATATGAAATTCTATAATTCCACTTGAATATGGGGCAACTTCATACTGCTGATAAAATATTGTTATACCAATAGGTGTGAGATAAAAGTTATTGACGTTGAAATGCTTAACAATTAGTTCCTTGTAATTATGAAAATAGATATTAGGATTTTCAATCATCTGTTCATCAGCAAGTTTAATGATCTGGTCAATTATAAGTGGAACAAAATCTTCACTTTGATAGAAAATATCTTCCATATTTATATTTGCACCCGTGTTTAGGTTCCAGTTGCTAGAAGAGCGAATCGTGTTGCCATGTGCTCCTCCAGTATACTGATATCGATCTATATATGTACTAAGTTTACAAGCTGCATTTAATGTGACAGCATAATTCATAAAGGCTTCATAAGAGAAAAAAGGGTAACTGTTTTTTTTCGCATATAGATAGGTTTCAATTGCTGTCTTTCTAAGTTCAGTGGCGGCGTATTGTACAAATTGGCAAGCATCTCGTTTATAAAATTCATTTATTTTATTTTGCGCTGGATGATTATAATTTAAATTTATTTGAAGATAAGAAACGTGCAGCTTTAATAAATCACTTGACATAAAATTAAATACTTTTTGATATTCTTTACGAAGTAGAATGGCTTTATTATTTGTATAAATTTGCATATTTTCCTCCGTTTCTAAGGTACTACCTGTTACTATCATATGCAAAACTACAGTAAAATGTTAATTAATTTTTTCGTTTGTAATAAAGTTGAGATAGCGTTTGGTGACTAAGTTACATATAAAAAAACATATAGGGGTTACAATATTGTTTGATTATTATAATTATAAATAAATAATGGAATGTTAAAAAAATAACATAGTTTATAAAAGGAGAGAATGTGTATGCGAAGTAAAACAGTTATTATAGGTGGAGTGGCCGGGGGCGCCACAACAGCAGCTCGTTTGAGAAGAAGAGATGAATCTATGGAAATTATTATGTTTGAAAAAGGCGAATATATTTCCTATGCAAATTGTGGGCTACCTTATTATATTGGAGATGTAATTAAAAGTAGAGATGCATTATTATTACAGACACCAATGGCCATGAAGAATAAATTTAACATTGACGTACGAATCGCTAGTGAAGTTACAGCGATTCATGTAAATGATAAAAAAGTTAGCGTAAAGAACTTGAAAACCGGTGAAGAATACGAGGAAACTTATGATTTTTTAGTGATAGCAACAGGTTCTTCTCCTATAAAACCACCAATCCCAGGAATTGACGGGGATAATATATTTACATTATGGACAGTACCAGATACGGATGTTATAAAAGCCTATATAAATGAAAAAAAGCCTAAAACAGCGGCCGTTATTGGTGGAGGGTTTATTGGACTTGAGATGGCAGAAAATCTTCATACAGCAGGATTAGAAGTGAGCTTGATTGAAATGCAGAATCAAGTAATGGCGCCCGTAGATTATGAGATGGCACAGCTTCTACATGAAAATATGAGAATGAATCATATTAATCTGGTTTTAGAGGATGGAGTACGATCATTTGATCTAAATAATGGAAAGACAATTATTAATCTTTCTAGTGGTAAAATAATAGAAGCGGATATGGTTATTTTGTCAATTGGAGTAAGGCCGAATAGTACATTGGCTAAAAATGCTGGAATTGCATTAAATGAAAAAGGTGGAATAATCGTTCATGACTGTTTACAAACCTCTGAACCAAATATTTATGCGGTTGGAGATGTGATTGAAGTGGAAAATTTTGTCCTAAAGGATAAAACGATGGTACCACTAGCAGGACCAGCCAATAAGCAAGCTAGAATATGTGCAGACAATATTGTAGGCGGAAGTAAAAAGTACAAGGGAACACTTGGAACAGCAGTTGCAAAGGTATTTGATTTAAATGTTGCTTCAGTCGGAATGAATGAGAAAGCATTGAAGGTACTTGGGAAAGAAAAGGGAAGAGATTACGATACAGTCGTGATTAATCAAAAATCTCATGCTGGTTATTATCCTGGAGCTACGCCGATTACTCTGAAATTGATTTTTGATAAAGTTGGGAAAATATATGGAGGTCAAATCATTGGCCAAGATGGCGTAGATAAAAGAATTGATACAATAGCAACGACTATGAGACTAAATGGTACAATTTATGACTTGGCAGAACTAGAATTAGCATATGCACCGCCATTTTCATCTGCAAAAGATCCAGTTAATATGTTAGGCTTTGTTGCAGAAAATGTAATAGATGGCTTGGTATCATTTATTGAATCAGATGAGCTAGATAAACAGTTACAAAGTGCTAATGAGGATTATATTGTTCTTGATGTCACTGAAGAAATGGAACGAATGGTGTTTTCTATTCCCGACTCCTATCATATTCCACTTGGACAAATCCATGAAAGATTAAATGAACTAGATAGAGAAAAGCTCATTATAATTTATTGTGCAATTGGTGTTCGCTCATATAATGCGGCCAGAGTATTGATGCAAAATGGATTTCAAAAGGTGAAAGTATTATCGGGAGGAACGGCATTTTACAAGTCAATGCACCACATGGATGAGATTGAAACAAGACCAGTTTTAAAACCACAGTCGGGGAATGGAGAAAAAATGAGTGAAGAAGAGAAAACAGATATCATAAAAACCAATCAAGAAATAAAGGTTTTAGATTGTTGTGGATTGCAATGCCCAGGGCCTATTATGAAAGTGTATGAAGCAATCTGCGCTATGGAAGAAAATCAGATTTTAAAAGTTTCAGCCACTGATATGGGATTCGCGAAAGATATCGATTCATGGTGTAAAAGAACAGGAAATACATTAATTAAAACAGAACGAAAAGACAAAGAAAATATTGTATATATTAAAAAAGGAGTAGATGTGTGTGATGTTTCTGCTGCTTCAACTTCAACAGTCAAAACACAATTGCCACAAGGAAAGACTTTGGTTGTATTTAGTGGAGATTTAGATAAAGTACTTGCTGCATTTATTATAGCAAATGGTGCTGCTTCTATGGGAAGGCCAGTTACGATGTTCTTTACATTTTGGGGACTGAATGCATTGCGCAAGCAAGAAAAAGTATCAGTAAAAAAACCAATTATAGATAGAATGTTTGGGGCTATGATGCCACGAGGAGCAAAAAAATTAAAACTTTCCAACTTGAATATGGGTGGAATGGGCACTTTAATGATGAGAAAAGTTATGAAAGATAAAAATGTAGATTCAATAGAAGAATTAATGAAAAAAGCGATGGCTAGTGGTATAAAATTAGTTGCATGTACAATGTCTATGGATGTAATGGGAATTACAAAAGATGAATTAATAGAAGGCGTAGAATTAGCAGGAGTGGCATCTTATTTGGGTGATGCAGAAGAATCTAATGTTAATTTATTTATTTAAATTTTAAGATGTAGAAAAAAGATATAAATAAAAAATGTAAAGAAAAAACATAAACAAATTATAACA
Source organism: [Clostridium] fimetarium (assembly GCF_900111235.1). GTDB lineage: Bacteria > Bacillota > Clostridia > Lachnospirales > Lachnospiraceae > Clostridium_N > Clostridium_N fimetarium. The sequence continues at coordinate 36,500 of NZ_FOJI01000017.1, forward strand.
CAAAAACAGAGAGACTAATTTCAGTCATGAAATCAGACCTCTCTGTTTGCATTTGGAAATATATCTAGTTGATAGAATTATGGTTCACCTCGTAAACTTTCGAAAGTTCTGTATATATCTAAAGTGCCATAGCCCCACTCTCTATTTGGATAAATCAAATTCGGATTTCGTTCAACACCGCGAAATAGGAACTTTTTGACTTGCTGACTATTCATCGTAGGGTAGTTCTTTTTTACAATTCCCCATTCAAGTAGCATAGCGGATACACCCGTAGTTAGTGCGGCTGATATGCTTGTTCCTGATTTCTCACTAAATGCATTGCCAAGTAAAGGGCTATAGACATTAACTCCAGGAGCCGCTAAATCAGGTTTTACTAAATTTATTCTTGAAAATCCTCTACCTGCATTCAGATATATACTTTGAACTTTATGGTTATAGGCCGTGGCTGTAATTGCTGTTAGTGAATAACCGGGACAAGTTATTGTTGTATACGGGTTAGGGTTTGCAAATGTCGTATTTTCATTAATGAATCCTCGCATTGGTAGCCAGATGTGAAAGCCTGAACTGATTTTTCCAGCATATACTTTGAGCTTCCATATACCAGGTGAAGGATTTTGAAATCGAATTAGTATCAGTTGATCTCCTGTTTGATTTTCCACAATAAAATAATCAACTAAGATAGTTGTTTTTTCAAAGGTAAAATTGATTTTTCTACTTTCATGTAATTTGGAAAGTATACGAGGAACGTATTCTCCACCGGGAGTCGTAATATCAATGGAATACGTACCAGGCAAACTTCCCCATAATTCCATAAGAAAACCACTTTCACCTTCTCCAACTTTAATTTCGACCAGATCATATCCAAGTTTAGGATCAACCTCTCCATAATAATGATGGCCGGTGTCGCCTTCATTTCCAGCTGCAACAACTGTTGCTATACCAATTCGGTTAGAATTAGTATAAATCAGGTCGGCTAAGGGCGTACGACCATCATGTGAGCCTTGATTGGTTCCAAGTCCAATACAGATTGCAATAGGTTTCCCAAGTCGATTAGCAATGTTAATCAGATAGGTAATTCCAAACATAATATCATTTTCCTGATAGCATATTGTATCCTCTGGAACCAAAATCAATTGCTTTAGATTTGATTTGGCAGGTTTGAGTTTGACAACCACAAATTGTGATAGCGGCACTACGCCTATGAAGTCACTGTCTTCGATATTAGAGCCGCCAGCAAGTCCAGCCAACATTGTTCCATGCCCTATCTGATCAGTGCTTGGAACGAGCGCTAAAGGTGCTTCACTTTTAAGTGCTTCATTAATCTGATTCTCATTATATTCAGTTCCATAATAAAATATTTCGGAGGAGGCTTGTAGATTTTCAATTGATTGATCCCATATAGACAATATTCTTGTTGTATTATCGGTATTTTTAAATAAGGGATTGGTATATTCAATTCCGGTATCAACGAACCCTAATAGGACTCCTTGGCCATTTAAAGCTAAGTTTGGTACATTTTGGACTCTTTTAACACCCATTTCATCTAAACTTGTAGTATCAACCAAACCGAATAATTTAGGGATAGTGGAATAGTCTTGTCTTTGCAAGAAATCTTGCTTTACGCTATCTACTGGTATATAAATAACGGCATACTTTTCATCGATAATATTAATTGTATCATTTGGAAAGTTAGATAATTTTTTTTGGTTTTCATTATATTCCACAATTAAATCGGCATACTCATTGCTTATTATTTTTTTTCTATCCAAGTCATTCATATATACGGAATACGCTGCCTAATTTACTTTTCTTGTATATATATATGTTTTGAAAAAAAATTAAGACTGAACTTGTAAACTTTCATACGTTCCATTGATATCTATTGTGCCATATCCCCACTCTCTATTTGGATATATTATGTTTTCATTTCTGTTAACACCTCGGAATAAGAACTTTTTAATCTGCAAACAATCCATGGAGGGATAGTTATCCTTTACAATTCCCCACTCAAGCAGCATTGCTGCAATACCAGTAGTTAGTGCAGCTGCAATACTAGTTCCCGATTTATCTCCAAATTCATTTGCAAGTAACGGACTATAGACATTTACTCCAGGAGCTGCTAAATCGGGTTTGACAAAATCAGTTCTAGTAAAGCCTTTGCTGGCATTGAGATATATACTTTGATCCCTATGGTTGTATGCAGTGGCGGTAATAATAATTAATGCATTTCCAGGAGTGGTAACCGTCGTATATGGGTTAGGCTTTTTAAAAAAAGTGTTTTCTAGAATAAAACCTCGCATTGGCAACCAAATATGAAAACCCGAACTGATTTTCCCCGCATATACGTTAATTATCCAGGTGCCAGGTGAAGGGTTCATAAATCGAATTAAAATCAGCTGATCGCCCGTTTGTGTTTCTACTATAAAATAATCAACTAAAATAATAGTATTTTGAAATATAAAATTAATTTTTCTACGTGCTTGTAACTTAGGTAGTATACGTGGAATGTATTCTCCGTTTGGAGATGTGATATCGATTGAATAGGTGCCAGGTAAACTTCCCCATAATTCCATAGCAAAACCGCTTTCACCTTCTGCAACTTCAATTTCAACCTTATCAAAACCGAGTTTGGGATCAACTGTTCCATAGTAATGGTGACCAGCATTGCCTTCATTACCGGCTGCGACTATGATTGCAATCCCCGTTCTATTTGCATGAGTTAAAATCATATCTGATATTGGAGAACTGCCGTCATGCGAGCCTTGATTGGTACCAAGTCCAATGCAGATGGCAATAGGTCTTCCAAGTCGTCTTGCTACATTTGTTAAATATTGAATGCCAAACATAATGTCATTTTCCTGATAGCATATTGTATTTTCTGGTACCATAGTCAGTAGTTTTATATTAGATTTGGCTGGTTTGAGTTTAACAACAACATATTCCGATAATGGTACTACACCTACAAAATCACTTTCTACGATATTAGAACCTCCTGCAAGGCCTGCTAACATTGTGCCATGTCCTATTTCATCTGTACTTGGGACAATGGATAATGGTACATCGTTTTTAAGAGCAAGATTAATGTTGTCCTCATTATATTCTGTTCCATAGTAAAATATATCTGCAGAAGCCTGCTTATTTTCTATTGATTGATCCCATATAGATAAGATTCTTGTTGAATTATCAGTATTTTTAAATATTGGATTGGTATACTCTATTCCTGTGTCAACGAATCCCAAGAGAACTCCTTGGCCTTTTAAAGCTAAGGAAGATACATTCTGAATCTTTTTAACGCCCATTGCTTCTAAATTTGTAGTATCAAGTAATCCTAACAATTTAGGGATGACGGAGTAATCTTTTTCATGAATAAACTGCTGCGTTACTTTATTTTCTGGAATATATACAACAGCATACTTAGAGTCGATATAATTAATTGTTTCGTTTTGCAAATCAAATAACTCCAATAGATTTTTACTGTATTCCACTATTAAATCAGCGTAGTCATTGCTTATAATCCTTTTTCTATCGTCATCATTCATATATTGAATACCCGATCTTGATTTATTTTCTTCTATATATATATGGTTTTTTGAACAGTATATACATTACACGTTCTACGGTGTTTTTAGATTGTTGTGCAAAAAATATCACATTATAATAAAAAAAAAACAAAACAGGTGTTGACAAATAAATGCGTTAGTGATATTTTTAATATATCAGTATTAGCACTCTATCAATTAGAGTGCTAACAAAAAAACTTATATTAAATATAATCCATTGCAAAGGAGCAGCTGTTATGGAACTTGACGATAGAAAGATAAAGATTCTTAAAGCAGTCATTCAGAATTATCTTGAAACTGGAGAACCGGTCGGTTCAAGAACCATTTCAAAAGACGCTGATTTGAATTTAAGCTCGGCTACGATTCGTAATGAGATGGCAGATTTGGAGGAGTTGGGATATATAATTCAGCCACATACTTCTGCAGGACGTATTCCTTCTGATAAGGGATATCGATTATATGTTGATAATATGATGTTAGAAAAAGAAGCTCATCTTTTAAAAAGGGAAAAAGAAGTTACAGAACTGAAAATCTTTTTAACTGATAAAGTAGAAAGAGTGGAAGAACTTCTACAAAACGTAGCAAAGACATTAGCGAATGACACGAACTATGCAACAATGATTAGTTTGCCGCAAAGTCATAAGGTAAAGTTGAAGTTTATTCAATTGTCACAACTTGAGCCAAACAAGATTCTAACAGTTATCGTATTGGATGGTAATCTTGTAAAGAACAAGGTGATTAATATTAGCGAAGATATTTCACAAGAGATGTTGCTAAAGTTGAATATTTTGTTAAACAGCAGTCTTAATGGTTTGACATTAGATGAAATTAATCTCAGTATTATTTCTAGAATGCAGAATCAGGCAGGCGAATATGTTGATTTAATCAAAATGGTTTTGGATACAATCACAGATATAATAGGGAATGCTGAACAGATGCATATTTATACAAGTGGTGCAACTAACATATTTAAGTATCCAGAATTAAGTGACAGAATCAAAGCAAGTGAGCTTATATGTACTTTGGAAGAAAAAGAACTTCTTACAAATCTGATTTCGGATTCCTTAGATAGTTCGCAGAACCAAGGTATTCAAGTATATATAGGAAATGAAACACCGGTACAGACAATGAAAGATTGTAGTGTGGTTACAGCAACTTATCAATTCGAAGACGGCTTGAGAGGCACAATAGGAATAATCGGACCAAAACGAATGGATTATGATAAAGTGGTTGAGGCATTAAAAACTGTAAAATCACAGTTGGATACAGTATTTAAGAAAAATTGAGAAAGGTTGGTGTGAAAGTGCCAGAAAATGAAAACAATGAAGCAATTCAACCAGAAGAAGTTGAAACTGCTAATATAAATGATGGCGAACAAGATATTGTAGATGAATTCACAGAGGCAGAAGCGGAATCAGAAGTAGAAGTAGATGCGGATGAAAAAGCAGAAAAAGGCAAGGAATCTACAGAGAAAGCTAAAAAGTTTGGAAAAAAAGAAAAAAAGAAAGATCCTAAGGATATTCTTATAGACGAACTGATTGATAAGAACAGACGTCAGATGGCAGAATTTGATAATTTCAGAAAAAGAACTGAAAAAGAGAAGTCAGTAATGTATGAAATTGGAGCGAAGGATATAATCGAAAAGATATTACCAATCGTGGATAATTTCGAAAGAGGATTTGATGCCATTTCAGATGAAGAAAAATCATCACCATTTACAGAAGGAATCGAGAAAGTATTCAAACAACTAACGAAGGCTTTAGAGGATGCAGGAGTCAAGACAATAGAGGCAGTAGGTCAGCCTTTTGATCCTAATTTTCATAATGCAGTAATGCATATTGAAGATGAGGAGCTTGGTGAAAATGTTGTAGCTGATGAGTTCCAGAAGGGCTATATTTACAGAGAATCTGTAGTACGCCATAGTATGGTCAAGGTAGCAAATTAATTATATGGAAGAAAGCAATAAAAATAAAGGTTCCATACAATGTTAGTAAAGCAATAAAGTAGTAGATAAAAACAAAAAAATAGATTGTAAATTCTATAGGAGGATTTAATTATGAGTAAAATAATCGGAATTGATTTAGGAACGACAAATTCATGTGTTGCAGTTATGGAAGGTGGTAAACCAGTTGTTATCGCTAATACAGAGGGTATTAGAACTACACCATCTATTGTAGCATTTACAAAGACAGGAGAAAGACTTGTTGGTGAGGCTGCAAAACGTCAAGCTGTAACAAATGCAGAAAAAACAATTTCTTCAATTAAAAGACATATAGGTACAGACTATAAAGTGGCTATTGATGATAGAAAATATTCACCACAGGAAATTTCAGCTATGATTCTTCAGAAGTTAAAAGCAGATGCTGAAAGCTATTTGGGAGAAACTGTAACAGAAGCTGTTATTACAGTACCTGCTTACTTCAATGATGCTGAAAGACAAGCGACAAAAGATGCTGGTAAAATTGCAGGTCTTGATGTTAAGAGAATTATCAACGAGCCAACAGCAGCAGCATTAGCATATGGTCTTGATAACGAACATGAACAAAAGATTATGGTTTATGATTTAGGTGGTGGTACATTTGATGTATCAATCATTGAAATCGGTGATGGTGTTATTGAAGTATTAGCAACATCTGGTGATAAAGTTCTTGGTGGTGATGATTTTGATAAGAAGATTACAGATTATATGTTAGCTGAATTTAAAAAAGCGGAAGGCGTTGACTTATCAAAAGATAAGATGGCTCTTCAAAGATTAAAAGAAGCAGCTGAAAAAGCAAAGAAAGAATTATCAACTGCTACAACAACTAACATCAACTTACCTTTCATTACAGCTACCGCTGAGGGTCCAAAGCATTTTGACATGAACCTTACAAGAGCAAAATTTGATGAGTTAACACATGATTTAGTTGAAAGAACAGCTGCACCAGTTTTAAATGCAATGAAAGATGCTGGTTTAACGAATGCAGAACTTACAAAAGTATTATTAGTTGGTGGTTCAACACGAATTCCCGCTGTACAAGATAAAGTAAAACAATTAACAGGTAAAGAAGCTAGTAAAACACTTAACCCAGATGAATGTGTAGCAATTGGTGCTTCAATTCAGGGTGGTAAATTAGCAGGAGACGCCGGTGCAGGCGAAATCTTACTTCTTGATGTTACTCCACTTTCACTTTCAATTGAAACAATGGGCGGTGTTGCAACAAGATTAATAGAGAGAAATACAACTATTCCTACAAAGAAAAGCCAGGTATTCTCAACAGCAGCAGATAATCAGACAGCAGTTGATATTAATGTAGTTCAAGGTGAAAGACAATTTGCAAAAGATAACAAATCACTTGGACAATTTAGACTTGATGGTATTCCAACAGCAAGAAGAGGAATTCCACAGATTGAAGTTACATTTGATATTGATGCCAATGGTATCGTAAATGTTTCAGCGAAAGATATGGGAACAGGAAAAGAACAACGTATTACAATTACTTCTGGTTCTAATATGTCAGATTCAGATATTGAGAAAGCAGTGAAAGAAGCAGCTGAATTTGAATCTCAAGATAAAAAACGTAAAGATGGCATTGATACTCGTAATGATGCTGATTCAATGGTATTTCAGACAGAGAAAGCACTTACAGATGCAGGCGATAAGCTAGATCCTAGCGATAAAGCAATCGTTGAAGCCAACTTGAGTGAACTAAAGGCATTAATTGAAAAAGCGAATCCAGAAGAAATGTCAGATGTACAGATCGATGAAATGAAAGCATCAAAAGAAAAATTAATGGAAAGTGCTCAAAAACTTTTTGAAAAACTCTATGAACAAGCAGGAGCAGCAGGAGCAGGAGCAACAGGCGCTGGCCCAGATATGAATGCAGGTCCAGAAGCAGGAGCAGCTCCAAATGATGATGTTGTTGATGGCGAATATAAAGAAGTATAAGTTTACTAACATTTAAAAACTCATGAAACAAGAGAACAGTAAATCGAAATAGACTTTCGATTTACTGTTATTCTTGTATATAATAGGGAATATGGATAGAGAAAATTATTCTTATTCAAATTTTAGACATTTAAATATTTAATCTTTTAGATATTAAAATTAAAATATTTAGACATATGGTATATATTAGAAAGGTAAAAATCATGGCAGATAAAAGAGATTATTATGAGGTGTTAGGCGTTCCTAAAACCGCTAATGATGCTGAACTTAAGAGTGCATATAGAAAATCAGCAAAGAAATATCATCCTGATACGAATCCAGGAGATGCAGCGTCAGAAGCAAAATTTAAAGAGGCTTCAGAGGCATATGCTGTTCTAAGTGATGCTCAGAAACGTCAACAATATGATCAACTTGGTCATGCGGCATTTGAACAAGGTGGCGGAGCTGGAGCAGGTGGATTTGATTTTGATATGGGTAATATGGGTGACATCTTTGGCGATATTTTCGGCGATCTATTCGGAGGCGGCGGTAGCAGAGGCAGAAGAGGCGGTGGAAATGGTCCTATACAAGGCGCTAATCTTAGAACTAGTATAAGAATTACATTTGAAGAGTCTGTAACAGGTGTTGATAAAGAAATAGAACTTACGTTAAAAGATGATTGTGCGAAGTGTCATGGAACTGGTGCAAAACCAGGGACAGACCCACAGACTTGTCCAAAATGTGGTGGAAAAGGTCAAGTAATGTATACACAACAATCATTATTTGGCGTGGTACGTAATGTGGCAACTTGTCCAGATTGTAATGGTACAGGTAAAATTATTAAAGAAAAATGTCCTGATTGCTACGGTTCAGGATACATCAGCAGTAAAAAGAAAATTCAGGTATCAGTTCCAGCTGGAATTGATTCTGGCCAGAGTATTAGAATTAGAGAAAAAGGTGAGCCAGGTAAAAATGGTGGACCTAGAGGCGATCTACTCGTTGAGGTAACAGTGTCTAGACATCCGATTTTCCAAAGACAGGATTATAATGTATTCTCAACTGTTCCAATTAGCTTCCCAATAGCTGTACTTGGTGGAGAAATCAAAGTAAAGACGGTTGACGGAGATGTGTTATATGAAGTAAAACCAGGTACTCAAACTGATACAAAAGTAAGACTCAAAGGAAAAGGAATCCCTTCACTTCGTAGTAAAACAGTACGTGGTGATCATTATATTACATTGGTTGTTCAAGTTCCTGAGAAGCTTACAGAAGGACAGAAGGAAGCACTTCGTACATACGATAAGAGTATGATTGGTGAAGTACATCCTGAAACTCCAGTGACACCGGAACATCCAGAAACAAAAAAGAAAAAAGGGATATTTAAATAGAACTTGATGGACGGACGGACGCAAAAACTCCTATTGTTCCTCTTGTTCGCTATTGCCTCTACAGACTTGTGGTATAGTATGCATTCGGTTTGACACAAAAAAATGTGTCAACCGCCTGTATACTATACCGCAAGTCAGTAACGGCAAATGCGTACAATTGAGGAACTATAGGAGTTTTTGCTGTGCGTGGACAAGTTGTATTGAAATAGGGGCTGGAAAAAAGACAAAAAAGGTGCCTTGATATAATAATTGGGTTGATTTGTGTAATGGTAAATACATAAAATGCAATATTATGACAATAAATGACATTATTTCCATAATTATGTTTAAAATATACAAAATATATGGTAAAATTCTATTGTTATTATGATTGCGTTTTAAAATATTAGATAATAAACTCTTTTATGTTACCTAATAAGATAAAGACTAGGAGAATAGGTATGTTTAATATAGCGATTTGCGATGATGAAAAGTATTATAGAGATTATATTAAGGAATTAGTTATTAAATACTTTGATGCTTTACAATTAGATTATCATTTGGAGATATTTGAATCCGGTAAGGATTTGTGCATGGTTGGATTGGAAAAAGCAGAATATGATATTGTATTTCTTGATATTAATATGAAAGAAATGGATGGAATTGAAACTGCAAAACAAATTAGAAAGATAAATTCTAATGCATTTATCGTATTTATCACCGCGTTTGTTTCTTTTTCTCCGGAGGGTTATAAAGTTGATGCAATCAGATATATTTTAAAGGACAGTCAAAATTTTGAAGCTGCGATTACAGAATGTTTGGATACAATCTTTGGAAAAATGGCGATTAATAGGATTAAGATGAAGTTTGATTTCATTGAAGGAGAAAAGGAAATTCTGTTAGATGATATTATCTTAATTGAAAGTAGATTACATAAATTAGTATTTGAAATGAGTGGAAAAACGATAAAAAAATATACCCTTTATGGAAAATTAGATGAAATAGAAATTTTACTTGAACCATATGGATTTTTAAGACTTCATCAAAGCTTTCTAGTGAATATTAAGTATATTATTCAAGTAAACAATTATAGAGCACTATTAACAACAAGCAAATATTTATCAATTCCAAAACTTAAATTCAAGGCAATTAAAGAAGCTTTCATTGAGTACAAAGGAGATTTATAATAATGGCTATTATACAAGCAATATTTATAGTATTTTTAGAAATATTATATTGTACATTATTTTTGGAAATATTTTTGGAAAGAAGAATAAATAAATATAAGTTCATAAAGCAATACGGTCTGATTTTTATGACGTTAGCAGTGGTTATTATATCAATTGAATTGAATGGAAATATTGCATTAAAAGAATTGATAACGATATTATTTGTTTCATCAACAATGCTAGGTATATATAAAAGTAGAATAATGAAAATGTTATTTTTAATATCTATATATTTCGGAATATTATTAGGTATAGATTATTTAGCATTAACTACAATTAAATATATAATACCCGCTGCGACCATAACCTACTTGGATAATCCGATATATGGAACAATATTCGTTTTATTGTGTAAAACATTAGTCTTTGTGGCAATTATGGTTATTAAGAAAAATTGGGATATAAATAATAGTTTGAGTTTACTTTCGGATAGCCAATGGTTAAGATTTATATATTTCCCTATCATGTCGATAATCGCTTTATGTGCGATGTTAATAAATTTTGACAAGGAAATTAGTGAAACGGCTTCTAATACGCTATTGATAATTGCATTTGGATTAGTTATTATGAATTTAATGGTGTTTTATTTAATGAGAGATATTATTGGACGTGAAAAATTAATTCAGAGTGATAAGATTTTCAAGGAAAGAATGAAGAATCAAACAAATATGTATCGCTCTATGTCTGATGATTTCGAAATACAAAGAAAACGTATTCATGAATACAATAATCAAATTGGATGCATAGAAGGTATGCTTTTAAATAAAAATGTGGAACAGGCGTTGGATTATGTAGTGAAAATTACAGGTGGATTAAAAAAAGAGATAAACGCGATTGATACTAATAATGTCATTATTAATGCGATTATTAATTCTAAATATAAAGAGGCAATAGATAAAAATATTGTAATGGTAATTAAGGTGAATGATTTATCAGAGTGTGTGATTGTTGATGAAGATATAGTTATCATTCTTTCTAATCTTCTAAATAATGCGATAGAAGCATGTGAGAAAATCATAGAAAAACGAATTATATGGTTAAAGTTTGTAATTGAAGAAAATATGACAATAATCTCGGTTAAGAATACAGCGGAAGAAGACGTTGAAATTATAGACGGTGCATTAATCACAACGAAAGAGAACAAAACGGAACATGGATTAGGAGTTAAGAATATAAAGGAAAGCGTTGAAAAATATAAAGGCTCTTATACATTGCAAGGGCAAGGTGGATATTTCTTTTTCGGTATTATTATACCTATAATCGCATAAGTATATGAAAGTTGCTCAAGTTAAAATAGACCCTATAGTAGGGACAGTTGAAAAACAACTGTTTTTATAGGGTTTTTTTTAGTGGATAAATTCTTGGTTTATAAAATCTACAGTCGATTTCTGCTTTTTACAGTCGTTTTCTGCTTTGCGTATTGAATTTTTATAATAATATATTATTATTAGCTTAAGTAGAAAATTGGAAGGAGGGAAGTTGTGATACATAACACTGCTAGTAATATGACAGCTGCAATGATCAAGAGAAAAATATTAACTTCAGAAAAAAAAGAATACTATGCATATATTTTAGAAGGAATGATAGAAAAGATTATTACATATTCAATTCTAATTATGATATCAATAATTATGCATGTTACAATTCCAACACTTTTCTTTATGCTATTTTTTTTCAGCTTAAGAGAAAGGACAGGAGGTTTTCATTTCAATTCATTTTTAAAATGTTTAATAAGCACAATCATAATATACATTTTTATGAATGCGGTATTGATTACATTCCTATTATCACATGAGTACTCTACGTACGTGGTATTGAGTATTTCAGCAGTAATAATAATGTTTATTGGAAATGTAAATCATCCTAATTTGAATTTAGATTCAGATGAAGTTAGAGATTGTAAAAAATCTGCAAGAATCATTGTCATTGTTGAATTGTTATGTATTATGTCGGAGTTTGCATTAAGTATGAATAAAGTATGCATTATATATGAATCGTTAGCAATTATAATGTGCGCAATGTTACTGAGTGTGGCAAAAATAGCAAAACAGGAGGTAAGACAAGATGAAGGAATATGTAAAGAGTAATTTGTTGAAGGTAGTAGGTAAAGTTGTAGAAGCTAAGGCAGGCGTTAATGATAAACAATGGCCACCATATTGTATGGGCTTTTTATATCAGCCAAAGAGACCAAGTAATAGATAACTACAACGATAGAGGGAATATGTGTATAGTTATAGAATAGATCGTTAAATGTTTTGATATGTAATGGAAATAGTACTGTTTGTTGGAATATCTATAGGGGAATTTTCATCTAATTACTATTTAGCATTATATATGATTCAAAGGTACAAAAAAGTTTTATATACAAAAAAACAGGCATATCAATGCCTGTTTTTTTTGTGTATAGCTATGTATTATTCTGCAAGTTCTTTAACTTCTTGATAACATTTAAGATCTGTGTAGAGTTCGCTAGTATATGGATTACGTTTTGTCTTTACAACTTTGTAAATCATGTAAATAAATACTGCAATATTTGCGATTAAGGCTACTAAGCTTGCGACAAAAAGTGAAGTCGTATTATGTGTTGACTTAACTGCAAATTGCGATTGATCGATGAACCATGGGAAAGTCTGTGCAAACATGCACCAGATTGCAAGTGTCTGTGCACGATGTTGTAACCATGCCCCTTTCTGGATGAAGAAAGCTGCGAGTGTAGGTGCAAGAAGCAATGCAACGCCTGCATACCATGAATGATCAGGAATACAATTGTAAGTATATGCAAAGTTCCAAAGATCATATGCTATAATCCAGAACCAAGCCATATCAGGCCATAACATATCTTTGCTTTTTGACTTGCCTACGCAGATTCCTAGGAAGCCTGTAATCGTAATGATATTTAAGATTCCAGCAATACCATTCATGTAATTCCAAGAACCACTTACAGTTACCATTCCTTCAAATAATTCTTTGTTAAGATGTAATCCACCAATTTGAAAATCACGTGCTACTGCTTCGCAGATATTGATGGCTAAGATTAATGCTGGGAAACATAAAACCCACTTTTTTTTGCTTGCGCCTTTCACATGTCTAAGAAGCCAGAAACCGATACATCCTGCTAGCGATGAATATACTTTGGCGAAATGGAACCAGTCACTTACACTTGTGCCTTTCGTCGTATGTGGCCATACAAAAAAAGTAAGAATTACTGGTAAGACCATGAAAAGTATAATTCCTCCAATTTTATATCGCCTTCCTATTTCATTTATTGCAATTAGCGCAATAAATACTACTAGCCACATAAGCCAGTTGCTTAATGGTTGTGCCTCGAAAAAGAACATAATAACCCTCCTCTATATATAATATTTTATTTGAAATGTATTGAATAAATTTATTATCCAATATATAAATTATACATAAATTAATAAAAATCTGACATAGACAATAAAAATATCTAGTCAAAACTTTTGACATATGGGATGTATTGTTAAAATTTTTGACATATAGCATCATATGTATGAAAACTACTCACTAAATTTTATTAAGGCATTTTTTATGTTACCACAAATCATGATATCAATATTATTGATAATTCTTTGGGGGTCATCTTTCATTCCGTTACATATCCATTCAAGTAAAATCCCGGCAAAAGAATATTTGTAAAAATTAGCGATGAATTTCTTATCGTGTTCATTTACTGGTAATCCCAAAGATTGTTCTTCAACAACACCAAAAAGCAGTGCATAGGAGCCTTCATATATATATTTCTCAAGATCCTCATGCTTAATAGAACGATATGTGTTAATAACAAAGGATTTGTTTTCTAGAATATATTGAAATAGTTGATAAAAACCTTGGTTCCAGGTGGCATATGTTTTCTTATCATTTATTGCTTTTTTAATTTCACTTAAATAGATCCACTCAATGAGGGCATAAATATCCTGAAAATGATAATAAAAAGTCTGGCGTTGTACTTCACAGTCGTTCGCTATATCTTTTACTGTAATATTATCAAGTGTTTTGTGAGCGAGTAAATTTTTAAGAGAGGCTGCAAGCGCTTTTTTTGTTGTTTGAGACATGTTGAATTCTCCTTTGTGAGTGACTAATGAAAGTATTGTCTACTAATTATTTCCATAATAATATTATACTTCAAAAGATACTTACTTACTATTTAAATTTTTCAAAATTAATAGGAACATTAAAATCATCACTAATAGTTGATATTACACCCATTTTAGTGCATACTATATACGAGATAAGCAGAACGAACGAAGAATTAATTAAGAGACCAATTAAGTGCTTTCATTTAATTGGTTTCTTAATTAATTCTTAGTGAGGAGCAACGCGACCTCAAAAACCCTAAAATATCTATAAAGAAAGAGAGATAATATATGAGTTTGAGATTAGACAAATACGAGTTACTTGAAGAGAGAAAGTTAGAGGACTTGAATTCAACTGGGTTACTTTTAAAACATATAAAGAGTGGAGCAAGAGTAGTTGTATTATCAAATGATGATGAGAACAAAGTATTTTCAATTGGCTTTAAGACACCACCTTATAATGATACAGGATTACAGCATATAATTGAACATTCAGTTCTTTGTGGGTCAAGAAAATACCCTGTAAAAGATCCATTTGTTGAACTATGTAAGGGATCTTTGAATACATTTTTAAATGCTATGACTTATCCGGATAAAACCGTTTATCCTGTAGCTAGCTGTAATGAGGTTGATTTTAAAAACATTATGGATGTCTATATGGATGCAGTTTTTTATCCTAATATATATACGAAGCCCGAAATATTTAAGCAGGAAGGATGGCATTATGAATTAGAGGATGCAGATTCATTGCTTGAATATAATGGCGTCGTATATAATGAGATGAAAGGTGCGTATTCTTCGCCGGATGAGGTACTATCTAATTATACATTTATATCATTGTTTCCTGATACTTGCTACAGTAAAGAATCGGGCGGAGATCCTAAGAAGATTCCACAGCTAACTTATGAGGAATTTTTGAATTATCATAAGAACTATTATCATCCTGAAAATAGTTATATCTATCTCTATGGAAATATAGATATACAAGAACGCCTTGATTACTTGGATGAGGAGTATTTAAAGGAATTTGATAGAATCGGTATGGATACACAGATTGGATTGCAAAAGCCATTTAACAAGATGGTGACGAAGGTTTCCGAATATGCGATTACAGAAGATGAATCATTAGATAATAATTCATATCTTTCTTATAATGTTGTAGTTGGTACGTCGCTCAATCCGAAGTTATATCTGGCAATGCAGATTCTTGATTATGCATTGGTTATGGCACCAGGAGCAAAGTTAAAACAGGCACTGATTGATAAAGGGATTGGAACGGATATTTATAGTTCATATGAAAGCTCTGTTTATCAACCTGTGTATTCAATCATTGCGAAGAATGCAAATGAAGCTCAACAGCAGGAATTTATTGAAACAATCAAGGAGGTTCTTTCAGATATTGCAACAAATGGAATAGAAGAGAGAGCTATTTTAGCGGGAATAAACTATTATGAATTTAAGTATCGTGAGGCTGATTTTGGCGCATATCCGAAAGGTCTTATGTATGGACTTCAGATGATGGATAGCTGGTTATATGACGAGTCAAAGCCATTTATTCATATAGAAGCAGGTAAGACATTTGATATGATTAAAGAAGAATCGAAACATGGCTTATTTGAAAATATTATCAAAGAGCAGTTACTTGGAAATAATCATGCTTCTCTTATTGTGCTATTGCCTAAGAAGAACCTTACTGAAAAGATGGAAACGGCTGTTGAAGAAGAATTGCAAAAATATAAAGCACTTCTTACGGAAGAGAAAATCTCGACTATTATTAAAGATACAAAAGATCTTGAAATATATCAAGATGAGGCTTCTAGCCAGGAAGCACTTGAGACAATTCCTATGCTAGCGATTGATGATATTAAGAAAGAAGCAGCGCCACTATATATTGATAAAAAACGAATTGCTGATATTGATGTAATTCATCACAATATGTTTACGAATAAGATAGCATACACGTTACTTTCATTTGATTGTAAAAATGTACCTGAAGTTCTTATCCCTTATGTTGGATTATTAAGTTCAGTACTAGGTTTTATTGATACTAAAAATTTCTCGTATGCTGAATTAGCAAATGAGATTAATATAAATAGTGGTGGAATTTCAACAAGTGCATCGATATATACGGATAGTAATGATCTTAGTAAATATGCAATTAAATATGAAGTTAGAACTAGAACGATGTATGAAAAGGTTGATTTTGCGTTTAATATAATAAAAGAAATTTTATTTGATTCTAAATTCACAGAATATAAACGTCTAAAGGAAATTGTATCCACAGTTAAATCAAGGTTGGAAAGTTCTATGACAAATTCTGGACATTCAGTTGCTATGCTAGAAGCCATGGCGCAGTTTTCGGAAACGGGATACTATTCTAATCTGATGCGCGGCTATAAATTCTATAAACTGATGGAAATGTTAGAATCTGATTTTGATAATTTAAAAGAGGATATATCTCATAAACTATCATCACTTGTGAAATTGATATTTAGGGCAGATAATATGCTTGTAAGTTATACGGCAAATGAAGAAGGCTATGAGAAATTAACGCAACCTATGACACAATTTGTTTCACAGCTTGAAAAGGACATACTTGAAGTTGCCATTAGGCAGTACAAACAAGTGAATGTAAAGACCGCTTATACTTCATCTTCACAAGTCCAATATGTTGCAAGATGTGGTAACTATGTAAGTGAAGGGTTTCATTATTCGGGTGCATTAAAGGTTTTAAAGGTCATATTCTCATATGATTATCTTTGGATAAATGTACGTGTTAAAGGTGGTGCCTATGGATGTATGAGTGGCTTTAACCATAATGGCGATAGTTATTTCGCATCATACCGTGACCCTAATCTTGCTAAGACAAACAAGATATATGAAGAAGCGCCAAATTATATCAGAAAATTCACTGTCAGCGACCGTGATATGGTAAAATATATTATTGGAACAATTGGTGAGATGGATACACCTATGAATCCATCAGCAAAAGGTATGCGTTCATTTGGAGCATATGTTTCAAATGTTTCTTATGAGGATATGCAAAAAGAACGTGACGAAGTTATCAATGCAAAACAAGAAGATATTCGAAAATTAGCAGATTTAATTGAAAGTGTCATTAAACAAAATTATTTCTGCGTCGTTGGTAATGCAAAGCAGATTAATGATGAGAAAAAGATGTTTGATATGATTCAAAACCTATTTTAAGGGGCAAATCATTATGCATTTTGCCTACCTTTCCTTCTCGCAGTATGTTTTTTACAAGCCTCAGGGATGATGAAAAGACTCGCTTGCGCTCATTTTTCATCTGAGTCTTGACAAAACATTAGCACTGCGTTCAGCCGGATTACGGCAAAATGCATAATGATTTGCCTGGTTTTGAAAAGCCAGAGAGAAAAGCCAAAGCGAAAAGCCAAAATGCAAAGAATTAAAAAGATTACAAAAAACTAAAGATAAAATTATAACAAAAGAAAAAAGTAAAAAAATGATAAGGATATGGTGAGTGAATGGATTTAAGTGAAATGTTAAAAAGTAGTGGGATTTCTCAGGGTGATGGGGATAAGAAGAATAAAACAGGATTTGCGACCTTGATTGGTAGACCTAATGTTGGGAAATCAACACTTATGAATAGAATAATTGGACAAAAGATTGCGATTACTTCGAATAAGCCACAGACTACTCGTAATAGAATTCAGACTGTTTTGACGGATGAAAGAGGCCAAATTATATTTGTGGATACACCGGGTATTCATAAGGCTAAAAATAAGTTAGGTGATTATATGGTAAATGCAGCTGAAAAAACAATTAACGAAGTTGATGTTGTGCTTTGGCTTGTTGAGCCTGCTACATTTATAGGAGCAGGTGAGAAGCATATTATTGAAAAACTTGTCAGAACAAAGTCACCGGTAATACTTGTAATCAACAAAATTGATACGGTTAAAAGAGAAGATTTGTTACCAGTAATTGAGAAATATAAGAGCGTTGTGGATTTTGTGGAAATCGTTCCTATCTCTGCAGAAAAGGGTGATAATGTCGACTTGTTAGTTGAACTTGTTTTCAAATATCTTCCTTATGGTCCAATGTTTTATGACGAAGATACGATTACAGATCAGCCAATGAGACAGATTGTAGCAGAACTTATTAGAGAAAAGGCACTTCAAGTACTTGATGAAGAAATTCCTCATGGAATTGCTGTTGTAATTGAGAGCATGAAAGACAGACCAAATGGAAAGATGACAGATATTGAAGCAACGATTATTTGCGAAAGAGATTCTCATAAGGGAATTGTCATAGGTAAAAATGGCGCTATGCTTAAGAAAATCGGCACAAATGCTCGTTATGAAATAGAAAAAATGCTTGGACATCAGATTAACCTTAATTTATGGGTAAAAGTTAAGAAAGAGTGGAGAGATAGCGATTTCTTGATCAAGAACTTTGGTTATAATAAGAAGGATGAATAAAACCAAAAGAGACTAGGAGGTGGTTGGCTTGGGGGATGTTGCTACTGTTACGGGTATGGTGCTATCGTCCATGCCAATTAGCGATTATGACAAGAGGGTAGTTCTGATTACGAAGGAACGTGGGAAAATTGCTGCATTTGCAAAAGGATCTAGACGGATGAACAGTCATCTGATGGGTGTTACGCAACCATTTTCCTTTGGGACATTTGAACTATATGAAGGCAGGGCTACATATAATATTAAGCAGGCAAGTATTTCGAATTACTTCAGCGAGGTTACAAGCAATCTGGAGGCGGTATACTATGGATGCTATTTTGCTGAAATAGCGGATTACTTTTCAAAAGAGAACTTAGATGCAAGTGGCATGATTAACCTGCTGTATGCAGCACTGAAGGCACTTAGTAATGATAATATACCGAATGAATTGATTCGATATGTATACGAATTAAAGGCAATGGTGTTAAATGGTGAATATCCCAAGGTTTTTCAATGTGCAAATTGTGGAAGCAAGGAAGATTTAATGATTTTTTCAATTAGTACTTTTGGTATGTACTGTAAAAACTGTAAAAATACGCCGAAGGATGGGATTGCTATTTCTCAGTCAAGCCTGTATACGTTGCAATATATAATATCATCAAAAATCGATAAGCTATTTACATTTACGGTTAGTGAAGATGTATTGGCTGAATTAAGGATGGTTTTGGGACGATTGAGAAGCATTGTATTTGACCGCCCGATGAAGTCCCTTGAAATGCTTTTATTGGTAGCAAAATAAGAAATCATTAGCAAAATGAATATTAATATAATTGATATAAAATCATGTAGAAAATAATTGCTTATATTATAATATTTTATTGTAATGATAATAAATATAAGGTACAATATAATATAATTGTTAAAATTTATACGAAGTTATAGTATCAATAAAATGAGAAGTTTAAATAAGTGAGGTTATATACAATGGAAAAAACAATGGAAAAAATAGTGGCATTAGCCAAATCAAGAGGATTCGTATATCCAGGTTCAGAGATTTACGGAGGTCTTGCCAACACTTGGGATTATGGTAATCTTGGTGTTGAACTTAAGAATAATGTAAAAAAAGCTTGGTGGCAGAAATTTATAATGGAAAGCCCATACAATGTTGGTGTTGATTGTGCAATTCTTATGAACCCACAAACTTGGGTTGCGTCAGGTCATATTGGTGGATTTGCAGATCCCCTTATGGATTGCAGAGAATGTCATGAAAGATTTAGAGCAGACAAAATCATAGAAGATTGGTGTGCAGAAAACAATTACGAGCTTTCAGGTTCAGTGGACTCTTGGTCACAGGATGAGATGAAGAATTTTGTAGAAGAAAAACAAATCGCATGTCCTACCTGTGGAAAGCATAACTTTACTGATATTAGACAATTTAATCTTATGTTTAAGACATTTCAGGGAGTAACGGAAGATGCGAAGAATACAGTTTACTTAAGACCTGAAACAGCACAGGGTATTTTTGTTAACTTTAAGAATGTTCAAAGAACTTCAAGAAAGAAAATACCATTTGGTATTGGACAGATTGGTAAGTCATTTAGAAATGAGATTACACCTGGTAACTTTACATTTAGAACAAGAGAATTCGAACAAATGGAACTTGAATTCTTCTGTAAGCCAGGAACAGATATGGAATGGTTTGATTTTTGGAGAAGTTACTGTATTAACTGGCTTCAAACTCTCGGAATTAAAGAAGATGAGATGAGAGCAAGAGATCATTCAGCAGAAGAACTTAGTTTTTACAGCAATGGTACGACAGATATTGAATTCTTATTCCCATTTGGTTGGGGTGAACTTTGGGGCATCGCTAACAGAACAGATTATGACTTGAATCAGCATCAGACTGTATCTGGTCAAGATATGACATATTTTGATGATGAAGCCAAAGAAAAATATATTCCTTATGTAATTGAACCATCACTTGGTGCAGACAGAGTAACACTTGCATTTCTTTGCTCAGCCTATGACGAAGAGGTAATTGGTGAAGGCGATGTACGTACAGTGCTTCATTTCCACCCTGCTATTGCACCTGTTAAAATCGGTATATTTCCACTTTCTAAGAAGTTAAATGAAGGCGCTGAAAAGATATTTACTGAATTATCTAAAAAATATAATTGTGAATTTGATGATAGAGGTAATATTGGAAAGAGATATAGAAGACAGGATGAAATCGGTACACCATTTTGTATCACT
Organism: [Clostridium] fimetarium; assembly: GCF_900111235.1. Taxonomy (GTDB): domain Bacteria; phylum Bacillota; class Clostridia; order Lachnospirales; family Lachnospiraceae; genus Clostridium_N; species Clostridium_N fimetarium. The sequence continues at coordinate 57,349 of NZ_FOJI01000017.1, forward strand.
TATGATTTTGATTCTGAGGTAGATGGCGCAGTTACGATACGTGACCGTGATACTATGGAACAGGAAAGAATTAAGATACAAGATTTGAAAACTTATTTTGATCATAAATTTGAATTTTAGCTTGAATTAATGTGCATAAGAGATGTTTGGCGTATATATTATAGATATAAGTCAAGCATTTCTTTAAATTTACCAGAGTAATATAGAATTGGAGTAGATTGGGATGAAATGTCCAAAATGTGGTAACGAATATGATGGCGTTTCTTGTCCACAGTGCAAGGGAGCCAAGGTCATTATCAATGATAATGATTATTTGCGCAGAAAGAAAGAGTATGAAGAAAATGGGAAGATATTAGGCATAAAGGTAAAGAAGGACCCATTAGATATTCACAAGTTCAACGCTGATAAGGAAATAGAATCTGAATTTTTAGAGCTTCCAAAGGTTAATGATGAGATAAAAAAATTAAAAAGTATCGTTAATAAAACGATAAAAAAACATCATAACAAAAAAAGTAATAAGAAAAAGAAAAATAGTACCAATAAAATAGTAGCAAAGGCACTTTTAAAAAAGTATTGGCTAAAGGCATCAATATTTTTAATAACAATAATTATAATCATAATAGCTGGTACAGGTGTTTATGGGCTCATTAAAAGATTTAATATGACGCTTTATATTGTTGGTACGGATGGAAGAATATGTACAGGTGGCTCATTGGAAAATAAGCTGATTAGTAATGTAAGTGATGTTATATTTTCCTTGGACGGAGAGTCTTTTTATGAAGAAAAACTACCATCAGAAATTAGCGATAAAACAATTATTTTTTCATATGCGAGCCAAAAGGGTGATTATTTTGTAGCTGAAGTATATGATAATGTTAGTACATATACGCTATATGTTTGGAGCGACGGTGGGGTTAAGAAGATTATCGAAGGAACGAATGAGAAGGAAGTAAAGTACATTTCTGATAGTGGTAGGGTATTATTTACAGATATCACCTACTTATACGCAGGTGCGGTAAGTAATATTGGATTATATGAATATGATGCCGCAGCTTCAATTGATAAGAGCTCTGAAAAAGGGGTGCTTTCACTGATAGAAAAAAATATTAGAAGCCAGTATTTGTATTTGAAGAATAGTACATTAGTTTATCTAGATAGTTCTAATGCGTTATATACAATTAATTTTGCAAAGTTAACAGACAAAACGCTTGTTGCAAAAAATATCAATGATATATATGGAGTTTCTAATGAAATGGATAATCTGTATAGTAATTCAACCGCGATTGTAAAAGATTCAGGTAAAAGTGAAGCATTTATATATTCACAAAGTGGAGAATTCTACTATTATGAGGTGAGTAGCGAAGCGACAACATACTTGTTTGATTCCACACTTTCAGGGGTGGAAATAATATATGAGAAAAGTCATGGAGACGTGTATTGCATTAGTATGAGTAATATAAGTTATGGTACAATCAAAAATGATAGTGTTACAGAAATGACTAGCTTAGACAATATGAGCAGTACAGAAGATAAATGTTATTATCCAGATACTTCAACACTTGTATATGTCACTAAAGTTGGTCAATTAGTTTCTGTAAATAGAGGGAATAAAACAGCAATAAGAAGCGGAGTTTCATCCGAATCATTGAATCTTGTTAGGAATTCTGTTGGACTAACGTATATTGCAGACGGGGTTCAGTATTACAGAAATAGCCTGGCTGCAGCTGAGATAAAACTCCAGGAGCTTGCGTCTGGTAATGATACATCGCAGTCGTTAATATACAAAAATAATATATATTTCATGTCTGCGCAAGGAGAACTTTGTTACTGCAGTTTGAAGGGTAAGGATTTTAGCACATTTGGACCGGTTACATCTTTTTGGGTGAAGTAAGTACATATACAAACAAGTACATATACATAAAATTACAATAAGTTATATAACATTGAAATGCCCCTGTCAATTTGATAGGGGGCATTTTCGTTATCATATGCGAAAGTATAATTCCTTTAAATCTCTTTATTCATTTCATTCATTTCATTAATTATTTCCCTAATCTTACTCTCACTGTTAATGTCAGCTAAAATAACAAGATAATCCCCTACCTTTATTTCTGTATCTCCTTTTGGAATTATCTCTCTGTCTCCTCTTTTAACTCCAACTAGGAGGCATTTCTGAGGCCACTTTATCATTTTCACCTGAAGGTTTTCAAAATGAGAACCGTGCTGTACGATAATTTCTACCGTTATTTTTTTGTTGCTCTCTTTTTCTTCTCCTAGTTGTTCCTTTGCAAGCAAATTGTCTAGAAGTGCTTCGTATACTGGCGGGCTCTTTAGTAAGTCAGCTACGACATAAGCCGTCACTGCAACAACAGTCAGCGGTAGCATATGGTTAAATGAGCCGGTCATTTCTATTATAAGCACGATTCCTGTTATTGGCGCTCTAACGATAGCGGTAAAATATCCTGCCATCGCAAGGATAACGAAATTATAAAATAATTTTTGGTCGAAACCAAGATAATTAATAGATATTTCGGCAAATATAGCCCCTATTGCTGCGCCTAGTACAAGTAGTGGAAAGAATATTCCACCTGGGGTGCCTGAACCAAAACTTACTACGGAAAAGATAAATTTGATGATGAAAATGATTATCAGGAACCATATACCATTTTCAGGGGTTAGTTCCTCTATTATTCGGTGCCCACCGCCCAAAACAATCGGAAAGGTGAGTCCTAAAATCCCGGCCAATACAAAAGGAACTATGACTTTGGTACGCGTATTTAAGAACTTAACTTTTGTGTAAAGTTTTTGTACGCTTAACAATGCGTAATTGTAGAACGCACCCAATCCTCCTAGACATATTCCTAAAATTATAAGTAGCCAGTAACTATTTAAAGGAATTGCTTCGGTGACCTGAAAGTTAAAAATCGGAGCTATTCCAAACACTTGCTTGGAAACGAAGTCTGCCGCTACAGCTGCCGACATTATGGACAGTAAGATTACTGGTGAAAAATATTTAAAAATCTCTTCTAATGCAAATATAACTCCAGCCAGAGGAGCGTTGAAAGCTGCAGCTAGTCCAGCGCTTGCTCCGCTTGCCATAAGTATTTTTCGCTCCAGTCGGCTTGTACCTATCTTGTTTCCAATTCCCTCGGCTACGCAGGCGCCAATCTGGATGGATGGACCTTCTCTACCAAGAGATAGTCCGCCGGCTATCGCTATAGCACCACCCAGAAATTTGAGGCACAAGGTATGCAACCAGTGTTTCCTTTTTCTGAAATGGCCTTTCAATATGCCCTCTAACTGAGGTATTCCACTTCCTGAAATCATTTTATCCTTAGAAATTAGAAATCCAACAAAGTAGCCCATTATACAAAGGGACGCCAGTATGAGTGGTATAAATAAGAGATTATTTCTCAAAAATCCATACATCATAAAAGCAAAAGATTCAGCGTAAGTTAGTGTTAGCCTATATAGGACCGCAACTGAGCCCGCCGCTACACCCACAAGCAGGCTCTTAAAAATAATTGAAATTTTCCTTGAATTATCATCCGTTAATATCTTATAATTGTTCTTCATTATAGTTTTCTCCATATGCTTGCAAAGTTTATGTATTGCAGTGCATTTTCCATTATAACTCTATGCAAATGAAATTACAAATTCGTAACTTTATGGGGGGACAATTATAATACAGAAAAACAACTTGAAGAGTAAAATTAAATTCAAAATAGATAAAATTTAAATTTATGGAAATAAAGAGTATGCTAAATAGTGAAATATTTAACAATTTGTTGATTGAGAGGATGTTTTGCAAACAAATTTAGTTCAAATTTGTTTGGATTCCTAGTTAAGATAAATAATATATTTTAACCTTAGGGAATAATATTCAAAAACAGAGGAGAAAGAATGAATAGAAAAGTTAAAAAAATAATGACATTGTGTGCAACAATTATGTCGGCATTCGTTATTGTTTTATTTACATCTATGAATGGAAATGCAGCAGAGGTTAATTCTACATTGAATGTCTGCAATTATAATGGAACCTCATATGCAACGATTGAAGAGGCAATATTAGCGATTGGTGATGGTACAGGTACAATTCAAGTAACCAAAGATGTAATACTTACTAATTGTCTAGATTTTACAAAGGGTAATATTACTTTGGATTTAGCAGGACACATTGTTGACTTACCAGATGGTAAGGATTATGCAGCAGCTCAGATCGATGAATTGGCAACTTTGAAATTAGTTGATTCAGTTGGTGCAGGAAAGTTTACATCAAGTAATGTATATTATGGAATTGTTTTTGTTGCAGGTGGAACATTTATTATGGATGGTGGTACCATAGAATTGACAAATAAGTTCCCAACAGCTAATGGTTATGGTATATATTGTAATTATGGAAAGGTTCAAATTAACGTAGGAACAATCAATGCTGACTTTCCTATCTATTCTTCAGGGAAATTTGGTGTATCAACTTTAAATATAACTGGCGGAACATTTAATGCGACAAGAAATTCTGTAATTGAAGGAGATACTGTTGCAAATATTTCTGGTGGAAAATTCACAATTGCTACGGATTCAGTACAGGGCAGAGCATTGTTAATAGGTCTTTGGAATGAGGGTAATGGAGATAAAACTCCTGTAGTTAAAATTACTGGTGGAGAATTTCATGGCGTTTTAGCTGGAATTATGGTTATTAATGGAGCAGAGGTATCACCTGTTAGTAATACATATTTTCAAACAAATATTATTCCAGCTGGATATGCACTTTCAAATAATGCAATCCTCACTGATAAAGACGGAAGTATATATACAGATAAGGATATTACTATTAATACAATTGTTTATAATATCAAGTATGAGAATATGGGCGAAGCAAATAATACGAGTAATGTAAATACTTATACCGTAAAAGACGCAATCACTTTAAAGGATATATCAAAGGCTGGTTATGACTTTAATGGTTGGTATGATTCTGCAACAGGTGGAAATAAAATCACAACTATCGCTAAGGGAACAATTGGAGAAACAACTTTATATGCACGTTTCACAGCAATTGTAGCTGCAGTTGAACCTACAACAGAAGCTGTTACAGAAGCTGCAACAGAAGCTGCAACAGAAGCTGCAACAGAAGCTGCAACAGAGGCTGTTACAGAAGCTGCAACTACCCAGGTAGTAACTGCTTCTACCAACCCTAAGACAGGTGATGATTTTCCACTTGCTTTAATGGTAATATTATGTACAGCATCAACATTGGGTTTAGTACTTATATCAAAAAACAAAAAGTTGGTTAAGTAATAAGTTTAAAAGACAAATAATTAAAATTTATAAGATGATGCGACCACGTTTTGTTGGTCGCATTTTTAATGCGCTTTTTTTTATTACTTGACATACGTAAAAGAATATTGTATATATAGTATATACACAATGTATGCAGCATATATACAATATAAAGGAGAGGCCATCCTGTGAATATTATAATTAGTAATTCAAGTAACAAACCGATTTATGAGCAAATCACAGATCAAGTTAAGAATATTATTATTTCCGGAGAAATGACGACTGGAGATGTACTGCCGTCAATGAGACTTTTGGCGAAGGAACTACGAATAAGCGTAATTACAACCAAAAGAGCTTATGAGGAACTTGAAAGAGAAGGGTTTATTGAGACAGTAACGGGTAAAGGCAGTTTTGTGGCCGACAAAAATCCGCAAATTTTAAGAGAAGAACATTTAAAACGTATTGAAGAACATTTGATTCATGCATGTGACCTTGCGAAAGTAGCAAAAATTTCTGAAGAAGAGTTAGTCGTAATGTTAAAATTAATATATGAAGAATAAAGATGTGAAGTGCCGATTTGTGGCAAGAAGGGAGTTTTATGAAAAATAGTAGTTTAGTTAAAAATAGTATTGTTGTTGATAAAATCAGTAAACATTATGATGGGTTTTCGTTAGAAAATGTAAGCTTTAATTTACCGAAAGGCTGTATTATGGGATTTATCGGAGAAAATGGAGCTGGCAAGTCGACTACGATTAAGATAATCCTTGATTTGGTTAAGCAGGAAACTGGAACTGTAAATGTTTTAGGAGATAGTGCACAAAATGCAAATGTTAGGGAGGATATAGGCGTTGTATTTGATGAGGGTTGTTTTCCGGATGATATAACCGTTGATAATTTAAAAACTTCATTTCAGTATATTTATAAAAATTGGGATAGTAATTTATTTGATGACTATTTAAAAAGATTTGCGCTTCCCCATAAGAAGAAAATGAAAGATTTTTCAAGAGGAATGAAGATGAAACTCGCAATTGCGGTTGCATTGTCACATAAGGCCAAACTTTTAGTTTTGGATGAGGCAACAAGTGGTCTTGATCCAATAGTGAGAGAACAGATTCTTGATGTATTTATGGAGTTCATACAAAATGAAGAAAATTCAATACTGCTTTCCTCACATATCGTGAGTGACTTGGAAAAGGTATGTGATTATATTACATTTATTCATGAAGGACAGATTATACTTTCGAAGGAAAAAGATTTGCTGATGGAACAGTTCGGATTACTAAAATGCTCGAAAAAGGAATTAGAGAATGTTCCCAAAGATGCAATTGAACGAGTTCGTGAGAATCAATTCGGGGTTGAAGCATTGGTAAAACGTAATAAAATGGGCAGAAATTTTACAATTGATAAAGCTACTTTAGAAGATATAATGTTATTTATGATAAGGGGGAATAAAGTATGTTAGGTCTTATGATTAAAGATGTTTATACGATAAAAAGGCAATTTAAAATAGTTGTGTTGATGTCAATTTTTTATATAGGTTTTTCGATTTTAGACAATAATATAGGATTTTTATCATTTGTTGCATTGTTCGCAAATATTGGGCTTATACTTCCTATATTTAGTTATGACGAAAAAGGCCAGTGGGATAAATATGCTAGAATCCTACCGGTATCATATGAAAAAATGGTGCTTTCTCGTTATGTGGAAGTGTTAATTGTAAATGGAGTTATGTTAGCAATATTGATTCCAATCAGCTTATTTGTAAAAAAACCAGAAGAGGAATTTCTTGAGATACTTTCAATATTGGTGGCAGTTATAAGCATTGGAGTATTATTAATTTCAATTATGTTTCCTATTATTTATAAAAAAGGTATAGAGAAAGCAAGAATTATGATATTTGTAGTCATATTAGTTCCAACATGTTTAATTGCAACTTTGGCAAAGTGGAATATAAATATTGATTTGCACCAGATTTTAGTAAGCCCAGTTGTTGGTTTTATAAGCTACCATCTTTATATCATATGTCCACTGATTGCCGCAGTATCTCTTGCATTATCTTACCAAATATCAAAATCAATTGTTGCAAAAAAAGAATATTAGAAATAGATTGGTAGCAGTGTGTGAAAGAGAATCTATAATTTTATAAATATTGCCTTGGAAAATCACATGTAATTGTTGTATAATATAAATACATAAATTAACGGAGGCATATTTAAAAATGAACCTAATATATGAAAACATTATATCTCGAAGAAGCTGCAGGTCATTTACAGATCAGGAAATTAGTAAGGATAATTTAGATCTAATCTTAAAAGCAGGAATAAGCGCACCAAGTGGAATGAATCGCCAGAGTTGGCAGTTTACTGTGATACGTAAGCAAGCAAACATTGCGAAACTGGAAAAAGTTGTAGGGAAAGCTGCCAATAGAGCTGAAAATTACGATTTCTATGCACCTAATGTAATTATTCTTGTATCGAATGATCCAGAGAATGTAAATGGCTTGGCTGATGCATCCTGTGCAATGGAAAATATGTTTCTTATGGCACATTCACTTGGAATCGCTTCTTGCTGGATTAACCAGTTAAGAACAATATGTGATGTAGAAGAAGTTAGAGAATTGTTAGATAGCTACGGTATTCCAAGTAACCATATTGTATGGGGAATTGCGGATTTGGGATATGCTGCTGAGATTGGTAAGGAAGTTGTGAAGAAGGAAAACGTTATTAAGTTCGTGGATTCGCTTTAAACGGATGGGGGAACGGACGGGAAAACGGACGGAAATGCTTATATATGTCCTCATGTTCGCTTTTGCCTCTACAGCCATAGGAGATTGTCTGCACTCGGTTTGACACTGAAGTGTCAACCGCTTGCAGACAATCTCCTATGGCTGTAACGGCAAGATGCGGACAGTTTGAGGACATATATAAGCATTTCCTGGGCGTTGGCGTTGGCGAAAAGGCGAAAAGGCGGAAAAGGCGGAAAAGGCGGAAAAGGCGGAAAAGGCGGAAAAGGCGGAAAAGGCGGAAAAGGCGGAAAAGGCGGAAAAGGCGGAAAAGCGGAAAAGCGGAAAAGCGGAAAAGCGGAAAAGCGGAAAAGTGAAAAAGGAAAATATTAAAAAAGATAGAAAAAAATAAATCAAGAATAAGAATGGGGAGGAGTTAGGATGGGGGAATTGGCGGAGTTGATAAATATTGGGAAGGTTGTTGAAGAGCAACTGAATGAGGTTGGAATTAGTACGGTTGAAGAACTGAGAGCTGCTGGGAGCAAGCAGGCTTGGCTTAAGATTAGGGGTATTGACAGTTCGGCATGCATAAATAGATTGTGTGCATTGGAAGGTGCAATTCAGGGAATTCGGTGGCACGATTTGGATGTGGAGAAGAAGTGTGAACTTAAGGAGTTTTATAACGCATTCAAGTGATTCAAGTGATTCAAGTGATTCAAGTGATTCAAGTGATTCAGTGGCAACAATTCAGATATAATAATTAAGATATAACGATTCAGATATAACGATTCAGACATAAGAATTCAAGTAGAAAAGGGTATTTAATATGATTAATGCAATTCAAGCCAAGAGTATTATGCAAAAAAAAAATAATGGCGACAAATGGTTTGGAACTGACTATAATATGAACCTTTACAAAGGGTGTTGTCATGGTTGTATTTATTGTGACAGCAGAAGTGATTGCTACCATATTGATAATTTTGATAGCGTTCGATTGAAAGAAAATTGTATCAATATTTTGGAGCAAGATCTAAGATCAAAGAGAAATACAGGTGTAGTAGGCATTGGAGCTATGTCTGATACATATAATCCATTTGAAAAGCAATACGAGATTACAAGGGATTCATTGAAACTGCTGGCACAGTATGGGTTTGGTACTTCAATTGATACGAAAAGCAGTCTTGTAAAAAGAGATATAGATATATTAAAAAAGATCGCGGAGCATAATTCGTGTATCGTAAAATTGACAATCACAACGGCTGATGATGAATTGTGTAAAATAATTGAGCCCAATGTATGTGTAAGTTCAAAACGCTTTGAGGCAATTCGTGAACTTGCATCAAATGGCATATTTACTGGCGTGCTATTAATGCCAATCTTACCATATATTAATAATACAGAAGAAAATATAAAAACAATTATAAATAAGGCTGCAGAAGCAGGAGCTAAATTTGTGTATGCGATGTTTGGCGTTACACTTCGTGAAAATCAGAGGGATTACTATTATCAGAAGTTAGATGAGCATTTTCCTGGTATGAAGAAGAAGTATATTGAAAAATATGGCGTTAGTTATACTTGTACATCAGATAATGCAAAAGAGTTATATGAAATGTATGTAAGTGAATGCAAAAGGCTAGGGTTGCTGTATAAGATGGAAGATATTATTGAAGCATATAAGGGTGCGAATTCTTATGAGCAAATAAGTTTATTTTAAAATGAAGGATAGAAATATATAATAAGAGGTAGTGTTTTATGAACAAAAGAAGACCAGAATTAGTACAAGCATTTAAAGTAGCATTTCCACATACGATTCCTGTATTGACTGGATATTTTTTCCTTGGCGTGGCATATGGATTTTTGATGCAGTCAAAGGGATATAATTTCATATGGGCAGGACTTATGAGTGCAATTGCATTTGGGGGAAGCATGCAGTATGTTGCAATTACGCTCTTAACGACTGCATTTAATCCAATCCAAGCTTGTATATTGTCATTTATGGTAAATGCAAGACATATGTTTTATGGATTATCAATGCAGTCCAAGTATAAGGGAATGGGCAAAATTAAGAGCTTTCTAATATTTATGTTGACGGATGAGACATTTGCAGTCGCTTACACATTGGAGGCGCCTCTGGGTATTAATCGAAGATACTTTTTCTTTGCAATATCCTTTCTAGATTACATGTATTGGGTGGTAAGCTCAATAATTGGTGGAATACTTGGAAACTTTATAACATTCAATACAAAAGGACTGGATTTTGTTCTTACAGCACTATTTGTGGTGTTGTTTGTGGAACAATTGACGAAAAAGGCGAACTGGCTGTCGGGCGCAATTGGCGTGGTAGCTACATTGGTGAGCTTGATGATATTTGGACAGCGTAATTTTATAATACCAGCGATGGTGATTATTGTATGTATGTTGTTTTGCGTTAAACATAAATATGAAGATTGTGTTGAAACTGATAATGGAATAGAAACTGCAGATGAAATCGAAACTGCTGATGAAATAGAAACTGCTGATGGAATAGAAACTGCTGATGGAATAGAAACTGCAGATGAAATAGAATCTAATGGTGATACAGAAACAAATGATGAAATTGTAAATGAAGGGAGCGCTGATTAACTATGTTTTTAACTCCTTTACAAACATTTATAATGATTTTAGCAATTGCACTTGGAACTATCGTTACACGATTTTTACCATTTGTGTTGTTTCCCGAGAATAAAAAAACACCGAAATTTGTAATGTATCTTGGAAACGTTTTGCCAACAGCTATGATTGGATTGCTAGTTGTGTATTGTTTCAAAGGTGTGTCAGTTGTGACCGCACCCTTCGGAATTCCAGAATTAATAGCAACTATGTGCATAGTTGTTCTACATTTGTGGAAAAGAAACGTGCTAATCAGCATTTCTGTGGGTACTGTTGTGTATATGGTACTTGTGCAATGTGTTTTCTAGTGTTTTATTGACAAGGAAATTTAATATTGTATAATTGAAGAGAAAATAAAGGTGTAACTCAAGCCTCTTTGTGATTAGTTAATAATTACTGTATGGCAGATTGGAGAAATTATGGCGATTACATTAGAGAAAATAAGTAAACAAGCTGGCTATTTATATAAAATGAAATTAGAGGGTGGAGAAAGCGGAATTAAGAATATTGTGCAATGGGTTCATATCATAGAAGATAATGACGTGGGTAATTTTCTTCATGGAAGTGAGTTAGTATTTACAACGGGTATTAACTGTGACAGTGATGAATGGATTCTTGATTTTATTCAAAAGATGCACCAAAATGGCGCTTGTGGAGTTGTTATCAATATTGGAAGATATATAAAAACAATTCCGACAATCGCTTTACAATTTTGTGACCTAAATAAGATACCAATATTTTCGGTTCCGTGGGAGACAAAACTGGTTGATATAACGCGTGATTTTTGCAGGAAAATCGTTCAAAGTGAGCAAGTAGAAGAAAATATTGTCAGCGTTTTTAAGGATATTATCTTCGAAGCAAAAGATAGCTCCTCCTATATTCCCTCACTGGAAAGAAAAGGCTTTCATGAAAATGGAAATTATACGGTAATTGCAATATATAATGTTCTAGAAGGACAAAATGCATCAGTAGATCCTAACTTGAAATTTTATGTTGAAAAGATTGCGAATAGAATTGGTGATTTGTCTGTTACATTTACTTATGATAAAAACAGGCTAGTTGTTTTGTCTGAGTATTCTATTGAAGGAATCAATAGTTTTATAGACGAACTAACACGGCAGTATCTGATAGGACAAGGGGATTTTAGAATTGGAGTAAGTTCAACTGAGACGGGCGTTGATTCTATCGCAAAAAGCTTTCGAAGGGCATATAAAACACTCGCATTATGTATAAAAAAGAATGAAAAAGTAATGTACTATGATAAATTAGGAATATATAAGGTACTATTGGAATCAAGTGATTATTTTATCTTGAATCAATATTATAATGATGTCTTAAAGCCATTAGAAAACTATGATATTGAAAATAATACGAATTTCATGGAATTTGTTAAGACATATTTAGACAACAATGGAAGTGTACAAAGCGTTGCAGAAAAAATGTTTGTACATAGGAACACTGTAAACTATCAGTTAAATAAAGTACAAAAAATTACAGGCCTTGATTTGACAGAACTTGATGTAAAGCTCGGATTTAAGCTATGTTTGTATATTAAAGATATAATTTAAATATTAACTTTAAGTTTTTTTAAAGACATAACTTAAAGATATAACTTAAAGACATAACTTAAAGACATAGTTTAGTCAGAAAATATTTCTATAGTGCAAACGCACAAAAATCGTTATGCAAATTATTCTTGAAGATAATAAAAATAATTGTTATATTTGAGATATCGAAATAAGCAATTAACTATAAAGCGAAGAGGCTTATCTTAAAAGCCTCTTCGCTTTTATAATTTAAAAGAATGTTCGTCGTCAGACGAAGCAAGTTCAGACGAAATATGACATTTTAGATCATGCAAATTAGGTGATAAATAAATTACCGGGAGTAGGGGGTAATCAAAATGGTAAAAGAGTATTTTTGTGACATAATTTTTATAAATGCAAAGGTTATTACAGTTGATGAGAAGGATTCTATAAAAGAAGCAGTAGGCATTTTAGGTAATAAAATTATATTTGTGGGTACAACAGAGAAAGCGATGTTGTATCGAGGTAAATTTACAAAATTAGTTGATGTAAGGGGAAAATCAATCATACCTGGATTCATCGATTCCTATATTCATTTTGCAATGTATGGTCTATGTGATAATGGTGTTACTTCAGCAGGTTTATATTTACAGTTTACAGATGAAGAATTATTAAATGGAATGCAAAATGCAAATAGCATTATGGTGAAATATGGAATCACATCTGTTCATGATTCCGGAAGCTATGGAATGAAGGCGATGAGTCTTTTGCAAAAAGCTTGTGAAGAAAACTTGATTGATGTACGAGTAAGGCCTATGGTATCTGATTTGAATGGAAAAGAGTCAGGAAAAGAATATATTAATCATTTTTTGAACACTGGTATTTATACAAATATGGGAGATGATAAGTTTAAATTGGGGCCAATAAAAATAATGACTGATGGTAGCGCAAGTGTACCGTCAAGTGCTGCAATTAAACCATATTCTCATGACAACCATTTAAATGGACTTGAAATTTGGCAGCAGGATGAAGCAGATGAGATGGTTATGAAGGTTCATAAGTTAGGATATCAGATGACGGCGCATGCAGTTGGTGATAAGGCTGTAGAACTTATGGTAAATGCATATGAAAAGGCTTTAACAAAGTATCCAAGAGTTAACCATCGCCATAGAATCGAATATTGTGGGTTGAATAACCCGGATTTAATAAAGCGAATTAAGAAATTAGGAATTATACCAGTTGCGACCCCTTCCGCTATTAGTCTAAATGGAAGTGATTACAATAGATTTTACGGAGAACGTGTTGACTACATGTTCCCTTTGAAATCTTATTTAGAAGAGGGAATAATCGCTGCGATTGGTTCTGATTGCCTAGCCACTACTTTGAATCCAATGTATAGCATATATGGCGCTGTAAATAGAATGGATATTGAGACAAAACAGGGATGTGGTCTAGCTCAAAAAGTTGACATATTGGATGTAATAAGAATGTTTACATATAATGGCGCTTATGCCTCTTTTGAGGAAGATAAGAAAGGAAGCATAGAAGTAGGGAAATTGGCTGATCTTGTGATGCTATCAGAAGATATCACTGCTATACATCCAGATAAGCTGATGGAAGTTGAGGTATTGATGACAATTATAGATGGAAAAATTGTTTACACTAAATATTAGATAGGCAATTGAATATAGTCAACAAAATACGGTCAATAGAATATAGGCAATAGAATACAGGCAATAGAATATAGGCAATAGAATATAGGCAATAGAATATAGTCAATAGAATACATTCAATAGAATAGAGGCAATGGAATAGAGGCAATTGAACATAGCAATTAAATATACAAAATAGAATAATAGAATAGAGGTAAAAAATCATGGCAAACAAAATCACAACACCAGGAACAATATTTTTAGGAGAAAATGCTTTATTGGAAGCAGAAGGAACACTTTGTAGTTTAGGAAAAAAAGCATTTATTGTAACTGGAAAATCAATGATAAAGCAGGGTAATGTTGAAGTTTTAACCCAGCTACTGAAAAAGAATGATGTAGATTCATTTGTGTGTTCAAATATTACTGGTGAACCAACAGATATTATGATTAATGAAGGCGTTGAACTATATAAGACTGAAATGTGCGATTTCATCATTGGGTTTGGTGGTGGAAGTCCAATTGATGCAGCGAAGGCAATCGGCGTGATGGCAGTCAGTGAAGGTAAGATTTCAGATTATAATGGAAAATTTATTACAAAGGCAATACCACCACTTGTTGCAATCCCATCAACATCAGGTACAGGCTCAGAAGTAACACAATTCACAATTATTTCAGATACAGAAAAAAATATTAAAATGCTTTTAAAAGGTACGCCTTTACTTCCTACGGTTGCAATCGTTGATCCTGTATTTACAATGTTAACACCACCAAATGTTACGGCTGCAACTGGGCTTGATGCACTGACACATGCAGTGGAATCATTTACATCAAAGAAAGCATTTTCAATCTCAGATTTGTATGCACTCTCTGCAGTGAAACGAATTTTTCAATATCTACCAATTGCATATAAGGATGGATCAAATGTGAAAGCTAGAGAAGAGATGTCAATCGCTGCCCTAGAGGCAGGCATCAGTTTTAATAATTCTTCAGTTACAATTGTCCATGGAATGAGCCGCCCTATCGGAGCAATTTTTCATGTGCCACATGGTATTTCAAATGCAATGCTGTTAGGGGAATGTCTTTCATTTGCACTAGATGGCGCTTATGAAAAATTTGCCCAATTAGGGAGAGCAATTGGTGTTGCTAATTTAGATTATTCAAACGAAAATGCAGCAAAAGAATTTTTAAATGCAATTCAAGAAATATGTCGTGTATGCGAAGTCCCTACGTTAGAAGGGTACGGAATTGATAAAGCAGAGTTCTTCAATGTGATATATAAAATGTCTAAGGATGCATACGATAGTGGCAGTCCTTTAAATACTAGAAAGCCAGTAACGATAGAAGATATCAAATTGATTTATGAAAAATTGTGGAAATAAATCTCTTTGTGCAATCGCACAAAAAGTATTAGTCTAATGAAAATTGTAATCAATATTATCAGTGATATAATTAGCATATGCAAAAACAAAACAAGTCAAAATAATAGCAAAGGGGCTACTTTCCTAATCGAAGTGGCCTTTTTATTTATTCATAGCAAGATGCAAAGCAAATAGTAATGCTATCGTTATAGCCGACTTGTTTTCATTTTACTCAAATTTGAAAGGAGATATAATTATGACAGGTGAAGAAATCAAAAGCACATCAGTACAGTACAATATGCAATCATGGAGCAAACAAAAAGGGATCAATCCAATTTCAGTTGAAAAAGCGGAGGGAATCTATTTCTGGGATTATGAAGGAACTAGATATTCAGATATGTCCTCACAGCTTGTCAATCTTAATGTTGGATTTGGTAATAAGGATATTGCAGATGCTATCAAAAAACAAGTTGATCAATATTGTTTTGTTGGTCCTAGCTACGGCGCTGAATCAAGAGCAACACTTGCAAAGATGCTTATCGACTTAATGCCAGATAACATGGGAAAAGTTTTCTTTACAAATGCAGGCGCAGATGCCAATGAAAATGCAATCAAAATGGCAAGAATGTATACTGGAAGAAATAAAGTATTTAGTCGTTACAGAAGCTACCATGGTTCTTCATTTGGTGCAGGTAACCTTACTGGCGAACCAAGAAGATATGCGTTAGAGCCAGGCATACCAGGATTTGTAAAATTCTTTGACCCATACATATATCGTGAACCAATCAAATTTGAATCTGAAGAAGCTGCAGGAGATTATTATGTAGCAAAATTAAGAGAGCAGATAATATATGAAGGATCAGATAGTGTTGCAGCCATTGTTATGGAAACAATCACAGGTTCAAATGGTATCATTATTCCACCAAAGAACTATATGCCAGGAGTAAGAAAGATTTGTGATGATTTTGGAATTATGATGATTTGTGATGAAGTTATGACAGGCTTTGGTAGAACGGGTAAAATGTTTGGATTTGAGAATTTTGATGTGAAGCCAGATATCGTATCATTTGCAAAAGGTGTTACTTGCGGTTATGTTCCACTTGGCGGCTGTGTTATTAGCAAAAAAATAGCAGAATACTTCGATGATAATTTCCTGTCATGCGGCTTAACATATAGTGGTCATCCACTAGGTTGTGCAGCTGGAGTTGCTTGTGTTAATTTCTATGAAAAGGCTAATATTCTTGAAAATGTTAACAAAGTTGGAGCAGTTCTAAAAAGTAGACTAGAGGAATTTAGAGATAAATATGCTTGTGTTGGCGATGTGAGAGCAATCGGTTTATTTTCAGCAATTGAATTGGTTAAGGATAAAACGACAAAGGAAGCTTTGGTTCCTTATGGAAAAGATCCAGAAGGTATTATGGGCAAGATTTTAGGGCTATTAAAACAAAGACAGTTTATGACCTATACACATGAAAATATGGTGTTTATTTGTCCACCATTGATTATTACAGAAGAGCAGTTGTTGGAAGAATTGGTGAAGGTTGATGAAGTGCTCGCAATCATCGATAAGGAATTTTTGTAAAAGGAAGGGGGTTTACTATGGGGGGTGTCGAGTGAATATGGATTTGAAATGATTCATTTTGGCTGCCTTTCCTTCAAGCAGTATATTCTTTACAAGCCTCAGGGATGATGAAAAGCCTCACTTACGTTCGGTTTTCATCTGAGTCTTGACAGAATATGAGCACTGCTTTCAGCCGGTCGACGCCAAAATGAATCATTGCAAATCCATATTCACGGGTACGTTTATGGATAAACCTGAGTGGTTTTACAGGGCATTTGGCGGTTATGAAAAATCTGGGTGATTTTACAAGGCATAGGCGGTTGGGAGAAATCCGGGTGGTTTTAGATGGTATGGAGTTTGGTGAAAAAGCAAGGTGGTTTTAGATACTACTTAAAAATAAGCAACATGAGAAAATTACTCGATTTCTCATGTTGCTTATTTTTTTGGTATGTTTTTGGTGACCTATATGGTGTATTTATAATAGGTTTCATTGACTAAGGATGCGAGGGAGTGGAAATCGTTTATAGGATTAACAGAATAACTATGGTATAATTTGCCTTAAGAATATTGAATACATTAAATGATTAGCTATAAATTTCAGTTTTGCTTATTTGGGTAATACTTGAGTTTATATCAATATGCTGAAAGGACTTTTGAAATTACGATGAAACGTTTTTATAGAATGGTTAGAGCAGATATCAAGCAAGGGATCATAAGTGAATATTTAAAATACATAGTTGTTTTGATTATATCGTTGATATTTACACAAAACTATTATGTCAGAGTTGAAAAATATATTGCGAATGGTAAAGTAGTAGGGGAAGTGACAATTTTTGATATATTAATCTATTTTTTTAAGGGGATGAAAGAGTATATTCCTGCTTCAAATAACCCTTTTGAGATACCTGTTGATTTTCTGCTTTTGAATATTCTACTTGCTATTATAATTGGTAATTAGAAGGATATTAATGGATATGGAAGAAGTGTACTCGTTCGGTCTGATACGAGATTATCCTGGTGGTTTAGTAAATGTATATGGAATATATTATCCGTAATTACATTTTATGCTGCAATATATATTGGTATTATTGCTGTTTATGTGGCACATGGTGGATTAGGTAGTGGTATAGAATATATGCTTAATGCAGATTTGATGAAGGCGGTCTTTCAAGTTGAATTGGGAACTATAAATAGTAGTGGACTTATGATTTCAATTATAGTATTGCCAATTATCACTTCGATTGCTATATCAATGCTTCAGATGACACTTGCATTTTATCTAAATCCAATCGTAAGTTATGTGATTATTATCGCAATGTATATATTTTCTGCATTTTATATGAAATGGTTTATGATAGGGAATTATCTAATGATGTATAGAAATGAATTCGTCAATCAAAAAGGTATGCATTTGGGCATATCATTGATTGTGGATGTAGGGGTAGCAACAATATCAATTGTGGTTGGATATATATTTTTTAGAAGGTATGATGTATTAGAGAAGAATAATGATATTTAAATAAAATATAACGATGAGGAGAAAATCATATGGATCAGATTAAAATTTTAGTAGTTGAGGATGATACAGATATCAATATATTGATTAAAAAGATACTGGAAAACGTTGGTTTTAATGTAATCCAAGCATTTTCCGGTACAGAAGCGCAATTGAGGTTATCGATGGATCAATATGATGTGGTCCTCTTAGATTTAATGCTTCCTGGAATTACTGGAGAACAACTCATCCCAATAATCTGTGAAAAAAGGATCCCAATCATTGTGCTATCTGCCAAAGTGGGCCTAAAAGACCGAGTGAACGTCTTAAATCTTGGAGCCGATGATTATATCACAAAGCCATTTGAAGCAGAAGATGTAATTGCACGAGTAAATGCTGTTCTTAGAAGAACAAAGAAAAATAACACAGAAGCTACCGACCAAAAGGAAGCGTATACCTACAAACAATTAAAACTATCAGCGGATTCAAGAAAAGTTCTCATTGACGAAACTGAAATATTTTTAACCGCCCATGAATTTGATCTCCTATATCTATTAATAAAAAACCCACAAAAAGTCTATTCCCGCGAAGCCCTATATGAAGAAGTATGGCAAGGCGGATACTACGGCGAAGACAACACCGTAAATGTACATATAAGCAACATCCGAAAAAAAATATCCGAAGTAACCCCCTCCGACTACATAAAAACCGTCTGGGGCATCGGCTTTAAACTAGACTGAGACAAAACTATAAATAGCCATAGCACCTCCTAAATACTTGAATTTCTAAAGTATATATGCCTTTATGTTTTGCTTTAGTTTTTTGCTTTTACGATTTTGCCCCTATTCGCCCCCAAAGAATGCCGAGTGAATATGAAATATAATCATGCATTTTGCCTAGACCGGCTGAAAGCAGCGCCAATGTTTTCCGCGAAAGCACAAGTCAAATTGACATGCTTGCATGTCAATTTGACGCCGCTCGCGAACCGAAGCATTATGCTTCGGTTGCAAAGACTCAGATGAAAATCGAACGCAGTGAGCATTTTCATCATCCCTGAGGCTTGAAAAAAAACATGCTGCTTGAAGGAAAGGCAGGCAAAATACATGATTATATTTCATATTCACGTCCGACCAATTCTTTACCCTTTCTTTAAACTTTCTTAAGTACTAATTAATCCTTTCATAGTAGAATGATAATTGTAAACGAGATGCAAATGCGAAGGCATTTGATTTATATTTGTATTTCAATAAGTAACGCGATGGCGGTGGAATGGAGAGATTATGAATACTTATGAAGTTATAAGAGCATCACAGCTAACGAAAAAGTATGGTGGCGTGTGTGCATTAGACCATGTTGATATTACAGTGAAGCAAGGAGAAATCTATGGTCTTGTGGGTAATAATGGAGCTGGAAAAACAACATTTCTAAAGATGATTACAGGTCAGAGTTTTCCTACGAGTGGAGAATTATCGATTTTATCAAAGACCGAAGAATCAGAAAAGAATAAAGCTAGAAAAAGAACGGGTTCAATTATTGAGACACCAAGTTTTTATCCGAAATTAACAGTGGAAAAGAATATGGAATATTACAGAATTCAAAGAGGAATACCGGGGAAAGATACTGTTGACAATATTTTGACGGTAGTTGGGTTGCTTGATGCGAAGAAGAAAAAGTTTGATACATTGTCATTAGGAATGAAGCAAAGACTTGGCCTTGCATTAGCATTGATGGGGGAGCCTGAATTTCTTATATTAGATGAGCCGATAAATGGATTGGATCCAACTGGTATTATCGAAATTAGAAATCTATTACTAAAGTTAAATAGAGAAAAAAATATAACCATATTAATTTCAAGCCACATATTAACAGAACTTTCAAATATTGCAACCACTTATGGATTCTTGGACAAAGGCATATTGATTGAGCAGATAACTGCTGAAAAGTTAAGTGAAAAGTGTAATACCTATTTAGATATTTCAGTGACTGATACCAAGAAATACTGTGCTTTATTAGAAACAAAACTTTCCTGCGATAATTATAAAGTGATGCCAGAAAATCATATTAGAATATTTGATATCAACAAAAAAATGGAAGACTATAGTTCATTAGCCGTATTAAATGGGATTGGGTTATTGTCCATGGAAGAAAAACGGATTGATTTAGAGAATTACTATATGAATTTGATTGAAAGTGTCAATGAGTAATTAATTGATAGAAAATGTGGATTAGTAATCAATGCAATAGAAAATAGGAAGTAATGTAATATGATATGCGCATCAGCGTTCAATTAAAGATTGAGAGCTATAACGAAGCGCAGGAATTAGGAGGAAATATGTTAAATTATATAAAAAGCGAATTGTATAGAATTAGAACTTCAAAAGGTACCTATGTAATGTTTATTTTGTTTAGTGTACTCGTAGTGTTATTTAATCTTATGATTTATGGATTCAAAATGGCGGATAGTACTTTTCCATATGCAACCACAAAATTTTCATTGGGAACGTTAGCCGATAGTCTCCAGATGTTAATTCTGATATGTTTAGTAATCGCATCTGTTGTATTTGCAGGTGAATTTAAGAATAACACAATCAAAAATATAGTTTCATTTGGAATATCAAAGACGCAGATGTACATAGGAAAATATATCGTAACATTATTGTTTGCATTTATTTTAATGCCAGTAGTTGCTTTCATGTATGCTTTAAGTGCATATTTATTATTGGATAATAGTGGTTCACAATATTTGATATTATTTATTAAGTCATTAGTGATCAATCTACCGATTTTTATTTCATGTATCACACTCGGAATGGCCCTGTTCTTCGCAGTACAAAATGAAGTGACAGGTTACTGGATTTGGGGTACAATTATAGTTATCGTTCCTATGGTTTTGGCATTGATTGGAATGAAAGTTGATCTATTAGCAGATATCGCAAAATGGTTACCATGGAATTTGGTAGCATCAGGAGAAATGACTGACACAGGATATGTATATGAGTGGGGCACATATTCAGGCGCTGTGAAAAGTATTATTTCAGGTGTCGGGTTTAGTATAGTATTTTTCATCATAGGAATTACTACATTTAGAAAAACAGAGATTAAGTAACATTTGGGAAAACAGATATTGAGTCAATAGAGATTAGTAAAATATAGAACAATAGAGATTAAGTAACAATTCAGAGGATGGTATTTATTATGGAATGGATTCTATTATTATTAATTTTATTATTAATACCAAGCGTGTTTTTTGCAACACGCTTCTTTTGTATAAAAAAGAATATCAGAGACGCAAAAGTTGAAATAGAGGAATTGCTCCAGAATCCAGATGCGAATCGAATATTAAAGTTTAGCTGCCCGGATAAGAATTTTGAAAGTTTCTTGATGTCAATTAATCAGTATTTGCAATTCACTAGAAAAGAAAGAATTCAGTATCTAAGAAGAGAAATAGAAATCAGAAAAGAGATAGAAAATATAAGTCATGACTTGAGAACACCACTTACATCAATTTTAGGTTATATTGAATTGATTGATCGAAAGGCCTTAAGCGATGACGAAAGAGATTATTTAGAAGTGGTAATTCGCAAATCCAAATCATTGCAACGTTTGATTGGGAAATTCTATGATTTATCAAGACTGGAAGCGGATGAATACGCTTTTGAAAATAGAACTGTGAATATTCATAAAATGCTATCAGAACTTTTGTTAAATAGCTATAATGAATTTGATAAAAAAGGGATTAACATAGACCTTAATATAGGAAATAGAGAAGTAAATGTTTTAGGGGATGAAGATGCATTAGAACGCATATTTACTAATTTAATTAATAATGTTTTGAAATATGCAACAAACAATCTATGGGTATCAATTGAAGCTGAGAAGAATAAAGTAGTTGTGAAATTCGTAAATGATACTTTACAATTATCTGATATTGATGTTTACCATATGTTTGATCGTTTTTATATGAAAGACGAAGCTAGAACCAATCATAGTACGGGGCTAGGCTTGACGATTACAAAACTATTGGTGGAAAAAATGGGCGGAAATATAAGTGCGGATTTAGATGAAGACGAGAAGCTTGAAATTCGAATAGAATTTAGCGAGATTGAGATGTGATAATTTGATTAGAGACTAGTATAAAAATAGACGGAGAAAAATGCATCATAACATTTTTATCCGTCTATTTTTTTACCCAATTCTTAGTATATTTTGATGGCCTTTTAGTTACAAGAATATTCAACAATCCAATTCATACTAGCACAATGATACAAAATACCGATGCACCGATAAATCTTCAGTGAGTTCAGGGTGAAATGCCAGCCCGATTTGATTTCGATACTGTACTGCTACAATATTACCGTCAACTTTAGCAAGAATCTCGACATCATCATTTACGGAATCAATGTATGGTGCCCTGATGAATCGAAGAGGAATATTTCCAATGTGCTTAACATCAGCAATCGTCGAAAAACTACCAAGCTGTCTACCATAGGCATTTCGCTTTACCTTCACTGGAAGCGTTGCAAATTGTAAAACACTTGATTTGTGTTGGCCTTGGTTGCAGATATCGTTGGAGATATCGTTAGAGATATCAGATGCGAGCAAAATCAAGCCAGCGCAGGTTCCAAGAACGGGCAACCCGTTCTGAATCTTTTTGTGCAACAGATCAAATAAATCTAGGTCTTTCAATAGCTTTCCCATAACTGTGCTTTCGCCGCCAGGAAGTATTAGGCCATCAAAATCCTGCAATAAATCTTTCTTCTGGCGTATTTCAAAGTGATCAATGCCTAGTGATTCTAATTTCTTCTCATGTTCTATAAATGCGCCTTGAACGGCGAGTACACCTATTTTCATAGCAGAGCACCTCCTTTATTTTTCAAATTACTATATTAATTTCCGATATCACATTCAATAGCTACACAAAACATCTATATTCAATATCTAAATTAAGTCCCAATATTGCGTCTATCATTTACTTGCCTCTTTCAGCCATCAATAATTCAATTTCCTGTTCATTGATACCAACCATAGCTTCTCCAAGGTCTTCTGAAAGTTCAGCCAATATCTTAGGATCATTGAAGTTCGTAACAGCTTTGACGATAGCAGCTGCACGTCTCGCAGGATCACCTGACTTGAAAATACCTGACCCTACAAATACACCTTCAGCTCCAAGTTGCATCATAAGTGCTGCATCAGCAGGAGTTGCAACGCCGCCGGCTGCAAAGTTGACAACAGGAAGCTTGCCATTTTCGTGAACATATTTTACAAGATCATAGGAAACCTGTAACTCTTTGGCAGCGTTAAATAATTCATCTTCGCGAAGACTAACCAATTCACGGATTTGACGGTTCATCTTTCTAAGATGGCGAACTGCTTGAACGACATCGCCAGTACCGGGTTCACCTTTTGTACGAATCATGGAAGCTCCTTCGTTGATTCTTCGAAGTGCTTCGCCAAGATCTTTTGCACCACATACAAATGGTACGCTGAACTTGGTTTTATCAATATGGTAGACATCATCAGCAGGTGATAACACTTCACTTTCATCGATGTAGTCAATTTCAATTGCCTCAAGAATCTGGGCTTCTACGAAATGCCCGATTCTGGCCTTTGCCATAACAGGAATTGATACAGCTGCCTGAATCTCTTTGATCATCTTAGGATCACTTGTGCGGGCAACTCCGCCTACTGCTCTGATATCTGCAGGGATTCTTTCTAGTGCCATAACTGCACATGCACCAGCCGCCTCTGCAATTCTTGCCTGTTCTGCATTCGTAACATCCATGATTACTCCACCCTTTAACATTTGGGCTAACTCTTTATTTAATTCATAACGATTTTCTGACATGATTTTCCTCATTCCTGCGCATATTTCTGCACATATCTAGTTTTGATTGATATTGTTTCATTATAGTTTCTATTAAATCTAATAATTATTGTAAATGTTTAATACCGATATCGATTCGTTGATACTTATTATATACAGAAATGGACTAATGGAAATAACCAGTTTCGATAATAATGACAATGCCAGTTTCAACAACATAAGAGCTAGAAAATATTAGATGATTTCAAGATGAATTATGGTTGAGCTTTAATCTTTATGATACTGTTTTATTTCGAAATAAAAACTGTAGTATTTTACAAAATAAACATTTGCGGATAAATAATACAGATTACTTGTGCGAAAGTAGAGACTAACTATTAAAAGTCAAGTCTTAAACTAATATTTTTTGATAGAGAGCGGATATGCATTTTAGGTATATTTGAACATTGAAAACTG
>NZ_FOJI01000008.1 GCF_900111235.1 [Clostridium] fimetarium
GCTGTAACAAACTCCATCCGGTGTTCTACAAATTCATCAATATCATCACGGCACGCTTGTTTATATTCCACAATATGTCTCCTCACCTATAAAATCAATAATATTTTATATTGTCTTGATTGTGAATACATAATAAATATAATGGGTAGTTCGTTGTTGGAAGAAACTGAGAATCAGATTACCTTTACAAATTATAATTTCTGGACTTAGCTTATGCTAAGTCTAATTTGTGACAACCGTATTTTTGTCTGCTATCAAAAAATAATTGGATAAGGCTTTTATAATATGGAATAAAGACACCCTCATCGTCCATAGAATTTGATTTTTTTATATTATTTATGAAGTAACCAATTCCGCTAATTTAGCCGCAACATCTTCCATTGATTCCTCAATAGTACTTAAACCACTTCGCGAGCCAAGTAACGGACTAACTTCTCGTAAAGCCTCAAAAGTCGTATTATGTAAAATAGGGACAAGTAAATCACGAGCTAGCAAAGCTGAAAGTTCTTTATCTGCTATTCCTTCACCCTTAACACGTTTAAGAAATGAGGGTGTAACCAATACAATACCGACACGAGATTTTACCAACCCTTTATCAATTTCACGAAGTAATGATGAACCTAAAAAAACATCCTTTTCACTAAACCAAGCAGTTACACCTTTTGATTCAAGTATATCGTGTAATTCTTTAGCAGCACCATTACGGTCTTCCCAAGCGTGACAAAGAAAAACATCTCGTAAATCTGGTAATTCCGGACGCTTCTCAATATTTTCACGCACAGGATTAAGTGTTCGAATTTCCGCAGGAGTATATAAAATAGTAGAACCAACCGAAGACCAACGTGCTTTCTTCCTAATTTGTCCGCCACCACTACTACGACTTGTAGAACTGTTTGATAATGAAGAATACTGTGAAGAATATGCGGGATAAGTGTTGTAACCTCGATAACTACCTCCACACGCTGGGCAGTTTGCCCTTCCACTTGCTGTGTGATGACCATGAATTGGTGCTGTGCATCTTGCCATAATTTTAGTCCTCCTATTTTTTTTAAAATTTATTCGTCTGTGTGTTATAAAATTTCAATTTCTAGTTTCGTTTCTCATTATATTGCTTATGCAATCATAATTATATGTCCTTTTTCCGGCTCTGCATCTTTCGAAAATTGCGCACCAGCAGTGATCCATGCGAATAGTGGCAAGAAGGTTTTTGAGTTGTGTTTAAACATAAGTAAACGCCCTCTTGTCGCTGTTCATTGGGTGAAGCCCGTTGAACTTTATCGCTTACTTGTTTGAATAATTCATTCCTTTCTCATACCTTTTCTAGCCTTACCATACCAGTATAGTAGTCGGGTGACAACCATTCCTACTCAGAGAGTTTTCATCGGTGCATCACTTAATTAGTATTCAAATGGAAAGTTTAAATTTTAGGTAACAATGGTAGGTTTGCTTTTTCATACTGTTCTACAATGAAATCTGCATAACTAGAATATCCATGCTCGTATAAATATTTCATAAATATTCTCCACGGTGGAATATTACTTATGTAAATATTTACATTTGAAGTAGACAATCCACCACCTTGTGATGTTGATAGCCCACCATATTGTGCCGTAGATAATCCACCATATTGTGCCGTTGACAATCCCCCGTATTGAGCCGTTGACAATCCCCCATATTGCGAAGTAGAGAGTCCTCCGTACTGTGATGTAGACATACCACCATACTGTGATGTAGAGAGTCCTCCGTATTGAGACGTTGATATACCGCCATACTGTGATGTTGATAGTCCACCATATTGTGATGTTGATAATCCACAATATTGCGAAGTAGATTGATTACGAGGCCATTTACACATCTTAACCCCAGATTGTTCATATAATTTAATCATGTTCATCCTCCTTTCATTCAAGCAATATTGCTCTACCATTTTTATTTGTCAGGTCATATTAACGTAGCACCTAATCATCCGTAAACTTTATAAGCTTCCCATTATTGCGATTATAAGTAACTCAATTCCATTTAAAATCTCAATATACTAATAACATAATGTATCAATTCATCTACAGTATTACAATTGCATTTAAATAAAATGTTAATAAAAAAACAGCAAAAAAAAACAGATTTCCTTTTGGGGAAAACTGTATTCTATCAAACTATTTTAATTATAAAATCCCCTAATAAAAACAAATAGCACTATATTCCCCAATATTTTGCACTAAATTCATTTTATTACAAATGTAATTTTATTACAAGGTAATAATAGTAAAAGCGACTTTATTCCTTATAATTAATAGCCTTCTTGACTCCCCTTGATTTGAACTTCACCGAAACACCACATTCTTTTCATTCCGTTTAATTTATCATCTTCCAATCTCTAAATCCCATTTTTTCAGCCGCCTGATATACCGGCAACATAATATTACATAAAGTATTGCAAAACTCCATTTTCTCCAGATTCGGTTGGTACAATTGTCTTCTGACTTCCGATTCATTTAGATTATTATTCGCACATTTCTCAAATGCGTCATGAACAGAATCATATTTCCAAACCATTTCATATGCGAAGTATTCTATTTTACATAATGATTTAAAATAAATATCCCACGTTGGTAAGTTATTGCTTTTGGCATTATTAATACTTCTTGTTGTTGGATTAAGATTCCACAGTTCATCATGTGTTACATAGGACCAAGGAATGAAGTGATCAATTGAAATGGTATCTTTATCAGTCAAGCGATTTCCTCCATATATTTCTGTGACCGGATGAATCATAATAATCACTTAGGATTTATAACCTCTCGTTGATATTCTCTCAAAAATATTTCAATTCCTTTTTCTAATAATGGAATTATTTTTCCAACCTTAATCTCTGAACTCAAATAGTCAAATAGTTCATCTTTCTTAAAAACAATCTTTTCATCTATTGAATCGGTTACAATTAACTAGACAGATTTTTAAGGGCATATATTCTTAATTCATATAATGAAAGGAAGTCAAAATTATGTCCGAGAAAAAACAACCTATACCACGTCGTACTTTTAATGACGAATTCAAGAATTAATTAGTTCGGCTATATCGCTGTGGCAAACGTAAATGTTTTAAACTTTGTATTCTTAATATGCATGTAATACAAAAGGCAACACCTTTAATTATAGACCTTTAATAAAATCTAAACTCAAGAATAAGTTCTTCTTTAGTTTTTTTATTTGTAACTTTCTTATATAAAGTAATATCTCCATCACTGCTTATCTTTATAGGTGACATATTCCCATAACTAACTGCAGATCTTGCCGCTGTTGACCTAGCTCCACTTACTTCCTTTATCCCCTTAGCTGTTTCAATTATTGCTCCAAACGCTTTTACATCCCCATTATTTGAATCTATTATTAATGCTCCATCTATAGATGCTAATTCAAGAAAAATATTTCTATTCTTTATTTTTCCTGTATTGATTAATGACACCTGTTGTATAGATTTCACTAGTTCTTTTCTAATACCTTTAGATGTAACATGTGTTAAAATGCTCTCTTCGTTTACAACATGCTTTTCAAAATCATTGTCTAATGCAACAATAATTAAAGCACCATGCCTTCTGTAACTTAGATCCCAACATATATCAAATAGATTGCACTTTATTCCATATACAGTATTATTTAATACATCTTTATATAAATTCTTTACGATTGAATCATCGTAAACAACAATATTTCCTTTTCGTATTGAAATAACCATCCCAGTCTGTTTGTATACTATTATATCACCGGAATGTGTTAATGATATTGCAACCTTATCAGTTCCCACTTCATTCGCAAACGGTTGTAAAAAATTAGGTACTGATGAATATGTAGCTTTATCAGTTACTGTCTCCCACATAATAGTTTTATAATCTATTATTCTTAATTCTTTATCCGCCACAAAATAAACATAATTAGATCCCGCCATTACATCTATTAACTTTGCTTCACTTTGCTCAGATAAATTCACCGTTCCTTTTGCTTTCGTATCAATTATAATATTTTTAACTATAGGAAGATTTTCATATGTTCTTCTTTGTAATTTCTCCATATTATCTAATATCTTATACCACTCTAGTTGAGTTAGGGAGGTTTCAATTTCTAACCATTTTGTTGCAATAGCCTTCTCTACATAATTTTCCTCCATTTCGGAACTATACAAATTCAAACCACAAAATGAACTTGACATATCCTCAATATAGCGAAATATATTCCCTATATTTCCTCCTCTTCCGCCTGTATTATATGTAATATATAAAAAATCACATCCATTTAAATTAAGTTTAAATAATCTTCCCCAGTCAATATCCGCTGCATTATTATTTAAAAGTAATTGTGGAATTACATTCTCAACAATTTTTGCCAATTCATATTCTTTCATCCTATATCTCTCCTTTATTTGTAATAAACTCTTCTATTTAGATTACTATTTTCCTAAAGTATTTTACTTCCCATCGGTATAGAAGTAATTATGTTATCCTCAATCTCTTCGAAAATTAATTAAAATGGGAAATTTGATTAAAGGAGTACCTGTAAGAACTAGTGTTAGCGAAGGGCAATGGGAAATAGCTCTCGTTAAGGTAGCCGATGAAGGAAGAATTGTTGGCTTTACATTTCTTGCTTATTTTCTTCTTCATCTTCTATTTATTTTTTTTATATCTTGCAATAAGATGATGGTTGAAACTGGATTGTTTCTCTAACTTTTCTACTTCTGTAAGTTTCTTAATCTCTTGGTTAATAGGACTTAATTCCGTTGAGAGCTTCCCTGCTTCTTTAAATTTCTTAATCTCCTTGTTAATAGGACTTAACTCCGTTGAGAGCTTCCCTGCTTCTTTAAGTTTCTTAATCTCCTTGTTAATAGGACTTAACTCCGTTGAGAGCTTCCCTACTTCTATAAGTTTCTTAATCTCCTTGTTAATAGGGCTTAACTCCGTTGAGAGCTTCCCTGCTTCTATAAGTTTCTTAATCTCCTGGCTATAGGAACTGAACTCCATCGCGATCTTTCCAGCTTCTGAAATTGCATTAATCTGTTGACTAATGGAACTAAACTCCATTGAGCGCTTAACTGCCTCTACATTCTCTATCATTTGAAAATTATCAAGAATATTATCAGAAATTTTCTTTGACTTTTCAGCATCAATTGCTTCTTTCAGTGTCTCGCTAAAATCATTATTACTATGATTAAATAGTGTTACCATTTTGTTATTAAGTATATCGCTAATTGCTCCATTGAGTTCTTGATTCGCAGCCAAGTATATTTTTTTTATTTGTTTATAGACATCTGCAGTAATGTTATGGGCATGCATAATGTTATTACGATAATTTTTCATAGTAACAAAATTTTTCCGCAAGATTGGTGCTATACCGATGCCTAACAATTTATCCCATAAGGCTTTTTCTTCAAAACTAAACAAATCATCTATCAGTTCACTTTTGGTGAATTTCCATGATTTTGCATTTATCTTTGTTTTAGCCATTTTTATAAAATCATCATCTGTAAATATAAGTTCAAATAATGTTCCAAATTCCATTTTCTCAAGATCACAAATCACTGCTGTATCTGTAGCACTACCTGACAGTTTGCTTGCAATGTAAAGTATTTTACGTAATTTCCGCTCAAATTCATTTATTAAAGGATACAGTATTTTATTAAAATAGAAAGCACACTCATTCGTTAGCGTAATACAATTAAAACGCTCTGTAATATCATCATTTATTTTAGACAAATCTAAGGTACTCTGTTCATTTTCTCCAACCATTATAAATTCTGCAATCCAAAAACTAGAATCTTTTATATTTTTAATTGATATATTTAATTTCCCCTCTTTATACCTCAAAATGTCTTCTTTTAATTCTTCGTCTGAAAACAAGTATTCTAAAATCATTTAGATTTTTCCTCCTCGCTACTACCTCATTACTTTTATAATGGTAAATAATTAGCCAATCATTCCGTTTATAGTATATTAATTAATTAGTTGTACATACAATATTAGAGTTGAACAAATAGTAAACTAAACTTCCTACTATTGTTAAGGCAGTTTAGAGTTATTCTGATCTATCCCAAATAAACATAACGGGAAATGTTGCATTTTTATTTTCCAAAAATTATCTTGGTATTTCAGTTGGCAAATATCCTGCAAGGGCATTAATAATATCTCCGTGTTTTTCTCCTCGTAACAGTGCAATAAGCGTTGGGCAGAATGCATTATCATTAAGGCCGAAAAAGTGCCCTATTGTTTTTGCAATGTTCTTTTCATTGAATACCTTGATGACTTGGGTATAGTCATTACCCGACAACACAGTCTGAAATTTCAATTCTTGATTTGCCCTTATTTGCTCATAATCAATAGATTCAAGAAGCGTGTCCAATGATTTCTTCGACTCTGTTTCATTTTTCTTGGAAATCTCTGCGCTCATGAGCATATATTTTATTTCTGCTACAACGGCCTGGCATACCTGACCATTAAGCTGATTTGTAAATCTTTGAATAATATAGTTCTTAACTTCAACAAATACCTCATCGGGATTTCTACCTATATGTATTGCCAATAGACGCAGTAACTCTTCCACTAAAAACAGATTTTCCACTTCGGCAACATTAATGGTAAATATATTGTTTGTCTTATACTTCTCGATTTCATAATCGGAACGAAAATCTCTATCGATAATTCCAAATACTTTGCAATGGTGAAGCACAGGATTATTCTTGAACGCTTTCGTACGTGTTATGACCTGCGTACAGCTACCACATGCAATGACTTGATATTGAGGATAAAGTTCAGTATAAAGTTGTGTATCATAACTGTTCTTTTCGCCTTCAACAAATAGTACATTATTTCTGTTACCTATGATATGCAAGAGTAAATCTTCCGGAAGGTCGTCATTTTCAATTTTTTCAAGTTTCCAATTGAGGCCATCAAATTCACGTATCCAGATTTTATCTGCATCACTATGCATAGCGGCAAATCCAGTATCATGTGTAATATATATAAACAAGCAATCAGGGCGGTGCTGTTCCAAAGTCGACCACAAACGATTCATAATTGAACGATGTAAATGAATTTCAGGCTCGTCCATTATGAGAGTTTTATTAGCAGGAACGCATAACACTTGGGCAGCAAGGTAGAGGACCGAGCGTTCACCATCGCTCATTTGAGTTGCTGAATATACATGTTCATAGCTGTCTTTTTCAAGAACAGCATAGAATTTCGAATCATCTATCCGCAATTTTCTTTGTGGAAATACTTCATTCCAAATAAACTGAAGCTTGTCAATAGCTGTCTTTGACGTTTGTGGTTTCTCCTTATTCTCATCCTCGGCTTTCTTACATTCGGCAATAAAAGTTTCATTTTCATTATTTTTCAGGGCAATCAAAGCTGCTAGTACATTTTCAAAATCGTTCATCATTTTTGTTGTATATGACGCTCCCCAATCCCAACGCACACTTTTTCCAATCTTTTGATTAGATTCATTCGATCCATAAAAAACTAAATCTTCAGCCTGTGAATAACTTCTCAGTGTAATATTTTCATTGAAATTCAAGTTCCTTTGGGCACCAATGCGATGTACATTTTCAAAACTCTGCTGTTCAATCCAAGCACCAAGTTTACTCTTGCCGACACCATTTGCGCCAATAATAATTACTGAATTTGAAGTGGTTCCATATTCTTGCTTTTGCCCTTGTTCATCGGGTAAACAGTATGTAAAATTCATATTTTTGTTCCTTCCTTATATGTAATCTAAAATTTTTCTACTATTATTTCTATTCCGAACTTATCTATATAAAAATGCAAAGTTAATCTATTTCTTTGATTTCTACTCCTAAATCACCATTTGTATTGTTCTCATTATTACAGCTTTCAACTCTTACTTTGCTAAAGTTAATATAACTATATTAACTAGAGTTGCAATTAACATTACTCCTGTCATTATTGTAATCCAAATAGTAGATCTAATCATAATTTTATTAGTATTCTCATTACTACGCCTATTCAGTTCTTCGGCGTAATAGTTTAATCCTACTGATGTATAATTTGCAGTTTGATCATATAGTTCAACTAACTCTTCATCAGGTAACTTTCTCAGTTCTTTAAGTCTTAGGCTCATAATATTTCCTCTTCATTAATAGATTTTTTCAACTGCGCATTATTGCTATAATACGTACCTCATTTCTCTAAAACATGTCTTTCTCTTAATTATTAAACAAAACCTAAATATCCCATTTAAATAACAAAGAAAAGTTACAAACTCATATATCAGGAGTCTATAACTTTAATAATTCATAATATTCAATTATCTTACATATTTTCCCCATAAATTATTATATACCATTTAATGGGAAATTCAACTATATTTTAATAATAGTTATCAGACGTTATCAGATGTTAATTCTACCTTTTAACAATTCTTTTAACAATCCATACAACTTCCTAAAAGTCTGTAATCCCCAATATATACCGCTGCATTTCCAATATATCAAAGAAGCTGACTTCTTTATCTCCTGTTACATCCGCAGCTGACAATTCGATGTTAGTAAGAATTGATATTCCAGAAATATATTTCTGAATGGAATCAATCTTTATTTTTGCCCATAATACGCATTAGCCCCATGTTTACGAAAGAAATGTTTATCTCGAATACAATCTGGTGCAGGTTTTACATTGGGATTGATCAGTTCTGTTTTTGATGCCATCTTAGCCACTTCCTCCAGAACAACAGCATTATGAACAGCTTCAGCTGCGTCTTTTCCCCATGTGAAAGGTCCATGGTTTGTGCAAAGCACACCTGGCGTATACATCGGATTCAACCCACGTTTTTCAAATGTCTCAATAATAACAGTTCCTGTGTTTTTCTCATATGCTTCATCTATCTCTTCAGGCGTCAAACTTCTTGCACATGGTATCTCACCATAAAAATAATCAGCATGCGTAGTTCCATAAAGAGGAATGCTTCTGCCTGCTTGCGCCCATGCGGTAGCTTCTGGTGAATGAGTATGTACTATTCCACCGATTTCTATATATTTTTTATAAAGTTCCAGATGTGTCGCTGTATCAGAGGATGGTTTATACGTTCCTTCGATTTTATTTCCATCTAAATCCATAACCACCATATCATCTACTGTTAGTTTATCATAATCAACACCGCTGGGTTTGATAACGAAATAACCTGTCTCACGATCAATTCCACTAACGTTGCCCCATGTAAATATAATTAGGCCACGTCTTGAAAGTTCCATATTTGCTTCATATACTTGCTTTTTCAGTTCTTCTAACAAAGTAAATTCCTCCTGGTCTTTTACGCACGTAGACTATCTACTGCAGCACGTTCAATTTTAAGTCCGTTCATATATTTTATCATAAATAAGTCAAACCCCTTCACATCTTCTGGATCTGGAATGATTTTCTTTCCCTGATCGCCACAAAACACTTTGTTTTCTAGATAAGTTGCAAGGCTTTCTTCTGTTTCTTTATTTTTCATGTAACAAGCAAGTATCGCAATTCCCCAGGCTCCACCTTCTCCAGCTGTCTCCATAACAAAAACAGGAGTGTTCATTGCTGCTGCCATAATCTTTTGGCCAACGCCTTTTGTCTTGAAAAGCCCACCATGTCCGTACATCTTATCTACACTAATATCCTCTTCTTTAAAGAGAATATCTAAGCCTATTTTTAATGTTGCAAGTGAACTGTACAGATGCGTTCTCATAAAATTAGCAAGATTAAAATTGTCCTCTGCTTTTCTTGCAAACAATGGAATGCCCTCTTTAAAACCAGTTATCGGTTCACCTGAAATATAGTTATAAGCAACTAATCCACCACAATCTCTATCTCCCTCCAACGCTTTATTATAAAGCACCGAAAAGAGTTGATTACGATCCACTGAAATTCCATAACTTTCTGCGAATTCTTCAAATAGATTTACCCATGCATTTAAATCAGACGTACAATTATTACAGTGAACCATTGCAACCGGAGCCCCTTGTGGTGTAGTAACCACATCAATCTGAGTATGCACTTCTTTCAGGGCATGTTCCATGACAATCATTGCAAAAACCGATGTTCCAGCTGATACATTACCAGTACGAACTGCAACACTGTTAGTCGCTATCATTCCTGTTCCTGCATCTCCTTCTGACGGACATACTGGAATTCCTGCTGCAAGATCACCACTTACATCTAATAATTTTGCACCTTCTCGTGTTAAATATCCAGCACTTGCACCCGCTGGCAAAACCTTTGGCAATATATCTGTGAGCTTCCACGAATATGCACACGGTCCAACTATTTCATCAAATTTTGCTAACATATCTGCATTATAATCACAATTCTTACTATCTATGGGAAACATTCCTGATGCATCACCGACGCCCAATACTTTTTCGCCTGTTAATTTCCAGTGAACGTAACCTGCTAATGTTGTAAGATAATCAATGTTTGTAACATGCTCTTCTTTGTTTAAAATGGCCTGGTACAAATGTGCAATACTCCAACGCTGTGGAATATTAAAAGAAAATTCTCTAGTTAACTGGTCAGCCGCCTCTCCCGTACTAGTATTTCTCCATGTACGAAATGGTACAAGAAGTGTATCCTTTTTATCAAATGCCATATAACCATGCATCATGGCCGAAAATCCTATTGAACCGATTTGGGTTAATTTTACCCCATATTTATTTTCTACATCTATTTTCAAATTCTGATAACAGGCTTGTATCCCACTCCATATATCATCTAATGTGTATGTCCATATGTCATTCTCATAACGATTTTCCCATTCATGACTTCCGCTGGCAATTGATATATGATCTTCACCAATTAACACCGCTTTGATTCTAGTAGAACCAAGTTCAATTCCCAATGCAGTATTCCCATTTTTTATTATTTTCTCAATTTCCATGGTTTCTCCTTTTTAGGTGCAACTTACCATATACCCATACACTCTACTTCTATTATATATAAATGGTATATTAGTAGAATGGCATTTTTATCAAATTGACTAGCAAATTTTGATTATTAAATTGACTTTTTGCAATCTAAAACATATAATTTTCATATGATGTGATTTAAATAATAGGAGGATGTAGTGTGAGAAATAAAACATTTGAATTTGAGTCTAGGAAAGATAATTTTACCTGCTATATCCTCGATGAAATAAAGAGCCTTCCGCATTTGCATAATCATGTGGAGTTCATGTATGTCATTTCAGGTAAAACAAATTTAACAATTGGTAATAATACAACATGTTTATCTGCAGGTGATATTGCTATTGTTTTTCCTAATCAGATTCATTGCGGTCAAGTTCTTGAAAAGTGCCAGATTTTGTTTTTTATTTTTACACCTGAATTTTTACCATTATTAAAAACCACCTTAAATACACAAATGCTTTCACAACCAATTGTAAATATATCTGAATTATCCAAACTGGCAAAGGAATCAATAGCAAAAGTACTAACATTACAACAAACATTTCCGAATGATAGCAGTAATTTTAATCGACAGGTACAGTATACGGGGATTTTGTTTATCATTCTAGGAGATATTTTTGATAACGGAACGCTCATTAAATATAGTAATGATAAAAATACAAATATGTATCAGACTATTTTAGAATACGTTGATACATATTGTTCAAAAGACATCTCATTAAAACAAATGAGTCGGGACTTGGGGATAAACATGTATTATATTTCGCGCATTTTCACGCACAACTTCAACATATCATTTACAGATTATATCACTCAGAAAAGGCTGTTATTGGCCTCCTCCTTGCTATTAGAAACAGAAATGAACATCACCTCAGTCATGTATGAATCTGGATTTAAAAGCGAGCGAACCTTTTATAGAAGTTTTAAATTATTTTTCAATAAAACGCCATTGGAATATAAAAAATTCAATTCATAAACTATCCAATACATAAATAATCAATACATAAGCAATCAATACATAAGCAATCAATACATAGACAATCACAATTACGCTTTATTCTAATTCTTCTAATATCTCTTTTAATTTCAATGGATCTCCATTGGACTCTTTCATCGCTTCGCTAATCAAATCATAACCATATTCAACTGTATACGCTGTGGCAAATGCATAAGAGGCTTCTAGTAGTTGTCTGCACCTTTCCTCATCCGGCAAGATGTGTTCAACGCATTTTGTACGAAAGGATTCAACCGCATCAATCAGCAGTTGTAAACTTTCGAGTAAAGAATCTGCAATCAGGGGCATAAATGCATTCAGTTCAAATTCTCCGTGAGATGCCGCCATCGTAATTGCCGAATCATTTGCAATCACCTTCATCGCTACTTGCATTACCATTTCCGGAATGACAGGATTGACTTTTCCAGGCATGATTGTACTTCCCATTTGAAGGGCTTTCAGCGTGATTTCACCAAATCCTCCTTTGGGTCCAGAGCTCATAAGCCGAATGTCATTGGATATTTTCATTAAGTTAACCGCTAGTGATTTCATCAATCCAGACACTTCCACAAACACGTCGTTGTTTTGCGTAATATCCATTGGATATTCAGCAGGTGAAAGACCCATACCTGTATATCCTCTAAGAATCTCTAATATTCCAAACCGGTATTTTCTGTCTGCGTTATTTCCAGCGCCTACTGCTGTTCCACCAAGGTTTACCTGCCTTAATCGTTCTTCCACTTTATATAGTCTCCAACGATCTCTAGAAATTGCTTGTGCATAAGCTCCAAATTCCTGTCCCAAGGTGATTGGAAGGGCATCCATTAATTCTGTACGTCCTAACTTTTGAATATGATCAAATGCATTTTCCTTTTGTTGAAATGTTTGTTGTAATTGAGAACACTTGTCACTTAATACACGAAGCTTCTCAATTGCTGCGATTCTTAGTGCTGTCGGGTAGACATCATTTGTTGATTGGCCCCTATTTACATCATCTAGCGGATGAACATACTGATATTCCCCATACTGATGACCTAGTTTGACTAAGGCAAGATTTGCAAGCACTTCATTTACATTCATATTTGTTGATGTTCCAGCTCCCCCTTGAAGGGCAGATGTAATAAATGCATCTTCATACCCGCCCGCTAGGATTAAATCACAGCATTGTTCAATTGCTTCATAAACACCAGGTTTACCAATTCCAAGCGTTTGGTAGGTATGTGCAGCCGCTTTCTTGATTTGTACGATTGCAGCAATCAGACTTTGATCTGTATTCTTATAATTCAGATTGAAGTTTTCTTTTGCCCGTGCAGTTTGAATTCCGTAAACCACACTATCCCCTAGTGATTTTTCTCCTATTGAATCCTTTTCCATTCTCATTTGGTTTACTCCTCGATTTCTGCCAAAATCTCTGGGAACATGGCAACACTTCTGGTTAAAATCCCTTGCATATAGGCAATTAGGATTCCGTAATTTGTAAATGGAACTTTCATATCTTCTGAACATTTCTGTCTATATTTCATCTCTCTATCATTAAGCATACATCCACCGCAATGCACAACTAGTTTGTATTCATCTAAATCTTCTGGATACTGCGTACCTGATGTAAAATGAAAATCGAACTGCTTCTGGGTGTAGTTTTTAATCCATCTAGGCAATTTTACAGAACCAATATCATCACATTGCTTGTGATGTGTACATCCTTCTGCAATCAAAATTCGATCTCCAGCTTTCAGTTCATCAATGATTTTTGCACCTTTTACAGCAGTTTTCAATACTCCTTTATACCTGGCCATTAAGATTGAAAATGAAGTCAAATATATATCACTCGGTGTATCTGCATTTACTTTTGCAAAGACTTGGCTGTCTGTTATAACGATTTTCGGTTTCTTTCCTAGATTTTCTAAGGTGTTTCTTAGTTCAAATTCTTTTACTACAATTGCAGTTGCATCCGATTCTAATATATCTCTTATTGTCTGCTGTTGTGGGAGAATCAATCTTCCTTTGGGCGCAGATTTGTCAATTGGGACTACCAGAACCGCAAAATCCGAAGGATTCAATATATCACCAATAATGCGGAGCTTGATTTCTTCAGTTCCTATAAGTGATGCGATCTTTTCCTTTAATTTGTCTATATGTTCCCCAGTTTTTGCACTAATCAAAATTTCATTCTCTGTAAGTTTCATTGATGTTTCAGCAATGTCGGATTTATTGAAAGCTACTAGGTAAGGAATATTCTTAGCTGCAAATAGGACAATCAGATTCTGATCATCTTTTGTCAATCCTGCTTGAGCATCAACAACAAGAATCGCAATATCTGTTTTATTCAAAACCTGGCGACTTTTTTTTACTCGTAATTCACCAAGTTCACCTTCATCGTCAATTCCTGGCGTATCAATAATAATAACTGGTCCAAGTGGAAGCAATTCCATAGCCTTATAAACAGGATCTGTCGTCGTTCCTTTTACCTGCGATACAATCGCCAAGTCCTGTCCCGTCACTGCATTGACAACACTTGACTTTCCTGCATTTCGCCTTCCAAAAAAAGCTATGTGAATTCTGTTTGCTGCTGGAGTTTCATTTAATCCCATATCAACCACCTTCCTATGGCTTGCTTTTGCAAGACACCTTATCAAAATTTGAGCCATATATATTATCCTTGTATTTTAAAAGCTATTTCAAACTTACCACTCTCAATCGAAAGTCTGGAGTCCTTAGAATCTAAATCAACGTTTTCTTAGAATCGAAAGTCTCGGTTTCCCTGACTGATTTTTACAAGATTATCAAGTACCACTTCTCTTACCTTTTCTTTTGGAATATTAGATATTTCATCTAATATCATCTTTTCTCCAACAGCCTTCGTCTCCTCAGATGCGTAATCTTCCAAATATTCTTTTAAAGTCATAAGAGCATTTGGATGACAGCAATTCTGAATCTGCCCACTCTTTAGTAACTTCATGAAACGGTCACCCGTTCTGCCTTCCCTGTAACAAGCAGTGCAAAAACTTGGTATATATCCAAGGTCCATAAGCCATTTTACAATTTCATCAAGTGTCCTGTTGTCACTTAATTCAAATTGTTTAGAATCTTCATCCTCTGCCTCTGGTTTAGAATATCCGCCAACACTAGTTTTAGATCCACCGCTCACCTGAGAAATTCCTAGATGAAGCACTTTTTCTCGGCATTCTTGACTCTCTCTAGTTGAAACAATCATCCCTGTATATGGCACACTGATTCGTATACATGCGACAAGCTTTGCAAAGGTGTCATCGTTAATTCCATTATCAAAGCTTGAAGGATCGATATCATCAGCCGGTCTGATTCTTGGAACACTAATTGTGTGTGGTCCTACTCCAAATACCGTTTCTAAATGCTCTGCATGCATCAGTAATGCTGCAAATTCATATCGATATAATTCAAGACCAAAAAGGACACCTACGCCCACGTCATCAATTCCGCCCTCCATCGCTCTATCCATGGCTTCTGTATGATACTCATAATCATGCTTAGGTCCTGTTGGATGTAACAATTCATAACTTTTTTTATGATATGTTTCTTGGAATAAAATATAGGTTCCAATCCCTGCATCCCTTAATTTTGCGTAATTTTCAACTGTCGTAGCCGCTATATTTACATTAACTCGTCTTATTTCACCGTTTTTATGTTTGATGCTATATATCGTCTTAATGGATTCTAAAACATATTCGATTGGATTATTAATAGGATCTTCTCCCAACTCTAGGGCAAGTCTTTTATGTCCCATATCTTGAAGCGCAATCACTTCTCTTTTAATTTCTTCCTGTGTCATCTTTTTTCTTGTGATATGTTTGTTTTTCAGATGATATGGGCAGTATACACATCCATTGATACAATAATTTGAAAGATATAATGGTGCAAACATTACAATTCGATTACCATAGAAATCCTTCTTTATCTGCTCTGCAAGTGCATATATCTCTTGGTTTTTCTCCTCAATATCGCAATCTAAAAGAACAGCTGCTTCTTTGTGCGTCAGCCCTTTTCTAAGACGCGCTTTCTCGATAATACTGTCAATAAGTAGGGCATTGTTTTTGTTTTTCTCTGCATAGGCTAGAGTCGTAAGAACTTCTTCATGATTAATAAATTCTCCTGCTTTTTGTGATTTTGGATTATACATATTTTTTCCTTCTTTCTTCATCGGGTCAGATTCTCTTTCCCTTCAGTCATTCACGCTGAGTATCATTCACGCTACGTAACATTCACGTAGGATGATTTTAAGATTCTATTTTTTCTTTTTTAATTTATCCTGTTTTATTGTAAGCTATGATGGTCACCACGGGAAACAACCACTTCATATCCTATGCCTTCCATTCGTTTCTGCATACAAAATCTGCATTCAGCGGCTTCATCACCGGTACATATTTTATTATCATATAACATATATTTCTCCCTGACAGTTGTCGGTGAAAGATTTGGCATTACTACATTTGCACCAGCCAAAATGCCCTGTTCTCTACCCATTGGATCAATTGTCCCAAGCGCTGTTGTCGAAGGAAGCAAAACTTGTGGTACCATCAATCTAACCAAGCCCAACATAAATAACGTTAGTTCCAAAGTTCCACCAGTTTGCCCAGCAAATGGGGTATCATGATGTGGTATAAATGGCCCAATCCCTACCATGTGAGGTTGTAATTCCTTAATGAAAATCAAATCCTCAACCAGATTATCAACCGTCTGATATGGAGATCCCACCATAAACCCGCAACCAACTTGATATCCAATCTTTTTTAGATCAAACAGACATGCTTTTCGGTTTTCAGGAGACAAATTCTTTGGATGTAACTTTTTGTAATGTTCATTATTAGCGGTTTCATGACGAAGGAGATATCGATCGGCTCCAGCATTAAAAAGCATTTGATAGCTCTCATGACTTCTTTCTCCTATTGAAAGTGTAATGGCACAGTCTGGATAAAGCGACTTGATTGCTCGTATCATATTCACTAATTTGTCATCTGTAAAATAGCTATCCTCTCCACCTTGCAGCACAAAAGTCCTAAATCCAAGTGCATGTCCAGACCTGCAACATTCAAGAATCTGTTCCTGGGTAAGTCTGTATCTATCTGCATTTGAATTGCTATTTCGAATTCCGCAGTAAAAGCAATCATTCTTGCAATAATTGGTGAATTCAATCAAACCACGTATATAGACATCATGATCGTAATTTTCAAACCGAACCTGTCTTGATTTCTCGAAAAGGTATTGGGCTAGATCTGAAGTACGTCCTTTGATTAATTGTTTGAATTCTTCCGGCAAAAGGTTCTGCGTTTCAAATAATTTGTCGATGAGATTTTTCATTTTATACCTCGCTTATATAAGATTTCCCAATCGAAACCTCATTTGTTATAATGGGGAGCTTTGAGTATACTGCCTTTGCACTTACTCCTGGTAATTTCCCAAGTTTTCCTGACAAGGCACTGATTACATCATTCGGTGCATCCACTGCAATGCTAATAATATTGATATGTTTCTCTTTATATGGAATTCCCATTCTTCCAATGATATAGCTTCCATAATCATGCAAAATTCTATTTAACTTCTCAACCGAACCTGCATCTTCCACTATAATTCCTATAATTGCAACTCTCGTTTCCATATTACCTCCTTTTATTCAATGGTAAAAAAAAATACGCCAAAAAGGCGTAGTAATTTCATAAGTAACTATGACATTGCTTAGCCTTTCACCTTATAACCTGTATTCGGTGTCAGATACAACTATTGTAGCGAATCCATCTCAACCGTCAGATAATACTTTCGGCTAGATCATTATGATTATTATAATATATAGTGTTTTATAATGCAACGCAAATTGAATT
The DNA here is from genome assembly GCF_900111235.1 of [Clostridium] fimetarium. Lineage (GTDB taxonomy): Bacteria > Bacillota > Clostridia > Lachnospirales > Lachnospiraceae > Clostridium_N > Clostridium_N fimetarium. Next base: position 17,779 of record NZ_FOJI01000008.1, read on the forward strand.
TACTAGCAATATCAATGCATAATTACCATTCCACCTTTTTCTTTATAACCAGTTTCCCAAAGTTCATTAAGTGAAAGCCAATGGGCATTGCTATATGTAGCGACTTTTATATAAAAATCTTTCTCAAATTCTTCATACCCCACGACTAAGAACCAATGCCAAGCAAAATCTTTAAAATTATGATTCTTATGTTTTAACAAAAGATAAGGTATGGGAATTCCATTATCAATTTGTGTTTTAATCTGCACTGCGGCTTCCTCTTCTTTCATATCACCATTAAATTCTTGCATAAGTAAATCCACTTCATCAACATCGTTAAAATATTCTTGTATCCCATCTATAAACAGTTTTAATGTATTGACTCCTTTCAACCGTGGTCTAAGATATGGTTTCATTTTCATAGCAAACTTAATATAATCTTCTTTATTTAGTTTTTGTATATCATATGGATACAGGTGTGTTTTATTATCATGTAATGCCATTTTCAGGCTAAAATCACATGCTGTAATTGCTGCACATCCACCCAATTTCATCATTGGATCTTTAAACCAATCCTGATTTCCACCAAATGAATTTTCTATATTAAAATAAGATAATTCTTTTCTCATTGTTTAGCCCTCCTTTAATTTTCATATCTTAATTATAAAACATTATTATGAAATATCAACCACTTATTCTATAATCCCACATAATGGCACATTTTCATTTCTCTTGATCCATAAAAGTCCATTCAGGCAGTCTTGTGTTTTACAGGCAATTATACTTTACACCTTCGGATTTCAATTGTTATATGCTTGATCGTAAAAACACATCTGACTGTCAATCTTTTGTTGATCATTCTCAAAATAAATATAAGTTCCATCAGGCTTCAGTAATCTTGATTTCACATTATCTTGAAGCATAATACGGAGCATATCCGTTAAACGATCAGCTATCTTTTCATCTAAAATAGGAGTTGCAATTTCAACTCTATGTGTAGTATTTCTAGTCATCATATCTGCAGATGAAATATAGATTTTTGTATCTTCTCCCTCGCCAAAGCAATAAATCCTTGAATGTTCAAGAAATCTTCCCACTATACTTCTCACTTCAATATTATCGGTATACATCGCTACCCCAGGTTTTAGGCAACATATTCCTCTGATAACCTCCACTAACATACCTTAATTGATTTATCATGTGAGTCTTAAACAAAATGATAAATTTACAATCTTGTATATAATTTAAACATTTTCATGAATTACTATACTAGATTGTAATGTATTTGGAGGTTTTATCTTAATAATACTATGAACGAAAATTACCATCTGAAAATTTAATCTAAATTGGTTAAACGAAAAAGCGTTATATGTAACTAAAACATCTTTTATATAATAAATAACTTAAGTCAACTCTCTATAACCCATCGTAATCATCCAAATATACGCACAGGTCTTAGGAATCATCATCATCCCTAATAGTGGATAAAACTCAGTTCCCAAGACCGTAATGACATAGAATACGAAACTGATTGCAATTGCAAGCCACATAAACCGAAAGTATCTATCCTTTATCAAGAAATTCTTCTTAAAGTATAACACGGCAATCATCCCGCCCATAACAATGAATGGAATGTTGCGATAAATCCCCCATTCATAACTACTGTCATTGACAAACCACCCATTTTGTGGAAAAACGCATAATCCGATTCGCGCAATTGCTAGTCCATATATTATGAACGTAATTATTTTACTGCTTCTTTTGGAAATATTTATATGATTATGTTTTTGCCAAAAGTGATATAGAAGGATATAGAACACTGTCATCGTAATTGAAGTGACCAGTTTTCCAAAGCCAAGTGCCACTGGATAATTTTGAGTACCTCCATTCCACATCGCATATATTCTTGCAATTAGATGGAATGAATCACCAAGTCCGAGAAGTAATGTCATACTACCAAACAAAATATATTCATTCTTCCCTTTTGCATTTTTTAGTATCAGTATTCCAAGTAACCCTGCCGTAACTAGATATGCAATGTCAAATATTGATTCCATGATTGCCTGCATTTTAGTATCCTCCTTAAATTCCCCTTGTCTTTTGTTGTCATAATGTTTACTTTTTCATTTTAGAATATCACATATTTATCTTACAAGAATAGCTTGAAATATCAAGCATCATTATTTTATATCGTAAATATTGTAATCTTATATTTGTATTATAATATTTAGAAATGGTAATGTAAATATAATTGAGTTTAATTTTTCTCAATTAAAAGGCAATCTTAAAGAGGAATTTGTACCACTTTAAGATTGCCCCAAAAATCATCTAACTTGTTGTATCGATTTAGATTTGTTTTTTCCTATTCATTCGCTTTCCTGTGTGAATTCTAACATTATCTATTATTTAAATTACTGATAACATTACTGGTCGTATTACTGATTGCTTTCCGAATAGAATTTTAATGCTTCACCGATAAATTTTGAGGAACCATTTCCATATTTCTTATCAATCACCCTTTTCCTAATAGATTCGGATAAATATTGTTGTGCTGTATAACCCCAATAATTTTCGCCATCATCTATTTCTAAAGCGTCGTTAATTTTTTGGGTTGCATCTACTATCTCTTTAACCATCTCTTGAATCTCATTTGAAGAAGGATCTTTATTTAAATCAGAGACGAGTTTCTGCATTAGTATTTCTAATTTAGGCTTGTAATCTCCCAAATATATAGTTAAAGCTTCACCTATAAATTTGGCGGCACCAACACCATATTTTTGATCAACTTTATTCATCCAATCAGGAAATACTAAAAAGCTTTGTACTATAACGTACCAATAGTCATACTCTGCATTCATTTTAAAAATTTCATAATCCGTTTTCGCTATCGTTGTTATTTCTTTCGCAATCTGCTGGATTTCGCTTGAAGAAGGATCTTTACTTAAATCCGATACAAGGTTTTTATATAATTCTTTTAATTTAGGATGTCTATCTTCCAAACAATCCTTTTTAAACTCATCGATTTGTTCCTCCCTGTTTGAAGCACATGTAGCCTGTAAATTTTTCTTCATTGCTTTTACATATTTTTCAATGCTTCCATATTGATCTATAGCCATTTTAGCTATTTCAGACTCTTTGGCTTTACATTTTTCAATAAATTCATTATATTTTTCCGTACTGCCATATGCTTTTATTATATAATCTTCGTGTTCCTTTTTAAACTCTTCCAGTGCAATATAATATTCACTCATATCAAATTCTTTAAAACTCATATCATTTTCTCCTTTTAATGTTTTATTAATCAGTTCAACCAAATCATTCAATCTATTACATTTTAATATCAGCAATTTCTTCTGATTATTTAAAGTCTGCATGATATTATAATGAGGGCTATACATCATTTCTTTCACTTCTTTTAACGGAATATCAAGTTCTTTATAAAACAAAATTTGCTGCAAAATCATAAGTGCTTCATCATCGTAAAGCCTATAGCCTACATCTGTATGTTCGCTTGGCTTTAATAACCCTATTTCATCATAATAATGTAACATGCGCACACTTATGCCTGTCAAATCTGAAACTTGTTTTACTGTTTTCATTGCAATTCCTCCATATATAATTTCAAGTTTAATCCATCTACTAAACTCTGCCGGCGATTATTTTGTAAATATTTCAAGCTCTATTATCATCTTACACTATGACATGATGTTAGAGTCAACAGTTTTATAATAATATTATATTTTTCATTGTAACACTACCTTTTTTCGCATTGATTTATTCTTTTTATTCTTATAACTCATTTATATAATAAATAAGCCACCGTATAAAAAATGGTAACCCTCAATTGGGTTACCATTCTGTCATTTAATTATATTTGCTTTTCTTTGTTTCTTTGAAATAAATTTTTCCTGTGTCTTTTCCATTTTGTAAAAAGCAAACACTTCATTAATCAAAATAATATCAACATGTCACAAAATATACAACTACTAATTAATCTTATGAAAGTATCTTTATAATAAAGCTATCAACTCTTCCTTAATTGTTTCATAGTGTTTTTCAGTAATTCCAAAATCCATTTCCTTATAACTCCAAGCTGCTCGTCCAATCCCATACTTTTCAAAAACTGCATGAATGTCCTGATACCACTTTATTGTACTGTCTAATGGAGCCTGATTGATCACTCCATATTCTCCGCAATATAGCATCGCATCATTATCCTCCGCCTTTTTAATAGCCTCTTTAAATATCGCTTCAAAAAATGACTGCCCAAGTGCATTCACACCATCCACATATAAACACTCATTAAATGAACCATCAATCATTTTACCAGCCTCCTGATAAACGCCCAATGAATCTGGATATGAAATATGAAAATCAGAAGGCATATTTAAAACCCAGTTTGCTGATTGATGCGTGAAAATCAAAGGATCATAGCAATGAAAATTATATATGACATTCTCATCATACGGAGCGTCTAGCAACTTAACCTTTGTCACACTATTATTGCACACACCACCAACAATGATATAATTTTTCTTCGATATTTTACGGATTTCTTCAATTGTTAGCCGGATAATCTTATTCCAAAGCTGAGCTACATTAGGGTCCACTACTTCATTTAACAGTTCAAATGCTAACATATCCCCCAGTTTTCCATAACGTCTGGTAAGTTCTTTCCATAGATTTACAAACCGAATTTGTAATGCTTCATTCTCAAAAAATCCGTTCTCGTTTTCTTGGAAATCAAAGGAATACCCCTTGGTCTTATGAAGATCTAATACCATATTTAAATGATATTTTCTACACCACTCGATGCAAGTATCAATATATGAAAACCCTTCTTCTATATAAGTTCCATCTTCTTCCTGAATCAATTCATAATCAACTGGAACTCGGATATGATCTAATCCCCACTCTGCAATCTTTGCAATATCCTCTTCTTGAATAAAGGTATCGTAATGCTTTTTCGCAGGCTTACACTGCGATAACCATCCACCTAAATTAACTCCCTTTTGAAAGCCTTCAAATTGTCTCATTTATTATCCTCCTCTAGATGTTTATTTTTCTTCACAAACCTAATTTTATCATGTATAATATAAGATAAATATCACTATTCTGGTATATATGTCAATATCATGGCATGAAATTCTTAGAAAGGAGGATACCAAATGTCCGAAAATATGAATCAGAAATTGGCTTCTCTGCTTTTTTTGCAAAGAGAATTTCAAACAAAACATCCTGTCTATGAAAAGGAACTTGCTTTTTATAGTCTGGTAAAAGAGGGCAATGTAAAAGCATTACATGAAATGGAAGAAGAATTTACTTTTATAGATAAACCAGAAAATGGCGTACTTTCCAATAATCCTAAGCGGAATCTTCTTTATCATGTAATTGTAACCATTGCAATGATAACACGCTTCTGTATTGAAGGTGGCATGGATAGTGAAACTGCTTATACACTAAGCGACCTGTATATCCAAAAAGCAGATAAAGCTTCAAACTATCAAGAATTGAAAAAAATACACAAAGAGGTGTCTTTTGACTTTGCATCCAGAATGAATTCTTTACGTAAAGAAAAATTCTTTTCAAAACACATCATCAAAAGCCTTGATTACATATTTGAGCACCTCAATGAATCCATTACCATTCGTCAGATTGCTGATTCCATTCACATAAACGAAACTTATTTATCGAAATTGTTTAAAAAAGAAACAAGCACGACCATTGGTGAATACATTCAAAGCAAAAAAATTGAAGTTGCAGAAAATATGTTAAAATACTCGGACTATTCCTGCGTAGATATTGCTAATTATCTGGCATTTTCATCGCATAGTTACTTTATTCAAGTCTTTAAAAAACATACCAACTTAACGCCTAGCATCTATAGAAAAATTAATTATAGGAAGAACTGGATCCAATAATCATAATTATTTTCACAACGATTGATTTCTCCTACTACTATCTTAATGACATATATCAACATTTTAGCCTGACGGTAAATAAGTTATCTGTAAAGAATCCTTTGGGTAGTTTTCCTTTCTTGTATAGTCAAATTATAAAATACGCTTATATTTTCTATATTAAGACTTACAAACTCAATAAAATAAAGAGTATTATTGAATCTCCATAATATTGGATTTTCATAATACTCTTCTAACAAGCAAACAATACAATAGACAATTGAATACACAAGCCTCAACTTGACTATGTAAAAAATGATTCTTTGTTCTGTTGTTATCAATATTCTAAAATTTTCTTAATTTGCTTCCATTTAATTCATTTAGAATAATTCCATATTTTTTTGCATAAACACATGCTTCACCGGCTATCTGACCCATATCGATGACGGTCGGGAGTATTCTTACACTTGCCTGCATTAGAAAAGTGGTTGAAATGCATCTTCCTACGGTTATGAGATTTGATACACTGCTATTGATTAACGAACGGTATGGTATTTCATAATATTCACCTGGCTTGAACTTATCCATATGCACAAGTCCTTTGCTTGCCGAATGAACATCTATATACCAATCTCCCTTTGCAATTCCATCTTCAAAGTGTTCCCTATTAATGTAGTCTTCTTCGGTTAAAACATATTTCCCTACAAGCCTATATGATTCTCTGATTCCAAGCATAGAAGCTTCCCTTGCAAGAAAACAGTTTTCAAATCCTGGCATATATGTTTTAAGAAAGCCTACAAGTCTGTGAATCATCTGACGACCTTCTATTATCGCTTTTGAACGGTTAATTACACTTGTATTATTTGTAAGTGTAGAGATGTGAGGACAGTTAAATGTCATACAACCTTCTTTTAGTGGGAGCGAAAAACATTGATAATATCTTAAATCCTCATTTTTCAATATTCCTTCCTCAACACCTTTCTGAAAGATTGGTTCAAGCTTGAATTTCTTTCCTTTTACCATTGCAGATTCAAAAAAATATCCTGTTTTCAAAGGTGAAAACTCATCATTTAAAGAAATACAGTATTCACGGTATTTATCCACATTAATTCCGCCGACCTCAAATCGCAAGGAACTCATTTGATTATTACCATCTTCATCACCTGAAGTAGTTTCAACACTGGCTAATCTTGTAAGAATGGCATCACCACTAGCATCAATAAAATTACGACCTTCAACGGCAGTTATACCTTCCACTGTCATGAGTATTAGGTATTTTATAACATTGTTTTCTTTTATGCAATCAATCAATACAGTATCATATAAAATATCTCCACCAAATCCTATGTACATTTCTTCTAAAATTTCAGCCATAACTTCCGGATTAAACCATACATATTCTGTAATCGAATCTCTTGTTGCGCATCCTTTTTCAATTAACTTTCTTTCGATTTCATAAAAGTTTTCAAAGTGTTCAACATAGGATGGCATCATTGGGCTAACAAGTGCATTTGTCGATGTTCCACCAAGTGAAATTTGCTTCTCAATAATCAATGTTTTGGTTCCGCCCTTGGCCGCACTTATTGCCGCAGATGCACCTGCACTTCCACCACCAACGACAACAGTATCATATCCACCTAATATTTTTATGTCCTTATCGTTATATTTAATACAATTTCTCATTGTCTTCCTAGCTCCTTTACGTGTTCAAATTCATCCTACATCAAACGCACACTGCATCAAGCTCACATTGCATCAAATCCATTCTATCAAAAATTGCACTCTGATTTCTTTTTTCCTGATATTCCATAAGCACATAATCCATTACCTTTGGATGTATATTAAAATCACAACTATATTTTGCAAATATATGTGCTGCTATTTCAGATGTTCTATGAACATTCGATTTTCTGTTCATTACACCAAATATCCTATATTTTACAGGTTTAAGCATTTCCTCAGTTCTACAGTTGTTAGAAAATTCATGAAAATGATAAAATTCATGAGCTAAATGTATCTCAACCAGTTCCTTCATTGAAATATCATATTGAATCCATTTCATTGCTTCCTGTATTTTTCTTAAAGATTTTAAATAAATGTCAATTTTCTTTATATTATCATCATAATATATCTGCGAATGTATATATTCAGACTCACAATCATTATGCATTACAACCACAACTCCATTTTCTTGAAGAATCTGATATAGTTTTCTTTCATTATAGAGCAAAACTGCACTTTTCCCAATATTAATGCTATTTTGAATATAGGATTTTTTGTCTGCTTTGGATATATATTGAAATATAATATCTTGCTTTAACTCACTATAACCCATCAATTCATCTGAAATATCTTCAAGATTATTCATACTTGTCGCCATTCCTGTGGCCTGCTTTTGCAAGACACCTCACCATCAATCTTTTGCTGCAACTGCAATTATCTTATCATTTTCACCAATGAATTCTAATTCCATCTGTGCTAAAGAAAGTAACTGTTCCTGACTTACTACACCACTCAAGTCAACCATCTTCTGTTTAAAAAACAAATATGCTTTTGGAAGTGTGGCCCCTGCATCTGTATATTGTGTCATATCATCGATAAATTCGACATACTTTTTCAAAAGGTCAGTTTTATTCATGATAATCAGTTTTGCATTGTTCTTTTGAAGTCTGATAACCCCTTCTTCATCTACAATACGAACCAAATTCTTCTTAGTTCTAATCAATCCAAAAATGGCTTTTGAAATCTTTTTCACTTCAAATGCGTGCCAACGACCTATTGTTGCAACATAACTAATTACATTTTTTTCAACCTGCGCTGAATCTTGAACAATATCAATAATCTCATCTATTGTTTTTGTTTGTGAATTCAAATCTTTTGTACGCAGTTCTGTTGCACCTGTTGCAATTGCACGAAGAATACTTTTCTGACTATCAATTTCTATTGCTATCTCAACTGTATCAGGATTTGCACCAGCTTTTGTTACAATTTCCATAATATCACTTCTGATTTTTCTAATATCTTCGTGGGTTGGATTTGTCACATTACGTTCGATTTGTTCTCTTACAAGGGCAAGTGCAACTCCAATTGTCGAGATATATGGTGCATTTTTTGCTATTTTTTGCCTTATTCCAAGCTTTTCACCTAGAAAGGGAGTTACTACAGATGCAGAACCACCGCCACCTACTAGGTAAATCAGGTTTTTATTTAAATCATAATCTTTAATTAAGTCTTCTACAATTACTGATATTTTTTTTATTGCAATGTTCATTGTCTGCTGACATGCTTCTTCAACCGTAACACCAGCTTTTTCAGCCAATACTGCCCACGCCTTTGTTGCTACTAACGCATTACCATGAGCATAATCACTCTCTGGAACATATCCAAGAATATTTGCTGCACCAGCCAATGTAAGCGCATACGATTTTTGACCATCACATTCAACAACCACATAATTTGCAACATCATCTTCTCTAGGTGCAATCAATTTCAATTTTGGGTTAATCATATTACTTTCGTCGGCAAAAACTTCATATCCCATATCAGCAATATGCGCAGATCTTGGACCTACATCTGAAATTTTCCCGTGTTCCATTACAATCATACTACCGCCGGCAATTCCTAGTGTTCTTACATCCAGTGATGTAAGATACAGTTTTCTTCCACCTACCTGAGCATTTTTTATCATTACTTTACCATCTTTGATTGCTGAAATATCTGTTGATGTTCCACCAACTTCAAGGAAAATGCCATCCGTTATCTTTTCATACATAAGTGCTCCAGCAACCCCTGCTGCGAGTCCGGATAGCATTGTTAATATCGGCCTTTTTCTAACTTCATCAACGCTCATTACTCCACCGTCACAGCGCATGATCATTAATGGCTTTTTAATATTTGCCTCTCTGACAGATTTTTCAGTCATATTGGCAGTTTCCATCATTTTAGGAATTAATGCAGCATTTACAACTGCAGTTCTAGTTCTTGCCTGAAGACCATATAGCTGTGATATTTCATATCCACCAGTTGCCAAAATTGCGTTTTTATTTGCAGCTTCAATGACTTTCTTTTCATTTTCTGGATTATCAACCGAATATGCTTCCGAAGCCACAACCACCTGTGCTTCACTCTCAATTAGCGTATTTATACTCTCCTGCATATTATTTTCTGTTAATTTTGAAGAATCTAAAAAAGTATGAGTCGTATACAGAAATTTTCCTGGTGCAAGTTCTATATTGCCAACGGTTGTTTCGGTTTTTGCTTTTCCAGCTTCAAATCCAGTCCCCATTCCGAGTACGCCTACTTTAGCGACATCCCCTTCAAGTAATGCATTTGTTGCCTGTGTTGTTCCGTGTGCTATAAAAATCACATCTTCTGGATCAATATTATTTTCTGTTAGGACTTTATTGATTGCCTCAACAATTCCCAATGCAACGCCCTGTTTTGCATGATGTGTAGTTGGGACTTTTGCTTTTGCAATTACCTCATAAGTCTGATTGTCAATGACAACTGCATCTGTAAATGTTCCACCGACATCAATACCAAGTCTCACTTTATTTTTCATACTTTTTCTCCATTCCCGTACATTTCAAGATTTGTGCCTATGGCACAAATCTTGTGTACTTTCTTCTCTATAACATTTAATCTAATATATAAAAATTGCTGTATAAACCAATGTAATCAATGCAATAACCATTGTATATGGTAGTGTTGATTTCAATATTTCATTTACATCAACTTTTGCAAAATCAGCAGTAATTACATTCTGTGTATTAGTTGGATCTGATACACACTGAACAATACTTGTACTTCTAAGTGCCATTCCGATTGCTGCTGGATTCATTGTTCCTGCTGCCAACAAAATATTTGCGATTCCTGAACCTAAACCATACATGTTTAATGGGCCTCTATATAAAGCCAATGGTGACAATACTGCAAACATAATAACATATGCGACTGGTGATGTAGGCAAAACTGCCTTAATAAGTGGTTGCATCAATGCAGTTGTATATGTTGATGTCACACCATTTAAGAGTATACCAATACCCATCATCAAGCCGATTACGCCGGCTACATCCTTCGTTCCTTCAACAACTCCATTTGAAATAACCTGAATAATCTTCTTTGGTGAGGTAACAAGTGTTGTAAATACAATTGCTACAAGTAAACTTGTTTCTGCATTAAACTTCAGTGCAAATACTAATATAATGGGTACAAGTGGTGAAAGCATTGCAACAACATTTACCTTCTTTGGTGCTTCCTTTTCTGGAACTGCCCATGAACTTCTTACTGATTTTTGTTTTACATTTATAAAGATATAAATCAATGTTACAACCGCACTGATTGCACCCATGATTAATGAGGTTGATTTAATCAATCCAATATCCATACCAATTGTATCTATGTACATCTGATAATTTGCTACGTTAAATAATAAACCAATACTAAGTCCCATAAGTACAAGACTTGCCGAAACAACTGGTGCCACACCAGCTGAAAGGAGCAATGGAATGACGATTGTTGAAACCATGATAACAGGACCAGCTCCACTGATTGCGGTAAATATAACTGCCGTTGCTGCTGTGAGTACAACTGCTATTGCAACTGGCTTATCTCCTGCCATCTCTGCAGCTTTTCTGATGATTGCATCTGCAATCCCCTGTTTTTGAATAATCTTTGCAAAGATCGATCCAAAAATTGTTGCCATAATCGTACTTGCTAATTTTGCTGAACCTGATGCAATGACAAAAGCCATAATGGTCTGTCCGCCAGTTCCCGCAGGGGATCTAAACGGAACTCCTGCAATCACTGCAATTACAATGCCTAAAATTGGTAGTGCCAATATCGCTGGCAATTTTTTTGTCATCATTAAAATGATGGCTCCGATAAAAACTAATAAAATCAAAACTACTTGAACATTAATAACATTTCCCATAATAACACTCCTGCTTTCTTTTATTTTAATTGATTAAATCATACAAATCATTTTTACTACTACCTATCTAAAATTGCGTTTAAAGTGGAATCGTATATCGCCTCTCTATTTTTTCTATCCTCTTGAATATAATTGGCATATATAATATCCATGATAATAAGTACAGGAAATTGAGGAGAAATCACATTTCCATATTCTAAATTCTTCTTCACTGATGCTAGTATTACCTCATCAAATTTTAATAAGTATTCACTGCTGTTTTTTGATGTAAGCAAAATCGTCGTTGCCTCTTTCTCTCTTGCACTCTCCATTGCTGATATTACTTCTTTTGTTATTCCACTTATGCTGATTCCAATCACAAGAGAATCTTTGTCAAGTCTCACTGAATTCATCATAAGCAAATGTGCATCTGTAATTGATTCAACATCTACGCCAATTCTCATAAACCGCATTTTGAATTCCTGTGCAGCCAACCCAGAACTTCCCATTCCATAAACGTAAACCCTTCTTTTCGTTGCGATAAGCTTTGTAACTCGTTTAATCTGGTCATTATTTATCAGGTTATAACTTTTATTCAATAACTCCTGATAAGTATTCAGCACCTCCTTTGTATACTCCTCAACTTTCACTTCCTCTTCCATAAAATGCTCTTGGTAGTGGTATATAAATTCACGATACCCCAAGTAACCAATCTTTTTGGAAAATCGTGATAATGATGCCTCTGAAATGAACAGGCTTTTTGCTATTTCTTTTGATGAAAAATCCACTTCTTTTTTATTTGAAATAAAAAAATCAGCAATTGTTTTTTCTACATTTGTAAAGTCATCGTAACATGATTCAATTATTGGAATTACACTTTTCTCATATTCTTTCATTTTTCCCCTAAACTTGTCTTCAATTATTATTTTTAAAATTAAGATATGCTCCTAAAATTCCAGCTTGATTTCCATTTTCTGCAAAAACTAATTTTATTTTTTTCCCAACTTCTTCTATTAAATATTTATCCATACTTTTTCTAATACGCTCATAAAGGTATTCCTTTTGTTTCGTAATACCTCCACCTAAAACTACTACCTCTGGATTTATAACATAACAAATATTTGCTATTCCATACCCTAAGTTATCACAAAACTCATCTATGGCATCCATGCATATGCTATCGCCTGTCTGTGCCATTTCAAAAATTTTAATACCATTTAATTCTTTAATGTCACATGCCTTTAACGATGCCACTTTACTAACAAGTGCACTAGTTGAAGCTGTTTTCTGAAAATTTGAACCATTCATATTCATATATCCAACTTCACCTGCACTGTGAAATGCGCCGTGGAAAATTTTATTATCAATGATAATACAACCTCCAATTCCAGTTCCTATCGTCAGACATAGGCTAACTTTACTGCCTTTTGATGCGCCTATTAGCTGTTCGGACAACCCTGCACAAGATACATCATTTTCAACTTCACATGGTATATGAAACTGGGCTTCTAATATCTTTTTTATCTCAATTCCAGTGTAATTAGGAATACTATCATTTGCATAAATTATTTTTCCATTTAGGTGGTCTACCATACCCGCTGTCGCAATACAAATTCCAGACAATGAATATTCTCTTATATTTAGTTCAATTAACTCCCGCACTTTTTGCATTATGTGCGGTCCGCCGCCTCTGGCTTCGGTTGGTGTTTCATGATTTTCAACTATTTCACCATGTTCATTCATGATTCCATATTTAATCATTGTTCCACCAATATCAAATGAGATATATTTTTTCATATGAACTCCTTGACTATTGCTTATTGTTATATAGTTTCTTAACAGAACTTTTTAATCGTTATTACCTCTAAATTCTTATCATTTCTTAATTCAATGCTTCTGCAAATTTTTTAGTGATAAGCTGTGGTCTTGTTATTGCACTGCCTACTACCACGCTATAACATCCAATTTCTATCACCCTTTTCGCTTTTTGTGGAGTATCAATATTTCCTTCTGCAATCACTTTTCCTTTTACCTTGCTAAGAATGGTTCTTATTATTTCAAAATCATTATTTTCGATTTTTAAATTTTTGCTATAATCAGTATAGCCAACCAGTGTTGTTCCTATAAAATCAAAGCCTAATTTATCTGCATGTATTGCTTCTTCAATAGTCGAACAATCTGCAAGCAAACTCTGATCTGGGTATTTATCTCTTATCTGCTTATAAAAGTCGTCAAGTGTCAGATTACTGGGTCTTAATCTATTTGTCGCATCAACTGCAAGCAAATCAGGTTCGACTTTCATCAATTCATCAACCTCTTTCATTGTTGGGGTAATATATATTTGACTATCCTGATAGTCTCTTTTGATAATTCCAATGATTGGCAGATTTACTTTATCTTTAATTTCACCAATATCTTCAACTGAATTCGCTCTTATCCCATAAGCGCCACCTTCTTTTGCTGCGATTGCCATTCTTCCCATAATAAATGATGAATGAAGTGGTTCTGTTTCAAGTGCTTGGCAGGATACTATCAGTTTTCCTTCCAACGTAGATATATCTTTTTTCATATCAATTCCCATGCGTATCACAATCAGTTATTGTGATACTATTAAAATAAAAAGTTGAAAGAATAATTATCTGCATGGCTCCTCTGTCTTTATTTTCTTTCAACCTGATACATCTTTGTATTATTTTTTCAGTCATATCAGCTTGTTAATTTCTATTATTTTCAACTGACTTGTATTGATTGTAGTTTCTTTCCATCAATATAATCTATTTTGCAACTAATTTCAATACGATTATGATTTTGGAATCTACTTTCATGTTTTTTATGCATATGTTATATATATCAGAATATTATCCGATTTAATTTTGTATATGTTTCACAATAGTATCTAAAACTACTTTCTAAATTTATTTTTCTATAGAAAATTCATTCATTGTTGTCTATACTCAGCTTAAGGCTAAACGCCAATACTTATGAAAGAAGATGATACTATGTTAATTTGTACAGCAAATGATTATAATGGTATGAGTAGAAAAGCTGCAAATATAATTTCTGCCCAGATAATAATGAAGCCAAATGCAGTTCTTGGGCTTGCAACAGGCTCTACACCCATCGGAACATATCTCCAGCTCATCAACTGGTATGAAAAAGGAGACCTTGATTTTTCTTTTGTCAGAACGGTTAACTTGGATGAATATAAGGGATTGGATCCGAATAATCTTCAAAGTTATGCCTATTTTATGAAAACAACACTATTTGATCAGGTTAATATCAGGCCTGTAAATACCAACATTCCAAATGGACTAGAAACAGATATTGACTTTGAATGTAAGCGTTACAATACTGTAATTAAATCTTTAGGTGATATCGATCTTCAACTACTTGGAATTGGAACAAATGCTCATATTGGTTTCAATGAACCCAATTCAGCTTTTGAAAAAGAAACTCACTGCGTCAAACTTAGCCCAAATACAATAGAGTCAAATGCAAGGTTCTTCGAAAATGAAGATGATGTTCCTCGCTTCGCCTATTCAACAGGAATCAAAAACATTATGCAATCGAAAAAGATTCTTCTGATTGCATCTGGAAAATCAAAGGCAGACGCACTTTACAATTCAATATTCGGTCCAATAACACCTTCTGTACCCGCATCGATTCTTCAACTTCATAATAATGTTACAATTGTAGCAGATGAAGATGCCCTATCAATCATTAAAGAAAAAGGATTATTGTAGAGCAATTTAAGGGGGTAATATAATTTGAATTAAATAATGTGATTTAAAATAAATTTCGTATCATTGATTTAAATGACTGGATTAGGAGGATAAGTAAAAATGATTATCAAAAATGGCCTTATTTACACTGAAAATTTCAATTTTGAAAAAAAAGATTTGTTTATAGAAAATAATAGGATTGTAGAATCTTACGCAGACCTTAACGACATAACAGAAATTGACGCTTCCGGCAATTACATTATTCCCGGGCTAGTCGACATTCACACTCACGGTTGCATTGGACATGATTTTTGCGACAACGACAAGAATGGCCTTATTGCAATTGCAAAATATCTAAGAAAAAATGGTATTACCTCCTTCTGCCCTACTTCAATGACTCTAGCAAAAGAAGATCTAATCGCTATATATAAAAGTGCATCCACGCCCATGTCAACAGACTGCTCACAAATAGTAGGTCTCAATATGGAAGGTCCATTTATTTCCACTGCAAAAAAAGGAGCCCAAAATGGCAAATTCATTTCGGCTCCAAACAGTGCATTCTTTTATGAATTAAATAATGCATGTAATCATTTAATTAAATTAGTAACAATTGCTCCCGAATCAGAAAATGCATTATCCTTTATTCATGAATTCAAAAATACGGTATCAATATCGTTAGGCCATTCCGAAGCTGACTACGACAAAGCTTCGGACGCACTGGATGCCGGTGCTAATCACATCACTCATCTATACAACGCCATGCCACCATATAACCACAGAGAACCTGGAATCATCGGTGCCGCCTTTGACCATGCTGATACATTTGTTGAGCTTATATGTGATGGCATCCATATCCATCCAAGTGTAATCAGAAGCACCTTTCAATTATTTGGCGACCGTGTCATTCTCATTAGTGATTCTATGATGGCTACAGGAATGCCCAATGGCATATATGAACTAGGTAAACAGACTGTCTATATGCAAGACAAAAAAGCTGTTTTAGAGGATGGTACATTAGCCGGTTCCGCCTCAAATCTTTTTGACTGCATGAGAAATGCAGTTTCCTTTGGCATTCCACTTACCGACGCCGTCAAAGCGGTAACTGCCACTCCGGCCAAAAGCATTGGTATGTATGACGAACTTGGTAGCCTTTCTGTTGGAAAAAGGGGAGATGTTGTGATTATGGATACTGAAATGAATTTAATTCGTGTGATTTAATTATAAAACCGATTTAAATTTCCAGTCTCATAGAACCTACTCAATCAACTTGCAAATAGCTTTTCAATAAAATTATTTTGCTAGCTTCTCTAAAGAATTTATATTTTGATGAAATTACAACTCAGTCGTTGCTACTATATTTTCTTATAAATCATAATATGCAACATATTGATTTCATCATTTGCTCCAAATGTGTAACGTTAGAAGTGGTCAACAGTGTAACACTTCCCCCATGTTGTTTTGTTATGTAATTTAAAACCCACGCATTTGGATCATTTTGTTCTTGAAGAAGCTTTTGAAGCTTTTGTTCATTGTAATAGGTTCTGTATGCATCATTTTCAATGATAGTTGTATTATATTGTCCGCCTAAAAGTGGAGAATAAGCTACGAGTGTCAAATCCTTATACCAGTTTATATAGGATTGTAATTCTTGATCATAGACGACCTGTGGTGAAAATTGAGCATCAATAGTAGGATTTAAATAACTAAATCGTTGCTGAATAGAGCAAAAAAATCGATAACCGTACTTTTCACATATTTGTCTAGCACTTTCGATACGCCAAGTTCTAAAATTACTACATCCAATTTCTTTGATACACCCTTTTTTTATGAGTTCATCTAATGTCTCTAATGTCTCTTCTTGGGGCGTTTTATAATCATCCACATGCAAGTAAAGAATATCAATCGAATCTGTATTAAGATACTCAAGAGATTTATTCACTTCTTCTAAAATAACCTTTCGACTGAGCCCTTGCATATTTGAAAAGTCTCTTTTATTCATATCTTTTGGAAGCGCTCCTAATTTAGTAGAAACAATCAGTTTATCTCTATTTTGTCTTTGTTTCAGCCATTTGCCAATTGTCTTCTCACTTTCACTTCCGTCCCCACCATTCCAAATCGCATAGTTATTGGCAGTATCAATAAAATTACCCCCTAATTCAACATACCTATCCATTATTTCAAATGCTATCGCCTCATCTGTTGTCGTACCGAAATTAATGGCACCAAGACCTAAAAGTGATACTTCTAAGGAGGAATGACCCATTTTAACTTTTTTCATTTTTCTATCCTTTCATAAATCATTTACTACAATAAAATATATACTGTTCAGTTAGTTCTATTATACTTGTATATTAATACGATTGAAATAGGGAACTTTTTTGTGGTATGATTACAAAAAAGTGCCTAAAGGAGATTGATATGAAAGTCAATGAATGGGAAAAGGGTTGTCCCTTATTATTAACACAAAGAATCATATTAGGGAAATGGAAATTATCTATTATTTGGTTTTTAGGAAAATACGGGACAATGCGCTTTACTGAACTTAAGAAAGCCTTCGATGACTCGACCCTAACTCAAAAAATGCTGACACAACATCTTAAAGAATTGGAATCGGATCATTTCGTCATTCGAACCGCCTATAATGAAATGCCACCCCGTGTCGAATACAGCCTCACTGAGGAAGGACTAAACTTCCTACCGGTTTTGCAGCAGATGGAAAAATGGGGAGAATACTACATTGAATTACATGGGGATGGTTATGATACTATGCCACTTTAAATCTTCTGCTAAATTCTATTTTCTGAATGTAGTAAATTAATCGTAGAGCTCATTCGTATCCATAATCGTCTCTCCGTTCACAAAAACATATTGTGTTGTAGCCTCCCCCTCGATCTGTATGACAATTTCAATAATCTCAATGATTTTGAAAAATTATATGGTTATGGTATACTACACTACAATCATATTAAAAACTATAGGAGGTTATTTTATGTCACAAACCACAAAGCGGGCGCTTGAGGCCTCTCTGAAAAACTTATTGCTTCAAAAACCTCTCGAGAAAATAACGATTTCTGATATCGCGGATGACTGTGGAATTAACCGCATGACCTTCTATTATCATTTTAAAGACATTTACGATCTAGTTGAATGGTCATGCGTCGAAGACGCTACCAAAGCACTAGAAGGAAAAAAGACCTATGAAACATGGCAGCAAGGGTTTCTACAGATATTTAATGTGGTCCTTAACAATAAGCCATTTATAATGAATGTATATCATTCTGTCAACCGTGAGCATGTAGAAACATACTTGTACAAGCTAACCTTTAACCTTTTGATTGATGTTATAGAAGAAAAATCGGTTGGTCTGCAAGTTCTTAAAGAGGACAAGGAATTCATTGCCAATTTCTACAAATGCGCTTTTGTCGGACTTATGCTTGAATGGATTAAAAATGATATGAAAGATGATCCACAGCATATGATTGATCGTCTAGACATTTTGATTCACGGTGACATTACACGAGCAATGAACAAATTCACAAATCTGTAACTTCTATTAAAATAGTTAAATAATTATTTTTTTACAACTTTGTCGTTATGATAAATCTTTTATCATAACGACGTTTTTGTTTATTGTACTAATCCCACAAAAATGTATAATGAATTCATAACATTATTCAGAAGGAGGTTTTAATTATGTATTATTCAAGTGGTAATTATGAATCATTTTCACGACCTGTAAAGCCAGAAAATGCAGATCACAAATCAGCATATATCGTGGGTTCTGGGCTAGCTGCTCTCACGGCTGCGTGCTATCTAGTCCGTGACGGACAACTAAAAGGTGACCATATTCACATTCTGGAAAAAGATCCAATTCCTGGAGGAGCATGTGATGGCGCACACTATGAAGGACTCGGTTACATCATGCGAGGCGGTCGCGAAATGGATAACCATTTTGAATGCATGTGGGACCTATTTCGCTCTATTCCTTCAATTGAAACACAAGGTGTCAGCGTTCTTGACGAGTATTATTGGCTCAACAAAAAAGACCCTAACTACTCATTGATGCGTGCTACCGTAAATCGTGGCGACGACGCCGAAATGGAAGGCAAATTCGGTCTTTCTGACAAGGGCTCAATGGAAATCATGCATTTATTCTTCACACCTGACGAAGACCTTTACGACAAGCGTATAACTGATTTATTCAGCGATGAAGTTCTAAATTCGAATTTCTGGATGTATTGGCGTACAATGTTCGCTTTTGAAAACTGGCATAGTGCCCTGGAGATGAAGCTCTATATCAAACGATTCATTCATCACATCGGTGGTCTTCCAGACTTTAAGGCATTACGTTTCACAAAATACAATCAATATGAATCCATGATTCTGCCTATGATCAAATATCTAGAGAGCTTTCATGTTCAATTCCATTACAACACCAAAGTAGTCAACGTTGAATTTGATATTCAAAAAGAGAAAAAACAAGCGACACGTATTGTTATCCTCAATAATGAACAGGAAGAAAATATCGACCTGACTGAAGATGACCTTGTTTTTATCACAAATGGAGGTTGCGTTGAAAATTCAACAATCGGTTCTCAAAATACGCCTGCTCCTTTCAATAAGGAAATCAAACTAGGAGGCGGTTGGGATATGTGGCGTAAAATTGCCGCACAAGACCCATCTTTTGGCCATCCTGACAAATTTTGTTACGATCCGGAACAGACGAATTGGGAAAGTGCCACTGTCACTACACTTGACGACAAAATTCCTCCCTATATTGAAAAAATTTGTCAGCGTGATCCTTTCTCTGGCAGCGTTGTAACCGGTGGTATTGTCACTGTGAAGGATTCAAACTGGCTCTTAAGCTGGACATTTAACCGCCAACCACATTTTCGTTCTCAACCAAAGGGTCAGCTTGTTGGTTGGATCTACGGATTATTTAGCGACAAGCCTGGTAACTATATCAAAAAAACAATGCGTGAATGCACAGGAAAAGAAATCTGTATGGAATGGCTCTATCATATGGGCGTTCCCGAAAGTGAAATTGAAACTTTAGCTGAAAACAGTGCCAACACAGTTCCATGCATGATGCCATATATCGATGCCTTCTTTATGCCTAGAGCCGCTGGAGATCGTCCTGATGTTGTTCCAAAAGGATCCGTTAACTTTGCATTCCTTGGCCAATTTGCGGAAACAACCCGAGACACAATCTTCACAACCGAATATTCAGTCCGTACTGGTATGGAGGCCGTTTACAAACTACTTAACATTGACCGTGGTGTGCCCGAAGTCTGGGGTAGCGTTTTCGACATACGTGACCTACTGAATGCTACCGTTCAAATCCGTGATGGAAAGAAGATAACGGATATGAAGCTTGGCTTCATAGAAAAAATTGCACTGAAACAAGTTCTCAAAAAGGTCCAGGGTACCGATATTGAGAAATTACTAAAGGAATATCATGTAATTTGATAGATATTTTTTGTAATTTGATATCCCTTGTTATGTTATTCAATTAATCACAAACAATAAAAAAAGTGACACAGAAAATGTGTCGCTTTTTTTATTGATAAAATTATACATCTCTAAAAGATCTGATGCCCTCCAGTTATTGCATCATCCATATGCTTGTCCGTACATCTTCTAGTTGCCTCTGCATCACGGTCTTTCATACATTTATATAAGCAAAGTGTATTGTCATATAGCGCTAGATTCCCATAGTGCAGACAGAAACGCTTCCAAAGCTGTGTCACAACTGGTTTAAAAGATATATAAATCAAAGGCATGATGCTGTTTCCGCTAATGACTGAAAGTCTGTGATGGAAAGCAAATGTAGCCGCGATTGTTTCCGGAACAGACTTGGCACCTGCAATTGCCTCCAATAGCCCTTCTAACCCAAATATGTCCTCATCTGTTGCATTTTTTATAACTGAATCCGTGACCAGATGTTCCAGTGCACGGCGTACCTCTAATATTGAGTGAATTTCTGATTGTCCAAGTGTATCCCCATGGTATTCCATAATGGCATTTAAGGTATTGATATTTCCATTCTTACCGTAATCCGCTACAAATACTCCTTTTCTTGGAAGTACCTCCAAAAATCCCTGTTTCACAAGTTCTGCGAAGCCACTGTTTACAACTGAACGACTGACTTGCATCTGTTTTGCAATCTCCCGCTCCGTAGGAAGCTGACTTCCAACACAGAGCTGTCCTGCTAAAATCTGATTACGGATCTGACAAACAAACATGTCTTTTAAGCTCGATGCACATAGTTTTTGAAATTCCATCTCATTCACCTGATTTCTGGCTCTGGTCATACCAGAATCCACTATTATTTTATCATACAATCTTACTAAAATCCAATGAAAAAATTAGTGAAAACCACAGTTTTTTCTCGTTTGATTGCTAGTCTTAATACAATATTCTATAATAATATTATAGGAATATTATTATATTATCAGCCTGCTAATTTATTTGGCTGAACCAGAAACATTATACAGTTTTACCACAATAACTCTAACAATGAAAGGAACGTGACTCATGGAACCATTTAAAATTTTAGAAATAAAAAAGAGCGTCTTTGATGACAACAACCAACAAGCTCAGAAACTTCGCCAAGAACTAAAGGAAAAAAAGATCTTTCTTTTAAATCTGATGTCTAGTCCCGGTTCAGGCAAAACTACAACTTTAACGCACACAATTAATGCGTTAAAGGACGGTTTAAACATAGGTGTTATGGAAGCGGATATAGACTCAGACGTGGATGCTCGCACGATTCAGCAGACAGGAGCAAAAGTCATCCAGCTTCATACCGGTGGTATGTGCCATCTTGATGCAGAAATGACCCGACAAGGACTGGAAGGACTTGATACAAGCGGTACTGATCTTGTGATTTTGGAGAATGTAGGTAATTTAGTATGCCCTGCTGAATTTGATACTGGTGCATCGAGGAATGCGATGATTCTTTCCGTCCCAGAAGGTGATGACAAGCCACTAAAATATCCACTAATGTTCTCTATCTGCGATGTTGTACTAATTAACAAGGTAGATGTAATGCCGTATTTTAATTTCGACATGGAAAAATGTAAGGCTAATATCAAGCTGCGCAATCCAAACGCACAAATCATTCCAATCAGCGCTCTTACCGGTGATGGAATGGAGGAATGGATCAACTGGCTTGGTAACGAAGTGAAAAATTGGTGTGCGGAGTAAATCAAGGATTTATTTTATTATGACAATGTTTGTTGAATATGTTTTATGAATATGTTTCATGACAAGGTTTCATGACAATGGTTCATGACAAGGTTTGTGCCTGCACTGCGTTTGCACAAACTTAATATGCCCAGAATGCAGTGCAGAAATGAGGAAAAATATGAGTGAATTAAGACCTAAAATTGTAAAACTAGCAAAAATGGTAGGTGGTATCGCTGGTGCCATGACTAAAATTGATGGAAACGCTCCGGAATACTACTCTCTAGACTGCGTAGTAACAGATGATATGGCCGATATCGCAATGATTATCGGACTTCGCAAGCCTCGTACTGTAGAATATATCGCAAAACGCTCCGATAAGAGTCAAGAAGAACTTACATCAATTTTAGACCTACTGGCTTATACCGGTGTTGCCAAGGTATGGACGGATAAAGAAGACAAGAAGGATCGCTATTTTGTCAATATGTTCGCACCTGGTATGCTGGAAATGATGGTGAATAACCGCGAGCAGCTTGCTGCATTTCCACAAATAGGTAAGGCATTTGAAGCGTATACCAGACTGCGTCTAGCTCCAATGGCAGCGAAATTTCCACAAGGTATGGCGATGATGCGCGTTATTCCTATTGAAGAGTCAATTAAGGATATACCAAATACACAACCTTGGGAACATCTCTCCTACTATCTTGATAAATATGATACATTCTCCGTATCTGACTGCTCATGCCGCCAGTCAAGACGTGTAATTGACGAGGGCTGCGGCCATTTGGAAAAGGATATCTGTGTTCAAATGGGTGATGGTGCAGAATACTATATTCGAACAGGACGTGGACGTAAAATCACTCGTGAAGAAGCAAAGGAAATCTTGAAATTTGCAGAAGACAACGGTTTGATGCATGAAATGCCACATACGGACGGTCTTGGTGAATCTGCAGCAATCTGTAACTGCTGTAGTTGCTCTTGCTTCTCCTTACGTCTTGCAACACTTTTTAATACTCCCGATGCAATACGTTCCAACTTTACAGCCAAAGTAACGAAAGAAGACTGCGTAGCTTGTGGGCAGTGTGTAGAAAATTGTCCGAGCAATGCCTTAAAGTTAGGTCAGAAGCTCTGTTTGAAAACCCCTATTCCTGAAAAAGAAGAACGTACTGCACGTGATCATGTGTGGAATGAAAGCAACTGGAATGTAGATTACCGTGAGAACCGCGAAGATGTTGCAAAGGAAGGCACATCCCCTTGTAAAACTGCCTGTCCTGCACATATCTCAGTTCAGGGTTATATCAGTTTGGCTGCTCAGGGACGTTACCATGAAGCACTTGAATTAATCAAAAAAGAAAATCCATTTCCTGCAGTCTGCGGTCGTATCTGCCCACATGCTTGTGAAAGTGAATGTACACGTGGTGACATTGACGAACCGATTGCAATCGACGAAATCAAGAAATTCATCGCTGACAAAGAATTAGACGGTTCTATTCGTTACATACCACCAATGCGTTACCACCTTGGTAATAAAGTTGCAGTCATCGGATCCGGTCCTGCCGGACTTTCCTGCGCATACTATCTTGCAATCGATGGATATGAAGTAACTGTTTTTGAGAAAGAAGAAATACTCGGTGGAATGCTAACACTTGGAATTCCATCGTTTCGTTTGGAAAAAGAAGTCCTTAATACAGAAATCGATGTTCTACGCGAAATGGGCGTTACATTTAAAACAGGGATTGAGATTGGCAAAGATATTACAATAAGTCAACTCCGAAAAGATGGCTATGAAGCTTTCTATCTTGCAATTGGTGCACAGGGCGGAAGAAGTCTTGGTATTGAGGGAGAAGACGGCGAAGGTGTTGTTGCAGGTGTAGATTTCCTACGTAATGTTAACTTAGGACGAAAACAAGAACTTTCTGGCAATGTAGTTGTTATCGGTGGTGGAAATGTTGCAATCGATGTAGCTCGTACTGCAACGCGTGAGGGTGCAGCTACTGTTGGGCTTTACTGTCTGGAAAGCCGCGCAGAAATGCCAGCATTACCAGAAGAACTTACAGAAGCACAAGAAGATAAAGTAACCTTCAATAATGGTTGGGGTCCAAAAAGAATCCTAACAGAAAACGGAAAAGTAACAGGCGTGGAATTTAAGCGTTGCATCAGTGTATTTGACGAAGAACATCACTTCGCACCGAAATACGATGAAAGCGATACAATTATCGTAAATGCAGATACCGTACTACTTTCCATCGGACAGTCTATTCAATGGGGTGATCTTCTTGCAGAAAGCAAAGTCGAATTAGGACGTGGAAACACAGCAAAGGCAGATGATTTAACCTGCCAAACAGCAGAACCAGATATCTTTGTCGGTGGTGATTGTTGCACAGGACCAAAATTCGCCATCCACGCAATTGCAGCAGGAAAAGAAGGTGCAATATCAATCCATCGTTATGTACAACCAGGGCAATCTCTTGTCTATGGACGTGACAAACGTGAATACCATGCTTTTGACAAGAACAATGTTGCAATTGGATTACAGGACTACGATAGAGCTCCACGTCAAATGCCAGGACATTCTCCAATCAAAAAAGGTAGTTTCTTAGATGACCGTAATACGTTTACCGAAGAACAATTAAAGAAAGAAACGTTGCGTTGCTTAGGCTGTGGTGCCGTAGAAATAGACAGCTATAAATGTATTGGCTGCGGTATGTGTACTACAAAATGTAAATTTGATGCAATACACCTGGAACGTACCTATAACACAGTTCCCAATACCTATGAAATGCTTCCTATCAAGATTGCAACCAATGCAATTGTACGTACCGGAAAAATTGCTTCTACTCTCATTAAAGAAGGATTTGGTGGAAAGGGTTGATGTATGCATGAACTTGGCGTATTGAACTCAATGGTCCATACCATTGAACGAATCATAAATGAACAGGATTTAACGGAAGTCCAAAAGCTTGTCATCGAAGTTGGTGAACTCTCAGGTATCGTACCTAGGTACCTAGAGCAGTGCTGGCCAGCCGCCGCCTATAAGACCTTTATGGAAAATACGGAACTGGAACTTATCATCATACCAGGTATCGTAAAATGCCGCAGCTGTGGGCGCGTATTTAATGCCGTATACAGTGATTTAAGTTGCCCCAACTGTGAAAGTACTCAGATGGATATTCTAGAGGGCAATGACATTATGATTAAGGAAATTGTGTGTAGATGAGATAACTCATAATTAGTACGTGATTCCTAATTATCTACTATTAACAATAATGCATGCTATGGCATATATTATATTAGTATTTTTTTAATGAGGTAAACTATGTACTATAATTCAAACTATTTTTCTGACTCAATTATGCAGGAAATGGAATCTTCTTCAATGGGATATGTCCGTGTACTGCACGCACTACCAGATGGCCCCAATGTAGATGTATATGCGAATGATATAATGATTGCAAAGAATCTTGCTTATGGAAATCATTCAACATATGCTTCCTTACCAGAAGGCACCTATAAAATAACGCTTCATGTTGCTGGATCTAAAGATTCTCCTATCTTATCCAATATGTTAACCGTTAGTAATAATTCCTACTCAACTGTTGCTGTAATAGACTCATCAAACGCAATAGAATTTCTTAGGATCAAGGACTCTAACGAGCCAATTGAAAGAAACAAATCTATGATCAAATTTGTACATCTTTCACCTAATGCGCCTGCAGTCGATATTACTTTACAAGATGGTACCATTTTATTTAATAATGTTGAGTTTAAACAGGTAACATCATATATCAATGTTCTGCCTGACAATTATACACTACAAGTTAGATTGGCTGGAACTCTTACTGTGGTTTTGACAGTACCAGATGTTAATCTACAACCCAACAAAATATATACAGTATACGCCATCGGATTAGCAGGTGAAGAGCCAGCGCTAGAAGCACTTTTACTGTTAGACGGAAACACAGATGCTCCTATAAAAGCAAGTGGAAAATTATTATATTAAATCACGTCATAATCATGGTCAATCATTATCTCTACTTTTGCACTTGTTTCAATAAATATAATTTTTGCTTAAGAAAAGGTGTAAGCAAACTTAATTGTAAAGATAAAATTGAGACATTAAAAGTCAGATATCGTATTCTACGATGTCTGACTTTTTTAATAACTATTATGAATTACTAATGATTGAACTCAAATCACCACTGAGTGTATGAATCTCCTTAATTGATGTTCCTATTGAAAGCATACTATCATTCTCTAACTCTATTGTGGATACTACTTCCTGCGTTGAGGCCGCATTCTCTTCTGATATACAAGCTACGTTTTCCATATCATTTTGTATTTTAATAAAACTATTTGATATTTTCTCAATCATTTTTGTTTCTTTTAATAAAGATTGATTCGTTTTATTAAAAGCCTCTTTAAATTCACTAAAATAGGAGGAGACTTCACTGATTAGCTCTTCACCTACTTCTGCGGCTTTGCTTCCATCAATGGAATAATCTACAGTAGTTTTTGTCTGTATCGAAATCTCCTGAATTACTCTATTGATATCTTTCACGGTCTTTGAGCTTCCATCTGCTAGCTTTCTAACTTCCTCAGCCACGACTGCGAACCCTTTTCCCTGCTCTCCTGCTCTTGCAGCCTCAATTGCAGCATTTAATGCCAATAGATTGGTCTGCTCAGCAATTTGATTTATATTTTCTAGGAAACCCATAATACTTTCTATCTTTTGCTGTAACTCATCAACTGTAGAATGAGACATATTAACTGTATGTTTAATAACCTTCATCTGATTTTCCATTTGTTCGATCTTTTGAATACCACTTGCAACCTTGAGCGTCATATTCTGTGAGTCTTCATGTATACTATCTGATATATCTTTTGTAATGTTTACATCAGCAACAGCAGCACTCATCGTATCATTAATGTTATTTATATTCTCCGCTTGTTGTTGACTTCCTTCTGCCATTTCATGCATTGCTTTGTTAATATTGATACTGGCTTGTTGTGAGGCATCAATACTTTTATTTACTGATTGAATCGTTTTGTCGAGAACGTATGTATTTTTTTCTACTTTATTCATCGTTTCCTTTAATCTTATCAGTAACTTTCCTGCTTCCTCTTCTTTTTTATTTGCTGAAATAATAAGTTCATTGCCCCACTTTGTGGAGAAAAACAGACAAGCCATGGCACTATTAATCAATACCATTTCATTTAAGAATACTGTCCAGTTGCCTTCTGCCCCAACAATTTGCTGTGGAATAATAATAAATAAAGCAACAAGCATTATATTGATCACAATACCATAATAGATTAAGAGCTCTTTTGCAAAATACAAGGAAATTAGAGTAATCGATGTGAATATAATATAATGTGAATCAAGTCCTCCAGATGCGAAGAACCCCTGCACACCAGCAATTAATATAATGACTGCATATATAAACGCTTTAATTTTGCTATTGATATTAATAAAATAGCAACCAGTTACAATTCCACCAACTATTAAGCATGGAATAACTGTTATAAAAAACTCATTCAATCCAAACCCAATTATTGAAACCAAAATCATTGTCAATACCGCAATCCAAACAGTCATGATGCTTATAAACTCTGCTCTTTTGTTCATACTTAGCTTTTTTAACATATAAATATCTCCTTAAAATTTTAACATCAACCCTAAATACACGTGCATAATTATTCTCTAAATCACTATTCGATTTTCTTCAATCAGGCTTTAACCGCACATATATTTACAATATTTACTAAATAGCGTATAACAGACCATAACACCGACAGTGCTTACTTTCAATGACTTTAGCCCATACGGTAGGTATTAATGCCCAAACGGTAACATTTTCACATTTAGAAAAATGTATTGTATGATAAAATCATTAATCTATAGTTCCTACCGCAAATCTAACAACGAGGCAAGCTTTTACATTTTAAAATGCGAAAGCTTCCCACGTTGATTTAACTATCTTCAATTTTCTATAATTTTTATTCTATTGTTAAAGTCATGTTAAATCAAAATGCATTTATCTATTATTCTGGAAATGATTCTTTCATCCAACCCCTATGCCCACAATGAGAACATTTTAGATATTTTCCTTTTGAGCCGCCATTTAATGTAAACATGTCTTTGAAAAATCCAATCGGAAACTTTTCGTGACAGCTTGGACAAATATAAGCATTAACCCCTGAATGATAAAAAATCAATCCCAACAATAAGGTGATGGCAATTATTAGCATAACAAATGGATAAATACCTCCAACACTAACAGTAATCGGAAAACCTACGAATAAAATCAAGACATAGCATCCCATAAAAATATAAGTCATAATATCCGTTTTTCTATGCTTCCGTTTTTTATCCAACAATGCTTCCATTTCATCAAGGCTTTCGAGTCTTAATGTCCCTGTGTTGTCGATTTCTTCTTTAACCATATTTAACTTTTCTTTTGTTTTCTCTAATGTATGAATTTCGTCTGAGATTTTTTCTTGCTGTTTCATAATAACTTCTAATAAAAGATCATAAGTATCTTCAGTTTCCATTATTTTTTTGATATCTTCCAAGGAAAAGCCCAATGATTTATATAGACACACACAATGAAATTTCTTAAAATCATCTTCTGAATAAATTCGTCTTCCACCTACACTTAACTGTGAAGGAACGACAATCCCTTCCTTGTCATAATACTGAACCGTACGTACACTTACTTTACAAGCTTTCGCAAGTTCTCCTGTTGAATATGTTTTCATATTTGCTCCTATCTGGCGTTTTAGCACCAATCATAATTAGGGATATGAATGATAAAACCATTCTCATTTATCTCCTCATTATAACTATAAATTATTACGTAACGTAATGAGCAATACCTTTCGTAAGATTTTTTTTTTTTTTTAAATAATTAGTTTGCATTGTTAAGATTTATCACAAACATTATATATCATATTATAAAACATAATTTGCAAATATCAACTATATTGTGGGAGCACCTTTTTATATCAATACCAACAAAATGCCTATGCAGATGGAATTTTTTCTGCATAGGCATTTTTGCTGATATTAAATCTATAATTTTATGCTTTACTTTTGGGTATGATTTGTATATCCAACTTTAATTCATCCAATATCCTACATAGAGTAGCAAGTGATGGGCTTGTTTCTTTATTTTCGATTCTTGAAATAGCTTGTTGCTTAAAACCTGTTTTTCTTGCTAATTCCTTTTGCGTGATCCCATTTGCTTTTCTGGCTTTTATCACTTCACCTAAAATTTTATATTCTAGTCTACTATTATCCCATGCCTGCTTGAATTTTGGATCTCTTTCCCTCTCTTCTGATATTAGTTCTTTAATATTTAGTTCTTCTTGAAATACCATACAATCACCTCCGAAATATCCCTTTGCCTTTTTATTTTCTCTCTTATTTATTATATTAAAATTTATTTATATTCTTCTAATTATATTCTCTTTTCATAGTTATAAAATCCATTATTAATATTTTACACTTCAAAGTATTCCTATTCATAGTATTTTTATTCCAATTTCGATTTCTAATTCTTTTGCTCTTTTAATTACTATCTGTTTGTCTATGTTTTCTGTTTTATTCTTTTGCTTTTTACAAGCGTGAAGTAAATAAACTATCTCTTCCCCTTGTACGATATAGAATATTCTGTTGAATTTGTAGAAATACACTTCCTTAATCTTACCTTGCCAGGTTTTTGTATTTAATACATTAAAGTTATTGCTTTCCATAGCTTCTAAAATCGATAATCCATCGATTTTTTCTTTTACTGGTAACTTTTTGATAAAATCTGTTATTACATCTTTTCCACCACCAGTTTTATGTGCTATCAATTTCATATAAATTAGACATCCTCCTTCTTCGTTATAATATCACAATACAACATATTTGTTGTATTGTCAATAAAGTGATTAAACATAACCATTGAATTATTTCTTGTTTTCATTTCTATATATTTTATTAAATTCAGGCGAAGATTTGCTATTTTATGTTCATTGGCTGTTAAATCGTATATTCACCATATTCACAACCAGCCGATTTGAATTCAATGTGGTCTATAAGTGTCTTAACTTTTCTATTCTTATGATATAACTTAATTTCCCCATAACCTGTCCCACCGTTCCATAGACGATTGTGTAGTTTCTTTCCACTTGGCGCTTCATAATTCACAAAAAGCATCTCTTCTACCGGGCACTCAAGTGTTAACTCCATGATAGACTTCTTATTTTGGGCGGTTACCTTCCAAACATTCACTGACTCACCTTCAATGAAACTGAAATTGATTTTAGAACCAGTCCAAAACTTTGAAAAGTTATAGTCATACATTTGACCTTCATAATAGAAGCAACCGAGCAGTTTTCTTCCTAAATCAATTCCTAATACTTTTGGTCTTCCGCCCCCAAACTCAACAGCGGAATTATCCAAAAGTTTTCCAGTCAAAAGACTCTTCATATTACAACTACTAATCCAAAGCCATGGAGAAGTAAAATCGCTTCCCCAGTTCTTGTCAGCATAACCGTAGGATTTTTCTGGGATGATATCATAGATTTCACCATTTAGAGTAACTTCACCACAATATGCTGTCTTTATTCCCTCGGCATGCCAGAACATTTCAAATGCATTCAGAGCAACAAGAATTTTAGCCGCACCATACCCAACATTGAAAGCTATTTTTTTATCAATATGTATATCCCAACTCATATCTCCTGCGTCACACATGTATTCCGGATGTTTTAATGCTTCCTCCTGAGTGATTTTGCAGAAGCCTTTCATGTGTTCTTCGGTAAGTGAACATTCTCCAATTTTGATATCTAATCGACTATTGGAACATAAAAATTGAGAAGTAGGATAGAAATTATGTATTTGACAAGCATCTTTTCCCCAAGTCCCAACCTTTATCAATGCATAGGATGGCTTGATGCCTTCAGATACATTTTGAGGCAGCTGCCCTAGGATTGCTTTGTCTCCTCCAAGTGCTGGGTTACATACAAAATATTCTATGAAAAATGTTTTGGATTTTCCGGTTATCCTATTATACCCAGTAAAATTATGCCACCACCAGTCATATCCATTTTTTGCTAGTGGTCCTCTCAGCATATATAAATCTCTACTCAAATCACTTTTTCTCATAATCAGTTACCTCTTTCATCCTAATCATTTCTCATTTCTACGCAGGTTTCTTTTGTTCGTGAATACTTAAATCATTCAGGCTTTCTACCATTCCAGTAGATTAACATAGTAAAACACCACTACTTCAATAATCAAACACTCCACAATTTTTCTTGTCTAATCACACATTTTGATGTTACACTTGTAACAATATAATATTAATATAAATCTTTACATTGATATTATCAAGTCTATCAACCCCAACTGTTACAAAAGGAGATGTTTTGTTTTATGAGTAAAAATAGAAATTCTGAAAATCTTATAGTGCGTGAAAGTATATTTTCTGCACTCATGCAATTAATGGAGAAGGAAAAATTTGACAATATAACAATTACGGAGATTACGACTCGTGCCGGCGTATCAAGAATGGCTTATTATAGGAATTACGAAGATAAAAAAGAAATCATCCTCTCGTATATGGACGAATTATTTAAAACTTACTGGGAAAACATTTGTAAGAAACCACAAAACGACTTTCAATCAGCTTGTCTTTATTTTAACTACTTTCGTGAAAACAAAAATTTATTGTTTCATATTCTTGATTCTGGACTGACACAGTTCATTTTAGAAAAACATAATCTGTATCTGCAGACGATCTTCAAGGATCTTTACAGCCACATAACACTTGAGTCTAAGAAGGAAAAGTATGTAATTGATTTTTTATCTGGCGGTCTCTTTAAGACCCTAATTAGTTGGGCAGAAAATGGAATGGAAGAAAGCAATGAGTATATGGCAAAAATCGTCTGCGAACTTATGGAATTATAATATTATATACCCCATTATAACCCCCAATTAATATCAATCGAGTTATCTAATGATTTGACATCTTTTATATAGTTTTGGGATGTATTATCATTATATTTAACAGTTACTTCTGTTTTGCCTGTAAGCGTATTATTATCTGTTTTTAGATATATCACACAATCGCTGTTGGATATGTACCAGTTATTTGCATTCAAATAATTAAGTTTTAGTAAGATATCCTTCCCATATTCATCTAATCGCTCTTTAGGAATTGTTACAGTGAATTTATATAACCCATAATTTCCACCAGCAGTATGAAACGTTCCATTGTCAGAAGTTATATCACAATCCTTCTTTTCAAAAGTACATGTTGCAACTAATTGATCAAGCGATAACTCTTTGTCATCAACAAAAACTTTCAAATCAACTGTGATACGATTGCCTTTAAAAAAATATTTTTGACCAATTGGAGTCTGAATCATAATGGATAAACCAATTCCAATAATAATAAAAGCAAATAGTATTATTAATATAATTTTACGCTTTTCCGTCATATTTCCCCCTTCCTTAAACCTATTTTGAAAGCTTTCAAACCACGATACAATTGTATGTATAATTAAATATATTTTATTACTTTTAATAATTTATTTCAAGATATTTATCAAATGAACAAGTTTAATTTATATAAAGATTCACCATTGGGTACCGAAAAAACCGATATTACCTTCTCAAAATTTAATTCTTGAAGGATAATATCGGTTATATCGCATTGATGCTTGTAATGGACAAGGAACAGTAGGGGTAATATAGGTTTACGCAATTCCTTGCCCATCAGTTTATAAATATTTTCTTTCTAATTTCTCCAGGAGTTCAATATAATGAGCCTGTGTCCGATTTTTTGATGCATTTTCTTCAAAAGAATCTGTCTGTTTATTAATGCGCTCTAATATTTCTGGTGCAAGACTTTTTGCTGCAAATGTATATACCACAGCATCTTCTTTCGCTATATGTCTGGTCAAGTGATTCGCATATCCGATCGCATTTGCAATGATATCTAATCTACTTTCGTCATCACCAGATTTCACTCGTATGAGTGCAGCTTTTAATTCAATAATAAATAGTCTTCCCCAATCATGTTCTACCAACATTCCGTGTGTAACTAGGTTTGTTCCCATCTTGCCTAAATGATCTACCATTTCTTTGAAAAGGAACTTTTCCTCTTTTCCATGATGATGTTCATCTGCATATTTAGTAATAAACTCAATCATTTCATCAAAATCGTCATAGGATATTTTTTCACCTAATAATATCTTGTTGCAAGCAATTCTTACAACAGCAAGCATTCTAATGATATATTTATGTTCTTCTACCATTAATTCAATACTATTCATTTATGCAGTCCTCCTTATTATATTGGTTACTTCATCTACCTTTTCATATACAAGCTGAGTTTTCTTTAGAAATCCCATAATAAATGCTTCCCGTAGCGAATAATATATGTCAATGTTTCCACCAACTTCTTCCCAATATTTCGTGTGTACACAGCTATTTCTTTTCCATATTACTTTCTCTTCGCTTTCTTCTAACACGCTATTCGCATGATCACATGGCATCCCATCCAATAAACAATCACTAATTGCCTTATATGCATCAGCTGCACTGCTTGTAATAGTTAACGATGATTTTTCTTCCCCCTTTGTTTCAAAAATAGTTTCTATTTTTGGTAATACCTCTGGGGAATTTTTAATAATATGTGTCACACTATTTGCTAACTTGTATTCAACTTTGGATATACTAGATTGCAACCATCCGTGAATATTTCCTTGATCTATAACCTCTTCTAAAGCCCTTGTTTCTGACTTTCCATATTTTGTATCTAGTCCTTCTTTTAAACCCGGGAATAAATCATTTGTTAATGTTAAAATTTCATCTAGTAATTCTTGCTGTATTTGGATTTTATTATATAGCCAAAAATGAATTGGTCCTAAAAATGCACTCATATTGTTTCTCCTCATCTATTTTTTTTATAAAATTTTTCGAAACCAAACAATTGATATCTTGTGTGTCGGTATTTACTTATTATAATTACTAATTCAATATATATGTGTATCTATAGCTACATTTTTCTGCAATTAAAATAATATTTCCATTTTCTCAATTAAAAAACTAGATGGGATAGTAAATGTTAAGGTTACTCTCCCATCTAGCTTATAATTCAAGATAATATTACTATCCCATAAGAACTTCAACAACATGATCTCTTCCATCATTTATAAGGTCAAAACCATTTCCTTCTAATGTTTTACCATCTATAGTTATTTTCTTAACGCCTCTACATACCCCTTCAGGATTGCTAACTTTAATCTCATAAGTTGCAGTGTGAAATTGATATTTCATTGAATATTCATTCCATTTGCTTGGGATACATGGGTCTACTATAACTGAATCACCATTTCTTTGAAATCCTAGAATATACTCAGAACCTGCCTGATACATCCAACCCGCAGAGCCTGTATACCACGACCATCCACCTCTTCCCATATGTGGGTGAACAGCATAAACATCCGCTGACATCACATAAGGTTCTACCTTATATTGGAAATATTCTCTAAGATCATTGGCATGGCTGATTGGATTAATGAGTTCAAACAGTTCTCCTGCTTTATCTCCATCACCCAATTTTGCAAATGCAATTACTGTCCACGCTGCCGCATGGGTGTACTGTCCTCCATTTTCTCTAACACCTGGAACATATCCTTTTATATAACCAGGTTCTAAATCACCTTTATCAAATGGGGGCGAAAGAAGTTTTATTATACCTTCCTCCCTATTTATCAGGTATTCTTCAAGTGAATTCATTGCCTGCATTGATCTTCTGGGTTCTCCTTCACCTGAAATTACAGACCAGGTTTGCGCAATTGAATCGATTTTGCATTCAATATTTTTTTCTGATCCCAGTATCTGTCCATTGTCAAAATATGCCCTACGATACCAATTTCCATCCCATGCATTTTCAATCGCTTGTGTAACTTTATTTCTAATTTCATTATATTTTTCAGCTCTTTCAGTATCTCCCATTTTGGTGCATATTGGAGCTATTATTTTAAGAACTGAAACTAAAAACCAACCTAACCAAACACTTTCACCAAAACCTTTGTCTCCGACGGTATTCATTCCATCATTCCAATCTCCTGTACCCATAAGTGGAAGGCCATGCTTGCCGAACTTCAAAGATGCATCAACAGCCCGCAAACAATGTTCATATAAAGAAGCTGTATCTAATGAAACATTCGATTTTCCATATCTTTCTGATTCATTTTCCATCAAAGGAGCCTCTTCTAGAAACGTAACCTGTTCTTCTAAAATGTCTTCATCTCCTGTTAATCTTATATATTCAGCGGTCACATAAGGCAACCATAATAAATCATCCGAACAGCGGGTACGAATACCCTTTTCTTGTGGTGCATGCCACCAATGTTGGACATCGCCCTGTGTAAACTGATGTTTTGCATGCAAAAGAATTTGTTCACGAGCAATTTCGGGCCATATTCCTGCAATAGACAAGCAATCTTGAAGCTGATCTCTAAACCCGAAAGCTCCACCTGCCTGATAAAATCCAGACCGTGCCCACAATCTACATGATAGTATTTGATATAAAAGCCATCCATTTAGCATTATATCCATTGAACAGTCAGGAGTTTTAAACTGTAAAACATTCATCTTATCCTTCCAGTTTTGTTTAACTTCTATTAAAGCTTCTGTTGCCTTTTCTGCTTTTGTGTACCGTTGTATAAGTTCGTTCGCCTTAAAAATATCTGAAGTCATTCCTAGAAGGAATATGATATCACGGCTTTCACCAGGTTCTAAGGTAATCTTTACCTGAATTGCACAGCATGGATCCATACCTATGCCGGTTTCTCCAGATAATCCCTTTCGTGCTAGACACTCAGGTTCACTCATATCGCCATTTCCAAAGAATTCTTTTCGATTCCCTGTGACTGAGCGTTTTGTGATTGAACTATCTACAAAACAAATTCTTCCTCCAAAATCTTCGTTGTATGGATTCTCTATTAGAAATGCGCCCGATTCTCCAATACTAGTTTTAATATGCATGGCAGTGCCTTGATCACTTACACCTAGTATCGGTCTCACATAATACGTCAGTGTTAAATTCCTTGCAATTTTTGATTTATTTGTGAGATTTGCTATAGTTATCTTAATCGGATCATTTACTGGCACGAACTGTGTCAGACGCTGTTCAATTCCATGACTTATATGTTCAAATATTGAATATCCAAATCCATGTTTTATTGTATATGGTTCACTTTCTCTTATCGGTAAAGCCGTAGCCGTCCAATTATTTCCTGTTTCATCATCACTAATATATAGGGCTTCACCAGGACCATCCGATACTACATCGTAAGAACATGGTGTCAGTTTATTTTCACGACTATTTTGATTCCAAGTGTAGCCCGAACCTGATTCAGAAACAACAAATCCAAATTCAGGATTCGCAATTACATTTACCCATGGAGCTGGGGTATGATGTTCTCCTTCCAGTTTTATGATATATTCATCACCATCTAAGTTAAATCCGCCTAATCCATTGAAGTATATAAGTTCTTGCTCCTCTAGAACAGTTTTCTCAAATTCCGCTTCTTGACCATTGAACTCCTTTACACCTGGTAGCATCATAACATTTTTCTTATCCACTTGCGCTTCTATGGTATCCTCGTCGCCGACTAATACGATTCGGGCAACCGCATAGAGAAGATTTACATCTTCCGGCTGCATTTTATTTTTCTCAAGCATATAAATATCCTCAGGATTTTCAATTATATTATGTGTCTGACTTGATAGCACAATGTCTGATATCAATGATTGCAGTGGAGATGAATAACTATTTTCCTCCTCATTCAATATAACCAAATCTACTTTCAAATCAATTGAACGCCAATATTCATGTGCTTTTAATACTTGATAAAGTATTTTTACCTTATTGGAACTTTTTAATACAACTAGTACAATCGGTATATCACCTGAAATACTATATTTCCAAAGTGAAGATTGACCTTTTGAATTTTTCAAAATAAAATCTTCATATATTTTTTTCATAGGACTAATAAACAAAATATGTGAAATCAAGTTCTGATATAATTCAATTTCTGTAATTGACATATTTAGATACTTCGTCTCAATTTGACTTCTTGTTAGTGCAAGTCTAAATGCGCCTTCAATTGCATCTGCACTTGCATATTTGTCTACTAACAACATCAGTGTTTCATTGCTTTCAGCCACTACTGACACAAATGAAAGTTTAACTGTCTTACCTGGTTCAACCTTAACTTTCACACGCATACACATCACTGGATCCAACACTGGACCTACTGAATTCATAAGAGGTCTGTTTCTTCCTATCGATATTGGATGTTTCGCTGTATTACCTCGTCCTATCATCTGCATCCTATCCGTCACGAATTGAATGTTTTTAACGATTCCACCTTCTTGAATCACAGAATTTGCAATCCAAAATCCTTCCTCCGTTTCAGCTCTTGTACGTCTTTTTGCAATTATACAGCCTTTTTCTTGATTAAATTCTGTTTCAATAAAAAGATTACTAAAAATTGGCTGTGCTATATCTGCAGCCTGTGGAGCTAGTACTACTTCAAAATAACTTGTAAGTTCAATCTCGCAGGTCTTTTTCCCATTATTCTTAAGTGAAATCCTCCTAATCTCAGAATCATCTCCAGATGCAACTACTACTTCTGTCATTGTTTCAATTTCTCTATCCTGACGCTTAAATGTTATTTTTTCTGGTTGAAATATAACTTCATATTTATCAGGGAGAACATTCAAAGGTGCATACGTTGCAGACCAAATGTAATCTGTCGATACGTTCCTTAGATAAAAAAAGGTTCCAAATGAATCAAGCGTACTATCTTCTCTCCAACGAGTTATTTCCGCCATTTTGTTTTTGCTGTATCCTGTTCCTCTATCTGTAATCATAACAGAATAGTTTCCGTTCGTTAGAATATGAGCTTTTGGCAATACTGGATTAGGACTATCAAAACTACGTATTGTGGATTGTTCATTAAAAATCACCTCTTTAAACTGTGGGACTTTTTCTTTATTTGTCTTTACAAACACAATGTCTGATGGTACCTTTTCCTTAAGCAGAAGGCGCGCTGCATTCATAGCCGGATCCAAATGAAAGCGTTTTTGCATAATATTTTTGTTTATAAAATTGTTAAGTGAAATCAAACTTAACCCTTGGTGATGTGCCATATAGCTCTTTACAATCGTTCGCTTATTTTCATGCCTCAACCTTGCTGGCGTATAATCCGCAGCTTCAAAGAATCCATAAGGACCCTCTATTCCTTCAGCTTTTAAATGTTTGATATTCGAAATCGCACCTTGTGGATCAACTAAAAGTGCTAAGAAGGTGGCATAAGGTGCTGCAACTGCATCTTCTATCATTCCTCTTTTTAAAGCAATCGATGGAACACCAATAGCCTTATACTGGTAATTATTTTTCAAGTCCAACATATTATATTGCGATTCTGAAGTACCCCATGGCATATTTCTTTCTTTACCATATTTTTTTTGACATTTAATGACGAAGGAATATGTTTCATCTAATAACGTATTTTTATATGTTTTCATAATCAAAAGTGGCATCAGATATTCGAACATCGTTCCCGTCCAAGATACTAATCCCTTATAACTGTCTACAACCGTAAGTGATCGGCCAAGTTTAAACCAATGAGATGCAGGAATTTCTCCTCTTGCAATCGTTATATAACTTACCTGTCTCGCTTCCGAAGCGAGCAAATCATAATACGAGTTGGTAAGTTTATTTTCTTCAATATTATATCCAATAGAAAATAAATGTTTCTTTTCAACATATAATGGCAAAAATACAGTATTATCAGACAGATTGTCAATTCTTCCAATTAATTCTAAATAATTTTTTATAAATTGTTCAGAAGCTTCCGTCGTTCTAATCAATAATCTACTTATCTGTTTAAGCCAATCTAATGCACCATTTCCGTTATAACCCTCACTTACTTGAATTTTCGCAATTAGTTCATTTGACAAACTGAGTGCTTGTGTACAATCAAATGGCAGATCTTTAATACTCCTATTTTGTAAAAGTATATCAATAAGCTTATTAACTTCTAAATAATTTTCATATTCGGATCTTTTAAATTCCATTGGGACTTTTTCCATCAAATCAAGCCATGGCATCCATTTCGTCACTTCTTTTTTTAACTTCAATAACATGCTTTCGAATTTTGACTTCCATACATCATTTTTAATATTAACCAATTCTTCTTCATTCATTAAATCATCAAGAAGTTGATTCCAAGTAGTCACATTTACATGATTTTGGCAATCAAATATAATTTTTGCATCATCTTCATTCCCTGCACAATACAGGGTATCTCGAATTCCATTAAAATAGCAACTATCTACGATAGGCTTTCCAAGTATCTCTTTCATACCCTCTCGTAACGTAATTAAATAACTAATGAGATTTCCACTATCCACTGTTGAAATATATCTGGGTTTTAGTGGAATTAAAGTTCTTGTATCATACCAATTATATAGATGTCCATTCCATTTTTCTAATCGTTCAATAGTGGAAACCGTTTTTTCTATTAGATCAGTCATTTCACAACTTCCGATATATCCCAAATCTCTTGCTGTTAAAGTTGCAAGCAGTCCCAATCCGATATTTGTTGGTGACGTTCTTGCTGCGATACCTTTTGGTGGGTCCACCTGGTAATTGTCAGGTGCCAGATAATGATTTCCTGAATTTGAAAATTCTTCGAAATACCTCCATGTTTTTCTTGCGATTTTCCCCAATTCATACATATCAGTTTGCGAAATATTATCGGGTTTCTCCTTTATATCTTTACTAATCCAATACGCAATGAAAGGCGAGCTTGCCCAAAGGACAAAAAGGAATAGGCCAATTGGTATCGCTTCAGGTTTAAAAACAATTGCAACAAAAAGAATGAGAGGCGAAACTATAATCGAAACTTTCATCATCCATATATAACTTTTGAGAGAGTTCTTGTTTGTTTTCTCTACATTATCTGAGGTTTGCCATTCTAGTAAGTTCTTTTTTGTAATAATAACACGGTACAAAGTCACAATAATTGACTTGCACATAAGCCACGCTTCAAATGGTGAAAAGGTCAAAGTCAATAATGCCTGTAGAAGTGCCGCTTTTACTCCAGCTATAACCGGCACATAATGTTTACTACTTACATTTCCCAGTTCTCCTGCAAATATATATCCGATTGCCTCAATTATAAAAGGAAATGCCAACGAAACGACAAAAATGCCAATCCAAAAATACATACTTCCAGGTAGCACACAAAATCCCAAGGCAAGCATGATAAAGAGTGTTGGCGCTACAAGACTTCTTCTAAGATTATCAAATATTTTCCATCTAGAAAGTAACGTTAGCGGATTAGTCGACATTTTTTTAATACGATTTGAAAGCTTACCAAAAAGAAGTGGAAATAATTGCCAATCGCCTCTTGCCCAACGATGCATTCTTTCAGAATACGAATTATACCTAGAAGGAAATGAGTCAATTAATTTAAGGTCACCAACCAAACCTGTTTTCATATATGACCCCTCAAGCAAATCATGGCTTAATACTGAGTTGTCAGGGACAATATTTGTCATAACTTCTTGAAATACATGCAAATCATAAATTCCTTTTCCTGTATAAATGCCTTCACCAAATAAGTCCTGATATACATCTGAAATAGCATTGGCATAAGGATCAATACCTTCTTGCCCAGTGAAAATGCGTGAAAAAATTGAAGAGTTAGAACTCTCAACATCAACGTCCACCCTTGGTTGCATAATACCATAGCCTTCAGTAACAATTCCTTTTTTACTATCTACAATTGGCCTGTTTAGTGGATGTGACATCGTTCCTATCATTTTTTTGGCCATACCCATTGGAAGAATTGTATCACTATCTAAAGTGATAATATATTTTACATTTGAGAATGGGGGGTTTTTGCATGAAGAGTAAATAAAGCTTGTGTCCAATGACCCAAGAACTAGCTCATTGAATTCCATCAATGCTCCTCTTTTTCGTTCCCATCCAATCCATTTATTATTACTTTTATTAAATTGACTAGCCCTGTGGAAAAAATAGAATTTATCAGTCCCTGTTTTAGAATACTTTATATTCAGTTCTTCTATGCCACTCATAGCAGCTTCTATTATTTTTGTGTCGTTCTCTATAACCGATACTTTTGAATCTGCAAATGCTCCAACCAACGTAAAAAACAGATTATCTTCTCTATTTGACAGATAATGTCCTTCCAATATAGCTAACATTTCTTTGACACGTACTACATCTGGTAGCAATGTTGGTACAACGACAATCGTACTTAAGTTCTCAGGGATCCCATCCTTTAACTCCATTCTTGGAAATATAGCTGGTTTTAAACATTTACATACAATTAAATTTACTGCATTAACTGCAATCTCTGATGCAGGAATAAGGACACAAAACCCTGCTAATATAACTATAGGAAGAGAATGAAACCCATCAGATAGAATAGAATACTCTATCGCAAAATAAACAAGGAGTATTGTCAACAAGGAGATTGAACCCAGATACAACCACGTTGAATATTTTTTAAATATATTATCTCTTTCTGGTTTGAACTTATTTATAGGTTCTAGCATTTTTTTTAGTTTTTCGCGGCCTGGTCCTAGCAAATAGTATCCCACATGCCATTCACGGCTAATCTCTTGGCTTTCCAGACTGTCTGCTCTGTTTTCGTATGCACCTTTGGCAAGCTTAATGGCTACTCTTGCAATATGGATTTCTGACATTCTGTATTTATGCGCAAGCTCCTCAGCTTTCCCGATATAATTCATTCGAGTAAAATAATCCATAGACTGATATGTTCCATCTGGATCCCCTTTTAAAATCTGATCCACGAAGCTTAAATCCTCAAACATATCCTCCCAATCTAATGTAGAGAAATAATGAAGGCTAGTAATGCTGTTACTCATTGAAATTGTAATATCCGACTGTGCGCTATGTTCCTCCTGCGCAATATTCTCAGTACTAATACCTAGTTTAGCTAATTGGATATCCATTGTTTTTAAGACTTCTGCATAAATTCGTCCTGATTTTCTCAAACGATAGACCAAATGCTCGACAAACGAACGATTTTCTAAATCGACTGATTTCAAACTATTCTTGAATAACTTTATAGCTTTATTTGTGTCTATGCTATCATTAGAACTCCAAGTTTCAAAGTTTTCATCCGCTTTATGCCACTGATTTTGTGTTTGTTTAATATTCTCGCAAACATTCCTGATATTCTCTATAATCGCAAGCCTTATCACCAACGGCAATGCTTGTATCTCCCTATCAAAAAGGACACTATGTGACTGATAAGCCTTCAAATA
Organism: [Clostridium] fimetarium; assembly: GCF_900111235.1. Lineage (GTDB taxonomy): Bacteria > Bacillota > Clostridia > Lachnospirales > Lachnospiraceae > Clostridium_N > Clostridium_N fimetarium. The sequence continues at coordinate 60,877 of NZ_FOJI01000008.1, forward strand.
ATCCGAAAGTATTTTTTCATCCATTTGCCCGTTTGTATGTGCAACGAGTTCAAGAACAACATCAAATATTCTTGCATACCCAACTAATGGCCCTGATTGCAGAGCTGGAAGTTGCGAATAACTTTTTCGATTCAGGTCTCTCCTAAGTCCTTTTACCTGTTCTTCAATCACATAGAAGTTATCTAATAGCCATTCCGCTGCTGATGGAACGGCATATTTTTTTTGTATATCTTCATTCAGTTCCTTATATACAGTAAGTATAAAATTATAATTACTATTCATCCTTGTCATCGGCCAAGATGACTTTTTTTTATTTCCAAAAACAGAATGCCCCATTGCTATACTTTTTGCATGATATTCAAGTTCTTCACTTGAAAGTGAAGCATCATGAACGTTTATTTTACTATTCGATTTTAATTTTAATAAAATCAACAAAAGACATATGACTGCTAAGACAATCAGTACAATTCCTTCAATAAAAACTTTATCATAAACACTCATTTCAGTCTCCTTTTCGTAGTTATTTTAAATATCTTTTTCTTTAAATTTCACTTTCATTTTCTGCGACAGTAATAATTAAGTTGAAGTTAAATTCAGATAATATTTAACTTCTTATATAATTATAACACAATTTGGTATCTTTTTCATGTAAATTCAGAATACATGCATGTATTGCAAGATATTATTATTTATTTATCTTCTTTGATATCTTCCATAATCAATATCCAGCCAATAAAAAAAGACTATTTGATTTTCAAATTACTTGAAAACAAATGGTCTTTGTTTAATTATTCCTATATATTTAATTAATATACTGTTATAACACTATTGTATGCAATGATTGTCCCAAACGTATCCATTAAGTTGTATGTGATTGTATATCTACCAGCCACTGCAGTATTTACACTGCCACTTATAGAAATATAACTGGTAATGTCGTTACCATCCAAATCAACAGCATAAATGCCTTCCCAAAGGTTAATGGACGCTCCTACTGCAACTTGTTTATCTTTTACTCCTTGCAAATAATCGATTTTGTGTTGCACAATCTTATTGGTTGTTCCACCATCTGTGGGGTCATAACCAGTCCCAAATGGAAGAGTAACTTTATCCGCAATCGCAATTGCAGGTTCCTCTGCTGGATTTTCATATACCTCTACTACGGTTTCATTTATACAATTCTCATATATCCATTTGGAATCAGCTACCGTTAAATATATTGAGCCAATTGATGCTGCACTTCCTAACTTATTATAGGCGTCCGTAATTAACGAGGAACTTTTTTGACTACTATATGGTACTGAATGAATATAAAATGTGGGACCAATTCTTGACGTATATTGCGCATATTGATTCGTATCTAACATTCTCCACACAAACTTTTCGGAAATTTTATAACTGCCCATTGGCACATTTGAATTAACTGCGCATCGAAATGTTTTAAAAGCGATTGCCTTTCCAGTATTATCAATTTTAAATATTGTAATAAAGTATTTACTCTTATTTATTTTGATTAGATAGGAATTATTCTCTGCACTAAAATTAGTACTGCCAATTGTCCCATTTTCTGTTTCAATCGCAGCACTAGTATCTTCACTATTATATGTTTCTTGGGTACCTGGCAAATTAATATTTTTAAATGTAAAAAATATTATTATACCAAGTAGTAATAATATTGGTAGATATATCTTTGAATGGCTATTAAAAATCCATTTTTTTATATCATTTCTCTTCGACTTATGATACATATTATATTTCCTTATTAAATTCATTAAATAAAATTATAAATAATTTTATTTTATAAATTGATTTATTGTTTGATTTTATATGGTTCAATATTAAATTTAAAACTGTCGTTCTCTCATTTCAATAAATTTTTTAATCACTTCGATTGTACCATCAATTCCAAGTTTCCCACTATTCAAACACAGATCATATCCTTTGGCTTCGCCCCACTTCTTACTAGAATAATAATTATAGTAGCTTGCGCGACGTTTGTCAGTTTTCTGAATTAAATCAGCTGTCTTTGAATCATTTAGTTGATATATTCTCTTGATGCGATCAACTCTAGCAGATATATCGGAGGTTATCCATACACTGATTGCATGTGGATTACTTTCTAGTGCATAATCTGCACACCTACCAACGATTATACATGATTCTCTATCAGCTAGTTTTTTAATTGTTTCAAATTGTGCTAAAAACACTTTGTGATTAATTGGCATATCGACATAAGATGTTGTGTATCCTAATGAATACGTGTCCATTACTAGGGAATACAAAAAGCTGTTTGTAGGTTTTTCATCATGATTAATAAATAGTTCTTCACATAAGCCACTATCCTTTGCTGCTAATGCTAACAATTCTTTATCGTAGCACTTAATTCCTAATTCCTCCGCAAGTTTCTGACCAATCTCGTGACCTCCACTACCGAATTCACGTCCTATCGTAATTACAGTTTTCTTATTCATAATAGTACCCCCTTTGTATAAATATACAAGTTTATTATATGTACAGTATACAACGATTAAACAGATATTTCCAGTTGTTTTTATGATTTACCAATAATTTCACATAGTTTTTGGTAAATGCATACAATTATCATCTTATAATTTCATATTTTGACAATTTATTATATATTTGTACTTCTAAGTTCATTTTCAATTTCTACAGCTCGTGGTGTGATTCCGCATCCACCACACGCAGTTTCTTTGTACATCGTATCCATGTTTTCGCCTATCTCTTTCATTGCGTCAATAACTTGATCTACTGGCACTTGGCTTTCTATTCCGGCTAGGGCCATATCGGCACAGGAAAGTGCATTTACAGCTCCTATTACATTTCTTTTCACACAAGGAACCTCAACTAATCCGGCTACAGGATCACAAACAAGTCCTAATAAATTTTTGAGTGTCATTGCTGTAGCATGGCATATTTGCTCAACCGTTCCATTTTTAAGGAATACAAGTGCTCCTGATGCCATGGCTGATGCTACTCCAACCTCTGCTTGACAGCCACCAGCCGCCCCTGAAACAAATGCTCTTTCCGCTATTACTTGACCAATTCCACCGGCAACGTATAATGCTTGAATAATGTCTTTCTCGGAAATATCAGCGTATTGGTAATATGAAATCAAAACTGCTGGAATAACTCCGCATGACCCTGCTGTAGGTGCAGCGACAATTCTTTTCATACATGCATTTGATTCTCCCATTTTAAGTGCCTCAGCAATCACTTTTGTTGTAAATGATCCGCAATAGCTGTCTTTTTTATCTAAATATTCCAACATTTTCAGGCCATTTCCACCAACTAATCCACTTTTTGATTTTAACTTTCCATCATAATTATCGCTAGCATCAATCATAGCTTTCCACATTTGAGTCATTTTATTTAAAGATTCCTCTAACGTTATAGCACTTTCATTGATATCTTCTTCTATTATTATTTCATAAAATGATTTGTCTTGTTCTAAACATAGCTCAACTATTTTTTCCATTGATTTAAAAGACATAGAAACTCCAATCTCATATAATTATTTGGATTATTTAACCGCACTCAAATATGTTACTTTAATTACACCTTCTAGATGATTCAGCCAATCAATTGACTCATTGGGTATATCTTGGTCGGTCTCGATAACCATAACAGCATATCCACCTCTAGCGTCTCTAAATAATTGCATCGTTGCAATATTCACCGATTTATGTGAAAGTGTTGATGTCACCTCAGCGACATGCCCTGGTTGATCAATATTATGAACGATTAGTGTATTTTGTTCCCCTGAAAAATTTACAAGAATTCCATCAATCTTATTAATCAAAATTCTTCCACCACCAATTGAAGATGCTTGTACTTCAATTTCTCTACCATTTCTTCCAATCACATGAATCAACGCTGTATTAGGATGTGCATCTTTGATTGTTTTATATTCAAAATTATATTCAAATCCTAATTGATTCGCTATAACATCACTTTGAGGAATTCGCATATCATCTTGGAGCATACCAAGAAGTCCGGCAATTATAGCCTTTTGTGTTCCATGCCCAAAACCAGTTGCACTAAATGATCCATGTAATGTAATTGTTGCACTAACTGGTTCCTGTGCAAGCAAATGTCGTGTCACAAGTCCGATCCTTACTGCTCCAGCAGTATGCGAACTTGATGGGCCAACCATAATTGGGCCAATAATATCAAAAATATTCATTATAATGCTACCTCCTAATTATATTTTCCATATATATTGTTATGAAAAGTGATCTTATTATGCATTAATTATAAATAAAAAAGAGAGTATACAAGCCTGTATCGCTCAAACAATCTCTTTCCTAAATTAATTATTATATATTTCAATAAATTCAAGTACACGTACGAAATAATTTGGCAAAGGTGCTTCAAATTCAACATACTCCTTTGTTCTTGGATGAATAAATCCTAAAACACGGGCATGTAATGTCTGACCTTGTAAATTATATGGAGACTTTGCTGATGTATATACATCATCACCTAACAATGGATGTCCAATGCTTGCCATATGAACTCTGATCTGATGTGTTCTTCCAGTTTCTAATTGACATTCAACATAAGAAAACTTATTCATATTCTTTATGACTTTATAATGAGTCACTGCTCTTCTACCATCGAATTTATCAATAGCCATCTTTTTTCTATCATGAATATTTCTTCCAATAGGTGCATCAATTGTTCCTTCTTCTTCTTTAAAACTATTATAGACGATTGCATTATATTTTCTTGTAATTGAATGAACACTCAATTGCTCAGCCAGGCTATTGTGTGCGAAGTCATTTTTGCATACTACGATTAAACCGGTAGTATTCATATCGATTCTATGCACGATTCCTGGTCTCATTACACCATTTATTCCAGATAGGTTATCTTTGCAGTGAAACATAAGCGCATTTACTAGTGTTCCAGTATAATGACCAACTGCCGGATGCACAACCATTCCCTTTGGTTTATTAATAACGATTAGATCGTCATCTTCAAAGACGATATCAAGTGGAATATCTTCTGCAACTATTTCAGGTTGTACCAAATCAGGAATAGTAACATCTAATGAATCTCCTAATGAAAGTTTGTAATTTGACTTTACGATTTTATCGTTTACTGTTACACAATTATCCTTTATAAGTTTCTGCATATATGATCTAGAAATATCTTCGAGCTCATCTGACAGAAACTTATCTATTCTATTTCCTACATCATCTTTATCTATTATCAAATTAATTTTATCCATCTATGCCCATATCTTTCTTCGCTTTTTTTAGTGATAAAAAATTAAAATCTTCTTCTTTATATACAAAAAATATTAATATTATAAGTAATCCCATTGAAACTGACACATATATATCAGAAACATTAAATATTGGAAAATCAATTAATTTAAAGTAAACAAAATCTATAACATAACTATTTACAATTCTATCAATTATATTCCCAATTGCACCAGCACAGAGTAAAATCAATACACATCTAAAAGGTAGGTACTTCTTTTCATCAGGAGTTCGATATACAATGAAAGCAATAATAATTAACACAATGCAGGTAAATATGATTAATATAATTCTTCCACCACTAAATATTCCCCATGCTGCTCCTGTATTTCTAAGATAAGAAAATTCAAATACTCCTTTGATAATTACAAATGGACTATGTCCTTTTAATTTCATTTCAACTATATATTTTGTAAATTGATCGATTCCAACAAGTAAACACACGCTTATTATAAAAATGATTAGTTGCCTAGCTTTTTTAACGTTTCTCATATTAACTCCTACTCAACTGTATATAGTATATATATTATTTCTATTTTATTAGTATTTCTAAAGCTTTTTTCATTTCTTCATCTGTAACAGTTTTGTCAATATATGCATTACCAATCTCATTTAATAAAATAAATTTAATTTTACCTGCATCCATCTTTTTATCATTCTTAGAAATTGCGATTATATCCTCGATTGTAATCCCTGAAATGCTAGTAGGAAATTCGTATAATTTTAACATATCCAAAGCTTGTTCCATTTCTAATTCAGTTATATGTCCTCTATTCTTAGAGATTTCAAGTGAAGCTATCATCCCAAGTGCAACACATTCTCCATGATATAGCTTGAAATCCATTAATTTTTCAATTGCATGTCCTAATGTATGACCAAAATTAAGCAAAGCTCTTTCCCCTTGTTCTGTTGGATCAAGTTCTACTACTTTACATTTAATATTGCAACTCACAAAAATCATAGCTTCAAGTGTTTGCATATCTAATTCTTTAATGCTATCTGCATTCTCTCTAAGCCAATTATAATATGCTTTATCTTTAATAAAACCATGTTTGATTATTTCGCCAAAACCAGAATTAAATAATCTAGTACTCAGTGATTTTAAAGTAGCAAGATTAATATAGACCAATTGGGGTTGATGAAATGCGCCTACCATATTTTTATATGCCCTAAAGTCAACTCCGGTCTTACCACCAATACTAGAATCTACTTGAGCTAGTAATGAAGTTGGTATTTGAATGAAATCAATACCGCGTAGATATGTAGCAGCCGTAAATCCAGTAAGATCACCTACTACACCACCGCCTAATACGACTAACATATCTTTTCTATCAAATTGATTCATAATCAAAAATTCATATAAATCAGAAACTACGTCAAGATTTTTATTTTCCTCACCTGCCATAAATGAATAGATAAAGACAATATTTCCAGTCTTCTCTAACTCCGTCTTTACGGTATCAGCATATAGTTTTCCAACATTGCTATCGGTTACGATACATAGCTTTCTTCCTAAAACGGATAGCTTTGAAAAAGAATCAGATAAGTTCCTAAAATTCTCCTCAATCATGATATTATAAATTGGTTTTTGATCATAATGAACTGTAATTGTCTTCGACATAAATATAACCTTATTGTATCACATTTTTAAATTATGATACTGCTCATATAAATACAATCAAATAAATATACGAAGCACCTTTCGTTTTGAATTTTTGATTTATATATATTTATGAATTGTAGCAATAAATCGTCCTTTTTTAGTAACTCCAGAAGTTCCCAAATATTTGAATTTGCCTAATCCACGAACTGAAATAATATCGTTTTCTTTTAGATTATAACTATTTGTCGTCATAACTTTGGCATTAACAAATACTTTACCTTCTTCAATATTAGAAATAATACTTGAACGAGAAGACTCAAAACATATTGCCAAAACACTATCTAATCTCACCGATGAAATACTACCGCTAATTTCTGAATAGTTCAAAGATACTTCTTCATCAAACTCACTAACTTCACATATGACAGGAGTATGTTTAATCCTTGTAAGATTATCTATAACATACATTGCCATCTTATCAATGCAAAACACAAATGCACCCTTCTGATTGACCACTATATCTCCAATTTTACTTCTATCAATTCCTAAATTTAAAATTGCCCCTAAAAAATCCCGGTGAGTTAACGTGTCCGAAAACTTTGCATTTAAAGGCTTAATCAAAATAGTAACAATTGGAGGAAGTACTACGCTAGTGCTATCTATTGGTGTGATTGCAATAATTGTTCTTTCAGCTAAATTATAGCCACCTAAAGCTTCAAAGCTAACAGGTGGCATTTTTGATATTTCCCTTTTAAATAAACTTTGTTCGTTAATATTAAGAAAATCAGAAAACATTGGAATACCTCGTTGATAAGATGTATTCGCTAATTCCTTTAACCTATTAACTATAATCTGATCATCTTTATCCATCAATTAATCCTAACTAAAATTTTTCATTAAATGTAGTCAAATCAATTCCACCAGCTACAAGTTCTTGAAAATCTCCTGATACGTCAACATTAGGAGGTGTAATTATAAATATGTAATTTGTAATCTTTTGAAGGTTGCCACCAATAGAATAACTTGAGCCGGCTGAAAAATCGATTATTCTTTGAGCAACCTCTACATGAATTCCTTCAAGATTGAGAACAACTGCTTTTCCAGATAATAATGTATCTGTAATCTCTCTTGCATCTTCAATAGAAGTTGGTCTAATAACACATACTTCAAGGCCTCTATTATTCTTCATCTGAATCACCTTGCTTTTCTGTCTAGTAACTAATTTGTTTTGTTTTAAAGCCTTATCGTCAATTTCATTATCGTCATCTGGCTCTGATTTTCCACTAAATAAACGTTTTCTTGTAGATTTAGTTTCCTCATAATCATCTTCATCATTGCCATATCCATCATCGTAATCATCATCATAATCGTTATTAGATAAATTAAGAACATCTAATAATTTATTTATCATACCCATATTTAATTCTCCTATTATTTATTATAATTTCGCTCTCCAAAGATTGCTGTCCCTACCCTTACAAGTGTAGCACCTTCTTCTATCGCGACTATATAATCATTAGTCATACCCATAGACAAACTGTCCATACAGACATTATCAATGTTTTTGCTATTTATGTCAACACATAATTGCCTCAAAGAGCGAAAATATTTGCGATTTTCTTCAGGATCTACTACATATGGGGCACTTGTCATTAAGCCTTTTACTCTCAATCCTGGTAATTTTGAAAATAACCGAACAGCCTCTTCGGTTTCATCTATTGCATATCCGAATTTTGTTTGCTCTCCAGCTACATTTACCTCAATTAAAATACTTACTGTAAGTTGCTTTTTCACTGCCTCTTTGCTGATTTCTTCAGCCAATCTTAATGAATCAACTGAATGAATCATTGCGACTTTATCAACAATATATTTCACTTTATTTCGCTGTAAATGTCCTATCATATGCCATTCAATATCTTTTTGCATCGCCTCGTATTTATCTATTAGATCTTGAACTTTATTCTCGCCGAATTTTCTTATGCCTACTTCATATAACTGTTCAATCATTGATATCGGTTTTGTTTTACTTACAGTAATTAAGGTTACTTCTTCTTGTTTTCTACCAGCTTTTTCACAAGCTATTTTGATATTGTATTGCACTTCATGTAGATTATCAACTAACATACTTGCTCCCATTCCTGCGCATCTTTTATTGTCTCGCTCGGTGAGACAATGCGCATATCAAGTTCGTGCCATAGACACCAATATGATTTTTTTTATATCTGTCCCTAATATATAATAACATTTTCTTTCATATTATATCCGTCTAAAATAATATGGTCATATACTGTTATGCCATATAATGTACCTTTTTTGACAATACAATATTCTTTATTTTGTTCGATAATTTCAACTTTACGAAATGTTGTGTACCCTGTATTGACACAATACACACCTTTTAGGGCGGCCGTCGTACCAATAATATGACGCATAGTTGAATCTATCTTAACAATATTATCACCCGGAGAAAAATCTGCTGTATTAACATAACACAAAGTATCTGTTGTGCTATATATATTAACTTCTTTAAATTCGGTAACTAAGTTCCCATCTGAGTTTAAATGCTCACATAAAAATCCATAAGAATTACTATTGCCACCTGTTGTTAAATACTCCTTTGGAATCGTATAAAAATCTTTATCCACTAATGAAGTCACAGGGATTTTCAAACCGGTAGAATTAGATGCAATAAGCTCTATATCTAAAAATCTTTCATTGGCATATCGAATCATATATTTGCTCAAAGATAGCTTTCCATACATCCCACCGTTTTTTTCGACAATACTAAAATCAGCATTTGTAGTAATATCATCTTTTACAAATCTGATTTTAACTACAGATTTACCAGTCAACTCATATTTATCAATATCGCTTTGTACAAGTGGTATGTATACGAACCAATCTTCGCTTGTAATCACCTTGTATACTGGATTATTCGCAACAATCAAAGATTCTGTTTTAAGATTGTTTTTGGGATTATTATTTTTGTCAAAAACTGATGATGAAAGCTTATCTTCATTGAATTCTTCATATCCGTCGATTGCATACTCTACAACGCCGCTTGTATCTGATTTTATAGTCTGAAACAAGTTCTCGCTACCTGTTTTACTTATTATAGAATCAAGATTATTTACTATATTTTCATTAATTGACTGCAAAACAGTCGAATTAATATCTGCCTTTAAATCATATACTTTATTAAATTCATCACCTGAATAATCCACTTTAAAACTATTAAGTGTACTTTTAATTACTTTCAAATTATCAGCTGATAACGAATTTTTATCATTATTTAGTTGAGATAAGATTTCCGCCACTCTTCCTGTCTCATCAACCGTATATATCGTATCACCAACCTTAGCTTTGACGCCTTCTCTAATATAATAATTAATATTGCCCGAAAAGCTTGAATTGAATACTTTTTCTGTTCTTAACGCAATTCCTTTATATACACTATTGGAAGTAAGCGATCCAGCGTATACTTCGTAAGTTCTTACTTTGGATTTGGAAATGTACATTGAAATAAATGCAATCAAATATATAAGTATGATTGTAAAAATAATAACAGCAGCTCGAGGTTTTTTTCTAAACTTTACAATGTCTCTTCTACGATTTGCCATTTTAAACCTCCAGGATTTTATTAATATATTGTAGCATTTTAGATGTTAGTATACAAGCAAAAGCCTAGTTTTTTTCTATAAATCCACCATAATCTGCCATGAAATGCAAAAAGATTTCCATTTAATACCTTAATATTATTTGATATAACTTCAAACAATACTATATGTAATATTAAAATATATAAAGGAGGATTTTAAATGAGAAAAGGATTGGACTACGCTGCTTTAACAGTTGTAATAATCGGATCAATTAACTGGGGCCTTATAGGATTTATAAATTTCAATCTGGTTTCATTTTTATTTGGTGCAACAAGCATGCTAAGCAAAATAATTTATGCTGCAGTAGGAATTTGTGGACTTTATTTAATTAGTGCATATGGTAGAATTGAAGAAATAGATTAATATCACCTTTCATTAATAACCATATACTTACAAAATCCCCTTCACTTTAATAATGAAAAGTAAAGGGGATTTTAAGTAATACAAATCAGTCTTATTGGTAAATTTCGCGCCATTCCATATCTCCTCGATCGAGAGATTTTATTAACAATTCTCCAGTAGCCAAATTAGTAGCCAATGGTATATTATACATATCACATAAACTAAAAATATTATTAAAATCTGGTTCATGTGTCTGCGGATTCAATGGATCTCGAAGAAAAATAACTAAATCGATTTGATTATGCTCGATTTGTGAACAAAGTTGTTGTTCTCCTCCTAAATGTCCCGCTAAAAATTTATGCACAGATAAATTCGTAACCTCTTCTACTAAACGTCCAGTTGTTCCTGTTGCAAATAACTGATTCTTATTAAGAATTCCACGATATGCGATACAAAAATTTTGCATAAGTTTTTTCTTTGAATCATGAGCTATTAATCCAATATTCATAAGTCTATTACCCTCCTAATCATTATCATATGAATTCCTTTGCATACATATATTAATTACAACTCCCATACCACCAAACAAAGCGACTAATGAACTAAGTCCATAACTCACAAAAGGTAATGGTAACCCAGTATTTGGTAATAGCTTAGTTGCAACACCTACATTAATAAATGTCTGATAAGAAACTAATGCTGCCATACCACAGCAAATTAAGCGGCCAGTAAAATCCTTTGCTCTAATAGCCGCCAAAATACATTCAAATATTATCAATGCTAATAAAAGCAATACAATACATCCACCAGTAAATCCTAATTCTTCGCCAATTACGGCAAAAATAAAATCAGTTTGTGCTTCCGCTATGAAATTACCGTTTTTAATTGATGACGCATCATCATTATTAAGACCCTTACCCATTAATTGTCCAGAGCCAATTGCTTGAACGGAATACTTTTGTTGATACTTTCCAGCAGAATTAGCATCTGACTCGTCCGGACTCATAAATGTCAAAATACGGCCAACTTGATAAGGTTGAATTAAAATAGGTTTTGCCTGCTGAATATCTATTGCAACAACACCTATCATTACTACTATTGATAATACCATTATTCCAATTATTTTGTAACTTAAACCTGCACAATAAAGAATTGTAAATATTATCATACAAGTTAGTAAAGTAGTAGATAAATGAGGTTCTTTTAATACGAGTCCAACTGGAACACTTAAAAAGACCCCTAAAATCAATAAGAATTTCCAAGTGTTCAGTCTGTTCTTATACATTGAAAGCACTTTCGCTAAAGCTAAAATTAGCAGTATTTTTGAAAATTCAGATGGCTGAATCTGCACGAATCCAAAATCCATCCATCTTTTTGCATGATTAGCCTCTGTTCCAAAAAAGTGAACAAGTAGTAATAAAAATACATCTAACAAATACATAAGCCAGAAATACCTTAGCAGCCAATTATAATCAATAAGAGAAATAACAATTAATATTGCCAGACCAATTCCAATACCCTCAAATTGTCTAAGGGCAAGAGAAAAATTCTTGGCACTATTAATAACAAGTACTCCTATACCTGAAGTAATCAAGATTAAAATAACCAATCTGAAATTGTAGTAACGTAATTGAAATTTTTTAAACATAGCAACACCTTTTCGCGGTTATTTCTTTTCTAGCTTTCCATTCCTCAAATCTAAAATTGGAATATTTGCAAATAAAGCAGGAACAAAGCCATTATTATTTTCAGATTCTGTTTGTGTAATCTGAATATCAAGGCCTTCTGCGTCAATAACCATATATTTTGATATTACTTTAATAATATCATTTTTAATCATTTCCATAATCTCTGGTGAACAATTCGCTCTATCAGAAACAAGCAAAAGCTTAAGTCTGTCTTTTGCTACATCACTGGAATTTTTCTTTTTAAACATATCAAACAAACTCATTATTCAAACCCCCTCCAGATCAATTCTTTTTAAATATACTAGATATTTTTTGCCAAATATTACTTTTTCCACTTAAATCAAGTAGAGGCACTTCTTCACCAATAATTCTCCTGCAAATATTCATATATGCTTGTCCAGCTAAGCTGTCATCGCCTACCAACGGTTCACCTTGGTTAGTTGAAATTACAACATTTTCGTCATCTGGAACAGCACCAATTAAATTAATTGATAAAATATCTACAACATCCTCAATCGACATCATATCACCGCGACTTACCATATCCATTCTAATTCTGTTAACAATTAAATCGCTGCGTTTCATCTCTTCTGCTTCTAATAATCCAATAATACGGTCTGCATCTCTAATAGCTGAAACTTCTGGTGTTGTTACGATAAGTGCTCTATCTGCACCAGCAATTGCATTCTTAAAGCCCTGTTCGATACCAGCTGGACAATCAAGAATTATGTAATCAAATTCTTCTTTCAGTTCTTCTGTAAGCTTTTTCATCTGTTCAGGTGAAACAGCTGTTTTATCTCTAGTCTGAGCAGATGGAAGTAAAAACAGATTAGGATAACGCTTGTCCTTAATCAATGCCTGCTTCGCTCTACAATTCCCTTCTACGACATCTACAAGGTTATAAACGATTCTATTTTCTAACCCCATTACTACATCTAAGTTTCTAAGTCCTATATCTGTATCGATCAACACTACTTTTTTATTCAACATAGCAAGACCAGTCCCAACATTTGCTGATGTGGTAGTCTTACCAACGCCACCTTTTCCAGATGTAACTACAATTACTTCACTCATCCCAAATCCTCCTACAATTAATATATCGTTCTAATATACATTATGCTTAATTTTACAACTTAAATCAATAGGTTTTTAATAAATAAACAATAATCAGACAATTCTATACTCTAATATCTGACAAAACATCTTTTTCAAGCTTTTCTATATAGATATTTCCGTCTTCAACATATGCAATCTTGGCTTCACTCTTTTTTAATTTTGACTTTGTAGTTGAATCTGAACATCGAGCAATTACACTACCAATTCTAATCTGCATCGGATCCATCTCAATAGCCACCACAAATGCATCTTCATCGCCACCAGCACCAGCAAAAATATTCCCCTTTAAACTACCAAGAACAACAACATTACCTTTTGCTATTACTTTACCACCAGGATTCACATCACCAAGTATAATAATACTACTTTCTGATTCAAGGACTTGTCCTGAACGTAGGGTCCCTTTATAAAATTGACCACTATGTGCACACGATTCAGCGATTTTTGTATCAACAGCATTTTTAAAATACTGCTGGCGTAACTCATCATTATCAATCACACATACAATATTGAGTTCTGTTTCTTTATCTATTACATCCAGTATTTCTCTTTCTTCATTATCTGACAGCTTTCTTCCTTCAAATGAAATTGCCATATTCGCATTTTCAAAAAACTTAGAAGCACTAGTGAATTTTTCAATAAGACAATTTTTCAATTCATCGAATTCTATATTTTTATCTAAAACAACGACGATTCCATTCTTATTGCCTTTAATAACCACTGAATTATTCAATCATTCCACCTCAATTCTAAATATAAAACTATTTTCTAGTTTAATTCATTCCCATTATTTTATAAATGTTAGCTGTAAGTTCAGAAACATTACCAGATTTATAACCATTCGGAATTACTACTGCCATAGCGACCTGTGGAGCATCATATGGAGCATAACTGACAAACGTTGCATGATCGGGCTTATTCGAATTTTCCTGCGCAGTACCAGACTTACCAGCCACAATTACTTTAAATCCATTAAATGGAGCTTGAAAATCAATAACCATCTTCATTCCCGTATGGACTGCAGTCCATGTTGAACTACTTACATTATCCATTGTATTTGCTACAACAGCCGAATTATCTCGGATCAAGTTTCCCTCTGAGTCTGTAACTTTATCAACTAATGTTAAATCATGATTAATCCCAGAAGTTGCTACTGTAGATACATATCTTGCCAAATTCAAACAAGAATAATCATGCGTTCCTTGTCCAATTGCAGAGGCAATTGCGTTCGTGTTAGAAGCTTGAGGCTCTTTCTCATATATTTCAATGTTAGATTTTGTTGCAAGTCCTAACTGCTCCGCATATTTTTGTAATGTAGAGGTACCTTTTATAGAATTATACTTTCCATTTTCAAGTGCAAGCCGGTATCCAACATTGTAAAAAAATACGTTACAAGAATCTCTAATTGCCGTAGATACATCTCTATCACCATGTCCTTTGATTTTCCAACACTTCGGTGGCGGTGTAACTAGATCAAATGAACCACTACAATTAATCATTGTACTTGGAGATATAACACCTTCTTCAAGTCCTGCAATGGATGAACATAGTTTAAATATCGAACCTGGAGCTGTTTGAACCGAAGTTGCTTTGTCATACAGTGGTTTTGAAAGATCATTATTTAATTGATTATAATAATCCGCATCCACCGTCCCAGATAATTTGTTAATATCATATCCTGGATAGGAAACCAATGCCAAAACATCACCAGTATTAGGATTCGTTATTACACAGGATCCAGAACAAGGTTCCAAGGCTAACTGTGCAGGTGTAATCTCCTTATTCAAAACTTTTAACTTAATAAAATCAAATGGACCAGTTCTTCCGGAATTAAGAGAAGCATAATCGGCATCATTAGGAGCTAATACGCCTTGATCAAATAACATCAAACAGATCTGTCTACCGTTTACAGTGCCTGAACTTATAAGGCTCTTGTAAATTAATTTTTGGAACCCTGTATCACTTTGAATCTTATTAATGATATATTCAACTAGTGAGTTATATCCTTCTCGTAAGCTTGAATACTGTTCTGACGTAAGCTTTGACATATCAATCCAATTCTTTGAAATTGCATAAGTCAAATATTCTTCAAGACTAATATTACCAGCGCCCCATTTTTGATAAGTATCATCCGTCTCATCGATACTATCTTTGTTAATAATTTCGTTATCTTTAAGCATTTTTTCAATATAATTCATGTATGCTTTATTATCTTCTGAAAGTTTTGTATATACTGTCGAAGAATTCGTCGTAAGCTCATTATTGATTTCAGGAACCACTTGTGCTTGCTTACTCAAAAACGAATTATATACATCCGCTTCAACCGGTAAATCCTGACTAGCAATTTTATTTAATGAAATGATATTATTATCAATCAAAGCAAAATAAACCTTCTTAATTGGGATTGCCCAACCAGCTGTGGTTCCTTCATTATCTCCTAGACCAGGTTCTACTCGTGTTTCGATACCATCTTCATTCCTAATATTGGGATATAGGATATCAACCAACTTTTTTTCTATTGCATCATAAACTTTTTTCTGTAAATTAATATCAATGGTCAAATATATATCATTACCTGTCGCGGGTTGTGTTTCATCAAGTACTTCCGTCACTCGTCCAACTGTATCAACATATACCTTTTTTGACCCTTTTGTACCTTGAAGATCTAAGTCTAGTGACTGCTCAATACCTGCTTTACCAACAACATCATTCGCTTCATATTTAGTATTATCTGTCATATCACTACTAGATACGGTTCCAGTATATCCCAAGATATTAGATACGTAAACACTATCAACATATCTTCTCACATACTCTTCTTCAATCACTACTCCAGCTAATTGACCGGAATTTTCTAATATTGCAGCTACCGTTTTATCGGAAGCTTCATATGCAATTGTAAAAGACAAATATCTATTATAGGAATTGGCGGACATATATAGTCTAAGATTAATAATTTCCAACCTGTTTTGGACGGAATATTCAGACGACACTCCATATCCATTTTTTTCATCTGTGCTTAAATACTCTATGAGTTGCTGCGCTGTTACATTTTTTTGTTCATCTGAAAGAAGATTAATAGATTTTAATTTATAAACATCTCTCAAAAACCTTAACAATGACGTATCAGCAACCGTAAATTGAAAATTGCCGCTTTCATCAACTGTAATAGGTAAATCATTCGTTATTTTATCACCATTGCTCTCAATTAAATTAATAGTATTATTAATCGTTTCGTTAATGGTAGCATTTTTAGTTTCATTTGAACCATACGTACCACTATCACTAATCTTTACAGAGTAAGCCAATTCGTTATAAGCTAATAGCACCCCATTTTTATCAAAGATTCTGCCTCTTGTAGCCGCAATACTTGTATCTTTTTCAATTGATTTTGCTACATTCTCAACATATGATTGCCCATTGATAATCTGCAAACTGAAAAGTCGATTAATCAAGAGAAAAAAAAGGACAACAAAAACAACTATCATTGGTAAAAGTCTGGATTTAAAAAAGCTTAATACATCATCAATTATATTCCTAATCAAAATTTTTAACTCTCCTTTTTTCCTTACTCTCAAGCTTCGCATTCAAGAATACAAATGGCTTATAAATTATAATAGTTACAAATATGGTATATACTACTTCGGGTATAACAATTCTTGTCATATAATATAATATATCAAGTTTATTATGTAGTAAAAAGTTTCCAATATAAGCAAATAATTCAAATCCCATATTTCCAAGGAATAAAATCAGCAATGGGAACAACATTTCAGATTCCTCATATTTTTTATAGTAAAATCCAGCAAAATATCCAATATACATAAAAATAAGTGCTGTGAATCCTACAATATTATTGAAGAACAAATCATATAAAAGGCCACTCACCAAGCCCACATATATCCCTTCATTTTTACCATTTAAGAACCCAAACAAAACTGGAACAATTATTAAAAGATTCGGCGTGATTCCCCCTATTTCAATATATCTTCCATAAGTACTTTGGATGAGATACAAAAACACTATTAAAATTAATTCACCTATTTTTCTTTTCATAATGTTATTTTTTCTCCAAAATCACTAATACTTCCTGCAATTGTGAAAAATCTACCGCAGGTTCTAAATATCCAGATTGACTAAGATTATTCGGATCTAATTTTACATCTTTTAAATATCCGATAAGAATCCCTTCCAGATATTTGGTACTGATGTTTGATGTTACAATCTTATCTCCGTCTCGTACAACTACATCCGTTTTAAAAGACATAGCATGTATCAATCCAGAATCCATTAATTTCAAATCGCCTTTGATATTACATCCTTGGCTCGTGTTAATTAACATGCCGGTTACATTGCTGTTATCATCAATGATTGAACGCACAGTTGAACTGTCACTACCAACTTGTGTAACAATACCAACTAAACCTCCACCAGCAATAACATTCATATCAACTTCAATTCCATCATTACTACCTTTGTCTATTTGAAAAGTACTAAACCAATTACCTGGATCTTTACCCATCACTCTAGCTCCGACCTTTGTATATCCTGGATATTTTTCATCTAGTATATATAAATCACGAAGACGGGTTAGTTCATAGCTATCTTGTTTTAATTGGTTATTTTCTTCTACTAAAGCGTCAACTTGGCTTTGTAGTGTTACGTTTTTCTGCATCACTTCGCTTATCTCTTGCAATGTTGCTGCTTTACCAGACGTCCAAAGTCCAATGTTGTTCATTCCCTTTTGAAATGGAATAATAACTGTTGAAACTACGCTTCTTAATGGTGTTACTAACTTGTCAGTAAAAAACGAAACACCAATAAAAAGCAAACAAAACGCTGTAAACCCGATAAGCAAAGATTTAGATGAGAATAAAAAACCATACTTTTTCTTCATGGAATCAATTCCTTAATTATAATTTTTGTCTTGTGGTGTATATGCCACAGTTTTAAATGATGGAGTATTTACAACTCCCATAAGGCCTCTAACTACACTTTCAGATGGATTTTCAACAATATTAACATTAAGATTCGTCTCTTCTTTAATAAATCTTTCAAGATTGTTAATATTTGACGTACCACCTGTTACATAAATACCTGTATTAATTATATCAGCAGCAAGTTCTGGCGGTGTTCTTTCCAAAATCATCTTGATAGAATCCATAATTGAATGAAGTGGATCAACAATTGCACTATATATTACATCTGATGATATATCAACGCTTACTGGTAACCCAGAAACTACATTACGTCCAAATCCTTTACAAAATATCTCATCAACTTTAACTGCGCTTCCTAATTGTCTCTTCAAGTTTTCTGCAGTTTTACTTCCAATCACTAGATTATACACTCTCTTAACAGTGCTAATAATACTATCATCTAATCTGTTTCCACCAATCTTGACTGACTTGCTGATTACAATACCACCAAGTGATAAAACAGAAATTTCAGTTGTATCAGCTCCAATATTAACGATCATAATACCGCGTGCTTCAGTCACATCAATTCCAGCACCAATTGCATCAGCTACTGGCTTATCTACAATAAATACATTCTTAGCTCTAATTTTTGAATCAACGATCAATTCATAAAAAGCTCTCTTTTCAACTTCTGTAATATCAGTTGGTACCGCGATATAAAATTCTGTAGGTCCGTTTAATTTTTTGTTATCATTAATCAACTTAAAGAAACTTGAAAATAAAGTTTGCATATTCTCTATATCCGCAATCACACCATATTTTACTGGAAATGAAACCTTAATACTATCAGGTGACTTTTCATACATCTCATAAGCTTTATCTCCAACTGCAAATATTTCTTTTTTATTTGCAATTGCTATTATATTTTTTTCATTTAAAATTCTGCTTTTTTCCTTTGAAAACATCTTAAAATTACTTGTACCTATATCTACTCCATAAACGTTTTGTGCCATAATTAATGGGACTCCTTTCAAATTACATAATACCCTTTTCTCTTAAACTTGTATACTTATTATCTCCAATAATAATGTGGTCTATCAAGCGAATCCCTAATATTTCTCCAGATTCCTTAATTCTTTTAGTCACCATCAAATCATTATTGCTTGGTGTAGGATCACCACTTGGATGATTATGCAAAATAATAATTGAAACTGCATTATACTTAAATGCTTCTAAAAACACTTCTCTCGGTGTGATTAGTGATGCATTTACAGTTCCAATTGATAATACTGTATCATTAATCAGCCTGCATTTTGTGTCTAACATTGCAACTATTAGCTGCTCTTTTGAACTATGACGCATTTCCTCCATATAGTAATCAGCAATCGCTGAAGGATTATTAAAATTAAGTCTCATATAAGCACTAGATTTTGAAATACGCTTTGAAAGTTCTCCAATACATTGTATTTGAATTGCTTTCACTTTGCCAACGCCTTTAATATTCATCAGCTGAGGAATTGATAAGTTCATTAATCCAAAGAATCCTTGATTTTCCTTTGAATAATTCAAAATTGATTTAGAAAGTTGAATTGAATTAATACCTTTTGTCCCCGTCTTAATAATTACTGCTAACAGTTCAGCATCAGTAAGACTATTAACGCCTTGACCAATACACTTTTCATACGGCCTTAACTCACCCGTTAAAGACTTTACTCCTAAAAAATCATTCATCTGCTCTCCTTTTTTGGGATAAACAGACTTTTCTCAAATACAATTATAAAACTTTATAAATTATAATTGCCAATACTACTCCTATCAAACTAGCGATTGTAATCTTTATCTTAAGCGCAAATGTAATAACAATTACACCAAGATCTAATACGACTGGATTATCTTTAATGCCAAATTCATTTCCAAATCCCAGCCAGCTAAGAGCTGAAACACTTTTCGTTAATTCAGCAATAAATCCGCCCAGTACAATGCCTGCAAGGAGTAGCAAAAATAATGCCCAATTGTTTTTGCTCTTTGTAATAGCCATTTAAACGATTACCCCCATCATAATTAACATAGTAAAACAACTTGGATTATATCACTTTTTAAAGTCCTTGTATACCTTTAAATGTTCTATTTTTTCTACATTTTTCTAATAATCCTATTTGAGCACATTAGGAGAAGTCCTTGAATTGACTGGCTTCCATCATTTTTTGCATACTCATCAAAATTCCATATTTTGCATGATACCAAGTAAGTCCACCTTGAAAGAACACTGTATAGGGTTCTTTTAACGGTCCATCTGCACTCAGTTCAATGGATGATCCTTGAATAAATGCTCCAGCTGCCATAATTACATCAGAATCATAACCTGGCATTGCCCATGGTTCTGGAGTTACATAACTATCAACTGGTGCTGCTGCCTGAATACCTTTACAAAAAGCAATTAGTCCTTCTGGTGAATTAAGTTCTACCGCTTGAATAATGTCATGTCTAGATTCAGTACTATTTGGTATTACTTTAAACCCTAATGATTCATATACATTTGCGGCAAATATAGCGCCTTTTACTGCACCTGATACAACTGTTGGAGCAAGAAATATTCCTTGATAAAATGAGTGGTTCACACCAAGTGAAGCACCAACTTCTTTACCAAGACCAGGTGATGACAAACGAAATGCTGCTTGATTAACATATTCCGTTTTACCTGCAATATAGCCTCCACATGGGGCAATTCCCCCACCAGGATTTTTTATCAGTGAACCAACTATCAAGTCAGCTCCCACATCACTTGGTTCAATCGTTTCAACAAATTCGCCATAACAATTATCCACCATACAAATAACTTGTGGCTTGATTTTTTTAATAAATTCAATTAATTCGCCTATCTGTTTCACTGAAAATGTTGGTCGCGAAGCGTATCCTTTTGAACGCTGAATCGTAATAAGCTTCGTTTTTTCATTGATTGCATTTTTAATGTTTTCATAATCGAAATCACCATTTTGAAGTAAGTCCACTTGCCTATATGAAACTCCATATTCTGCGAGACTTCCCATTGAAGGTCTAATACCGATTATTTCATCCATTGTATCATAGGGTTTTCCTACTGGAGACAAAAGTTCATCTCCTGGCCTTAAATTCCCAGAAAGAGCAATGTTTAATGCATGCGTTCCACATATAATCTGTGTTCTGACCAGTGCCGCTTCTGTATGAAAAATATCAGCATATACTTTTTCTAGTGTGTCTCTTCCAGCGTCATTATATCCATAACCAGTGGACGCCTGAAAATGCATCTCACTAACTCTGTTTTTTTGCATTGCTAAAATGACTTTCATCTGGTTATATTCTGCAATTAAATCGATCGATTTAAAACGTTCTTCTAAGCCTTTTACGATCTTTTCTCCATACTCATATATGCCAGGAGAAATTCCCATCATTTTGTACATTTCTTTTGTAGTTTCGCTTATATCACTCATTATATACTTATATGCTCCTTAAATCTTATCTTATTTTTTCTATTAAATTGTTTGCTTTTGACTTATTTTCTTTTACTATTTTATATTTTCTTTTACTATTTTGTTTTTCTATTATTATTTTGTTTTTCTATTATTATTTGTATTTCATACTCTTTTTCATATTTCCAACATATTATTTTCTATTGACATCTTTTAAATTATTTAATTAGCAAAAATATTCTTTTCAGTTATGATATCAAGCATTTTCTCTAGCATTTCATCGCAATCATTATTATATTTAGAATAATCCATCCATACTACATCTGGTTCCCTTTTGAACCATGTTAGCTGTCTTTTAGCAAAATGCCTTGTATCCCGCTTCAAAATATAGATTGCTTCTTCTAATTCTATATTTCCGTCTAGATAATCTAATAACTCTTTGTAACCTAATCCTTGCATTGACACCATTTCCTTTGTGCAGCCAATATCTTTTAACTTCTTAACTTCGTCAATCAGTCCCTTTTCTATCATTGTATCAATTCTTTTGTTTATCCTATCATACAAAATATCTCTGTTGTTATTTAATACAAAATAAATAAAATTATAGGTTGATTGCTTTTGCATTTGTTCTTCATTATGCTTTGAGATTTGCTCTCCGGTTTGATGAAAATACTCGAGTGCCCGAATAACACGTTTCATGTTATTGGCATGAATATTTTCGGCAGATTTTTCATCAACTGTTTTCAGTATCTCATGTAGATATTGGGCACCATTTTCCGTCCCTATTTTTTCAAGTTCATGTCTATATCCGTCATCATTTTCGTTTTCTGTAAAATCAATATCATATAGAATAGCCTGGATATAGAATCCAGTACCACCTACAATGATTGGAATGTGATTACGACTATATATTTGTTCAATTGCTTTGTCTGCCATTTCTTTAAATTTGACCACATTAAATTCTTCATTTGGCTCAAGTTCATCTACTAAGAAATGTGTAACTCCATCCATCTCTTCTGGCATGATTTTAGCAGTACCAATATCCATATGCTTATATATCTGCATAGAATCAGCACTTATAATCTCTCCACCAATCGCCTTAGCCAATTTGATGGATAATTCTGTTTTTCCTACTGCCGTTGGGCCTGTGAGGATTATTAATGGTTTTTTATTCATAATGATTACCTAAACAATTCTTTTAAATTTCTTTTCTATTTCATACTTTGTCATAGAGATTAATGTTGGCCGTCCATGTGGGCAATTATATGGATTATCAGCTTCTAACAATTCATCTATCAAGGCTTTGGCCTCTAACGCAGATAATTTACTATTGCCTTTTACCGCTGCCTTGCAAGACATTGATGCAACTTTTTCAATAATTGCATCTGGGTTACGCGTGAGATTCTCATCAACTAAGCCATCAAGTATCTCAATTAGCAATCCTTTATCATCAATTGTTGGTAAATTTGCTGGTATTCCAATGACCTTGTACTCTTTGCCACCAAATGACTCAATCTCATATCCAAGTTTTACAAATATTTCTATGTGTTCATTCAGGAGCTGTTCTTCCCTCATGTTAAGACTCAATATAATTGGTGGATTAAGCATCTGTGAATCCATTTGCTTATCCTTTAATAAATTCATTGTTTTCTCAAATAAAATCTTTTCGTGGGCAGCATGCTGATCCATAATAAATAACTTGTCTTCAAATTCAATTAGCCAGTAAGTATCAAATAACTGTCCTACCACTTTAATTCGATTCCTATTTTGCTTATCTAACAATAAATCATCTGGAAATAGTTGAATCTGCTCTGATTTCTTTCCATAGTCGGATGCAATATTATCTTCCTTTAAAAGTTCCTCTGACCGTCTAATTTCAAACGGTTCTGGTAAGCGTTCCATTGGTTTTCTAGCAACTTCAATAATAGAATTATTCTCAGGCTTTATTTCAGTATTATTTATTTCAATACTATTTATTTGCGAATCACAAGTATTATAGGAATCCGGTTCTGATTGCACATATGAATTACACACTGGTTTATTACATGATTTGTTTTGAGTCTTTCTATCTACATTTAAAGTATCTGTACTTGATCCATCTGTATCTGAACCTGTTGGATCCGAGAAATTTGTATTTAAACCTGTTGGATTTGAACCAATTGTATTCGAAGCAGTTGTATTTGAACCATTTACACTAGAAATATTTGTATTTGAAATCATCGCATTTGAATCAGCTGTATTCGAAGCAGTTGTATTTGAACCATTTACACTAGAAATATTTGTATTTGAAATCATCGCATTTGAATCAGCTAAATTAGAAACAGTAGCTTCATTTGAATTTATAATAAAATCGGATCTCTTACTATTTTTAAATTCTACATTCGGTATTAATTCACGATTTGTAAGAGCTTTCCTTACTGCATTCAAAACAAACTCATATACGAATTCATTGTGTGAAAATCTCAGTTCCATCTTAGTGGGATGGACATTGACATCAATTATTTCGGGATTGATTTTAAAATGCATCGCTGTAAATGGATATTTATGCATCATTATGAAGCCTTTGTAAGCCTCTTCTATAGCTCTGGAAATAACACTGCTCTTAATATATCTACCATTAATATAATAATTTTCATAACTTCTATTACCTCTAGAAATCACAGGTTTTCCAATAAAGCCTTCTATCTCTATATCCTGAGTCTTATCTTTAACATTCAGTAAATTCGCTGAGATTTCTCTGCCATATACATGATAAATAATGTCTCTTAAGTTAGTATTACCTGAAGTATGGAGTTTGTTCTGATTATTATTAATAAATCTAAAAGATACATCTGGATGTGACAAAGCCAGATGTTCGATGAGCGAGTCAATATAGCCAGCTTCTGTAGAAGCAGATTTCAAAAACTTTCTTCTTACAGGTGTATTATAGAATAGGTTTCTCACAATAAATGTTGTGCCTTCTGGTGCACCGACTTCTTCCAGACTTATTTCTTTTCCACCTTCAATTACATATCTTGATCCTGAAAATGATTCCTTTGTTTTCGTTATCAATTCCACCTGTGCAACTGCAGCAATACTTGAAAGCGCTTCCCCTCTAAATCCTAAGGAAGAAACTACTGCCAAATCCTCAATTGATTTGATTTTACTTGTACAATGGCGTAAAAATGCAAGTTGGAGTTCTTTGGATTGAATGCCACAACCATTATCCGTAATTCTTACAAACGAAATACCACCGTCTTTAATCTCAACAGTAACTGCCGTTGCCTTCGCATCAATCGCATTTTCTATCAATTCCTTTACAATTGAAGCCGGCCGTTCAATCACTTCTCCAGCTGCAATTTGATTAATCGTATCTTGATCCAACACCTGAATCCCCATTCTACTCCTCCTTCCAAAGCTATTATTTCGTCATTAATTTTATCTTATCGCTTTTTAAGTAAATACATTTATCTCTTTATCTTCTTAACTTTTAGATTTTTACTTTTACTGTTTTTATTTCGTTTTTTTTTTCGTTTTTTGCTTTTCTATCTTTTCGCCATTTCGTAATTTTGCCTTTTCTTTTATCTCCAACATTAAGTCATAACTACTTAAGCGTGTGTTTCACGAACCGTTCTTTATCCCTTGGAAACGTAGCCAGTGAATATTAATTTATAATTATGCTTTCCCGCAGACCGTCTGAAAGCAGCGTTAATGTTATGTCAAGCCTCAGATAAAAAATGAGCGCAAGCGAGTCTTTTTATCATCCTTGAGGCTTGTAAAGAACATGCTGCTTGAAGGAAAGGCAAGGAAAAGCATAATTATAAATTAATATTCACTCACCACCTCCAACGCACTCCCTAAAACTCACACCCTAAGTAGTTCTATCCCAACTCACCAGCGATTCTTAATCTTGTTTTGCATCTTATATAGCATATTAATCGCATCAATCGGAGTCATATTCCCAATATTTGTTTCCTTCAACTCCATAATAATATCATCATTATTCACTGTATCAAACAAAGTCATCTGCTTCACTTCAAGATCATTTATATGGTTTGTATAAGTCTTATCTAATTTTTTTGAATATTGTGCAATATTTTTCGCATTTTGTAATATGTCAGCATCACTCAAGTCTTTGACAAGAACTTTCGCACGTTCAATTACTGAATCGGGCACCCCGGCTAACTTAGCAACCTGAATACCATAGCTCTTATCAGCACCGCCCGCGATAATTTTACGTAAGAACACAATATCATCACCTTGTTCTTTAACCGCTATACAGTAGTTATTTACACCATCAATTGTGCCTTCTAGTTCAGTAAGTTCATGATAATGAGTTGCAAACAACGTCTTTGCCCCTAAAAGTCTAGTATTACTAATATGTTCTACTACTGCCCAAGCAATACTAAGTCCATCAAACGTACTTGTTCCACGTCCTATTTCATCTAGGATTAAAAGGCTCTTACTTGTAGCATTTCTTAAAATATTAGCAACTTCTGTCATTTCTACCATAAATGTACTTTGACCTGATGCCAAATCATCGGATGCGCCTACTCTAGTAAATATCCTGTCAACGATTCCAATATTAGCAGATGTAGCCGGAACGTATGAACCGATTTGCGCCATAAGCACAATCAACGCAGTTTGTCTCATATAGGTTGATTTACCAGCCATATTCGGTCCTGTAATAATAGAAATTCTTTTGTTACTGTTGTCTAAATATGTATCATTTGCAACAAACATATCATTTGTAATCATCTTCTCTACTACCGGATGACGTCCATTTTTTATTTCAATGATACCTTTTTCATTGATTTTGGGCTTAATATAATTATTTCGTTCAGCAACCAACGCCAATGAAGCATATACATCAATTTTCGCAATGGCTTTGGCTGTATTTTGTATACGTAAAACTTCACTTGCGATTATATCCCTTACATTAACGAATAAATTGTATTCCAATGAGAATAATTTATCCTCCGCCCCTAAGATAATATCTTCTAGATTCTTCAATTCATCAGTCGTATATCTTTCAGCGTTACTAAGTGTTTGTTTTCTAATATATTCCGCTGGTACTAACCCTTTATATGAATTTGTAACTTCCAAATAATAACCAAATACCTTGTTATATTTAATCTTAAGGCCTTTAATTCCTGTTTTCTCTCGCTCCCTCGATTCAAGCTCAGCCAGCCAGTTTTTGCCTTCCGTCTTTGCTTTTCTTAATCGATCAGCATCCTCATGAAATCCGTCTTTGATGATACCACCTTCTCTTATTAAGATGGAAGGCTCGTCCACGATTGCATCATCAATCAACTTGTACAAATCCTGTAAATCATCGAGTTGTTCAAATGTTGATTCGATCAATTCACTTTTAAAGGACTTCAGAAGACCTTTAATATATGGCAACATTTCCAGCGAACTTTTAAATGCGATCAAATCTCTTGGGTTCGCTGATTTACAGCTAATTTTACTCATTAGGCGCTCTAAATCATAGATTGGATTTAAATACTCTCGTATTTCTTCTCTTGTGATCACTTCATTATTAAATTCTTCAATTACGGTTTGCCTTTTAAGTATCTCTTCTTTATCAATCAATGGTTGTTCAATCATACTTCGTAATTTTCTGGCACCCATTGCTGTTTTTGTTTTATCAAGTACCCACAGAAGGGAACCTTTTTTTTGTTTTTCACGCATTGTCTCCACTAATTCAAGATTTCTTCTTGAAGAACTATCAATTAACATATATTTACCTGTTGTATAAGGCAACAATGAAGTCAAATGTGATAATGAATTCTTTTGGGTTTGATACAGGTACTGCAAAAGCGCACCTGCCGCAATTACTCCCGTAGTATAATCTTTAAGGCCAAGTCCATCAAGACTTGTAATATGAAAATGCGCTTTTAACTTGTTAAGACACATCTCATCATCAAAATACCAGGAATCCAGTGATGACATTGATATTCCTAGCTTTTCATTTACTTGCTCAAGATTAATTCCACTCATATTAAAATACTCATTACAAATTATTTCCGAAGGAACAAATTTATTAATCTCATCAATAAGCGCACTTCCAGATTCCACTTCAGTAACAAAATAATCCCCTGTTGAAAAATCTGCAATCGAAAGACCAATAACATCGCCCAAATACACAATACTCATAAGATAATTATTTTTACCTGAATCAAGTGCTTGCATATTAAGATTTGTACCAGGCGTAACAACCCTTACCACTTCTCTTTTCACAAGACCTTTTGCTTGTTTTGGATCTTCTACCTGTTCACATATAGCAACTTTATAGCCTTTACTAACTAATTTGTTCAAATATCCATCTATGGCATGATAAGGAATCCCGCACATAGGCGCGCGCTCTTCCTGGCCGCAATCTTTTCCAGTTAATGTGATTTCAAGTTCCCTTGAGGCTGTGATTGCATCCTCAAAAAACATCTCGTAAAAATCACCTAATCTATAAAATAGTATGCAATCCTTATATTCCTCTTTTGTTTCGATATATTTCTGCATCATTGGTGTGAATTGTGCCACAATTTTGTCCTCTCAATCTAAAATAACTTTGCTTGTTTTATGCTCACAAACAAAGTTATTATATCATTTTATAATTGTAAAGAAAAGTAAAAAAGCCATTTTACTTATTATATATCAACATAAAGCAACAAATTACTTCGTTGTTTACTTTTTATAAGGTTTTATTGTAGCAGCTCTCTCTAGTGCAGCGTCAATTGTAGGACAAAAGTTTTCAAGCCCAACTTCCACATCGAATTTCGATCTTTGTAACATAGCCATAGGATGTTCGTTTACATGTGCAAATATTAGTACAATATGATGCTTTTGGCAAATTCTAAGAACATTCCAGAGACTATGAAGCGCACTTACGTCCATTGCTGGTACACTTCTCATACGGATAATTACTACATCTTTTGAAATATCAGAAACGATCTCCATAAATTTATCTGCTGCTCCAAAAAACATAGGTCCATTTATTTCATATACCAAGGTGTTTTTTGGTACCTTTTTCAGTGAAATACTATCTGAATCATTACTATCTTCTTCATCTTCATCTATATATTTCCAACCTTCAACATTGGTAACCTCGGCCATTCTTTTCATAAACAAAAGTGCAGCAAGTACCATACCAGCTTCAATGGCTATTACAAGATCAAAGAAAACTGTCATTAAAAATGTGGTGAAAAATACAATCAGATCGCTCTTAGGCGACTTTTTAACAAGACTCAAGCATTCTCTCCATCCACTCATGTTATAAGCAACCACGATCAAGATAGCTGCCAAAGCAGGCATTGGAATTAGCGCTGCAAGCGGCATACATAACAATAAAATCAGTAACAATGTAAGTGCATGAACCATTCCCGCGATCGGTGTACGTCCACCATTTTTTACATTTGCTGCGGTTCTTGCAATTGCTCCTGTCGCTGGAATACCACCAAACAATCCAGAAAATATATTTCCTAATCCTTGCGCAACCAATTCTATATTAGAACGATGCTTGCTTCCAATCATACCATCTGAAACTACACAAGATAAGAGTGATTCAATGCTTGCCAATATTGCAATTGTAAATGCTGGTGCAATTAATTTGCTGATCATTTGAAAATTCGTTTTGGGAAAAGCAAATGTAGGAAATTGTGCGGAAAGTGTTCCATACATACTTCCGATTGTATTTACATTCAATGCAGCAAATTTCACAATTAATGTAGTAGCAATAATTGCAATCAAAGAGCCAGGTATTGTTTTATTTACTTTAGGCCATAAAATCATAATTGTAAGCGCTAAAATACCAATCAAAAGTGTAGTCATATTAAAGCTTGAAATATGTGCTGAATATGCGCTGATTTTCCCAACAAATTCTGCAGGCATTGCGCCCATTTCAATACCCATAAAATCTTTTATTTGACCCGTAAAGATTCCAACTGCGATTCCGGCCGTAAAACCTGTGGTAATCGTATATGGAATATATTTAATCAAACTTCCAAGGCGAAACAATCCAAGTAAAACCATCATGATACCCGCCATAATTGTAGCAATGATCAACCCATCTATCCCAAACTCTGCAACAATTCCATAAATAATGATAACAAATGCGGCCGTAGGCCCGCCTATTTGTACACGACTTCCTCCAAAAAACGAGATAATGAAACCCGCAATAATAGCAGTATATAATCCTCTTTCAGGATTCACACCTGATGCAATCGCAAGTGCAATCGACAATGGTAATGCAATAATTGCAACTATAACACCTGCAATTACATCTTTCAAAAATTGTTCCTTACTGTAATTTTTCATCACAGAAAATAATTTTGGTTTTAACTTTTCCATACAACTTCTCTCTCCGCATTTTAAAACGATTTTTTTCTAAAAACTTTGTCAAATTAGTTTTAATTTTCTAACCCTAAATAATGTAAATCAATCAAACCATATATTTCTAACTCTTTACAAAAGCTAGAAATATATCCAATATTCGAATTCAATATCTTACACACATACCATATACTGTATTAAAACCCAATATTGTACGCTAGTTATACCGTGTAATGTATTCAAGCCCAACATTGTACGCTAGTTATACCGTGTAGATCGTGAATATGAATTTATAAGGATTGGTTTTGCGCACACCGGCTGAAAGCAGCGCTAATGTTTTTTCCAAGACTCAGATGAAAATCGAGCGCAAGCGAGACTTTTCATCATCCCTGAGGCTTGCAAAAAAACATGCTGCTTGAAGGAAAGGCAAGCAAAACCAATCCTTATAAATTCATATTCACTCAACACCCTATAACTCACCGCACAACACCCCAATATAGTAAAAGCCCTTGGACTGATCCAACTTAACATCCACGATTTTACCAATAAGTGAACTATCTCCTGGAAAATGTACCAGAATATTATTGCCCATACGCCCTGTCATAAGGCTTGGGTTATGTTCATTTACATCTTCCACAAGGGCTTTTACAATTTTACCCACATCTTTACCCGCTGTTTTTGAAGAAATACTTTTCACTTCTTTCAGTAATCGATTAAATCGTTCATTAATTACTTCTGGGGAAATCTGATCTTCCATAGACGCTGCTGGTGTTCCAGTTCTTTTTGAATATATATAAGTAAACGCACTATCATATTTTACTTTTCTTACGACGTCTAACGTTTCAAGGAAGTCCTCTTCTGTTTCTCCTGGAAATCCCACTATAATATCAGTTGTAATTGAGATATCTGGCATAGCCGCCTTGATTTTATCAACTAAAGCAAGGTAATGTTCTTTATCATATATACGATTCAT
Source organism: [Clostridium] fimetarium (assembly GCF_900111235.1). Taxonomy (GTDB): domain Bacteria; phylum Bacillota; class Clostridia; order Lachnospirales; family Lachnospiraceae; genus Clostridium_N; species Clostridium_N fimetarium. The sequence continues at coordinate 92,221 of NZ_FOJI01000008.1, forward strand.
TTTTTTAAGAATTGCACTACTTCCAGATTGAATAGGCAAATGCATATGTCGGCATATTTTTTTGGAATTCTTCATGACCTCAATAAGTTCATTTGACAAATCTTTGGGATGAGGAGTCATAAATCTAATTCTCTCTAATCCTTCAATTTTCTCTATTTCTATTAGTAGCTGTGCAAATGTTGTTTTGTCTTCTAATGTTCTACCATAAGAATTAACATTTTGCCCAAGAAGCATAATTTCTACTACACCATCTTTTACTAACTTTTCTATTTCCATAACAATCGCTTTCGGATTACGACTTCTTTCTCTTCCCCTTACATAAGGAACAATGCAATAACTGCAGAAGTTATTGCATCCAAACATAATATTTACACCTGACTTGAACGTATATTTTCTCTCTACAGGAAGTTCTTCAACTATTTTGTCTGTATCCTTCCAAATATCAATAATCATACTTTTTGAATCAAGTTTATCGCTAATTAATTCAGCTAATTTATAGATATTATGCGTTCCAAATATAATATCAACAAATCTATAACTCTTTTTTATTTTTTCTACGGCTTTCTCTTCTTGCATCATACATCCACATAATGCAATTATCATATGTGGGTTGATTTTCTTGCTGTTACTAATACGGCCAAGTCTTCCATACAAACGGTTATTTGCATTTTCTCTAACTGTACAGGTATTAAAAATAACGAAATCAGCTTCTTCTGATTCTGTTTGTTCATATCCGATTTCTTCCAGAATGCCAAGCAGTTTTTCTGAGTCTCTTGTATTCATTTGACATCCAAATGTAGTAACATTCGCTTTTAAAGGACGTCCTAATTTTTGGCTCAGTTGCTTCACATATTCATGGCATTTTTTTATATAATAATATTGTCTATCTGGCTCGATTTCCGGAGTCAGCATATCTAAATCAATATTTTCGATTAATTTTTCTATATCTATATTCATTAAGCACTAGATTCCTTTCCTATTTGTAACCATCTTTGTAGATACTTTTGTAGATAAATTCACACTAAAAATATAAATTATTGTGTTTATAATATAACCCTTTTTTTTACACAACGTAAATATTATATATACACATTAACAAAAAAGTCAAATGGTTTATCTCAAAAGCACTCTCCATTCTTTGTTTTACAAAAGAAATACAGCCAGTTATTTTTAGATAACTAGCTGTTCCAATTATGATTTCTTACTTAAATTTTAAGATGCTTTTGTTCGAATTTATATGGATTTACTGGCCGTCCATAGAAAAACCCTTGAATACAATCTGGTTTTAAAGATTTTACTATTTCCAATTCTCTTTCCGTTTCAATACCTTCATAACACACTTTAAGATTTAAGCTATGAGCCATATCTGTTATATGCTTTACAAGCCTATAATCATAATCGCTATGTTGAATATTTTTAATAAATACTCTGTCTATTTTTACCATCCCAAACATCATATCTTTAATATATCTAAAGTTAGAATAACCAGTTCCAAAATCATCAATTGCAAGTTCGATTTCTTTTTCCATAAATGATTTGAGTACATTTTTAGTTGCTTGACTAGATTCCAATTCACCACTCTCTGTTAATTCAAATACGATATTTTCATGAGGAATATCAAAGGAGTCAATACATTCTAAGGCATCTTTTACAATATCACTTTTTAACAATTGTACAAATGATAAATTTATATTCATTTTGAAACCAGAAATATTATTTTTCCATTCCTTGCACTGTTTTACAGCAGTGTGTATAATCCATTTTCCAAGCGGTATAATAAGCGAACTTTCTTCAAGTAAAGGGATGAATTCTACTGGTGATATATATCCATAAGTTTTATTTGACCATCTAACCAAAGCTTCTGCACCATAAACTGATTCCTCAACAACATTAATAATTGGTTGGTAATATAGTTCAAAACCTTCAAAGCCATTTTTAATTGATTTCCTCAAACATTCCTGAAGATCAATCTTCCTAATATATTTCAAATAGAAATCTTCACTATATTCAAAGTATGTATTTTTTCCATTTATTTTTGAATTATGAAGTGCAAATCTTGCGCTTCTCATGATTGAATCATAATCATCTGTTTGGGAATCAAAAAACACTGCTCCTGCAGAGATTGTATAAAATGTCTGATATCCAGATTTCTCTATTGAACGATCAATCTCTCGTCTTATCTTTTTGTATAATTCCTTCACTTTAGAACGCTCAGAAATATTAAAACTTTTACAAAATATTACAAACTCATCACCGTCTAGCCTGAACACTTCAGTATTGGAATGAATGCTTTTTTTGATACAGGAAGAGACATTCGACAATATTGTATCGCCAAATTCCATCCCACATTTTTCGTTAATTTCCTTGAAATTATCTATTCCAATTGATAATACATATCCTTTAAAATAGCCGTTCTTACTTAAATTCATATATTGTGATTTCAAAATATTTTCTCGATATAGACTAGTAACATTATCAATCTTACGATGCTTTCCTAATTCACCAATTCTACCAACTAGATATTGAGGCTTTCCATTATCATCTGAAACAACATGTCCCCTACAATTAATCCAAATCGGATTTCCCATCTTATCTAACCATCGGTATTCCAAATTGTGATCCGGCTGCCTTTGTTCCTTTACTGCCTCTAAATCCTTAATTAACATTTCGTAATCTTCTGAATATATAACACCTTTCAAGACTTTAGTGGCATTAAAAAAATGGGACTTATCTAAAGCAAATATATCCAAGGCTGATTCTGATAAAGCATAATGATCATTATCAAAATCTAAAATAAACATATAATCATCTGTACATTCCCCTAATATCGAAAGTGCATACTCGAACTGCGCAAAATCCACCTGCATTTTGTTTTTCATCTAATAAGCCTCCACCCTGTATATATCCCCAGGATATTTCAAGTTTTTTAAATATTTTTATAAGAAGTTGCTCTCATTAAGTATATCATTATTAGATATAATAACATAAATACTTTTATATGGGTATTATTTCCTTATTTTTATATATTTTATTTTTACTATTATGGTCTTACCTGTCCATTACCATAGATTATATACTTGTTTGTCGTAAGTTCTTTCAACCCCATTGGTCCTCTGGCATGAAGCTTTTGCGTACTAATTCCAATTTCAGCACCAAATCCAAACTCAAATCCATCTGTAAATCTTGTTGAAGCATTTACGTAGACTGCTGCTGCGTCAATTTCATTGAGAAATTTTTGAGAATTATCATAATCCTTGGTAATAATTGATTCTGAATGTTTTGTATTATATTTATTAATGTGAGCAATTGCTTCATCGATATCATTGACTATTTTAATTGATATAATATAATCTAAATATTCCTTACCCCAATCTTCCTCTGAAGCTAGCACCACTCTTGAGTCTATCGTTTGAGATAATTCATCCCCTCGAACCTCAACATTCTTTTCACTTAGTCTATCAATTACCTTCGGAATAAATGCATCGGCAATTGCTTTGTTAATAACCAATGATTCACATGCGTTACAGACACCAATTCTTTGTGTCTTGGCATTATATATGATATCAAGGGCCATCTCAAAATCCGCTGACTCATCAACATAGACGTGACAATTACCAGTTCCTGTTTCAATCACTGGAATTGTACTATTTTCAACCACAGTTTTAATAAGTCCTGCTCCACCACGAGGAATAATCACATCAATATATTTGTTTAAATGCATCAGCTCTTTTACTACTTCATGGTTCGTATCTGTGATAAGCTGAATAGAATTCGTATCAGCCCTTACACTATTCAATGCATCTGTGATTACTTTTACGATAGCAATGTTAGAATGAATTGCATCGCTACCACCTCTGAGTATTACAGCATTCCCTGACTTAAAGCACAAACCAAATGCATCAGCAGTAACATTTGGACGAGATTCATATATTATTGCAATAACACCAAGGGGAACTCTTTTATTACCAATAATTAAGCCATTAGGACGTTTTTTCATAGAGATAACTTCTCCTATTGGGTCTTCAAGTCCCACCAATTGAAATAGTCCTTCAGCCATGCCATTCAATCTGGCCTCTGTCAGTGTCAATCGATCAACTAATGCTGGTTTCATGCCATTTCTCTTAGCATTTTCAATATCGACGTTGTTCGCTTCTACTATGTAGATTTTGTTTTGCAAAATTGCATTCGCTACAGATGTTAGAGCATCGTTTTTTTCAATCGTTCCTAGCTTTCCTAGAAATGTGGACGCTATTCTTGCTTTTTCTCCAATTGATATAAGTGTGTCCATATGTTTATCCCTTTCTATACTATATTAGAATTCATTACAATGTTTATGAGAAGTAGTTCTTATAACCAAGTCTTGTGAAATAATAGCATCTACTTTCACATCAAATTCATCAGTGGCAATCGAATCAAAAATCTGAAAATCATATGCAAGTGCAAACTTTATATGCGAATTGGGCAATGCTAAATATTTATCATAAAATCCACCGCCATATCCGATTCTATGAAACTCCCTATCAAAAGCCAAACCAGGCATAATCAAAAACCCGTCTCGCAAGTCATCCGGCGAATCAAAAATCGGTTCCAAAATTCCATATGCACCAGGAGCTAAATCCGCCTCAATTGAACTGATTTTATGGAATTTTATTATATCACCATGTACCTTAGGTACATATACATTTTTTCCAATTGCAAGGCTTTTTTTAATGATATCAGTCGTAATAACTTCTTGATTATAATTAACATAAATATATATATTTTCAGCTTTTTTGTATTCCTCTTGTTTCATCAATAAATTCTGAATAGAGATACTCTTATCTATCACTTCCTGAGCATTCATTAAAGCTTTATTATTATTTACGCATTTTCTAATTTCCTTCTTTGTCTGAATTGCCATTATCCGTTTTCATCCTTTGTTCATGTCTTTCCTTAACATCAACCATTGTTCCATCTGGATTCTGTATTTTAATTGTATCTAGTGTTCCTCTTAAATTCTCGCGAAATGCTTTTATATAATCCGCCCTTAACTTCTTTTGTTCTATTGCCTCTATATCTGTCAAACCTTGTGTTTTTGCTTTTCCATATAATTCATTAACTCTATCAATATCTTTTTGAGTAAACATTTCCTTTTCCCTTCTAACCGCTTCTAACTTCTGCTAATTTGAGAAAATTAGCAAATTATCTTCTTCTGTAATTAGACATCCAACAAACTTCGCTTTTTCTCTAAAAATCACTTTGTTTAGCTCAGGATATTTGTATGCTACTATATTATAACTTTCTTTTCTAAAAGCAGTTTTTTTTATATGTTGTTCAACAATAATAATATCGCTTTTTATGAATTTAATGATATCTTGACTACCCAATTTCCATTCCACTTTTTGTGTATTCAAATTAATTAATTCGGTACTTTCTTTCTTTTCCGAAAGCAGATATGGGGAATCATTTATAATATATGTATGCCATAAATCAGAGATTCTAACCAAATTATTATTCACTCTAATCTTTGTCACTTTCGTATTATATTCATAAATAACAACTTCTTCTTTATGATTTTTAATGTCAACACGGGAAAATACAATATTTCCCTCTCTATATTTCATATATGGAAATGTTCGATTAGCGGAACCTTGATCTAGCTTTTCAATAAAAACTTGCTCCTTTTTCAAAACGAGATCCGAAATGAATTGTTTCACATTTATTGTGCCAATAATTTCTTTTGGCAATTTTTCAACTTCTACAGAATCATACAAGCCTTCTTCCAAAATAGAATAGCCAACTTTAATTGCGCATATATTGCCATCAATTGGAAGAACCTTATCTATCCCATACTTCCCTATTGTTTCATCACATATTTCAATTATACTTTCATCTTCAACACAATATAGATAATTCTCAATATCTAAAATCCCATTGTAAGTATTTAAAAAATCATTCTCAATAAGATCGATTGGTAACGGCTTGTGTGTCTCTTTTTGATTTTCTTTTTGTACAAAAATGTAGTTTTCATCTAGAATAAATAGCTTCACTGTTTTAATTGTTTCTAACTCAACCAAATTTTCTTTGAAAGTGAATACTATCTTTTCACTACCATCAGAAATCCCATATTGTATAAGTGAAATATTAATATTATCTTCCTCTAATCTTGATGCGGTTGTGAAAAATATATAGTCTTTATTACATTGAGAATTATATAGGCTAACAATGTCATACTTTTTTACTTTTGGAAGGATTTCCTGTCTAGTGTTATTTACAACATCAACAATATAAAGTTTCTTACCAGTAAAACTATTCAACTGATAGTTATCATCTATTTCTTGTAATATTAAATCTTCTTCAATTGGTATACATTTCCCATTTTCGAATTTACTTATCAATCTAATATTCACACTAACTCCCATCTGCTATGCGAATATAATTCGCATTATTTAGCATGCCCTAAAACAAGTTCACATTCACGATATCATATCTATCAGATCAAAATCAAAGCTTTGATTTGCCAAAAAAAGTGTTCCAATATTTTCACCATTCAGTATTTTTCTGATATTATCTAAATCATCGCCATTCGTAATAATCATATCTGCGCCAGAATGCGTTGCAATCTTAGCAGCTACTATCTTAGCCGCCATTCCTCCGGTTCCTACATTGCTACCCGATGTTGTTTTGCCCATTGCGGCGAGACTTCCATCAATCACGGATACTTCTTCAATGAATTTTGCATCTTTATTTGTATTGGGATCATCTGTAAATAATCCATCAATATCAGATAATAAAATCAACAAATCTGCTCCAATTATAGAAGAAACAATTGCGGACAATCTATCATTATCACCAAACGATTGTACTTGTTCAATCTCATACGTGGAAACTGTATCATTTTCGTTGACAATTGGGATTACGCCCAAATGCAATAATTCTTTAAAGGTATTTTCTGCGTTAGTACGGCTCACATCATTGAGAATTGTAGTCTTAGTCATTAAAACCTGTGCAGCCACTGTACTATATTCTGCAAATATTTTTTGATATACCATCATCAATTTTGCTTGTCCAACTGCTGCACAAGCTTGTTTTAATGGTAATGCTTCTGGATGGTTATCTAATCCAAGTGTTGCTCTGCCAACAGCAATTGCGCCAGAAGATACTAACACAACATCTTTACCTGAATTCTTTATATCGCAAAGTACTCGAACTAATTTTTCTATTTTGTAAAGATTCAACTTGCCTGTTCCCTCGTGCATTAATGATGACGAACCTATCTTAATTACGATTCTTTTTTTGTTTTTAATTAAATCCCTGTATTTACTCATTTTCAAAATGTACTCCCATAATATATTTTGCAAAATATCTATATACTATTTATTTTACACCAAAACCGTAAAATAGTCACTTATTTTATATATTTTTGTGCTATCTTCTCAGCTGTTTTGATACCATCAATGGCCGCCGATGTAATTCCCCCTGCATATCCAGCACCCTCACCACAAGGAAATAACCCTTTAATGCTACTTTCTCCTAAGTCATTACGAATAATTCTGACTGGACTTGATGTTCTGCTTTCTATACCTGACAACACTGCGTCCTCCATATTATATCCTTTGATTAAATTTCCAAAGTTATCTAATCCTTCGATTATTGTCTGAGAAATATATTCAGGTAAAATATTTCTAATATTAGCAAACTCATATGACCCTTTTATGCAAGGCGTAACCTGACCTAATTTAGTTGAAATTCTATTATCAATAAAATCTGATACCAATTGAACTGGAACACTTCCTTTTCCTTCTTTATATGCTGCGCGCTCAAGTTTTCGCTGGAACTCGATACCAGCTAATGGCCCAATACCATCGAAATCTTGTGGTGTTACCGTAACAATTAATGCGCTATTCGCATTTTTGCTATCTCGTCTAGAGTAGCTCATACCATTAATTGCAAGCATTTCTTTTTCAGATGAAGCATTTACTACATATCCGCCAGGGCACATGCAAAAAGAATATACACCTCTACCTGTTTTTGCTTGATAGGTTACTTTATAATCAGCAACTGGCAGATTCTTATAGGTTGCATCACCATATGTATTGTAATTAATAAATGCTTGTGGGTGCTCAATTCTAAGCCCTACCGCAAATGATTTACTCACCATCTCAATACCGATTTCATGTATCATTGCAAATGTGTCTCTTGCGCTGTGTCCAATTGCCATTACGACTGTATCGCAATCTATTTTTTCAGTTTTTAAATTTTGTTCACTTGTATCTTTCACGTGAATGGATTTTACTTCGTTATTTGGGGCATCAATTCCTTCCAAACATGTATTAAATCTAACTTCTCCACCTAAACTGATGATTTCTTTTCGAATATTTCTAACTATATCACATAAAACATCCGTTCCAATATGTGGCTTATTGTTATAAAGAATAGAAGAATCCGCGCCCGCTTCAACAAATGTTTCAAGCACTTTCGCAATTCTTCCACTTGGATCTTTAATCATGGTATTGAGCTTTCCATCAGAGAATGTACCTGCTCCACCTTCACCAAATTGTACATTAGAGTTGATATTAAGTTCATTTGTGTTCCAGAATTCATTAACGGCCTTCAAGCGTTTCTCCACACATTGACCACGTTCAACTACAATTGGCTTAAGTCCACAGCGAGCCAAAAACAATGCACAAAACATTCCTGCTGGTCCAAACCCAATTATGATTGGTCTCAAGGTATTCTCTTGATTATCAGATATCTGTGTACAAGGAAACGTATATTTATTTTCTGTAGTTAACATAACATTATTATTGTAAACTTTTTTAATTGTTTTATTTTCTAAGCTCTGATTTTTGATTTTGACATTTACTGCATAGACATAAAGAATTTCAGGTTTATGTCTTGCATCAATGGATCTTTTCACAATTTTATATTCAAACTCCAATTCATCACTCAGCTTTAATGAATGTTTGATTGCCTTTCGCATATCATCTTCTGAATGTATTGGTGATAGTTTTAGTTGATTAATTCTAATCATTCTTGCTCTCTTTCTCAATTCAAATATTAATTCCATTTCATATTGCTATCTACTTGCATTAGTGTCTTCTTGCATTGGCGTCTACTTGCATTTCTGACTACTTGCTGGCCGCAAATCCAGCCACGTATCCTGAACTCCATGCCCATTGAAGGTTATATCCTCCGCAAATGCCATCAACATCAACCAATTCTCCAGCAAAATACAAATCACTAACTATTTTGGACTGCATTGTTTTACTATTGATTTCACTCGTTTTTACGCCACCAGAACAAACTTGTGCATTTTCAAATGAATTAAACCCAGTTATAGGTACAACAAATGCTTTTATAATTGATATTATTTTTTCTAAAGGATCTATTTTATTGCTTACAATATCATTAAGATTCACATTCGCACGCTTAAGGACTGCACCTACTAACTTTTTATTCAGTAAACCGGTTAAAAATTGTTCCATTGTCTTATAGCCATCATCTAAAATACGACTTTTTAACATAGTAACCAAATCAGACTCATTTATTAGTGGCAACATATCAATCACAACTTCAGTTTTACGATTTGAATCTACAGCTATAACTGCAAAACGGCTAATTTGAAATACTGGTATTCCAGAAATACCGTAGTCTGTATATTGCACTTCTCCAGTATCTGACGCAACAAGTTCATCATCAACCATTAGTTGTACTTTTCCTTCACTTCGAACGCCAGACATCATCTTACAAAGATTCAAATCTGACTTTAACTGTACTAATGCAGGTAGCGGCTTAACAATCGAATGTCCTAGCGCCTTTGCAAGCTTATAGCCTGAACCATCGGAACCAGACTTCGGTGCAGCATTTGAACCAGTTGCAATAATTAACTTTTTGCATGTAAACTGGCCTTTCGTAGTATTTATCTTAAATAAATCATCTGTTTTTCCTATGTTTATAATATCAATATCCGTATTGATAGAAACTTTTTGGTGTTCTAATTCAAGCCTCAAAACATCTAACACAGAGGATGCCTGTTCTGAATTCGGATAAATATAACCATTTTTACTCTTCGGATATATTCCTAAGCTTTGAAAGAAATCCATCGTATCAGATACACTGAACAAATCAATGATATCCATAACGAAATCTTTATCATCACACAAATAGCAATCCTTTTGTAATGCAGTATTTGTAATATTGCATTTTCCATTACCTGTTTGTAATATCTTTTTTCCAACTCTGTCTGAATGATCAAGAATTCCAGTATTTAAGCCATTTTTTGCAGCGGTGATTGCTGCAATCATACCTGAAGCTCCACCACCTATTACGATACAATCAAAATACATCTAAATCCTCCTAAAAAATCAATATAGCACTAATTATAATGCCTCACGACATTTATCGCAACAAAAATAACCCTTACTTCACAGAAATGGGGCGTGATTCCTATGGAACCCCACCCCATTTCTATATGATATCAGTAATAATTTGACCTATATTTTATTTCTCTAGCTTGTATACGTTTCGAGAAAATTATACAATTCTTTCTGACTACTAATTTTTTTCCCATTTACGATTTCTCTTTGAACTGATTCCGGTAAATTAGATAGTTTGATCGTTGTATTATCATATAACGTGGTCTTGTCCTCTAAATATATCGTAAGATACCCGTTCTCCACAAAAATATAGTATACACTTGGCAAATCCGCTGTACTAAATGATTTACGCACAATCACCTTCTTACTCGAAAACGAAGCCAATTCATATGAAATAATTCCCTGTGCTTTATCTGTAAGCGTAGGCGTAATCATATACGTTCTAAGCTCTTTTATCAATTTTTCTCTGGTATATCCTAGATACTGTAGCGGTGTCGAAATCTTTTCTTCTGTTAAGCTTTTCGTATCAATATTATAGTATTCAATCACATATTCTGTTACATTAGAAATTATTTCTTCGCTGTTGGCATCAACTGCCTGCGTAGGGATGTCATTTACTTTATAATCATTCCCATTATTGGAAAAATATTTAACTGAATAAGCATAGCTGACGAAATATACGCCAACCATTAATATTATAAAAAGGCCTGCAAGATACACTTTTTTCATATCAACTCCTATCTATATGCTCGCGCATACAATCAAGATATAATAAATTATGTGTATATTATCTGCCAATTTTTACAATTTATTCAATTATTTACAAATATTTACCTTCTAATTACTAAAATGAAATACATTAGGTATCAAATCACCGATTCTATATTCTTTCGTTTCTTCCCCTTGTGACAGAACTATGATTCCATCAGCTTGCATAAATTCTGCCATGACCTGTCTGCACATTCCACATGGATATGTAAATTTATCTGAAGATGAGACAATTGCTATTTTCTTGATGTTTTTGTTACCAGCTGCAATTGAAGCATATATAGCAACGCGTTCTGCACACATTGTGGCCCCATATGAAGCATTTTCTATGTTACAGCCTGTATAAATGCTACCCTCATCACTAAGCGCGGCTGCGCCCACTTTAAAGCGTGAATAAGGTGAGTATGAATGAATCATCGCCGTCTTAGCAAGATTAACTAATTTTTCATTTTCCATTGATATTTTCCTGCGTATGCTTGTCCAAATCTTTATTTTCCTGTTTAATGCTTATCTTATCATAATAATATTTGATTACATCTTTCCTTGTAATAATACCCATAAAAAGATTTCTGTCATCTACAACCGGTACAAAGTTTTGAACCATTACTTTAAAAAGCAAATCATCAATTGTAGCGCTTATTTTAACTGGTGGGTTCCAATTTTCTCTCATGATATCTGTAATTTTATATTCTTCATGGTGTTTATTTCCAAAAGATTCCTTATCTAGCATATGCCAAAGAAAATCTCCTTCATTAACGGTTCCAATGTATTCTCCGGACCTATTCAAAACAGGAATTGCTGTATAATAATACGCTTTAATTTTTTCTAATCCTTGTTTTAACGAATCATCACCATATACATATGCCACTGTACTTTTAGGCATTAACAAAAAAAGTATGTTCATTTTTATTTACCTTTCGAAATAATTAATTTTTATTTTATAATTCATAAATTTTAATAATTCAATCATTATTGTATGCTATCAAGAATTTTAACAGAACTTTCGCTCGTTGCTTCGATTTGACAAATCCATGTTTTTCCTTGATTTAATATAATTTCTTTTCCATCTTTATCGTAATATTTTGTTGGACCATATTCAGTACTATTTTTCCATGTAACCGCCTCCGCCTTACCATCTGTAATATAAAGACCTTTGCCTGTTCCTGTTACAATATAATTTGGTGTTCCAGTTGGCCAATATGTACCATTTACATATTTCACAAGAATATTTTTATACTTTAGTTGCTCTCCAGTTTCAGCATCAATTTGCTTAGCACCAAACTGGAACCTATCGTATTGTTTATCTATTTGATCATAAGTGAAATATGGTTTATTATAAACATATCCCGGATAAAATTCAAGGCATGTCTGTCCATTCTCAATTGTAACATCCTTCGTATCGTCATTATCAAATGTAAATGGCTGTTGGTAATTGTCGGGATATACTGTTGGATATCCTTTACTAGCAGCACTTTCCATAATTCCACTCCATGATGTATAAGCATTATGAGGTGCCTCTCTATCAGTAGATCTATAGAAATTGCAATACACCATTCCATCTAAAGAATGCATTAGTTTTTTTTGTAGATATTCTTCTGCATATTCTGAATATCCAAAATGAACATACGTTGCTTCAAATTCTTTTGCAAAGAAAAGATAGTAAGTTCTGCAGCTTCTAACCGGTCCGATTTTCTCTAACATCGTACAATTTTCAAACACTCCACACAGTCTAGTGATTCCACCTTCTACAAGAGATTCAAACACAACATCAGCATAGCTTAATGATGATTGTGGCATTGCTTCAAAGATATTGCTATACATAACCGCTACTGGCGAATTATTAACGGTTGTTGAATCTACCCATAATCCTGAAAGTCTGCTCCTAGCCTGATTCAAATGCAGATCTTGCACTGGCGCTTGTATTTTTGTTTCTATCTCGGTTTCCGTTATATTCTCTACCAATACAGAATCATCTTTATAGTCATCCTTTTTTGAGGAACAACTTACAACCACACTAACTATAATGATTATAATTGTGATTACTAATATACCAATTATAACCATCTTTCCCTTAATTTCTTTAAAATTAAATATTCCCCAATTCATTTTGTCCCCTTTTATTAACGAAATATACCCAAATTGTTTAATACTTCATTCTGCTTTGCTTCCATAATTTCAGCTTCTGCTGGAACCATATGATCATATCCAAACAAATGCATCATACTATGTGCTACCAAAAATGCTAATTCCCGTTTTATAGAATGTCCATATTGTTGCGCTTGTTCAATTACCTTCTCCACCGAAATAACGATATCACCGAGCATTAGCTCTCCCGTGTCCGGGTTGAAATAATCCTCTGATTTGTCTTCAATCCCTTCAAAATCAGAAGGATTTTCATAATCAACCATCGGAAATGATAATACGTCTGTCGGCGAGTCAACCGCCCTATGTTCTTTATTAATTTGATGAATCTCATTATTATCAGTAAGTATTACGTTTACTTCAGCCTCATATGGGCATTTTTCATAATCAATTGATTCATTAATTACTGATTTTATTATATCTTCATACGGTATATTCAATTCGATTTCAGTTTCATATTCAATATTAATAGTCACTTTTACTCCTATGTTAGTTATTAGGCTAACTTTTCCCTAAATACTTTTTTTTGTTACTTTTTTTTGATTTAACTCTTCTGTATTTTCATACTCTTCATAAGCTTTCACTATCTTTTGAACCAACGGATGTCTAACAACATCTTGATTTGTTAATTTCACAAATGCAATGTCCTCTACATTTTGCAATACATTAATTGCCACGTCAAGTCCTGATATTGCATCCTTGGGAAGATCCTTCTGGGTCCTATCACCTGTTATAATCACTTTAGAGCCAAAACCAATACGCGTAAGGAACATCTTCATCTGTGCCGGAGTAGTATTTTGTGCCTCATCCAATATTATAAATGCGTTTTCCAGCGTTCTTCCTCTCATATAAGCTAGTGGTGCAACTTCTATAAGACCTTTTTCCATATTAGCCATAAAATTTTCCGAACCCATAATTTGATAAAGAGCATCATACAAAGGTCGCAAATACGGGTCCACTTTACTTTGCAAATCACCAGGTAAAAACCCTAATTTTTCTCCAGCCTCAATTGCGGGCCTTGTCAATATTAATTTACCAACTTCATTGTTTTTAAATGCATCAATTGCCATTGCCATAGCTAAATATGTCTTTCCTGTTCCAGCTGGACCTATACCAAAGACAATTGTATTGCTTCTAATCATGTCTACATATTGCTTTTGTCCAAGCGTCTTTGGCTTTATAGGTTTTCCCGATATGGTACGACACACAAGATTCTTATCCACTTCAAGAATTGCGTCTTGATTATCTTCAAGAGAAAGTGATAATGCATAATTCACATTCTGCTCAGTAACATTATTGTTTCGTTTTGATAATTCAACTAGATTATGAATCACTGCTGTAGCCCTCTTCGTACTAATTTCAGGTCCTATAACTTTAACATTAGAATCTCTTGCTATTATAGTTACTTTTAGTGTTTTCTCGATTTTCTTAATATACTCATCGAACTGTCCAAAAACATTCTTACTATGTTCCATAGGAATATCTAAAATGCTTTCAACTATACTCATTGGCTGCCTACATCCTTTTCCGGTTCAATCGTTGGTGATATGGTAACATGTTGTGTCATCGCTTCAGTTACATCTATTTGCCCACTCATTACATACTTATCATTTATCACCTCTATTTTAGCATTACTACCTATAATTTGGATACCCTTTTCTTTCAATTTTTTCAAAAAAATCGAATAGTTATTATTCAGTATTTTCCGTGCTTCCTCATCGCTATAATTGCCTTCTGTCATATAATATTCTTGATATACTTTTTCACCGGTTCTAACTGGCAAACAGAAATTATCTGTAAGATGTAAAACCGAATCTTCAGTAAAAACATCGTATTCATCAAACCTTTTAAAACTAATTCCCAACTCTATTTGTTTTCCCCAAACATTGTATGTTCTTTTTGTTATTGTTCTTCCAGTATATGTTTTATATTCATGTTTCAATAAAAGTTCATCATTATATTCATATTTTGTATTTATATATACATCTGCGTCGCTACAAACATAATTATTTTTAATAGGTTCCTTTGCATCATTATATATCACAACTGTCCCGCTAACCAATACCATTCCCTCTGTTACAGAATCACCAACTTTTACTTTTGGAATTCCACTTCGGGTAATGATTTTAGTTACGATGCCACTTTTTGTAGCAATAATATCACTAATTTCATTGCTACTTTTTTTAATAACATCTCCATCATTTTCCTTTATATGAATAATCAACCTAGTTCCACTGATTTCAGCTGATACCCATGTGATATCTGAAAATTCACTTCTTATTTCGCTTTCCAAATCATTACAATTTATTGTTTTCACTAATATTCCTGGCTCAATATTATTTTTATTTAGATAGGTAAGTAACATATTATCCGTGTACATCAAATTACCCTCTATGCTTATGTCCCATACAAAAAGCGACATCCCATACAGCATGATTGCTGATAAAAAAATGCCAATGATGAAAGAATAATGTTTTCTATATTTAAACATAAAAAAAGGGAGACCAAACCTTTTTTTAATAATAAGTTTCATTTTTGTCTTTTTCAATATTTCTTTCAGTGTTTTAAAGTCTTTCGCACTAATGTAGAAAGCATATTTATCTTCTATATTTTGTAAATCCCACGTTTTTATGTCTCTTGCCTTACATAAATTCAAAAATCGTTCTGGCGAATTAGAATCTATGATAACATAAAGATATCCTTTAAAATATCGAAACAACTTGGTCAATTTGCGCTACACCGCCTGACTTTATGAACTATTATAATTCTATACATTTTATAATACCTGTTATATGTATTTCTTCTGAATTGAAATAATCAATAACAAGGCGGCTTCCTGTTATCTTGATCGGGCCTTTTTTTGTCATAAGTTTTACGCAGTCACAGTTGTATTCCATTATAGACTTGAAATTTTCAATATGAACCTCACAATTTCCAGTTGCAGTAATTACAGGCATCCCAAGTACAACATCCTTGGGAAGATTAAGTGCATTTACAATTCCCATTAAGCCGCACCCCTATATACTCTTACATAAATATATTCATTACTATTTTAAAATATGTATTGGTATTTACCATATGGCTATTCGCCATATCTATCTTCAATTTCTTCTTCTAACATTTTCAACTGCTGCGCATATTGACGGAACTCATTATTTCTTTCACTATTAAGCAAATTTTTCTTGTAGCACATTTGATGTTCCATACTTGCCCACAAATCCATTGCCATTGTACGAAATTGTACTTCAACGGGGAAATATTCTTTCCCATTTACATAATATACAGGTACGCCAAAAACAATATGGTAACTACGATAACCATTTGGCTTAGGTTCATTGATATAATTGCATTCTTTTATTACAATTAAATCACTTTGCTTTTTTAGAATTTCTACAATCGCATAAATATTTTGAATAAAATAGCAAATAACTCTTATTCCAGCAATGTCATTCAATTCATTTTTTATATTATCTACAGTAACTTGTATTTTTTTTCTTATTAATTTATCTTGAATACTTTCCTTCGTTTTTATACGACTTTGAATATGATGGATTGGTTCACTATGATAAGTAAGTTTATAATCTAATATTAATGTGTCTAAACGTGTTGAAATATTTTTATTTGCTTCTCCATATGGTTGAATTAATTGTATATAGTCCATACCTGTAAATTGATTTTTAAATATCTTCTCCACTATGTTCCTCCAACTAATCTGTAGTCATATTTATATTATATATGCTTTAGCATGACACAATCTCTAGTCTGTTTATGAATGTGTTTTTAAATACATAATAATTTTACAATATATTTGCAAACTAACTGTGATTTACTTGTGAAATAATGATGAATTTATATTTTCCTGCAAATGAAAAATAACCGATGCATATGCACCGGTTATTATAATTAAATTAATTAAATTTACGTTTTCTTGCTGCTTCAGACTTTTTCTTACGTTTAACACTTGGTTTTTCGTAATGTTCTCTTTTACGGATTTCCTGTTGGATACCAGCTTTTGCACAGTTTCTTTTGAATCTGCGTAAAGCACTATCTAAAGTTTCATTATCTTTAACGATAACATTTGACATATTAACCTAACCACCCTTCTGTTGCAGATTGTGCACAACAATACATCGGGTATTAATTTATTGCACATAGAAGATTATAGCATATTTTAAACATTCGTCAACTACTTTTTTACAAAAAATGACCAATTCATATACTTTTGATACAATAAATATATAATAAAATACCTTTTAATTATGCTCTTCCTATATCATATTTAAAAATATGAAATTTTATATCTAAATTTTTATAATTGTAATGCTAAAACTTCTGACGCTTTAGAAAGCATTTCATCAATTCCAGCTGCATTCTTTCCACCTGCTTGAGCCATATTAGGACGACCGCCGCCACCGCCTCCAACAATTGAAGCGATACCTTTAATCAGATTCCCTGCATGCGCTCCCTTGGCGATAACATCGTCTGTGGCCATTGCAATAATATTTACTTTATCATTTCCTTGTGAGGATGCCAATAGGATTACACCTGAGCTAATCTTGTCTTTCAACTGATCGCCCAAAGTTCTAAGTGAATTCATATCCACATCAGCTAACTTAGTCGCCAAAAACTTAACACCTTTTATTTCCTGAACATCAGCTAATACATCACCTAGTGACTCTTTCGCTATCTTGTTCCTCAGTTTTTCGTTTTCACTTTGGAGTGCTTTGATTTCTTCATTCATTGATGTAATCTTTTTAATCAGCTGAATAGGCTCTGTTTTAGCAGCCTTAGAAGCCTCATGGAGTTTGTTTTCAATATCTTTATAGTAGTTGATAACACCATTACCTGTTAAAGCTTCGATTCTTCTTACTCCTGCAGCAATACCTGTCTCAGAAACAATCTTAAACAACATAATAGTACTTGTATTAGCAACATGAGTACCACCACAAAGTTCAGTCGAGAACTCTCCCATTTTAACAACACGTACTTTATCGGTATATTTTTCACCAAATAAAGCCATCGCTCCAGTTTTCTTTGCTTCATCCAAATCCATAACGTCTGTTACAACAGGAAGTGCTTTCATAATATTTTCATTTACAATATCTTCTACTTTGGCTATTTCGTCAAGTGTAAGACTTTGGAAATGAGTAAAATCGAATCGTAATCTATCAGTAGAAACATATGAACCAGCCTGTTCAACATGTGTACCAAGTACCATTCTTAGCGCTTTTTGAAGTAAATGTGTTGCACTATGATTTTTGTTCGTATCTAATCTTTTAGCAGTGCAAACTTCCAACGTAACTTTATCACCAGACTTAATCATACCTTGGGTTACTTTACCAACGTGACCTATTTTTCCGCCTTTTAACTTGATTGTGTCTGATACTTCAAATGTACCATCGGCTGAAACAATAAATCCAGTGTCACCCTCCTGACCACCCATAGTTGCATAGAAAGGAGTTTTGTCAACAATAATTGTACCAACATCACCATCAGATAATCCTTGAACAATCTCAGTTTCAGAAGTGAGTACTGAGATAACTGATTCAAGTTCGAGTTTATTATATCCGTCAAATTCACTTGTCACTGAAGAATCGATATCATCATACACCGTTTCATCAGCACCCATGTAATTTGTAGTTTTTCTTGCATTTCTAGCCATTTGGCGTTGTTCATTCATCGCAGACTTGAAACCATCTTCATCTATAGATATACCTTTTTCTTCAAGAATCTCTCGTGTTAAATCAAGAGGGAATCCGTATGTATCATAAAGTTTAAATGCATCAGCACCTGATAATACTTTTTCGCCCTTTTCAGACATAGCTTCTTGTAATTCAGCTAAAATGCTAAGGCCTTGGTCAATTGTGTTATTAAACTTTTCTTCTTCTTCTGTCAGTACTTTGAAGATAAATTCTTTTTTGTCCTCTAATTCTGGATATCCGTCTTTTGATTCCGTAATTACAGTACTACAAAGTTTTGAAAGAAACTTTCCTTCAATTCCAAGTAACCTACCATGTCTAGCAGCTCGTCTCAAAAGTCTTCTTAAAACGTAACCTCTTCCTTCATTGGAAGGCATAATACCATCTGATACCATAAATGTCACAGAACGAATATGATCTGTAATCAAACGAATTGAAACATCCGTCTTTAGAATCATACCATATTGCGCGTTTGCCAGCTTACATACTTCATTTCTAACCGCTTGAAGAGTATCTATATCAAAAATCGAGTCAACATTTTGAACAGCTACTGCAAGTCTTTCAAGACCCATACCTGTATCGATATTCTTTTGAATCAATTCTGTATAATTACCTTTGCCATCACTATTAAACTGCGTAAATACATTATTCCAGATTTCCATATATCTGTCACACTCACAGCCTACTGTACAACCTGGTTCGCCGCAGCCGTACTTTTCACCTCTGTCATAATATATCTCTGAACACGGGCCACAAGGGCCTGCGCCATGTTCCCAGAAGTTATCTGCTTTGCCCATTCTAAATATTCTTTCAGGAGCAATACCGATTTCTTTATTCCATATTTCAAAGGCTTCATCATCTTCTTCGTAAACGCTTGGATAAAGCCTGTCAGCCTCTAATCCCACAACCTCTGTCAAAAATTCCCAAGACCAATGTATCGCCTCTGTTTTAAAGTAATCACCAAAAGAGAAATTTCCGAGCATTTCAAAAAATGTACCATGCCTTGCTGTCTTTCCTACATTTTCAATGTCACCTGTTCTGATACACTTCTGACAAGTTGTTACTCTATTACGAGGTGGAATCTCTTGGCCTGTAAAATAAGGCTTAAGTGGTGCCATTCCAGAATTAATTATCAATAAGCTGTTGTCATTATGTGGAACAAGCGAAAAGCTATTCATCTTAAGATGATCTTTGCTTTCAAAAAATTCCAAGAACATTTTTCTTAGTTCATTAACACCATAGTTCTTCAATGCTTTGTAACCTCCTATATTTTCAGCATTTTCTGCTTATATTTAAAAACGTCTTTATGATATTATCATACTAAATTCTACATTTCAACCAAATTCCCTAATTTTCTACGACCTCAAGAAGCAAAACGCCTAGTTTTCTTCGCGTTCACCAATCAAACTACCTAGTTTTCTACGCCTTCATCAATCAAACTACCTAGTTTTCTACGCCTTCATCAATCAAAAGATTATCTCCATCAGCAGCCGTTGTCGCTAAAAGATCACATCTTTCATTCATCTCATGACCTGCATGACCTTTTACCCAATTAAAATTCACATTATGAATCTCTTTTGCTTTCAAAAGTCTCTGCCATAAATCTACATTCTTAACCGGTTCATTCTTACCGCGTTTCCAACCTTTTTTTATCCAGCCATCAATCCACTTTTGATTAAATGCGTCCGTTACATACTTAGAATCCGAATACAACTCAACTTCACATGCTTTCGTAAGTCCCTCAAGGCCTGCAATTACAGCCATCAATTCCATTCGGTTATTAGTTGTTTTCTTAAATCCCCCACTAAACTCTCTCGTATGAAGTTCCCCATTCCCATCCCAAAAATGCAACACAGTTCCATATCCCCCCGGCCCATTAGGATTCCCCCTAGCCGCCCCATCCGTATATATATCCACTTTCACACAAAATCCTCCTAACATTATGAATTTAATTCATTATTCATTATTTGCTTATCTTATCTATTACTTGTTTATTATTTGTTTGTTTATTATTTGTTTGTTTATTATCTGTTTGTTTATCTGTTTGTTTTTAGTTTTTAGTTTTTAGTTTTTGGCTTTTGGCTTTTGGCTTTTAGCTTTTGCCTTTTAGCTTTTGCCTTTTTCCTTTTTTACTTTAATATTGATTAAACATACCCGCCTAAAATGATTACTTTGCTTATGCAGTATAATCTGACGGTATGATAAGTTACTTATGCATTCATTTTTGTGCGTCAATATAAAAGGTTCGCTGTCTGACGAACGAAGTGAGGAGTTCGAACTTTTTATATTGGCTTTCGCACAAAAATGAATACATTAGTAACTTACATACAAGGAGGTTATACAGCATAATCAAAGTAATCATTTTAGGCTCTAAGCTTTTATTCTATATTACCCCACTTGCCATCCCTACTAAATGCCTCAGCCATCCTTTCAGAAGTCTGAATGATCTTCTTGTCATACCCAATAATTCCAAGCAACTTAATCGCGTTTCTTGATGTAGCACGTCCTTTAAATAACTTATAATTAAACAATATGTCATCATCCGAAACTTCTTCTTCGAAATGATAATTACTATAATATTTTTCAAGTATCGATGTCAACTCAATATCATGTGTTGCCGCAAAAGTCATAACATTACAGTTTGTAAAACTATACAAAATCTGTGATGAGGCAGCAATACGCTCTACCGTATTCGTTCCTCTAAGCACCTCATCCACGAAACATAGCACTGGAATATCGCTTAAATTCATAACATCCAGAATTCTCTTGAGTGCTTTAATCTCAACAATATAATAGCTTTCACTACTTCCTAAATCATCTTGAAGTGCCATAGATGAATAGATTCTAAAATAATTGGCTTTATACCCCTTTGATGGACTCGTATATATTGTCTGTGACAAAATTGCATTGATTGCAATTGTCTTTAAAAATGTTGACTTTCCGGATGCATTTGAACCTGTTAAAAGTATAGACCTACTCTCACTCATAGAATTTGTGACAGGATCACTAATAAGTGGATGATATACATCTGTAACATCAATCTTAAGGTTTTCATTTTTACTTAGATTAGGGGTTGTCCAATAAGGTAATAATTCTCTAAATGAGGCAATTGAAATAGTAGCCTCAATTTTTCCAAGCGATTCAACTAGCGCATATATATCTTCTATGTGATTGTTTAACTTCTTCACCATTTGATTAAATTTAACCAAATCTAAATGTGTAATCATTCTTACATAATCCAAAATAATCTCTGGAAGGGAACCATCCGCTGCGCCCGAGCTTAGAATGGATGAATTCTTGACAATCGTATCGAAAGTTTTTTCGAGTGCTTTAAATTCTTGATTATACTCACTTAATTCAGGTATATCAAGTTTTTCTAATTCTTTTGCACACGATACCATATTTACAATATGCTTTACACATATAAAATAACGGTCAACTTTACTTTTATATTTGTAATAACTGATAATACACAGACCAGTTGCTGCAATAATTGCTAATACACCCAACTGCGCATTCAATAAAAAGCAATATAATACTGATGCAGAAAAAATAACATTACAAAGATAATGAAATATATTTTTCCCAGGCACAAGATTGACAATCATATCTACATAATCAGTGACAGATATTCCACTTGCATATCCTAAATGTAAATATTTTCTCTGAACGTCCAGTCTTTCTTTTTCATGAGTTCGAAAGAACTCTGCAAGTCTATGTCTTTCTAATAATTGCTTGGAATCTTTTTCTGGTTTTCTAAGTATTTTGTATAAATATTCTCGTCCTACTGAAGAATGTGTATTGTTCATCATCATAAATATTCGATCCATATCTAAATCATTCCATGTGATGTCATCAACCACATTACTATCCGACTCACCACCTCTAAAATAATGTGATATATTTTCAAATTCATCATATGATAGATCTTTGTTTGGTTCTTTTCCCCAGCTATTCCTCAGCATATTCGTAATTCTGATTTTTGTTTTTCTAGTTGTATCAATATACATAAATATAAGTATTGTAAATACCACTACCATAAATATTACCCATTGCGTACTATCCATAAATCCCTCCGTGCTTTTATAATTTTAGCCATTAATGTCCATATTATAACATAATTTAACTGATAGGTAAATTATATTTTAGACACTATAACAAGCACTATTGTTCCATATAAAAATGACCTATTGACTAAATTCAACTTGTCAATAGGTCATAATCAAAGGCTCTCACCTCTTACTTTTTATTGGAACAATGAAATTACCAAAGTAGCTGATAATCCAAATAAGATAACAATTGTAATCCATGAAATTATATTTGAAATTGGTTTGTTTACATACTTTCCCATAACTTCTTTTTTATTAATAATATTAATCATACAAAGAAGTACCACCGGAAGCAGAATGCCGTTAATCCTCTGGGACCACAAGGATATTTGAATAAGTGGAGCATTTGGTATTAAAATAATACCAGCTGATATAACAATAATACTGGTGTATAGCCAATAAAACTGAGGTGCCTCATCCCATTTTTTATCAATTCCTGCCTCAAATCCAAATGCTTCACAAACATAAAAAGCAGTTGCAACTGGTAGAATAACTGATGCAAATATAGAAGCAATGAAAAGTCCAAATGCAAATACTTGCGAAGCCAAAGCGCCCGCCAAAGGTGCCAAAGCTGCTGCCGCATCACTTGCATCATTGATTTGTGTCCCACTTACATTTAATGTAGAGGCACATGATATCATTATAAAAAAGGCAACAACAATTGTACAAATGCAACCTACAAAGACATCCAAAACAGAAAATTTCAAATCTTTTATCTGGAGGCGCTTTTCAATCACCGCCGATTGCATATAAAATTGCATCCAGGGAGCAATTGTCGTACCAATCAGACCAATCACCGTTGAGATATATAAAAAATTCGTTTCTATATCAGGTTTAATGATAGATTTTCCGACTGCGTTCCAATCCGGTTTTCCCATAAGTGCTGCAACCACATATACCAATAGACATAAACTAAAAAATAGAAAAATTCTTTCTGCCATTCGGTATGTCCCTTTTACAACCATAACCCATACCCCAATTGCAACAAGCGGGACAGATATATATTTACTAACATGAAAAATCGCCATACTTCCTGCAACACCACTAAATTCAGTCATAGTATTTAAGATATCTGCACCTAGTAAGAACACGAATATAAAAAACGTAATCTTTACGCCCATATTCTCGCGGATAAGATCAGCCAGACCTTTACCTGTTACAATACCCATTCTTGCATTCATTTCCTGTGTAACGAATAAAACAACAAAAGCTGGAATTAGGGTCCATAGAAGTTTATAACCAAATATCGCTCCTGCGACTGAGTAAGTTGTAATTCCACCAACATCGTTATCCACACTACCAGTAATAATACCAGGACCTAGAATCGCCATAAATAGTGCTAGGTTCTTCCAAAAGCTTTTCTTTTTTACAGTATTTTCAACATTTGCTAACATTCTTAATCACCTCGGTCTTTTATATCCTTCTTCTTGTTGCTCTTAGTAAGTTATAGACAATATCATCAATAACAACCATACCCATCATGATTTTGTCCTTATCGACTACTGGAACAGCAAGTAAGTTATATTTAGAAATTATCTCGGCGATAGAATCTACGTTATCAGTATCTATAACATAAATAGGTCTTTCGCTCATAATTTCGCTTAATGTAGTTTGGGGTTGCGAAACAATGATGTCTCTTAATGATACCGTTGCAACAAACCTTTCTGTCTCATCTACAATGTATAAATAGTAGATAATATCTGATTCTGGCTTGATTTTTCTAAGTTCCATAATCGTTTTTTCAACTGTCATATATTTACTAAATGCTATAAAATCAGTAGTCATTAGGCTTCCGATTTCATTCTCATCATATTTCAAAAGTTCTCTTACATCATCAGAAGCTTCGCTTTCCATCTCTGATAGCAGTTCTTCAACTTTATCCTTCTCCATCTCATCAAAAATATCCGCTACTTCATCCGCAGGCATCTTTTCAAGGACATCAGCTGCTTTTTCAATGGACATACTTTCAATGACATGTATCTGTGCATTGGTTTCTAATTCCTCCAATACATCTGCTGCTTTCTCTTCATCAAAAGAGGCAAAAACTTCAATCTGCATTTTAGCATCCATATCTTCAATAATATCTGCAAGATCTGAAACATGAAGTGTTGAGAGCTTTGAATAAGGAGAAGAAAGCTTTATACCTGCATGACCAAAATCAATCGTTTCTACTTCATCCCAAAGAATCAGTTTGTTTGGTACATTCACTTTGAAAATATCAAAAAACATCTTGACTGGTTTTGCTACCCCTAGTCTTCTAAGTAGACCCTCTAAACCTACATCAACAGCTACTACAAAAATACCGGTTCCCAAGATAGCTAGTCGCAAGTCATTGACTCTTACAAGTTTTCGACCATCAATATCAACCAACTGTCGATCTAAAACATTATTCTTTAAAAACAAAGTGTTTTCTTTCGAATCTTTTAATATATTATTTTCGTTATTGCATTGAAATGCATATTGATTTTTGATTTTTATGATTTTACAGTCTGCAAAGTCTAATATTTTTGATTTGTTACCGGTTTTTAACTTTATTGCTACTACCTGTGGTTTTAGAGATTGAACATCCACTAAGATATCCTGCACTTTACCAATTACTTGGTCGGACTTGGAGAATACTTTTCTACCTAGAACTCTACTAAGATAAAAATTTGTTACATCCAACATGATCTATTCCTCCTTTTATTGAGGAAATGTGTATTTATTAAGCATAAATTAATCATAGATCAATAAATAACGTAACTATCAATTGAAACCTAATAAATACACATTTCCTTAAAATTTTAATTTTATTTGAACCATCCGTTTATTCGGGTCGCCGTCCATTGATTACCATCTCCCTTCATTTTGTTTCAATTCTAAATACAGATAAATTATATCGGATATGTACGTTAATCTGAGTGCGTTTTATTGATTATCACCATATTTTAACGAAAAAAATCCCTTACCAAAAAAATCAGCAAGGGATATAAATTCGAACAAAAAGTACACATACATAAAATACATATCCGTTCAAGTTTTAGCATCGCAGGGCGGTGAAATTGCATTAGATTATGCCTTGTATCGACATGATCTGCTGACCAACTTATAGTGTCTCCACTATTTCGCGGTAGCAATCCGTATCCCTGCGGTAGCCTCACCTACCGTATTTATTCAATTCTTATTTAAACAGTATCACTTGCTAACTGATATGTCAACCCATTAATAACTGTAATTATATAACCATTAATCAATATAATTATATACTTCCTTTCCTCCCATTCATCCTTATAAATACCTTCCTTGCCATATCAATTGGAATGACTGTAAAAGCAAGGAGAAATACGACTTGGAGTTCAAGTAGGTTGAGCCCTGTTGTTCTAAAAAGCGTACCCCCAAAATAAATCAGTAATAATTGAACGATAAAAATAAAGAATATAATGAACATAAATGATTTATTTTTCCAAATATGAGCAAATAAATTCAATCTATATGTACGTGCATTAAAACTATTAAAGATGCTCGCAAAAATAAACAATCCAAAGAATGCAGTCATTAGAAATTGTCTACCTTCTGAACCACGAAACATTTGACTAAATATAGGAAGTTTCAAAAACAGGATACACAAAGAGGCTGTGTAGATTCCTGTGAAAAGTATTTGGTTCCACATATATAAATTAATAATGGGTTCATCTCTACGTTTTGGAGGTTCCTTCATATATTCATCCAGTGGAATTTCGCCAGAAAAGGCAAGCCCGGCTAATGTATCCATAACCATATTAATCCATAACATCTGAAGGACTGTAATTGGTGTTGGTACCCCTATAAATGGACCAATGATTGAAACTACAACGGCACATAGGTTAACTGTAAGTTGAAATATCAAAAACTTTCGAATGCTTTTAAATATAGTTCTGCCATAAAGTATCGCTTTAGAAATAGAAAGAAAATTATCATCTAAAATAACAATATCACTCGCTTCTTTTGCGATTTCAGCACCACTACCCATAGAAAAACCTACATCTGCTTTTTTTAGTGCTGGTGCATCATTCACCCCATCACCCGTCATTCCAGATACCAATCCCATTTCTTGAGATATTTTTATAAGTCTGCTTTTATCTGAAGGCAATGCACGTGCTACAACACGTAATTGGGGTAATATCTGTTTTAATTTATTGTCCCTAAGCATTGTTAACTCACTACTCGTAATGACTGCATTTTGTTGGCCGTCTTTAATCAAGCCAACTTCGCGAGCAATGGCTGATGCTGTTTCTTTATTATCACCTGTTATCATAACTACTTGAACCCCAGCATCCATTACCTTACGAATTGCACCATGTGCTTCTTGCCGTACTTCATCTCTAATTCCAATGATACCAACAAGTGTTAAGTTTTTTAAGTCTGATGCTTTTTTTACTGGAAAATCACTAGTTGCAACGGCCAAAAGTCGTATAGCTTTACCGGACATATCACTCATTATCTTTGTAAGGTCATCCATGTGAGTAATTGATTTGGTTGCCCCATACTTATCATAATAGCTACTGCAGTTTAAAAGTATTTTTTCTGGAGCACCTTTGATAAGTGTGATGTGCTTATTGTTATTCATGATGTCCGCGGTAGAGTATTTATCTGTACTATTAAATGGTATTCTTGAGAGTACTTTTACTTTTCTTTTCTCCAAAAAATGTGCACCACCAAAATCAAGAATGGCTCTCTCTGTCGTATTTCCACCGATAGCTTGAGTTTTATCATCGTTACTGCTTACTGAGGAACTAGTGTTATATACTGCCGAAAGCTTAAACAAATCATATAACCCTTGATTTTTTATTAATTCTGATATAGTGCTATATTGTGTACAATCACCACTTAAAAAAGAGATAACTTGAAGTTTACCTTTTGTAATCGTACCCGTTTTATCTGTAAACAAGATATTTAGGCTGCCAGACGTTTCTATACCCACTAATTTTCTAACAAGAACATTATCTTTCAACATACTCTTCATATTTGACGATAATACTACAGTAATCATCATAGGCAGTCCTTCTGGCACCGCAACCACAATTACGGTGATTGCAAGTGTTATCGCATGGAGAAGATTCCCTAAGATGATAGGTGGACTTTTCAAGATCTCCATAACCTTAACCATATCAAATCCCTGACTCATAAAAATGGAATTAAACAAATCAGCTATTGCTACTGTTCCAGCCCCCAAATAGCCAAAGCTGCTGATTGTTTCAGCAAGTTTTCCTAGTCGTAACTTTAAAGGACTTTCACGAGTTTCTTCTTGAATTTCATATGCAATATGTCCATAAAAAGTGTTATTTCCGACTTGGGTAACAAGCATTACACCTTCTCCAGTACACACGATACTGCCTCGAAAAAGCTTGTTTTTTTGCATGAAGTTTGAGCCGTCGTCGTCTAGTGAAGATGTTTTAGATGGTATTTTAAGAGTTTCTTTCGATTCTCCGTTTAATGCTGACTGGTCTACATTTAACTCTCCAAATACGATTATTCCATCCCCTGGTATTCTTTCACCTGCTTGTAGAATAATATAATCTCCCACCACGATGTCATTAATAGGTAACTCTAATAACCCTTCCGCTCGTTTCACTCTACACTTGGTTTTATCTGCTTCTTCTTGTAACTTTTCAAATGCTGATTCACTACCATATTCAGATAAAGTAGATATAAATGTTGCCAAGAAAATTGCAACAGCTATACCTGCTGTTTCATACCAATCAAAATTTCTAATTAAGAACAAAACATTGACTGCAAGCACTATAAGTAAAATTTTAATAATAGGATCATTAAAGCTTTGAAGAAATTGTCGCAAAAAAGTATTCCTTTTCCTTTTGCCTAACTGGTTATCCCCATATCGATCCTTTGATTTAGATATTTCATCAATAGTTAGTCCTACAAAAGAGTCAGGTAGAACATTTTCTGGATTTAACAATATAAATTCACCTCCTCAAATAAAAATATTCAAAAACCTTGAAAATATAACATAAGGTTTCGATTAATTTATATTTTATTGATATTTAGCTTCCATTAACGAAAAAACTCATATATTTCCTCTTTTATAGTTAAGGAAATATATGAGTTTGGGGGCATTAAAACCAAACTTATTGATTAGTTATACAATCAAACAAACAAGTCCCGAATTCTCATTCATGACTTTTTCAAGCGTCTCACTTATCTTGTTCATACTCTCTTCGGTGATATTATGAGTTTTTTCATTAATACCATCCTCCACAATCTTCTCAATCGTCTTTCCAAATATATTTGTATCCCATATTCCATCTGAATTATTTAAAGTACTCTGTTTTATGTACTCTATCAAATCATCTGCTTGTTGCTTTGTTCCAACGATCGGTGCAATTTCTACATTGATATTTGTTCTTAACATATTAATCGATGGGGCTTGTGCTTTTATTTTAACGCCAAATTTATTCCCA
The DNA here is from genome assembly GCF_900111235.1 of [Clostridium] fimetarium. Classification (GTDB taxonomy): domain Bacteria; phylum Bacillota; class Clostridia; order Lachnospirales; family Lachnospiraceae; genus Clostridium_N; species Clostridium_N fimetarium. Next base: position 121,731 of record NZ_FOJI01000008.1, read on the forward strand.
TTCTTAATAACAACTGGTTCTTCTAATTGAATTTCTTCTTTTGTTGGAGTTACTACTCCATAGCCTGATAGTTTAACCTGCGAAATAGCATTCGCAACTTTATCAAATTCTTTTTTCTTAGCCGAAAGTGCTTTGACCGTACTAATCAGTTGATATTCATTTGTAATTTCCATACCGGTTAATTCACTTAAGATATCAAAATAGATATCATCCTTCATACGGACATCAATTTTTACTTTGCCATCAGCCATATTAATATTTGATATTTTTATATCTGAAACATATTCGCTATCGTTTTCGTATGGTGACTTTTTAATATCTTTCACATAGGAATAGTTATCTAACATTTGCCTAACAATATTAATGATACTATTCTTTAGCCAATGGTCACTAGATAGCATTTCCATCCATTTTGGTGTATAAAAATCCAATTCAGATATTGGAAATTCATACAATACACTCTCCAAAATTTTATATACATCGTCTTTTTTCAACTGGTCACAGTTAACTGGCAGAACAGCTACTTTATATTTCTCAGAAAGCTGATTGGCAAGTTCTTTTGTATCGTCTGAAAATGGTCTTGAACTATTCAAAATAATTACATAAGGTTTGCTTAACTTACTTAGCTCGCTTACAGTGCGTTCTTCAGCCTGAACATAATTTTCACGTGGTATTTCACCAAATGAACCATCCGTTGTAATTACGATACCAATTGTTGAATGTTCATTGATTACCTTCTTCGTTCCAATTTCTGCAGCTTGCGTAAATGGAATTTCATTTTCAAACCAAGGAGTCTTAACCATCCTCTCTTTTTCATTTTCAATATGGCCTGTTGCTCCATCCACCATAAACCCAACACAGTCAATTAATCTGATTTTAAAATCTACATCGTCAAAAAGCTTAATGTTGGCTGCTTCATTTGGGACAAATTTTGGTTCTGTTGTCATTATTGTTTTGCCTGTTGCACTCTGTGGCAATTCATCTATTGCACGCTGTTTACTATGTACATTTTCCATTGAAGGCAAAACGCATATGTCCATAAATCTTTTTATAAATGTAGATTTTCCTGTCCTTACAGGTCCAACCACGCCTAAATAGATTTCACCATTTGTTCTGGCCTGTATATCCTTGTATACATTGAATTTATCCATAAAATTACCCCTTCCACTATTATATGCTAGTATAATATATGCAAGAGGTGCTCATTTATTCCCGTATTATATTGTAATCAATAATCGTTTCACTTGAATTTTTTATTCCACTTCCGTTTGTTTCATAAATGTCGGTTTTTTCCAGTATCTTGAACCATCAAGCGTTCTGCAAATGTATTGATAATCAATCAACTCCCGTCGCAACAGAAAGTAGTCATTAAATGTATGCCAGGTTTTTATAATCTCATTCACTTCTTTCTCTGTATAATCTATGTCAAATTCAAATTTTTGAGCTAGATAAGTCAATACCTCTTGCTTTATGATTCCTTTTCTTGGAAGTTGTTTAATTCTTCCTTCCGTATCTAAAAATTTATCGATTTCACTCATAACTTTCCTTCCATTAATCCTTACTTACTTACTTACTTACTTACTTACTTACTTACTTACTTACTTACTTACTTACTTACTTACTTACTTACTTACTTACTTACTTACTTACTTATACCTTACTTACTTACTTACTTACTTACTTACTTACTTCAATACATGCTTACTTCCTTCAATACAACACATCAAGATCAATTTTCTCTAACCACATTTCCTTCAGCGTCTTCACATCTTCGCTAAATTCCTTATCCGTCTGTAGATCATTTTTCACCAATTCTTCCAGTATCACAAATTCAAAGACATCTTTCCCAAACTTCTCCCAATCCGCCTTTAGTTTTAAGTCAATACACCCTGAACTACCCTTTGCAAATTCAAAGCGATTCCTATATCCTTGCACATTCGTAACTGCAGCCAAAAGCATTTTCCCATTCACTGTATTTTGAATTGCACATAACCCTCCAATCACCTTCCGCTGCTTATATGCATCCTGTAACTCTCTCTTATCCATATTTTTCATAAACCCTTTCCTTATTATCATGATTTAGTTCACTTTTTTATGTCCTTTTTGATAAACTTTTTTCTGCTTCTTGCAATTTACTTCCTTTTTATTTCTTTTTTATTTTCTATTTATTGGTTTTTAACGCCCTTTTCCTGCTTTTCTATGTTCTTCGTTGATTAAAGTGCCATAACTCACTCCAACATGTAACCAGTGAATAACCATTTATAATGATGCATTTCGCCGCCGACCGGCTGAAAACAGCGCCCTTTGCTGTTTGAAGGAAAGGCAAGGCAAATACATCATTATAAATGATTATTCACTCAACACCTTCAACCCAGTTATGCCCTTTTTTTCGCCCTTCGTTGACTAAAGTGCCATAACTCACTCCAACACGTAACCAGTGAATAACCATTTATCATTATGCATTTCGCCGCCGACCGGCTGAAAGCAGCGTTAATATTTTGTCATGACTCAGATGAAAAATGAGCGAAGCGAGTCTTTTCATCATCTCTGAGGCATGTAAAAAATATGCTGCTTGAAGGAAAGGCAAGGCAAATGCATAATTATAAATGGTTATTCACTCAACACCTCCATCCTCGAGTTACCCCCCTTAAATCTCCCCCTTCTTTCGGCGCCTGCTTTTTTGTACATTCGAACGATTACGACAAGCCGGACTGCAATATTTTTCTCTATTTGACAAAGCAATATAGAAATCCCCACAATGCTCGCAGCAACTTAATAATATATTTTTATCGGTCACAGCAAACGCATAGATTGTCTCTATCGTAGTTTTGAGTGAATCGAATTCCCAAGAAATAAACGTTTTATCCAATTGGTTAATCGTAAATCCTATCTTGTTCGCTTTGAACGCGTCCGCTAAAATTGTAACATCATCGGTAAGATGATTGGTGGAATCTCTATAGACCAAAAGCTGTTTGAAATGTTTTGAAAGCATCCCCGCAAATTCCATGATCCATTCTAATCGCTCACTATAAAACTTTGAGAATATCAAATCCATTACGATTGGTCTTTTACCGTAGAACTTTGGAGAGTCCTCAGCCTTAACCAAATCAATACTATTTTTATAATATTTCAATCGAATATCATCCGGTCCCACAAAAGGGATGAACAAATTTATATAATCTTCAGCATTCATATTTTTTTCTTTTATACTAATGTAATTTTTATCAATAATAAGTATTTCGTTGTCGCCTAGAATATTCTGATTAAATGTACTAGCACTAATCAAACCCAAAAGTCCATATTTTTTTACAAAAATCATAGTAAGTTTTTTTACAATTTCTAATGTGTCTTGAGATTTATTCTCATCATAAATTCTTGATGCATTACCAACTTTCAAAAAGTCTATTATGATATCCTCTGCAACGTCAAATGGATTGTACATTGAAAATGTGGCTTCCTCTGTTGGTGTTATGTAAATATTTCCTTCTAAGTCATTTTTATATTCATAATCACTGTATTTAATCCAATCAGTAGCAAACCCACCAATCAAGCATATTTTTCTTTCCATAAAATTATTCCTTTCATATTAACTCTTATCTCTGTTAATTATTATATGTAATATGAATTCATATGTCAACTATTACATTGATAAATAAGTTCATACTATATCTCCGGACTGCTAAAAATGATATTGACTTATCAATCATTACGTACTAGAATATACAGAATTGGTGCTACCAATTCTAAGAAATGAGGTATTTATGAGGTCTACAAAGCAATTCGGATTAATTTTAGCCGTTACATTTATTGGAGAAATATTGCGATTTTTAATTCCACTTCCTATACCAGCAAGTATCTATGGACTTGTTATTATGCTGATTGTATTAAAGACTGGAATTGTTAAACTTGAACAAGTGAAAAATGCAGCGGGATTTTTGATTGAAATAATGCCCTTGATGTTTATTCCAGCAGCTGTGGGGATTCTGGTCTCATGGGATGCCTTGAAAGATATCTATATTCCTATCATATTCATTACCATAACCACAACCATTATTGTAATGGTTGTTACCGGAAGAATCACACAATTTATTATACGTATAGAAAAGAGAAAATAAATGAGTAATATATTATGTAGTTCAACATTTTTTGGAGTATTTATCAGTATTATTGGCTATGAATTAGGGCTATTTCTAAAAAAGACTTTTAAGAAAGCAATCTTTAACCCATTACTAATCTCAATTATATTTGTCATTGTTGTTTTATTGCTATTCCATGTTGATTATGGTAGCTATAATAATGGAGCAAAGTTTCTAAGTTATCTTCTTACCCCGGCAACGGTATGTCTTGCAATCCCACTGTATGAGCAGCTTGATTTATTAAAGCAAAATTTTAAAGCTATCATTATTGGTATTGTATCAGGCGTTTTGACAAGTTTGGGATGCGTCTTTTTATTTTCACTACTATTTCATTTCTCGCATAATCAATATGTAACTTTGTTGCCAAAATCAATTACAACAGCAATTGGAATGGGAATATCTGAAGAATTAGGAGGCATAGTCACAATCACCGTTGCTGTAATTATAGTTACCGGTGTTCTTGGAAATATAATTGCAGAAACTGCCTGTAAAATATTTCATATTGAAGAACCAATCGCAAAGGGCATTGCCATCGGTTCTGCCGCTCATGCAATCGGTACAGCCAAAGCAATGGAAATGGGAGAAATAGAAGGCGCAATGAGTAGCCTTGCCATCGCAGTCGCTGGGTTATTAACGGTCGTTGGTGCTTCGATATTTGCTAATTTCATTCATTAATTTGAAATTTCTATACTTGTAAGTATTTTGCTACAATATGATTTTAATTGCCATTTTCGGCAGAAAAGAGGAACAAATATGATAATTTCTATAGGACGTGAATATGGAAGCGGTGGGCATGAAATAGGTAAAAAGCTTGCAAAAAAGTATGGGATAAAATTCTATGACAAACAAGCGCTTATTAAAATAGCAAAAGAAAATGGCTATTATGATGAAATAATTTCTTTCTATGAAGAAAAGCCTGTTAATAGCCTTTTATATGCTATTGCTATGAATTCCTATTCCGATGAAATAGGTGAAAAACAATTTGAAATAATCAAGAAAATTACCAAACTTGAGTCGTGCGTTATAATTGGCAGATGTAGCAATTATATTTTCAAAAGAAACGATAACTTTACAAGTGTATTTATTCATGCTGACATCGAAAAAAGGATACGAAGAGTCACTGATATATATGAAAATCATGTAAAAAACATAAGGTCAGTTATTGAAAATACTGATAAACAAAGAGCATCATTTCACAACTATTATACAGATGAGAATTGGGGAGATTCACGCAATTATCAGCTTACAATAGATAGCGGTGAAATTGGAATTGATGCATCCGTTGAACTAATATCCGATTTTATTGAAAACAAAAAGAATAATGATTGGATTAAATAATCTTATACGAGAAGGAACCCTATGGAAAACAGAGAATATTCAAAAGTAATTAATTATATCAAAACAATGATTTCAGAGTCTAGACTGCATCAAGGGGATAAACTACCTACAGAGCGTGAACTTGCCAACACTTTATCCATCGGAAGGTATTCAATACGTGAGGCTTTAAGAATTATGGATAGTATGGGGATGATTGATAGCAGGCAGGGTTCTGGAAACTATCTTGTCCCCAACATTGGCAAGAATCTGGCTGAGTCTGTGAAAATGATGCTTATGGTTAAACAAGTGAATTATCTGGAAATCAGTCAGCTAAGAAGGGCCATAGAACTATATGCCTATGGCTGTGCCATAAATAATCTTACACCAGAAAAAACAAATGAAATGAATCAGATTTTGGAAGAAATGAAAATTGCATCAGGAATTAAACGAGCCAAATTAGACAAACAATTTCATGACGCAATTATATTGGGATCAAATAATAATCTCATTATTAGCATAATGGAATCCCTATCAGAAGTCTGCCAAGGCTCTATAGACAAAGTAGTACATAATTCATCAATGGAACTAAAAGAAAAATTAATGGAAACGCATGTGGAAATGTTAAAATATCTTATAGAAAAAAATATAGAAAAAGGGAAAGATGCAATCAACAAACATTATCATATAGCGGATCTTGAATATTCCAAGAGCCCTAACGATATCTAAATTTATTTAAATCTTTTATAATTAGATTCTATATATCAATTCTATATATTAATTCTATATATTAATTCTAAGAAAAAAAGGGAAAAATAATCAGCACTCCTCCTCGTCAAATTCCGCGATTACAAAATATCCCCTATTGGTTTCTCCAATTTCTTTAACCACACCACTTTTGGACTTTAATCTTTCTATTGTTGTATAATTCCCTGACATTGCAACTGCAGGTTCAATTGTATAATAATAACTGCTTGGTAGTTTTCCCTCAGTGATTTCAACTCTATCTCCTGCCTTCACTAAGTTCGGTCTGCTCATTGTAAATTCCATCTTGCGCATAAATACACTTCCTTTTCTATTTTAAATTAAGATTATGTTTAAGAACAGTGTTACATACTACTTTTCTTGATCCTATATCTTGAAAATCCAATTGCTGATATATTAAACACCATATGCAAAAAGATTGAAGGTAGTATTGATTGAGTAATTAGTACTATATTCGCAAAGAAATATCCTCCTATAAATGCAAATACTACATATCTAATACTCTCTTTTTTAAGTCCAAAATATTGAAAGTGCATAACACCAAACAATAACGCGGATAATACCACTGCATATTTATCATTTAATAATCCAACATTAACAAGAATAAATAATATTACTCCACGAAAAAGTATTTCTTCAAACACCGGAAATATAATACAAAAGTCAAAATCATCTCTCTTATTTACTGTTTTATATCCTGAAACATAACCTAAAACACAGGCAAATACAGCAATTTTTAAAATTTCAATTATGATTTTTTTGTTGTAAAAAAATTCAATTGATATTTTTCTCAATAAACTATCCGGATAAATTAATGCAATAATCAAAATCAGAACTGCCCATATATAAGTATAATACTTTTTAATGAATTTTGTATCTTTTAATCTCATAAGTATTGTATAAAGAATAATATATAGAAAAGATAACATGCAACATCCAATAATGCTAATTAAAGATTCCACCTCATAACTCCCTCCCAATGAAATATAGCTTAAATATTTAATTTGTTAATCAGTTTTTCGGTCTGTTTTAACAATTTTTCTTTTAATATCTGATTTTCATCCCTTAATAATTCTGGATCTATGGTCATTATTTCATTTACAGCATCACTTGCGTCTTTTAGAATCAAGGCATCTGTAAATATATCTCCTATACCAAACTCCATAATTCCACTTTGCCTGATTCCAAAGAAATCACCTGGTCCCCTTAATTTCATATCTTCTTCCGCGATTTTAAATCCATCATTTGATTTGTTTAATATGTCCAAGCGTTCTTTTGTTTTTTTACTCCTAGAATCACTTACAAATATACAATATGATTGATCCCCGCCTCTTCCAACGCGGCCCCTTAGCTGATGAAGCTGTGCCAGGCCGAATCTATCTGCATTTTCTATCAGCATCACTGTAGAATTAGGGACATTTACCCCTACTTCAATAACAGTTGTTGATACTAATACATCAATTTGACCCGCTGTGAATTTTTCCATTATTTCATTTTTCATAGAAGATTTCATTTTTCCATGCAGATACTCAATAGAAACGGTTTTAAATGTTCCATCGCTTGTCATTATCTTTGGCATGCCTTCTTTGAGCATCATTGAATAATCAACCACATTTTCTGCCTCTACATTTTCGCTCTCCTCTACCATCGGACAAATCACATAGGCTTGTCTGCCCTGTGATACCTGCTCTGATATAAACTGATATGCCTTCGGTCTGTAGCTTTCACCTACAACGCAGTTTTTAATTGGTAAACGATTACTTGGCATTTCATCTATAATCGATATATCCAAATCCCCATAAATTATGATCGCAAGCGTTCTTGGTATTGGAGTTGCGCTCATAACAAGAATATGAGGTTCTTTTCCCTTATTTGAAAGAGCTTCTCTTTGATTCACACCAAATCTATGTTGCTCATCCGTAATTACAAGCGCGAGATTATCATATTGAACTTTTTCCTGTATAAGCGCATGTGTTCCAATTACAATCTGAGCTTCTCCTGATTGGATTCTCTCATATTCCAGGGTCTTTTCTTTTGCTGTCAATGAACCAGTTAAGAGTGACAGCTTTATATCTATATTGTATTCTGCAAATAATTGACGAATAGATGCATACTGCTGTTTTGCCAACACTTCCGTTGGAACCATCATAGCTGCCTGATACCCCTTATAAACGGTGTTCATAAGTGCTAATGTTGCAATTATCGTCTTTCCAGAACCAACATCTCCTTGAATAAGCCTATTCATAAGCTTATCACTAGACATATTTTGCTTCACTTCTGCCCATGCCTTTAACTGCGCATTTGTTAATCTATACGGTAACCTCTCAATCATTTTATCCGTTCTATCATCATTTTGTATATGAAAATGATTAGGCTGTAAATCATTATTATCTTTTAACTGTCGAATTGACATAATAAACATAAAGAATTCTTCAAACACAAGCCTCTTTCTGGCTTCACAAAAGATTTCCATATTTTTTGGAAAATGTATATTTTTAATTGCAAAATTATATTCGGTCAATTTATATTTTTCTCTTACATATTGGGGAATATAATCTTTTTGCAAACTAAATATTTCTAGTGCCTGCGCTACAGCCTTCGTAACAATCTTATTTGATAAGCCTTTTGTAAGGGCATATATTGGCTGCATTTCATTTAATAGCTTGGCGTAATCCGACATTGTATACATAACCGGCTGCTCCATTACATATGCTCCATTTTTAAAAATCACGCGCCCTCTGAACACAAATCGATACCCCATACGAAGTGTCGTTTTTAAATAAGGCATGTTAAACCAAGTGGCTTTAATCCCTTGTCCTTTTTCATCCTTAATAATAGTTGAAATAATCATTAAATTACTAATACGTTTCATATCTGGCGTGTTAGCTACTATACCATCAATTGCGATAGCTGGCTTATCCAAATAATCATTTATATCATTAACAAAAATAGTATTTTCATATACATCGTAATCTCGAGGGTAAAAATCGACCAAATCTTCAACGCTGAATATAGAAAGCTTATTTAATAAATCACTTGTTTTCGCTCCAATTCCTTTCAAATCTTTTAATTGCACGTCTATATTTCCCCCTCTAATCCAAGAATAGGCAAGCAATTTAAATTTGCTTGCCTATTCTCTAATTGTATTATCTATTTGTAGTTTTCTATTGTAGTTTTCTTGGTACGGTCTACTGCATGAGTGAAGCCAATAATTGATTCACTAGTTTCCCATCCGCTTTTCCTTTTACTTTAGGCATCAATACTTTCATGATGTTACCCTTGTCCTTACCAGTTGGTACTTCAATTGAAAGTTCTTTCAATGTTTCTTCAATGATAGATTTGATTTCTGCTTCCTCCATCATCTTTGGTGCATACTCTTCCAGTACTGAGATAGAAAAATTACATTCTTCAATAATATCTGTTCTATCTGCTGGCGCTAATGATAAAGTCTCATGAAGCTGTTTAATCTGCTTTAAGATAACTTGATCGCCTTCTTCATCCGTAAGCGGTGTCCTATTGTTAATCTCAACATTCTTAAGGTCTCCTAAAAGCAATGATAATACTTCTTTTCTCTGCTTTTGCTTTGCCTTCATTGCGACAACCATTTCACTCCTAATTTCATCAATTTTACTCATAAATACTCCCATCCTAACTCTAAATTTTATTTCATAGATATTTGCATGCATCAACGATTCTTAATCTCAAAATCACTTATCTGTACTCATAAGTTTCAGCGGTAATGCAAGCAATATTGCGCCACCTATTATGTTACCAATTGTAACACAAATCATATTAATTGCAACCAAATGAAGTGGCAATCCACCCATGAAAAAATATGCAAGTGTAAAAATTCCCATATTCGCAATGCAATGCTCTAATCCAGATACAACAAATGCCATAATAACAAAAAACATAACAATGATCTTGCCACTCTCTGTCTTCATTCTAATACTAGCAAGAACAGCTAAGCATACCATAAAGTTACATAAAATTGCGCGAAGGATTAATTGAATTGGTTCAGCTGTTAACTTAGCCATTACGAAGCTGTTGTAATAATCAGTTAATAATACTTTACATGTTCCGCCGCCAACAAATATAATAGCAATTACAAATGCTCCGATAAAGTTACCAATGTAACTATATACCCAAACACGAATAACATCACTGCGCTTACATGATTTATTATATAAACCCATAGACATTGTCATATTGTTTCCAGTAAATAATTCACCACCAACAAATACGATCAATACAATTGCTATTGCAAACAAAAAAGAGCCTAGCAACTTACCGAACTGTGGAAATGTTGGATATAATACTGCTGCTGATACATTTGACAGTATCGTTGCAACTACAATATAAAATCCTGCTATGATTGCTTTCAAAAAATATTTTCCAGAATTATTCTTTGCTAAATCTGCTTTTGCCACCGCTGAATCCGAAATTATCTCTACGTCACTTTTTAACATCTTTCGTATATCCATCCTATTCTCTATTGTAATTATTTTTGTAGTATAAAGATCACTACAAAACATTCATCATTCTATCATTTTGAATAAGCTTTTGCAATGCTGTTGAACATTGCACTTTATTTTATACAATTAAATCATCAACGTATTCACATCTTCATCAAAAAAACAATATCAAAGTTAATAACATATATTAACTTTGATTATTCTTTACCTATTAAATTTTTTGAATATATTCACCAATAAACATTAATGCTACACCAATACTTGCTTCTTGCTGTTCACATTGTGATAACTTCAAATAATTCCCGTCAGCATCAAATGAATTAAGTGTTTCAAGTTTCTTCTTGATTATATCAAGATATTGTTCAATATAGCAGACAACTTTTCCACCAAGCACTACTTCAGAATCAAACAATGTATAAATATTGTTGATTCCGATACATAATTTATCTATATAAAGATTAAATACTTTTTTATATTCTTTATTTCCGTTTTCCAACTCTTTGAAAAATTCATCTAAAGTGATTTCAAAATCATCTGAAAGTCTTGCTGTTGAAACGTATGCCTCTAGGCAACCTTGTTTTCCACATTCGCATTTTTTCCCACCTGGCACTATAGTCATATGTCCAAATTCGCCTGCTCGATTATGCATTCCATCAAAATGTTTAGCACCTTGAATGATAGCACCTCCAACGCCTCTATCTAATAAAAGATATACCTTAGTTGAATCGCTAAATTGCTCAAACTCTGCTATTTTTTTGGATACATCATATATTCCAATATTCCATATTTCTGCATAAGCACCTGACTTTGCATCATTTACAACGATACAAGGATAATTAATGCATCTACTTAAGATGGATACTTCAAAATCAGAAGCATGTAATGTTGGTGCAACAAGAATATTCTCACCTGATTTATCAAAAACGCCAGGAATAGTGATGCCAACGCCCAATATACGATTGCTCTCAAGCTGATTACTGCTTATAAGTTCATCAACCAGATTTCCAATACTTATGCTATATTTTTCACATACTTTAAAAACGATATTCTTTGACATTGTTGCTATAATAGTGCCATTTAGATTAATTGCCATCGCTACAATAATATTTCTCTTAATATTAATACTAATTGCAAGTTTTGCTGTTTCATTCACAACAATTGTTTGGGCCTTTCTACCACCTGTTGAATCAAAACTACCAACAAAATGTATTAACCCTGATTCTTTTAAACTTTTAAGATTCTGATTGATTGTTGGAAGGCTTAAATCTAATTGGTTCCCAATATCTTGTCTAGATGTCTCTTTCGCATAGTGGATATATTGAAATATCCTACTTTTGTTCATTTTCTTTAAATCTACTGTCGTAATCATATATACCCCTTTTAAACACTCTAAATTATAATACTTTAAATAAATCTTTCACTGTTGGATAAATTTGGATGAATTTATTATACTGTATTTCATATTTTTTAGCAACTTCTTGATCAGGCTCAATTGTATCAATAACCTTTACCAATTGATTCGCTGCAATTTCAACACTTTCATATTCTTTGCATGCAACAGCCGCCAAAATCGCGCCCCCAAGTGCCGGACCTTCTTCTGATTCAATAACATCGACTTTAATATTTAGAACATTTGCAATTATTTTTTTCCAAAGGAGACTTTTCGCCCCACCGCCACAAATTTTTGTTCTTTCTATCTTAATTCCTAATGACTTTGCCACTTCAAATGAATCACGAATGCCAAATGCCACACCTTCAAGAACTGCCTGTGTCATATCTGCTCTGCTTGTATCCATGCTAAGTCCGATAAATGTCCCTCTTGCGCTAGGATCATTATGAGGAGAACGCTCACCCATTAGGTATGGCAGGAAATACACACTATTATCTCCTAGCTTAGAAATACATTCTTGCTCTTTCGCATAATCCTTAGTACCTATAATTTCATCCATCCACCATTTGTTGCATGATGCCGCACTGAGCATACATCCCATCAGATGGTAAGAACCATCTGCATGTGCAAATGAATGTAGCGCATTGTTTTTATCGACTCCAAATTTACTGCTTGAAATAAATATTGTTCCTGATGTTCCAAGCGAAATATTACATCTACCATCACCAACGGTACCAGTTCCAACCGCAGCTGCTGCATTATCACCTGCTCCTGCAACTATTTTTACAGTCTCAGATAATCCTAAAGAATCTGCAACATCCTTCTTCAATGTTCCAGTCACTTCATAGCTTTCATATATTGTAGGTAATTGTTGCTCTTTAATGTCACAGATTTCAAGCATTTCTTTTGACCAACATTTATTTTTAACATCCATTAAAAGCATACCAGAAGCATCTGATACATCTGTGCTGTGAATTCCAGACAGCATATATGCTATATAATCTTTTGGTAACATAATCTTATCGATTTTTCCAAAATTCTCAGGTTCATTCTTCTTAACCCACAATAATTTTGGTGCTGTAAATCCCGCAAAAGCAATATTCGCAGTATATTGTGAAAGTTTTTTCTTGCCTATTACATTATTAAGAAAATCACATTCTTCATAGGTTCTACCATCATTCCAAAGGATTGCCGGACGTATAACTTGATCATTTATATCTAATATTACAAGTCCATGCATTTGTCCACCAAAACTAATTCCAGCTACTTGTGTTTTTTCACAATTTAGAATCAATTCTTTAATACCTTCAATTGTCTGCTTGTACCAATCACTTGGATTTTGTTCTGACCACCCTGGTTTTGGGAAACTGAGCGGATATTCTTTTGAAACAATATTCTTAACACTACCTTTTTCATCCATCAATAATAATTTTACTGCAGATGTTCCTAAATCAACGCCAATATATAACATTTCTACCCCCTTATATTTAATGTTCAAGCAGATATTACTATCTACTTGAACATCATTTTTTACATTTCTCTTAATTGGATTTTCTAAAACGGGTATTCTAAAGTCGATTCTCTAAAATGGATTTTCTGTTTTGTAAAGCATTTCCTTAGGCTGATTAAAGCCAATATTTTCAACTCCAAGATATTTAAATACTTCAAATATAGACTTTCCAAAATGTCCAAATGCAACAGCACCATGATGAGGGAAGTTCTTTTCAATCAATACATGTCTATAGAATCTACCCATTTCTGAAATTGCAAAGATTCCAATTGAACCAAATGAACGTGTTGCCACTGGAAGTACTTCCCCATGCGCAATATATGCACTTAACTGTGCATCTGATGTACTTTGTAATCTAAAGAACGTAATATCACCTGGAACGATATCACCTTCAAGTGTTCCTTGTGTCACTTCTTCTGGAAGCGTACGCGCCATAATCATCTGATATTTCATCTCACAGAATGATAATTTTCCTACCGCTGTATTTCCACAATGGAATCCCATAAATGTATCTTTTATTGTGTAATTATATTTACCCTTAATATCATTTTCATATAAATCTGCAGGAACTGAATTGTTAATATCAAGAAGAGTAACTGTATCCTGACTGATTACTGTACCAATAAATTCACTGACTGCACCATAGATATCAACTTCGCAAGAAACTGGTATTCCCATAGCGGTAAGTCTTGAGTTAACATAACAAGGTACAAAACCGAACTGTGTTTGAAATGCTGGCCAACATTTACTAGCAATTGCAACATAATCTCTTGAACCTTTGTGCGCTTCAATCCAATCTAATAATGTTATTTCGTATTGCGCAAGCTTTACAAGGATTTGAGGTTTTTTATTGCCTGCTCCTAATTCTTCTTCCATACTCTTAACAACAGCTGGAATTCTCTCATCGCCTGCATGTTTATTAAAAGATTCAAACAAATCTAATTCTGAGTTCTCTTCAATCTCAACTCCGATATTATACAATTGTTTGATTGGCGCATTACAAGCAAGAAAATCTTGTGGTCTTGGGCCAAAGGAAATAACCTTTAGACTATTTAACCCAATGATTGTTCTAGCAATCGATGTAAATTCATGAATCATATCAGCACATTCTGTAGCAGTTCCAACTGGATATTCAGGAATATAAGCTTTTATATTACGAAGCTTCAAATTATAGCTTGCATTGAGCATTCCACAATATGCATCCCCTCTACCTTGTACTAAATTATCACCGGTTTCTTCTGCTGCAGCGACAAACATAACTGGTCCATTAAAATACTTTGCAAGTAATGTCTCTGGCGTCTCTGGTCCAAAATTACCAAGATATATAACAAGAGAGTTACATCCTGCAGCATTAATCTCTTCTAACGCCTTTTTCATATGTAATTCATTTTCAATACATATTGAACATTCATAGATACTTCCATATGCCTTTTTGTATACTTCCACAACTGCTTCTCTACGAGAAACAGATAAGCTCATTGGAAAACAATCTCTACTAACTGCAACGATTCCTAATTTCAATTCTGGCATGTTATTCATACTTTCCCTCATTCCTGCACTATTTTTGTGCATATAATTTTATTGTTTTATTGTTTTATAAATTTAACATCAAACAGAAATATTTTCTCCAATAAGTCCAACAAATGCTCCTTTAATTTTTGCATCTTTATGTGCAATCAGCCATTTGTTTTTAGCTACTAGCAATTCATCTTCTTTTACACATTTTTTAAAATCACTAAGCTCTAAATTAGTCGCCTTTGGAAGAACAACAATGGATTTAAAACCTTTTCCATTATAATCACATGGTGCATAGTGAAGTGTAGTTGCATAGCATTCAATCATTGTACCTTGAGGGATAAAAAACGCTTCAACATAGGAAGTATTATAGGTGAAATCCTTACTGACATCTTGTAGACTACCTAAAAGTAAAATCATATCTGTGACAGCAACGTTAATTTCAGATGTTCTATGATACTCCAAACCATTCAGTAATCGATTATGCCCATTACAGTATCCTATCTGAATAGGCATACCGCCGAATATACTTTCACTAATCACTTTAAATATTGGTAATTCTTCTAGTAGCTTATCAGATGGTTCATAAATTACACCTTCTGGAAATGGAGTATCATCCATCTTTTCCAGTAATTCACTTATCTCATATCCACTAATTACCCTTCCGTATTTTCCAAATGCATCTTCCGTAACATTTTTAACTAATATACTCATAACACACCTTTCTTACCTATCACGGTCACATAAAAACTTTTATAAAATGTTTTTCTTAAAGTTATGATACCATTTAAGTGAATATAATTCAATAAATATTCACAAATTTAAAAGTGTTAGATTACGCTTTACTTTTGTAATTGTGTTTTGTAAAAGCTATTTATATTTTAACATTTCTATAGAAAATGTCAATATATTTTTCACTTCTATTCACAATGGTTACCCGTTATTTTTACGCAAAAAAATAATAGTTCGTATGCATTTGCATAAACGAACTATTACATATTTATCTGTATTTCATATGTTTTATGTTTATAAGTCAAAACTTTTTATTCTACTGAAAAAATATAATAATAAATTGGCTGTCCACCAAACTGTAGTTCAATATCTATGTTTGGATATAGTGCCTCTACTTCATCTCTTAGTGCTTCTGCATCCTCTTCTTTGATATCACAACCATAATATAAACTAATAAGTTCCGAATCCGAATCGACTAATTTCTTGAATGCATCAATTAAAGTTAATTTAACGTCTTTGCCTACTGTTATAAGTCCAGAATCACCAATTGCCATTATATCATTACACTTAATTTCAATTCCATCTATGGATGTATCTCTTACTGCATAAGTAATCTGTCCTGATTTCACACTTATCATTCCATCATTCATTGTCGCTTTGTTTTCTTCTACATTCTTGCTGAATTCGAAATTAATCATAGCTGCAATTCCCTGAGGAACTGTATTTGAAGGAATCACTATGATTTTCTTGTTTTCTATAATCTGAGAAGCCTGTTCAGCCGCCAAGATAATATTCTTATTATTTGGAAGTACAAATATAGTATCTGCATTAATCAACTCGGCAGCATTCAAAATATCCTCTGTGCTAGGATTCATCGTCTGTCCACCTTCGATAGCATAATCAACTCCAAGGCCTTTAAATATTTCGCCTAAGCCTTCACCTGCAACTATAGTAACAAAACCAAAATCTTTTTTGGGACCAACTGGGACGGCTTTTACATCTAATACTTCTTGTTGAGTCTTTGCAGCTTCTTCAGCCGCTCTTAAATCAGCTTGTTCAATTACCATCTGACTATGTTCTTCTCGCATATTATCTATTTTCATTCTAGATAATGATCCAAACGTTAGCGCTTTCTGAATTGCAAGTCCCGGATCATTCGTATGAACGTGAACTTTAACAACGTCATCATCCGTTACACATACAATTGAATCACCAATAGATTCAAGAAACGCTTTGAATTTGATTTCTGTATTTAGATTAAATTTCTTTTCTAGCATAATAATAAACTCAGTACAATATCCAAATTTAATATCTACATTATCTAGTGCATAACCTTTTGCAGTATTCAACACTGGCGAAACTGTACCTTGAGGAATCACTTCAAAATCTAATTCCTTACCTAAAAATGCATCAAACGCACCATGTAAAACCTCAACAAATCCCTGGCCTCCTGAATCAACTACTCCAGCTTCTTTTAATACTGGAAGCATCTCTGGCGTTTGTGACAGAACATATTCTGCATGCTCAATGACTTCTCTAATCATCTCTTCGATATCATCTGTCTGTGCAGCCATCTGAACAGCTTTTTCTGCAGCGCCTCTAGCAACTGTAAGAATCGTTCCTTCTTTGGGTTTCATAACTGCTTTATAAGCTGTTTCAGCAGCTCTTTCCATTGCCGCAGCAAGAATATCTGTATTAATTTCAGTTACATTAGCGATTTCTTTTGTAAATCCTCTGAATAATTGTGATAAAATAACACCAGAATTACCTCTTGCGCCTCTAAGTGAACCGCTTGAAATTGCCTTTGCAAGTGTTGCCATATCTGGGTTTTCAATTGCATTCACTTCTTTAGCGGCTGACATAATTGTAAGCGTCATATTCGTTCCTGTATCACCATCAGGTACAGGAAAAACATTCAAATCGTTAATCCACTCTTTTTTTGACTCTAAATTCTTTGCTCCTGCAAGAAACATCTTCTGCAAAAGTTTTGCATCTATTGTACTAATAGCCACAACAAATTTCCTCCTAAACGAAAATAATTTTCTTAGTCATTTTCTTAGTCTATTACTCTAACACCTTCAACAAAGATGTTAATTCTTTTAATTTCTAAACCTGTAAATTCTTCAACTTTGTATTTTACATTCTGAATCAAGTTATCTGATACTGTAGAAATACTTACACCGTAAGAAACGATTACATGAAAATCAATTTCCAACTTGTTATTTTCATCTACTATAACGCTAATACCTCTTGTGAGGCTGTCACCTTTTAGTAATTTCACAAGACCATCTTTCACACTAACAGCTGCCATACCTACAATACCGAAGCATTCGACTGCTGTTGAGCCAGCATATTTCGCAATTACCTCGGGGTCTATCAAAATATTGCCTAACTGACTATCTATATGTCCTTTCATCCGATACCCTCCGTTCATAAATTGTATATTATTTAACATTATAACCTTTTTTCAGTAAAAAAGAAACCATTTTTTTCAAAGTGGTTTTCTATAATGAATATAAGTATATTACATTTAAACACAAAACAAGGCAAACCACACTCACTCATCATAAATAACTCATAACAAGTAAAAAGTATAGTTTACCTTTCTCTGACATTTTTAAATAAAAGCATTAAGCACGTTCAACCTTACCGGAACGTATACAAGAAGTACATACATACATCTTCTTTGTAGCGCCGTTAACGTTAACTCTTACTGATTTTACGTTGGATTTCCACATTTTATTTGATCTTCTATGAGAATGACTCACTGCATTTCCAAAATGAGCACCTTTATCACAAACTGAACATTTAGCCATTTTTGACACCTCCTTAATGGTATTGGGTAATTTTCGAACCCACAACAAGGTACATTGTATCAGATATATTTTGTATTTGCAAGTAAAAAAGTAACTTTTTTTTACTTGCTTTTAATTTTTAATTCAATTTTTTTCTGCTGAGCTTACAATCTTATAATATGATTTTGTTGTTATTATAAATACAGCTCCGTAAACCAAGCAGAACGCAAGCATTGAGCCTATTGTACATAGAATAAAGAGTCCTGCATTAGCAAGTCCTAACAGTAATAACATTTTTTGAATTATTCTAAAAGAAACTGCAATATGAATGCCTGTTACAATAAGAGGAAGGAAAAACACCATAACGACCTGACTTCTGATTGTCTTCTTAACTTCTGAATGACTCATTCCAACCTTCTGCATTATCTCAAATCTAGTTTTATCTTCATAGCCTTCTGAAATCTGTTTGTAGTAGATAATCAAAACAGTTGCCATAAGAAATAGTATGCTTAAAAATAATCCGATAAACAAAAATCCGCCATACATTCCATAAAAGTCGTCTCTTGCTTCATAAATGTTGCGTGCCTCTACAGTCGTACCATCAATATTTACATTTTCAAAAATACTATTAGATAATGCTATACAGGCTTCTCTGTCGCACTTTGTATCAAATTGCACAGAATAATCCATATCATTATATTTTTGTTCATCACTTGGTACTAAAGAATATATAGATTTTAACGTATCCATATTGTTTACAATAATTGTATAACAATCTAACATATTTTCATAATTACTATGCTGAACATCTGAAACCTTATTTAATTTTTCTTTTACTTTAAAAGTTTTGTTTTCATTACCATTTCCAATTATAAATTCACCGAATGCATCAGGTTTCTTTTTGGAATATAATATAACTTCATCACTATTTAAAGTATAATTAGTACTATTAATTTTATTGAATTCATCCAATGGCATTATGGTACATATCTTAACTTTATCTATACTATTTACTCCAAATAAGTTAGCATCTTGATCTAAAAATTTGAATTTACCATCAATATGTTCGCAACTAAGGGTTATAGAATGAAATGCTGTGTAATTCTCAATGTCAATTCCATTTTGCTTAAGTTTATCATTGATTGCTTTATTTATTTCTTCTGTTTTGTCATCGATACCAGGCGCTGTAGATATACGAATATCATTCGGATATTCAGTTTTTATGGAGTCTTCCATTCCTGCATAAAGAGCTAGTGTTGTTGAAAACATGATAAGTACCATTGTTGAAAGTATACATATATTTGCAAGACCTACTGCATTTTGTTTCATTCTGTAAAGCATACCTGAAACACTTGTAAAATGCTTTGTCTTATAATAAAATTTTTTATTTTTTCTAAGAATTTTAAGTACTGCTATACTTCCAGATGTAAATAACGCATATGTTCCTGCAACTACAAGAATTACCGCAAAAAAGAACATACTCATTGCAGAAATTGGTGATTCCACTGTTAAAGCAAATCCATAGCCCCCACCTATACATGCCAACCCAAATATTGTAAGTAAAATTTTGGTTTTCGGCTCTTTTTCACCAATTTCGCCACCATGTAACAATTCAATTGGTTTTGTCAAATGAATCTTTGTCAAATTATATACCAATGTAACAATAAATATGGAACAAAATAAAATCAATGTTGAAATAACTGATGGGATTGGTACATCAAATCCTAATACAACATTAAATGAAATCAGCTTAAGTAGAAATAAAAACATCAGTTTGCTGAATAAGATTCCTAAAGCAATTCCAGTTGTAAGGCTTACAACTGCTATTATTATTGTTTCATAAGATATAACTTTGCCAATATGACGTTTTTCCATACCGAGTATATTATATAGTCCAATTTCTTTTTTTCTTCGTTTCATAAGAAAACTGTTCGTATAGAACAAAAATATTATCGAAAATATTGCTGCAACAAAAAGTGCAATTCCTAAAAGCATTTTTAAATTTTCTGCACCATGTATCTTATCTAAATTGCTGTTATTTCTAATAGCTGACATCATATAAAACATCATTACGGTAAATATACAGGTAAGTATATAAGGATAATAAACCTTTTTGTTTTTATTAATATTAGATAATGCAAGTTTTGGATAAAATGACTTACTCAACCTGCTCACCCCCTGTTGCTAAAACCGTGAGTGTATTTGAAATCTTCTGATACATCTCTTCCTCTTTCATAGATGCCCTATATATCTGATGAAATACTTCACCATCTTTTATAAATAATACACGTTTTGCGGAGCTTGCGGCCTTAACACTGTGTGTGACCATTAAAATTGTCTGACCTTCGTTATTGATTTTTGTAAACAATTCAAGTAGTTGTTCTGTTGATTTTGAATCCAATGCACCTGTTGGTTCATCTGCTAAGATAAGTTGAGGACTTGTAATCAGTGCTCTTGCAACTGCTGCCCTCTGTTTTTGCCCGCCCGATACTTCATAAGGGTATTTAGCCATTATATCCTCAATTCCAAGCTTTACAGCAATTGGAGCAAGCTTTTTTACCATTTCATCATATTTCATTCCTGCTAATACCAATGGTAAAAAAATATTATCCAATAATGAAAATGTATCAAGCAGATTAAAATCTTGGAATACGAAGCCTAAATTCTTTCTTCTAAAAGCCGAAAGTTCTTTCTCCTTAATTGTAACGGTACTTTTCCCATTCAATATAATCTCTCCGCTTGTTGGCTTATCAAGCGATGCTAAAATATTCAGCAATGTGGTTTTACCTGATCCAGATTCACCCATAATAGCTACATATTCACCCTCTTCAACACTAAAATTGACATTTGATAATGCTTGAACCTGATTTGAACCAAGTCTTGTTGTATAGATTTTTTTAAGATTTTTAACTTCTAATAATGACATATTTTCCTCCATCTCGCCTATACTATATCGGCTTCATTGTTTGTTTTTACAAGACTTAGTATATAAAAAAATGGAATGGGCTGCCATAACTTTGGCTTACATTCCATCGGTTTACCTTACAATTTTGTCACATTGCAATCTTTTTATAAAGTTTTACACCTCATGTATGTTAATATACCTTGATTTATCTTATGTTTCTAAGAATTATTCAATTTCACATGGTGTAAATTAATTGTTTGTATAGGATCAAATTATTTCTTTTATTTCCAACTGATTATAAATGTAAATCTGTAATAATCCATTTGATAATTTGGTATAATATGGTATTATTAAATTGGTTTACAAATTAAAGAAAAGAGGGGAAATATGGCACTAATTAAATGTCCCAAATGTGAAAGTGAAATTTCAGATACAGAAAAGATTTGTCCTAATTGTAAAATTGTATTAAGGGAGAACAGTAAAAGACCAATTATATTTTTGTTTGTGGGAATTTCAATATTTATAATTGTACTTTTGAGTGTGGCTTTTTATATGAGTGACACAAAAAGCATGCCAACGGATATGGATACAGATACATATAATCTAGGAGTATCAGCACTTTCGATTACAGATGATTTTATTGATACTAAAATAACATTAAGCGAGGCGCAAACGAAATTAGAGTCAATAACTAGCAGCTTAGACCAATTGTATGTTACTAACAAAAACAAAGTCACATTAAGTGTCAAGGAGGATGTTACTAGTATATCAACAATTATGCAATCAAGTTCAACTTATAAGTATACAAGTTCAACTGTTACCGAAAAAAGAAATTTACTCGCACGTGAAATCTATAAAGACTTAAGATAATGCAATAACGTAAAATGCCTTTCTGCTATCTTAATATGGTCCCTCTAAAGTAGACAGTATAAATACACAAAACTACTTGGGAGGGATTATTTTATGTCTAGAAAATCACCATATACTCTTGACAACGTGTTAATGCAGCTGAAGATTATCTAAATGAAATTCGAAGTGTTTCAGAAATATGTGCTGAACTGGGAAATAATGATACATAAACAATTCGACGATGGGCTGCAAATTATAAATGCATTGGGTTTGATAAGGTTTATCATTGTCAAATATCTAAACATTTTATACTATAATCTCAATGCCCATTATATGACGTTGTATTGCAAGTATATCGTAAATGTCAACCTTTTTATCATTCGTTACATCTGCTGCAGTAATTAAACTTTCTGATATAGTTTCAGTACCTAATATATACCTTTGTAATAACAAAATATCATATATATCTATTGCCCCATCATTTGTAACATCGCCTAATTTGATTTCATGACCCGTGTCTTGAGTTGTAACTACATTCATTGCCGTACTTCTTACTACAGTCCCAGCTGAATCTTTTACATCTACATAAAACTCTCTATTACCTGCACTTCCTGCGGTACATGTAAAACTTGCAGTACTACTATAACCTTGTAAGGTCACCCATTGGTCTGTATCTTTATTGTGCACTGATAATCGATAAGTATAATTTCCCGATCCACCTGTAGCCGATGCTGTAAAAGTTACTTTATCACCTATATTATTTACTGTGGCAGTTGCATTTGCTGTAACAGTTAATGCATTAAACGTAGAAACATTCATCGCATTACTTCTTACCATTGAACCAGCAGAATCCTTTACTTCCACAAAAAACTCTCTATTTCCGGCACTTACTGAGGTCCATGTGAAACTTGAAGCATTGCTATAATCTTGTAAAACCGCCCATTGGTCTGTATCTTTATTATGTACGGTAAATTTATAAATGTAATTTCCTGTTCCTTCGCTACCCATTGCTGAAATGATTAATTTATCACCTACTGTATTAGAATTCACACTTACAGTTGCTGAAATTGCTAAAAATGCCGTAACCACATTGACTGGCGCACTTCTTACTACTGCTCCAGACAGATCCTTTACTTCAACGACAATATCTCTATCTCCTACAGTTCCCGAAGTCCATGCAAAGCTTGAGTCGTTACAACAGTCTTTTAGTGTCTCCCATACGCCTGTATCTTTATTGTACGCAAGATATTTATATGTATAAACGCCTGCTCCACCTGATGCATTTGTGTTAATTATTACTTTGCTACCAACTACGCAAGAGGATTTATCCACTGTGGCAGTAACTACGCATGGATTGTCACTTGACACTCTATAATATGTACCATTCATTATACAATCAAGTACCGTAGTACCAGTTGAATCAATCCAATAACCAATATAATGGTTTGTTGAAATACCACTATGGCTATTATTGATTATTTTAATAAATCTTGTATACGCAAAACTATCTGTGTACAGCTTTTTAACACTAGATGGAATTATTAGCGTACCATTCAATCCTGTACAATTATAAAAAGCATCATAACCAATATCGGTCAATCCTGTTGGAATAGTCAAATCACCCCTAAATCCCGCACAATTAATAAATGCACTTGATCCTATTGTTATTAGTCCTGATGGTAATATTAAATTTCCCGTTAATCCGCTACATCCACCGAACGCATCATTTCCTATTCTTGTTACGCTTTGCGCAATTATTAATGTTCCATTTAAACTACTGCATTGAGCAAATGCAGCCTCTCCAATATTTGTTACTCCGACTGGTATATTCAAATCTCCTGTAAGTCCATTGCATTTCCAAAATGTAAAAGGACTTATACTAGTTATTCCCGTAGGTAAACTTAATTTCCCATTAAATCCACTACATTCAGAAAATGCATATTGTCCAATACTTGTTACACTTGCTGGTATTATTAAATCTCCCGTTAATCCACTACATCCATTAAATGTATATTGTCCAATACTCGTTACACTTGCTGGTATTATTAAATCTCCCGTTAATCCACTACATCCATTAAATGTATATTGTTCAATACTTGTTATTCCTGTTGATAAACTTAATTTTCCATTAAATCCACTGCATCCATCAAATGCATATTGTCCAATACTTGTTACACTTGATGGAATCATTAAATTTCCCGTTAATCCACTACACTGATTAAATGCATCATTTCCAATACTTGTTAATCCTAATGGTAAAGTTAAATTACCTGTAAGTCCAATACATTTCCAAAATGCATACGAACTTATACTTGTTATTCCTGTTGGTAAACTTAATTTTCCATTAAATCCACTACATTCAGAAAATGCATATTGCCCAACATTTGTTACTCCGGCTGGTATATTTAAATCTCCCGTTAATCCACTACACTTATTAAATGCACCATCACCAATACTTTTTAATCCTGTTGGTATATTTAAATTTCCACTCAATCTTCTACATTCATTAAATGCGTTATCACCTATACTTGTCACTCTTGAATCTATAACTAATCCTATATTGCTACCTGTGACGCAGCAAGACTTCCATGGGGAACCTGAAGAAAGATATGAATACATTGCACCAGTTCCACTTACTGTTAATACCCCTGATTTCAGCGAAACAGTTATATCATCACCGGCCTTCCAGAATTTATATGCCGTTCCATTTGAGATAGTTGTAATTGTATTTCCTACTAAATCGGTCCAATAGGAGCTAGTATCATTTTGCAAAGAAAATATTAGCCCTCCATTATTAATTACCTTTGTGAAGTTCGTATTCAAAAAACTTTCTTCATATATTATTAAACTAGTTGGAATTGTAAGTGTATCAGTAAATCCAGTACAATCTGCAAATGCACCGTCACCAATTGACGTTACTCCTTCAGGTAAAGTCAAATCTCCTGTAAGTCCACTACACTTCCAAAATGCAGCCTCTCCTATATTTGTTATCCCCGTCGATATTCTTAATTTTCCATTTAAACTACTACAATCAGTAAATGAATATTTACCAATACTTGTAACACTTTCTGGTATTGTTAAATCTCCCGTTAACCCGCTACATTCATTAAATGCACCATCACTTATACTCGTAACGCTGTTTGGAATAATTAATTTTCCATTGAATCCACTACACTGGTTAAATGCACCCTCAGCTATATCGGTTATTCCTGCTGGTATATTTAAATCGCCAGTAAGCCCACTACACAAATTAAATGTACCCTTAGAAATACTTTTCAATCCCGTAGATAAATTTAAGTTACCGTTAAATCCACCACATCCATAAAACGCAAACTCTCCCACACTCGTAACACTATTTGGTATTGTTAAATCACCTTTTAATCCACTACAACTCCAAAATGCATAATTCTCTATATTTGTTACACTACTTGGAATACTTAATTTACCACTCAACGAACTACATTCATAAAACGCACCCTCACCTATACTTGTAACTCCCGAAGGTATAGTTAAGTCGCCTCTCGTTCCACTACACTTGTAAAATGCATATTGATTTATCTTTGTCATGTTTGAAGATAATTCAATGGAAGTTGTAAAACCAGTGCAATTAGAAAACGCAAAAGCACCTATATTTGTTATTGTATCTGGAAAAAACAAATTATCAAGTGCACTACATCCATAAAATGCGCCAGCCCCAATACTTGTAACACCTGAATTTATATGAAGTAATCGCACATTACTACCATTACAGTACGCACTCCAAGGTCCGCCCGCCGTAGTTTCTGTTATAAATGATGGATACATATCTCCCGTCCCGCTAACCGTTAAACCATTAGCAGATAATGTTACATAAACATTAGGTCCGGCCTTCCATATAAGATCTTGTGCCTTAACTTCTGGCGCATACACAAATAAATTCACAAATAATATTACAATAACTAATGGCGTTGCGACTATTTTTCTAAATTTTCTACTCTTCATTTCTTCCCACCCCTCTAATCCCTTTTAATTTTCAAGATACTTATGAGCCATATTTTTAGACTTATTTTTCATAGGCTACTTATACCTTTTAATGATATAAAACTTGACAGTAAATTACAAGCAGAATATGGAAATATTTACTATAACAAAAATTATAGCTAACATTACAGACTAAAAATTATATCTGGATGTTAGCTATATTAATTTACCTTTTTTGTAACCACACCTATTACAGTGCTTCTTACTACTGTTCCTGTAGAATCCTTCACATCCACCTAAAGCTCTCTGTTTCCTGCACTAAATGCTGTACATGTAAAACTTGATACATTACTAAAATCCTGAGTAAGTGCACATTGAGCTGTATCCTTGTTATAAACTAAGAATTTGTAATTGTAACTTCCTGTTCCACTGCACCTGTGCCCATGATCGTTAATTGATCTCCCATTACAATTGATATTTCACTGTAAAACGAGCACCCAAAAGAGTATCGATTTACCATTTCAATCTATTTGGTGGTGGTAATTCATCTTTTAGACCTGAACTAATCCAACCGATTAGCTCATTTGTCTCCCTTAATATAATTCCTAATCTTAGTGTATGCCTTTTAATATTAAGTACATTCGGTACTGATTCTATAAACTCATTATTCTCTTTCAGTTCATATTTCATTAACCATTCTCTACGTTTCTCTTTTGTTGCAATCCAATCAGGGAAAAATTCAGTTATCTCTTTTTGCAATGTAAGCATATATATAGCATCCAAGTCCTCTAATTGAAACTCTCTCAATATAATATCCTTGCATTCTATCGTAAAGACTTTTCTTGTAGTAATATTCACATCATTTTCTACTACTTCATTGCAGTTGTTTACTCCTATTGTTTCAATTTTCATATCATTCATTTCCTGTTTCCCCATAGTATTCATCACAAAATTCTTCACAATCCTACACTTGAGTCACATTATTTTTCCGAATCACTCATGGATAATATCTACACTAGACATATCAATCATCACCTTAGTTCCAACGCCATACCTAGATTCAATACTTATCTTATGTGAAAGTTTATTAATCGCCTTTTTACATAAATATAGCCCAATTCCAGTTGACTTCTTGTCCAATCTTCCGTTATATCCAGTAAATCCTCGTTCAAATATTCTAGGTAGATCCTCTTCATTAATACCAATTCCTGTATCTTCAATCACAAGAATTTTGTCATTCCTATTAAAAGTTTCCTTTAAATATATCTTAACAGTCCCCTCACTTTTCGTATATTTGATAGCATTAGATAAAAGCTGCTCAATTACAAATGAGATCCATTTCTCATCTGTCAGTACCGATGTATCCAAATTGCCTAGTTCAATTTTGATTTTTCGATAGATGAACTGTGTTGCATATTTTTTCACTGCCTGTTTTACAATAGAATCTAATTTATAGTAATCAAATTTGAAATCAGACGACATATCTTCAAGTCGAAGATACTGCAGCACTGCATCCACATAAAAATCCACTTTAAACAATTCTTGTTTTAATTCTTTTACTTCAACACTGCCTTCTTCCGGATATACTTCCAACACTTGAAACATGAGATTGAGCGCCGAGATAGGCGTCTTTATCTGATGTGCCCACATGGTATAATAATCTTTCATCTCGGTAATGATCTTAGTTTGTCTTTCGTTTAACTCATTTTTTTCTTTCATCAGTTTATCTATTAATAATTGATAATCACTTTCGATAACATTTCTTGATTTAGATATATCAAGGGAATATATTTCTTCTAAGTCAATCTGTTTTAATAACATTTGATGTTTTATATAAAATCGGACAAATCCATATATAAATAATCCTAAAGTAACACTCATGCATAAAATTATCCCATAAAAAAGTGCCTCAAAAGGCAATAAATATAGATAAAAAATAACGCCAAAAATAATTGCAAATATGAAATATAATGCAATGTCTTTGGCCTTTTGTTTTAAGTACTGTAACAATATTTTCATATATTGTTCTCCAAACTTGAATGATATTTAATTTTATCTAATCTAACTTATTATGTACCCAATTCCCTTTTTAGTTGAAATATAATCTGAAATTCCAACTTCTTCAAGCCTTTTTCGAAGTCTTGTGATATTTACAGTTAAGGTATTATCATCGATAAACGATTCATTTTCCCATAGCTTCTCAATAATAGAATCCCTAGGAACTACCTTGCCAACATTTTCCATTAAATGCTGCAGTATTTTAAATTCATTCTTTGTTAATTCCACTTTTTCATTATTAAATATAAATGTATTCTCGTTCAAATTAAGAATCCCACCATTATGCTCAATAATATTAGTCTGTTCGCCAAAAGAATATGTTCTTCTTAACATTGCTTGCACTTTTGCAGTAACTACAGTCAAGTCATATGGCTTAGCAATAAAATCATCACCACCCATATTAATCGCCATTATGATATTCATGTTATCTGACATAGACGACAAAAAGATGACTGGTACCTTAGATATATTTCTAATCTGCGTACACCAGTGATATCCATTATAAAATGGCAATGAAATATCCATCAACACCAAATGAGGTTGAAATTGCGTAAACACACTTAACACTTCTTTAAAATCAGTGACCCCAACAACTTCATAACCCCACTTACCCAAATGCGCAGTCAAGGTCCTTGCTATCACCAAATCATCTTCCACCACCAACACCTTATACATACACTACCCCTCACCAGCATTCCTAACTCGTATATTCCTTCGTAACTTATTCATATGCATACTAGCTACTAGCTTACTTCTTCATATACAAAAAGCTTGTCCTCTTAAAACAAGCCTGTTACTTTTTATGTTTTCTTTTTATGTTTACTTTTTATGATTGCTTTTAACGCCCTTTCAACAAAGTGAATTGTGAATCGTAATTGATGATTATCCATTTTGTCGCAGACCGGCTGAAAGCAGTGCCAATGTTATGTCAAGACTCAGATAAAAAATGAGCGTAAGCGAGTCTTTTTATCATCTCTGAGGCTTGTAAAGAACATACTGCTTGAAGGAAAGGCAAGCAAAATGAATAATCATCAATTACGATTCACCGACAACCTCATTCTTGATCTTTCCAATGCCATCAATTTCACACGCAACCACATCACCAGGCTTTAAAAATCGAGGTGGTTCAAATCCCATCCCGACTCCGCTTGGTGTACCGGTAGATATTATCGTTCCAGCCTTTAACGTCATTCCGCTTGAAAGTTCTGCAATTATATGTGCAATACCAGTTATGAGTAATTCAGAATTACTATTCTGACGAAGTTCACCATTTACATAACTTCTTACAGCAACTTTGGGCGGCATATCAAATTCATCCTTTGTTACAATACATGGTCCCATAGGCGTGAATCCATCCAAACTTTTCCCGAAATACCACTGTGAATGTCTTGTCTGAATATTTCGTGCACTTACATCATTTACAATTGTATAACCAAAAACATAGTCAAATGCTTCAGCTTCGCTAACATTCTTAGCATCTTTTCCAATTATAATAGCAAGTTCACATTCATAATCAAGGCTGTCAACAAGGCCTACATATGCAGGAATTTCACCTCCATCTGCAACTGCCTCATTGACTCTTTTAGAAAAATATACAGGAAATGGTCTAGCACCGCCAAATGCTTCCTTTTTAAATCTCGCTGATTCTTTCGCATGCTCAACATAATTAATCCCAAGACAGATAATATCCTGCGCTGGATAAATAATAGGTGCACAAGCTACAGTGGCTGATTTATCTACAGATTCGATAACCGATTCATTTGATTCGCTACTGCTATCTGAAATAGCGGTGCTTAATCCCGTCAGTTCTTGATCTGTAATATTACCGATAAATTCAGCCATCTGATTAGTAGTATATCCAAACTGCGCTAATGGCAATAATTTACTGTTATCCATTGGTGATTCTACTCCAAGCATCACTTCTGAATTTGTGGTTTTTTTATATGAATAAAATCTCATAATTACTCCTTCGTTTTAGCAATGGCAAAATAAATTATATCCCAAAATAAGCAATGTTATAATAACAAGCAACTTAATAAATAAACTAGTTATAAATAGCATCATTATCATACCGATCGCAATCCAAAACAAAATAAATCCTATTACTCTTCTCAATTAAAATCGGGCTCCTGCATACTATTTTAATATATTATATGCGATATGATTTCACATATTACCTATTATTTCATATCAGTTTTAGCCGTTTTAAAAGTAACATTATCTATTGCTTCGTCAATGTCTTTGTCTTCTTTTACTTTTTTTTCTTTACCAGTGAATTTATTTATAAGATCTGGTACCATATCCAAAATCTTAGTTACCGTATCTTGATTCTTAATATTCACAAGTTTTGTTGCGCCATTTTGAATTACAAGAACTGCACTAGGTGATATTTTACCGCTCATTCCACCACCTGCATTATTTTTCTTATCTCCTCCAAATGCTCCAGCACCTACACCAAATGATACATCAACCAAAGGTAAAATGATTGTATCATTTATTTTAACAGCATCACCTACTACTGTCTTTGCTGATATAAATGCATCCATCCCTTTGAATAAAGATTCTACTGTTTCGTTGAACTTTAAATTTTCTGCCATTTTAAACTCCTCCTATTTAAACTTTTTTATCATTTTCTTAAATTGCTTGTTTCTATAAACTCTAAAGGCTATTATTAGTATCGTAAAAACTCTAATTCTTCCACGTAAATATATTTCGCCTTCTAATACCTGATCATCAAATACTGGTACAAAATTTAAATTTAGATTAAAAAATGCATTCGCAATTGCTACGTATGAGATAACTTTTCCTGTTATATCTGGTTCACCAGCACCATACTTTACATAAATCTTATATTTTCTAGGCGCAATATGTTTGAAAATAAGTTTCACTTGGCTTACAAGAAATTTAATAAGTATTCTGTTCTCTGCCGTATTTATTTTTTCATTAAAATATTTAACCTTATCCGTTATTGTATCCCAAAGATTAATTATTTTATTATATATATTTATTATAGTATCTCTAATTTTCAAAAATATGAACTTGATTTTATTTGAAATTCTTAGAAATATACTATTAATCCGTCTTAATTTATTTCTTATTTTATTTCTTGTCTTTTTGCTTACTTTTTTGCTTACTTTTTTACTTGTTCTTTTACTCGTTCTATTACTTGACTCTTTATTTGCTTCTTTATTTGCTTCTTTATTTGTTTCTTTATTTGCTTCTTTATTTGCTTCTTTATTTGCCTTTATATATGCTTCCATATTTGTTTCATTATGTGTTTCTATTTTTGTTTCTATATTTGTTTCATTATTTGATTCTATATTTGCTTTTATATTTATCTCTTTATTTGTTTCTATTTTAGTTGCTTTGCTTGTATTTAAATTAAGACTACTATTTTTATTTGAGTTCTCAATACTTTGAGATTGCACTGTGAAATCACTATCATCATTTATTGTATATATATCTTCCTCAATAATATGATTATCACGATTGTCTGGCTTGACTTTTTTTTCTTTTTTTTGTTTCCTATGCTTTTTATCTCTTTTAGTTTCATCAACAGAATCTACTTTTAAGCTATTTATAATTGTAAATCCACATATCTTGATTTTATATGACAATTCAGCATTCGTATAATCAATACAGGCACTCACTATATGCAAAAGCCAATGAAGTCTTATGATACCGGTTATTTTTTCGTATTTTTTAGCTTTCACCTTGTATCTTAGCGGTACAAATAGTACCGAAAGTATAATGAGTAGCAAAAGACCTAAAATAATTGCTATAATAATACCAAGTATTTTTAAAATTGTAAATATAACATGAAGCATATATACACCCCGTATTTTTTACTAATTATCCAAAATTATAATATTCTCTCAACTTAAATTCACCAGTTTTCGTATACACCTCTGATATAATCTTTTCTATAACTTGAAATGCTTCCTCGCGACCCTTTGCGATACCTATAACATAAATATCATCAAGGATATGCGTCTTTTTGAAATGTGGTTGAAGCAAAAATTTGGCCAAATATATATCCATCAGATTATTAGGATTATTAGATAATGTAATCAAGTATGTGTCAATCTGAAATTTACTTGTTCTAACTTTACCAATTATCCTATATTTTTCATCTTTTGCATTATCACCTAAATACAATTTTCTATACCATTTCATAGCATCCATCCATTCGTCATAAACTAGTTATCACCATTCATTAATAGGTTCATTACCTCAACACACGCCATTTTTTCAGCTTTATCACTACATTGTATGAGTGAAGAATTAATATATCTTTGAATCTCATCGATATTGTTAAAAAATACCGGTAATTGACTTAATACTGTAGACATAACTGCTCTATTTATAATTTGAGAGGAATCCTTAAATAATGTTTCTAATTCGGCAATCAAACTGTTAAATGCAATATCAACATAATCATTAGATGCGATCTCTTGTTTATCTGTAGAATCATATAATGCAATAAAATCACTTCCTGATTGTAATTTAAATATAATTGAAAGTGCATTATATGCTTTTTCAAGCATAATACTCTGTAATGTAACGCTCTGATTTTTAAGAACATAATCGATTACATACTCATTAGCTATTGTAACTGTAATTATCTTTTCTTGCTTACCTTCGAAACCAGTAAAACAATCTATGATTTTTTCATCATCAGAATCATATTCATTCCCATTAAAGCCTTCTAATGTACTTTTTATAACATATTTACTCTTATTAATTTCGTCAACATTATTAAAAGCATACATCTTTGACAAAATAATTGTATAAACATCATTAACAAGCTGTATCAGTATTACAAATAAATCTGAAGTGTTAGACATGGTCTGTGTTGCAATTAATAACTTGTCCGCTAAAGCCTTATACTCCTCTTGGGTAAGATTCTTATAATCAGCATTCTTTAAATCATTATAAATGTTGTTAACATCTTGAAAGCCACTTTCAAAGCCCTCCGGTTGATCTAACATTGCGGTTGTTCTAAGTGCATATACAAAATCATCAATCGTACCTTTTTGAGCTCCACGATAAAGAGAAAATGAACCAGAAATATAGTCAAAAAACTTGTTCTTTGACAGTCTAATTGGAAGCTGACCAATTATTTCTGCTATTTTGCCATTTGTAACCATACTGTCTTTGTCAGCTAGAATGTAATGCATTAGATCGTTCGTTAAATCATTCATATAATATTCTTCATCAAATTCTTCTTTGGAAAATTTGAATTCTACACGATTCAATATATATTCATAAATTTTTAATCTATCAACGTAGGAAGTTACAACTTCCATTATTTTTATGATTTCATTACGGATATTATCCGTTTCAATAATACTTTCTTCTAACGTCTCAACGCTGCCTTCGTTAATCACTTCTTTTTCAATAATCGTATTCAATCTTTCTAAGAAAGCTTTTATCTTAGCCAAATCTGTATTTTCATACTCTTTATCACTTAACATATCATAATATGTATAATAATTCATAGATAACTTAACATATGCAAGTCCATTATATAAAGACATCATGCTGTTTGCGAACTTTGGTAAGTTCATCTCCAGATTCTTTTCTTTGGTAATCTCACTTGCCACATAACTCAAATCTTTCATTCTTAAATACTCCTAATATCAAATTTCTCAGAAAAAATATATATACAATACGCAAATCCACCTAAAATGAATTCCACAACTTGTATAAATATTATAACAGAAATCTTTATTTTTCACAACTATTACCAATTCTGTTTAAAGTTTATAAATATATTATTTTTTATTTACAAAAAACAAGAGGCCTAGCATTTAGCTTAGCTTCTTGTTCTCAATATATTCTGTAAATCAATAATTTAGTTATTTTTAAAAATCAATAAATTAGATGTTTTTAAAAATATCTGTAAAGTCAAATGTTGCAAAATAATCGGTAGGTGTTTCAGCTCTTCTTATCATCTGCACACTTTTATCTGCCTTTAACAATAGTTCGGATGATTTGAGTTTACCATTGTAGTTATAACCCATTGAAAAACCGTGTGCACCAGTATCATGAATGATTAAATAATCCCCCATATCGATTTTGGGAAGCATTCTATCAATTGCAAATTTATCGTTATTTTCACATAAAGAACCTGTTACATCATATTTGTGATCACATGTTTCATTTTCCTTGCCTGCGACTGTAATATGATGATAAGCACCATACATAGCCGGTCTCATTAGATTGACTGCACTAGCATCACATCCAATATATTCTTTATAAGTATGTTTTTCATGAACAGCCTGCGTTACTAGACATCCATAAGGCCCTAGCATAAATCTACCAAGCTCTGCAAATATGGCAACATCGCCCATTCCATTAGCGGTTAATACTTCTTCATATACTTTTCTTACATTTTCACCAATCACTGAAATATCATTGGGTTCAACATCTGGAAGATAAGGAATTCCTATACCACCTGAAAGATTGATAAACTTGATATCCGCACCTGTTTCATCGCGAAGTTCAACAGCAAGATCAAAAAGGATCTTTGCAAGTGTTGAATAATATTCATTAGATACAGTATTGCTAGCAAGAAATGCATGTATGCCAAATTTTTTAGCGCCTTTTGCTTTCAGGATCTTAAATGCTTCAAAGATTTGCTCTTTTGTCATTCCGTACTTTGCATCACCTGGATTATCCATAATTGATGTGGAAATTTTAAATAGCCCACCCGGATTAAAACGGCAACTGATTGTTTCTGGTATTTTACCAATTGTTTTTTCAAGAAAATCAAGATGGGTAAAATCATCAAGATTAATGATTGCATTTAGTCTGTCTGCAAATTCAAACTCTTCAGGTGGAGTTGTATTTGAAGAAAACATAATATCTGAGCCCTCAAAATCAAGTGCCTCTGCCATCATCAATTCTGTTAAAGATGAACAATCAACACCACAGTTATAATCCTTTAATATATTTAAAATGAATGGATTGGGGGTTGCTTTAATTGCAAAATATTCTTTAAACCCTTTATTCCAAGCAAATGCTTTATTTAACTTTACAGCATTTTCTCTAATACCAGCTTCATCGTATAAATGAAATGGAGTTGGATATGTTTTACTAATTTCTTTTATTTGATCCAAAGACACAAATGTTTTTTTTGACATTTTTATTCACCTTCCTATGTAAAATCATTCTGCTCAACTTATAGCCACTAAGTGAAATCCTATATTAGATAACCTAATTTGTCAAGACCTATATAAGGAAGTTATAAAAAAATAAAGTTGTCGAAAAGAATTTAAAAACGTTCCTTTCGCAACTTTATTTTTATCACTTTATCTATATCATTTTATATTTATCATTTTATATCTATCAATAATTACATAAATATACTTTTTACTTGTTTCACTTCTTCTGCCGTAGCCATTGCAGCTGGCACATAATAACCTTTGTTCTTTGCAATTGTATATAACTCTTCTTGAGACATCTCTCCTTGATTTCTAATCTGTTTAAATGCTTGTTTTAAATCTTTATTCTCTGTCTGAGGAATTATCGTTCCAAAACTGCTTAAATTTGAATTCATACCATGTAGTGCATCTGATACCATTACTTTTTCTTCCATTTTAACTTGCCTCCTATTCTTTATTAATTTAAAAACTGCATTAATTTCTGTTTCGTTTCACCAGCTGACTGTGCGGATGATTGAAAAAATTGTTTCACTGATTGGTCAGTTGCTTGACTTGCATATTCAGTCATTTTGCATTGATTGTTCTCACATCCTCCAATTAAATGACGAAGGTTCTGAAGTTCTAATTCTGAAATATTTGACATAAAAAGCCCTCCTAAGATTATTTTTCTCTCTTAGTATGGGCTTTTATTTTTTAAAATATTCGTTTATTATTTTAAGTTTTTTTATTAATCACAAAACAATCTTCAGTTTTACAATTAATATTTTATATATCAAGAAGCGCAAGTGCTCTAGAATTAAATTTTGCTTGTTGCAATTCGTATAGGCTTTGCTGTTTACTTTGATTGTTTACTTGTTCCTGTACTTTAGAATCTTCAGTTTCTGAATCAGTGCTATTAAATACTGAGCTTGAAAGCTTTTCATACAATTCCAAGAATTTTAAATATCTTTCATAAGAAAATGCTTCTGCAGCTTGAGACTGTGTATTCTGTATTGTAACAGGTTTCGATTTTAAATTTACAGTGGCATTTGTTGTTGAATCTAAAGTAGGATTAGCTACAGTTACATTTGAATTTTTCTTGATCGAAATATTTGTGGTATCCGCTTCTAACTCTCCTCCAAGGATTCCATTAATCTTATTAATATAATTCAATGTCTCTGCATAGGGTGGAACACCACCATACTTGGCAACAGCACCACTTCCAGCATTATATGCCGCAAGTGCTAACGTAGTATTTCCGCCATAGTCGTCTAGCAGATACGCGAGCATTTTAGCTCCACCTGTAATATTTTGTTGGGCATCAAAAACATCTTCTACGCCAAGGGATTTCGCTGTTTCTGGCATAAGTTGCATGATTCCAGATGCACCACAACCCGAAACTGCGTTGGTATCAAAACTTGATTCTGCTTGTGCAACGGCCTTCAGTAATTTTACTGGTACGCCATATTCTGCTGATACATTTTGAAATATATCTTCCAACGATTTTGACTGGCCATTATAAACATCATCAAAGCTAGCCGCTTGGCTACTACTAGCAGCTGATGTATTGCTTGTTGAACTAACTAAAAATTGATTTCCGTCAATCAAATCAATGTTATTAACTTGACTCATTAGTAACCTCCACTTATGTACTTTTATTTTACAACTTATGCAGTTGCTCTTCTTCTTTTTGCCTGCTCTTTTACTATAAAACTACCCAACTCATTATAGAATTCAGGGAATTTACAACCATATGAATAGGTGTGCGTTACAGCATCATAAGTTTTTCGTACAATAAATCCATTCAAATCAAACGATTCATCCTTTGTCCGATATGCAAATGATACCTTCTTATTTATCAATAAATCTTCATTTGTAATAAATCCAAAACCTGTTTCACTAATATCTTTAATATTTACACAATATTCATTTTTATTTCCATTCAAATATACTTCTATTGGCATAGCATTACCAATGTATAATCGAAAAGCTCCACGTCTGTTATATAATTTGCTTTCGATATCAGTATCATTCATACGGTAATAATAATGACCTTTGTATAAAATAGTTTCCATCTTAACCTTATTCCAAATATATAGTTTATTTAACATTTTGAAAATTATATTAACGCCTTGTTCATTTGTGATTTTTAACTTTTTTCCATCTACCTGGATTTCAGCTAATATAAGTATTTCTCTTTGCACGCCTAACACTTTCGTTGGAAATTCATATGTATTGTTGCTAAAAACGATTTGCAATTCAATTGCATTACCACTTTGTAACTCCCACAATTTCATTAGTCATAGCTCCCCTCTGCCATCTAATAATCATCTGAAAACAAACACACCTCGTCTCATATTGTTGCTTCAATCACTGCAATCCCTCCTGCCAATATGGTACGAAAATAATTGATATAAGTATACACTTTTTTGTCTTTGTTATCAATGGAATCTTTTATATATTCAATAATATATTTGTAACTGTTCAGTACCTGAACAATTACACGCTTCGCGATGCACACAAATTGCCATAAAGATGCAAATTGGTGCTGTAAAACTCGGATTTTTGCTAAAACAAGCAAAAACGCCTCGCGGAATACTGCCTTCTGAATAGTTACATATATTTTTACTTTATTTAGAAAAATATGCATCTGTGATTTTTTTTGCTACAACTTGTGCACTGGCTACATTTGTATAACCACCTTCTAGAATGACACTTATTGCAATCTGTGGATTTTCTTCTGGTGCAAAACCAACAAACCAAGAATGATAATTTTCACTGCTATCATATTGAGCAGATCCTGTTTTACCTACCATTGTATAGGATGAATTTTTAAAACTACTGCCCGTTCCCATTGTAACTACTGATCTCATATATCCCGTAAGCGTCTTTGCTTCTTGCTCTGTCATTAACTTCTTATATTCTGTTGGATTATACTGTTGAACAACTTGATTATCAGCCGTCACTACTTTATCCACAAAATATGGCTGCATCATGACACCTTTGTTAGCAATCGTTGCAACTATCATTAAATTATGTATTGGAGTAATCTGGGTTCTACCTTGTCCGATTGAGGTTTCCATTATCTCACTTACATTTGAACTTGTATCAAGTTTAAAACTACTCTTATTGTACTCAATGCCAATAGGCAGGTCATTGTTAAAGGCAAATGATTCACACAGCGTTTTATAGTTTTGAACATTCAATGTCTGACCAATTGTTGCAAATGCTGAATTACATGAATTTGCAAATGCTCGATTTAAATCTTCGTTTCCATGCACCGTTTCATTAAAACAATGAATTGTTGAGGCTCCCTTTGTCGTTGTACTACCCGTACAACTATAATTAAAGCTGTTATATTGAGGATTTTCTCTGATAAACTCAATTGTCGTTAATATTTTAAAAGTTGAACCAGGTGGATAAAGTCCTTGCGTTGCTCTATTTAAAAGCACTGAATCAGCACTGTCATAAGTAATCCATTCATTCATCATTGCATCTGCATCATTGGGATCATAATCTGGCTTAGATACCATTGCAAGAATTTTTCCAGTCGATGGCTCCATTACGACAACAGCGCCCTTATTATTTCCTAATGCGTTATATGCAGCCTGCTGCAATGATACGTTTAATGTTGTTACAACATTATCACCAACTGCTTTTGTACTACTAACATCATTTGCAATCTGTTCTAAAACATTCGCATTAGCGGAAAGCAAAAAAAAGTTGCTTAATTTCTCGATTCCAGATTTACCATGGCTTGCAAGTCCAACAACATGACTAAATACGCTTCCATATGGATATACGCGATTCTCATTGCCATCTGCGTCCGTAGTTGTTGAAGCTAATACATCACCATCCGCGGATAATATTTCACCTCGAACGACTCTCGTTGATAAATCATCAATTCTCTTATTATATGAATTATTAATTACATCAGGCCCAATAAAGGCATTAAAATATATCAAATATCCAGCTAGTATCATAAAAAGCCCCACAAAAATAAAGGAAATCGTATTAGTTTCCTTATTTCTGGCTGCCTTATCATACATATCACTTTCTATTTTTTTCTTTTTCATTGATTTTGACTTTCCCTGTTTTTTTGTCTGCTTCATTGGATTCACCTTCATCCTGTCTCATAATATACATTCCATTTATAATCGCGAATAAAATGATACTGCTAATCATTGAACTACCACCATAACTTACAAATGGTAATGTTACACCTGTAAGTGGAATTAGTTTCATTACTCCACCAACTGTCAAGAACACCTGAAATCCATAAGTTACAGCCAATCCAACTGCAACCAATCTGTAAAAATTTGTCTTACACATTGATGCAATATTCATCATCAGCATCAAGCAATTAAGGCAAATCAATATAATACAAACTGAAAAAACAACACCAAATTCTTCAGTAATTGCAGAAAACATAAAATCTTTTTCAGCAACTGGTATTTTATATGGCATTCCAGAGCAAAGACCAACTCCAAACCAAGAACCCATCCCAATGGAAAAAAGCGATTGTGTAATCTGATAACCTTGGTCATCGATATAAGTCCATGGATCCAGCCAAATCAATACTCGTGTTCTAACATGGCTAAATAATTCATATGCAACACAGGCTGACACCGATCCAGCGACTAAGCCACCCAACAAATACATTGTCTTTTTTGTCGCTTCATATAGCATCATTAAATACACGACAAAAAATATAAGTGCAGCACCTAGATCATTAGAAGCAACAAGGATTAAAACATGAGCTCCTGCAACAACTGTAGTAATTACAATCTGCTTAAAATCTGTAGACTTGTTAAACATCGATGCGATAAACATTACAAAGATTATTTTTACAAATTCTGCAGGCTGGACTGAGACTACACCGATTGTCAATACGAGATTTGCACCAAATATCCTGCTTCCAAGCAAAACGGAAACTAGTAATGCAAGTCCTACGATACAATATAGCCAAGCAAATCTCCTGAAACTTCTAACTTTTTTCAATAACCATGGGATGAAGAAAGCAATGATTGTCCCAGCAACTGCGATCATAAACTGTTTCACACATTTGTCATACGAAAGCCTTGCAAGCATAATAAAACCAATTGACATTAGCATACACATATTATTGATCAGCAATCTTGAAGCCTTTGGGTATACATTGTCATATATCGCAATGATTACAAATAAGAAAACAAATTGCTCAAGGTACAAAATTGCGTAGTCTATATTCTCCTCTTGTAGATAAAGGATCAAATATCCCATGAAATGAAATGTAAACATAATAAAATTCTGTAATTTATATATATATCTTCTCTTATTTTCATTATGTATTGTTGAACCTCTATATGATGCATATGTATAATACATCAATAAAAACGCAAATATATATTTTGATAACTCAAAAAATATCTCTTTCAATATACCCACCTCGACTAATCTACACCTCTTAGGAAGTGTCCTCTTGTGAAATCTTTCAAAGAATTTTCAACATTCTCATGCATTACATATGCTTTAATTGCATCTTCTATTACTTCTCTTGCTGTATTTTTATCTTCATATGTCAAAATAATTCTAACCTTTTTTGGTGCTAATGATAATACTTCTGAAGTTTTATCAATAATATAAATGGGACTTGTATTATATATCGTATTATAACAATACGTACAATTATTCTTTATTGCAAACTTTTTATTTTTTCTGTCCTTTAAATATATCACTGTTTTTTTCGCATCACAATATCCAACGGTTTTATTAACGCACTGCGTGGATATCATCATTGGAATATAACCATACACAACCAATTCAGAGTCAAATATGTTTAAGTGTTTTAACTCTTTTTCATTTAATTCTATTGGAGCGGTATCATATAAAATCCTTAGTTTATCTTGCATTTCAAGTTTCTTATATTCATCCCTTGCAAGACTATTAAATGTATATACATTATAATCCAAAATCAAATTAATAACTATATTATTATCTGTTTTTTCTATGTTCTCTATATAATTTCTAAAATATTGTATTTCTTCAAGATTCTTAATTACAAAGCCGTCCGCCTTCAGTTCAAGTATTTCTTTGATATTATCATCGAAATATTTTTTTGCTTTTAACCTGAAGATATGAGGCATAATGAAATACACTTTCTTTTCCAACTTTTTGCATTCTAAAACTGCATTGGCTAACTCCAAAATATCTTGATACTCTGATAATTCAAGGTATATTCCCTCAATATCTTTATAAGATAATACCGTATCTAATAGACCTTTGTTTTCCAAAGAAACGTTGATTTTAATATTATTATCTGCTTTACTAATATTATAGCCGTCAGCCTTCGCAAAATTTGTCTTTATCAATAAACTATGATCAGACTCGCAGGACCGCTTGTAAGAATCACACAATTGTTTTTCCATAGCTTCTATGGCATTTCTTCTCAAGTCATTTAGTTTTTGAATCGGTATAAATATATTGTCATCCATATGAACAGTCAGATTTTCAAATGTATATCTAGTACCCCCTGTTTTAGAAAGTTGTTTTTTTACTCTTTCAATATCCATTGGTTGTTTCATCGCTGGTTCAATAATATCTTCTCTAGTAGTTGCACTTGCTCTAACCTTTCCATTACTATCTAGCAGACATATCGAAAGACTTGCTGGATCTCCTATGAAAAGTTCTAATTTTCCTTCTAATAATTCCTTCTTCTGCGTATCAATATATTTGGTTTTAATTTCATCCATCAATGCATTATTTTTCGTTCTATAAATAATATCACCATTTTTTAAATCATACTTATGGGGCACATTCAGAATGATTTTATCGTTTTTACTGACTTTATACTTGTTTGTGTAGGCGAAATCATTTCCGATTTCAAATACATCACCACCATCAAGGTC
Organism: [Clostridium] fimetarium; assembly: GCF_900111235.1. GTDB lineage: Bacteria > Bacillota > Clostridia > Lachnospirales > Lachnospiraceae > Clostridium_N > Clostridium_N fimetarium. The sequence continues at coordinate 164,170 of NZ_FOJI01000008.1, forward strand.
TTCAAGCACTCTGCAATTGATACAGCCTTTGTTATTGCTTATTACTTCTAGTGCCTTTGTACCCTGATGATTCGGTCTCGTCAATGAAATCATTGATTTTCCGGTTTCGTCAACATAATATCCGTTGGTAAAGCCACCTCGATTGTATAAATCTTTTAATGTATTCATATCTGCATCAGATACCTTATATTTGTTTGAACCATTTTCTAAATACTTGTCCACATACTTTCTATACATACTTACAACTCCAGCTGTATACTCACTGCTTTTCATTCTCCCTTCAATTTTGAGAGAATCAACTCCTGCATCAATCACTTGTGGCAATATGGATAATGAACACATATCCTTTGGACTTAGTACATATTTTTCATTGTCATTACCAATTACTGAATCATTCTTTATTACATCGTAAGGAAGTCTGCATGGTTGGGCACATCTTCCCCTGTTGCCGCTTCTACCTCCTATCAAACTACTCATCAAGCATTGTCCTGAGTAACAATAACAAAGTGCACCATGAACAAACCCTTCTATCTCTATATCAACATTATTATCTATATCTTTAATTTCACCAATATTTAATTCTCTTGCTGTAACAATTCTTGATGCTCCTAGTTCTTTTAAAAGCTTCGCTCCTAATGCGCCTGTTGTAGACATCTGTGTACTTGCATGAATGTGCAACTGTGGAAAATATTCCTTCACGAAATTTAACACACCCATATCTTGAACGATAACCGCATCTAATCCATTTTCATAATATGGTTTTAAGTAACTATATAACTGCTCACTCATTTCATTGTTTTTCAACAATGTATTCACGGTTAAATATACTTTTTTGTCATGAATATGAGCTACATCAAGCGCTCTTAATAACTCCTCCTCGGAAAAATTATTTGAAAATGCTCTTGCACCAAATGCACTTCCACCTAGATATATTGCATCTGCTCCAGCATTAATTGCTGCAAGGAAACTATCATATGAACCTGCTGGTGATAAAACTTCAATATTTTTTTTCAAAATATGCTCCTCTAAAATTTCAATATATGAAAATATACAAAAGGGCTCTCAGAGTGTATATACACTCAAAAGATACCCTTCTATAATTTCATTTGTGTAGTTTTATTTTTTTGAATCTTCTAATTCTGTTTCTAATCTTACAATACTTTTCTGATAATTAATAATCTCTTCCCTAAGTTCTTGTATCTCCTTATTAGATGCATCATTCTTTATCTGCGCAGCTATAAGTTCATGCTTGAGGTCATAGATTTCCTTACCTTTATTATCAAGTTCGGCTTCGAGGGTATCCGCCAGCTTCTTCGCCTTAAAATAATCATCCGCAATATTAAGATACAACAGATTACATCTTACTTCAACTGAGTGTCTTCTAAACGAATCTTCTTTGTTAAATTCAGACAGCTTGTTATTAATATATACAGCAACCTTTTGCAAATATTCTTCACTTTCATATCCACTCAATGTGAATACTTTTCCCCCGATTATAACCTCTGTATTATTCTTCGATGACATAACTGTCCTCCTCATAAAAGCCACATATTGTGGTATAACTAAATTATAAAATATTATAACACAATATTATGAGTTGTGACAAGGAAATTATCTATTCTACAATATACTTAATTATCTATTCTGTTATCCTTTGTAGCCCTAGATTCGCATACGCAGCATCCGTTGCAACCCTACCTCTAGATGTTCTATTAATAAATCCATTTTGAATCAAATATGGTTCATAGACATCTTCTAATGTCCCCGCATCTTCACCAATTGAAGCTGCTATCGTATCAAGTCCAACTGGCCCCCCAGCGAACTTATTAATAATAGTAGATAAAATCATTCTATCATTCTTATCCAAGCCATCTTTATCGACATCTAGCAACTCTAATGCATAATCAGTAACTTCTTTTGTTATTTTTCCATCGTACTTCACTTGTGCAAAATCTCTAACACGTTTTAACAATCTATTTGCAAGTCTTGGTGTACCTCTTGATCTTCTTGCTAGTTCATGTGCTCCTTCATAATCAATATCAACACCGATTACTTTAGCAGATCTTGTGATGATTGTTTCGAGTTCCAAAACATTATAAAAATCCAATCGATTAACCACGCCAAATCGATCTCTTAGTGGTGCGGTTAAAAGACCAGCTCTTGTAGTTGCTCCAACAAGCGTAAACTTAGGTAAATCCAATCGAATTGATCTAGCGGAGGTTCCTTTTCCAATCATAATATCAATTGCATAATCTTCCATTGCTGGATACAGTACTTCTTCTACCTGCCTATTTAGCCTATGGATTTCATCTATAAAAAGGACATCGCCTTCTTGTAGATTATTCAGTATTGCTGCTATTTCTCCAGGTCTTTCTATCGCTGGCCCAGATGTTATCTTCATATTAACGCCCATTTCATTGGCAATTATTCCGGCAAGCGTAGTTTTTCCCAAACCCGGTGGTCCATAAAACAAAACATGATCTAACGAATCACCTCTTGTCTTAGCTGCCTCTATATATATCTTTAGATTATTCTTAACTTTTTCTTGTCCAATATAATCATCTAGAGAAAGAGGTCTTAAATTATTTTCAATTTTTTCTTCATCTGCTAATAACTCTGTTGAAATCACTCTTTTTTCCATTCGTTTCTCTCATTCTACCATTAAGTAATCGTTTTCTTATAAAAACGCTAGTTTTTTCAAAGCTTCCTTAAGAATACTTTCTGGATCCTTATTATCTAAATCTTCAACTTGTTTAACAGCCTTAATTGCTTCTGCACTTCCATATCCTAATGCAACCAGCGCTTGAATCGCTTCACTCTTACCGTCACTAGAACCCAACTCTTCATTATTATGTGCAAGTTTCATCTCAAAAGCATCTTCAAGCTTAAGTTTGTCCTTTAACTCAATAATAAGCTTCTGTGCAGTCTTAGAACCAATTCCAGGTGCACTTGAAATCAGCTTGACGTCATCTGCTAATACAGCAAACCTTAGTTCATCAGGTGTAATTGTAGATAGGATTCCGAGCGCCCCTTTCGGGCCTATTCCATTAACAGTAATCAACAGTTTAAAAACTTCTAAATCATCTCTTGTAAGAAATCCATATAGATTCATAGCATCTTCTCTTACGTACAAATATGTAAACACCTTAAGCTCAGTTCCAACTCTTGGAACTCTTGATATCAAAGAGGCTGGAACGCGTATATTATAGCCAATCCCATTACTCTCAACAACAATTGTCACATCAAATACTTCTGTCAGTTCACCTTTTATATATGAAATCATTATGCTCCAATCTGCTGCTTTAGCAGCACTTTAAATCAGGGATGTGAATATGCTTTATCATTCACAATGATCCAGTCTGCTGCTTTAGCAGCACTTTAAATCAGGGATGTGAATATGCTTTACCATTCACAATGATCCAATCTGCTACTTTAGCAGCACCTGTCTAAATGTAATATATACATCATAGCACACTCGAACATATGTTTCAATATTAATTTATTTTCAATTCTCTGCCGTTTTACCAACCATATAATTAATAAATTGCTGCGCTGTTCTTCCTGAAATACCACCATGGCTAAGCTCCCATTTGTTAGCTTCGGCACATAATTCTTCATCCGACAGTTCTAAATTCATCTTTTTTGCGAGATTAACTACTATATTATAGTACTCTTTCTGTGTTGGCTTAGAAAAATTAATTGTAACACCAAATCTATTTACGAGTGATAATTTTTCTTCCATAGTATCAGAGCGATGCATTTCCTCATTGTGTTCCATATCTGAGCGATCATTCCAAGTTTCCTTTATCAGATGTCTTCTATTTGAAGTAGCATAAATCAAGATATTATCTGGTTTTGTTTCTACGCCACCCTCTATAACTGCCTTTAAAAACTTATATTCTATTTCAAACTCTTCAAATGACAAATCATCCATATAAATAATAAACTTATAATTTCTATTTTTTATTTTTGCAATTATTGTAGATAATTCTTTAAATTGATGTTTGTAAATTTCTATCATACGAAGGCCCTGGTCATAATATTCATTGACAATTGCCTTAATACTTGTTGATTTCCCCGTACCACTGTCACCAAACAAGAGTACATTATTTGCTTTGTATCCATTAATAAATGCTTCTGTATTATCTGTAAGTTTTTTCTTTTGCATCTCATATCCTATCAAATCCGCTAACATAACCTTGTCCATATTGTTAATTGGGCAAAATTCAATTTCGTTTTCACCTTTACTATTAATTCTAAATGCCTTGTTAAGTCCAAACATACCAACACCAAAATCCTTGTAAAAACCTGTTACATAATGAAAGAACTCACTTTCATCTTTAGCAGTTTCTAACTTTTCACTTAATGCTTTCACTTTTTCGCTGACATTTTTATTATACATCAGTTCTTTTTTCTCAATCGATTTATAATTTGAGATCATGGTGAAACAATTGATATCGAGTGCTTCCTCAATTATTTTAAAATCAAACTCAAATAAAGACTTGAATACTTTAAAATCATTTTTAGCAAACAGATTAACACTTCCTTCATTTGCGCCAATTTTTTCACATGTAATACTGAAAGGATTTTCATTTGTAATCAGTAAAAACGTCAAATAATTATGCCATAAATTTTTATCAAAGCCATAATTTGTTGATACCTCTAGTAGTCTTTTAATCTGGGCATATATACGTTTCGTTAATTCAGCATTACTTTTTTCTTGCGTTTCAAACTGTCTAAATATTTCTCCTAATTGAAATAATATGCTTTGTTCCTCTAAGTCTCCATATATAATTAAATTTGCGATATTTTTATACATTTCTATTTATCCTTCCTATAATAAGTAATTAAAATACAATTTATTTAAATGCTCACAACCGTGAATATCAATATCAAACGGCATAACTATTATAATATATCAATCACCAATTTTGTCAATATTTAGATAATAAAAAATAATACTTTTAATTTTACTAGAAAGATGATAAAATATCTAATAATAGACTTAACTAAATTAACAAAGGAGGCATGGCATTACAATGTATGCAATCAATGAGTCCATTTATTTTAAATATAACTATTATGTTTTATAAATATCTTTAAATATATATTGCATTTTCTTCAGTGAAAACAGGAAAATAATGTTTAATTTTGGACATTAATACTATTAAATCAGTTCTATAATGGTATTAAACTATTGACACTTAAGAAACTAATGCTATAATCTGTTATGAACTTAATATATTTTTTAAGTTTAATTTTAAAATTCATATAATGATTTTCAACTTGTTATTTATGGAGAGGACGAGAAATGGGATTAATATTAATTAAATATTTCAATTTAGGCATATTTGTTGTTTTGACACTTTTATATTTCTACCAATTATTATACGTTGTTGTTGCCTTAGTAGGTGAAAGACAAAAAGAACATTTTGATAAAGATGCTAAAAAACAACATCGGTTTGCATTTATTATTGCAGCTAGAAACGAAAGTTCGGTTATTGCTAACCTTTTACAAAGCATAAAACAACAGAATTACTCTTCTGAATTAATTGATATATTTGTAATTGCGGACAATTGTACAGACAATACTGCTGAAATCGCTAGAGAATGTGGTGCTATTGTTTACGAAAGGTTTAACAATATTCTTGTTGGAAAAGGATATGCTTTAGATTATGCTTTTGAACACATCGGTAGAGATTGTGGCGATGTAGAAGTATACGATGGTTATTTCATTTTTGATGCAGACAATGTTGTTGATAAGAATTATGTTTACGAAATGAACAAAGTTTTTGATAGTGGTTTTAGAGTTATAACGAGCTATCGAAATTCAAAGAACTATGATACGAATTGGATTACAGCTGGATATTCACTTTGGTTCTTAAGGGAAGCTAAGTTCTTAAACAATCCGAGAATGATGCTTAACACAAGTTGTGCTGTTTCTGGAACTGGTTTCTTAATTAGCAGTCAAATCGTCAAGAAAAACAATGGTTGGAAATTCCAACTTCTTACAGAAGATATTCAATTTTCAGTTGTGAATGCAATTGAAGGTGAACGAATTGGATACTGTGAAAAAGCGATTCTTTATGATGAACAACCTTGTACATTTGCTCAATCTTGGTCACAACGTATGCGTTGGGCGAAAGGCTTTTATCAAGTAATGTTTAAGTATGGCAAAACATTATTTACTACTATGTTTAAACGCAAAGAAAGATTTGTATCTTGTTATGATATGTTAATGACAATAGCACCTGCTACTATACTCACCCTTGTTTGTATAGGTGTTAACTGTTTATTTTTATTATACGGTTTAAATAATCCAAAGTTATTTCGTTATTTGGTGCCAGTCATAATGAATGCTATTTTTTTCTCAGCTGTAAACGGTTATGGACTTATGTTCGTTTTAGGATTAATTACTACGATTACCGAATGGAAGCGAATACAATGTTCACCAATTAAAAAGATTTTATATATATTTTCATTTCCAATTTTTATATTTACATATGTTCCAATTTCAATCATTGCTTTATTCAAAAAAGTTGAATGGAAACCTATTGCGCATAGCGTAGTAAAAACTGCTGAAGATATGCAACGTAGCTAAATATAACATGGAAAAATAAAGTCCGTTAGTTCAGACATTATATACAAAAAAAGAGTATCGTATGTAGATTTACATACGATACTCTTTTTTTGCTACATTTATCTTACATAGATCTTTAATATTTTGCTCATGCTATCTTCTTCTTATATTTTCCATACAAAAACCATATCCACAATACAGTATTACAAAATGTTATACCTATATATATTGTTCCGCCTGTTATAACGTATTTAGCAAGCCAAAATGAAGGCAAAAGTCCAAATACATACTGTATGTCACCTTTTACGAAAAATGGTGCTACAGCTCCAAATAGAAGCATTCCAGACAATTTGCTCACAGCCATTCCTTCTACTTTATTATTAGCCAATGCAACAATAATAAATGCAATTAACATTCCAATAATTGATGCCAATACTGAGATAATAACAGTTGAAAAAACGGAGTGAGGTGTAAGCGAAAAAGTTGTAAGTACAATACCTGTAACAATCATTGCCAAAACACAGGGAATTGCAAATCTAGAAATAAAATATCCTCTTTGGCCAAGCGGCGTTACACATAAATATCTTGATATATTATTATCCATCTCTCCAAGCACAACCATCGCTCCTACGAAGCAAAATAACATTGCAGATAAAAAAGCCATCATCAAATCAAATAGTAGATAATATGGTGTGATTATCTCTGGTTTACCAAAATATTTTGTTAGCAAATTCTCTATAAATGGCAACCCACACTTCATTACAATACCACATAGAAAAGGAGCAAAACACACTACAAACAGCATTGCATCTCCTGCCGTTTCTTTTAACACTTGCTTAAAGGAAATCAATATTGCGTTCATAATTTTATTCCTCCTACGCTGTTAATCATTTTCTTAACTGATTTCACTACAATCTTCCATAAAAGCAAAAACCATATTAGAATTACACCTATGTTTAAATAAATATTTCCTGTCTGAATAATTAAGTTAATACAAGCTGTCCCTGGATGTATTGTAAACAAACAACTGTCAAACCAAAACATTGCAATTATCGGTGGTAAAAAGCAAATAATTTCAAAAGGTACTGTCGCAATCGTAAATTGATTCAAACTAGAAACTTTAGATGCGACTAACAAACCAAGTAAAGTAAAAAATGAAGAACACAAAAATACGGATATTGCAATTTCAAAATAATTTGTTAATCCGGCAATTGCTCCCAGTATGAGTGCTGTTATAACCGATATTATTCCAAGCGATATTATTTTTGATAATATATACTCTTCCGTTTTAACCGGTGATATTGCAATAGAATTCAATACATTTTCACTCTTTTCTAACAAAACAATTGCTCCCATAAAAAACATTCCCATAGCTGCCGGATCAGAATATATCATAATTGCAGTTGCAGGTTTTCTCCAATCTGATGGTAGAATGTATATTATAAAACCATAAAATACAATTAAAATGAAATATATATAGTAAAATCCATATTTTCTCTGAAAATTAATATCACCTAATGTCATATTTTTCAGTCTCATTGCAAAACCCTCCCTGTAACTTCCATAAATATATCATTCAAATTAGGTTCACTACTATGTATTGCAATTAATTTATTGTTTATAATTAGATCTTGAAGCACCATATCGCTTCCAACTTCATCTAATGATACTGTGTTGACCACTTCACTACCTTTCATATTTAGGAAGCTATATGACACCTGACAAGCGCCTCTAGACATAATTAAATGATGTGGAGTATCCATAGCCTCAATATGTCCATCGACAATAAAGGCTACTCTGTCACAAAGTTCTGTGGCATCCTCCATATTATGCGTTGTAAGAATAATCGTTTTTCCAGCTTCACGTTCCTTAATTATAATGTCTTTCAAAATTCTTGCATTTGTCGGATCCAATCCACTTGTTGGTTCGTCTAAGAACAAAATATCTGGGTTATGAATTAATGATTTGATAAAATTCAGCCGACTTTTCATACCTTTTGAAAAGCCAGCAACTTTCTTATCTGCATCATTATGAAGCCCTACTATCTCCAGTAATTCATCAATTGATTTCTTCTTTCCTTTATATAATGATCCAAAATATTTGAGATTATCTTTCGCTGTTAGTTTTTCATATAGGCTGGGAAATTCAAAATCCACGCCTATTTTTTCGTAAAAACTATTCGTATGATTCCTACTTTCAATTCCATCAATAATGGCACTTCCTTTATATTCATTCAATAGTCCTGTAAGAATCTTTTGTAAAGTACTTTTTCCTGCTCCCGATGGTCCTAGTAGTCCAAATATTTCCCCTTTTTTTACTTCAAAATTAATATTCTCTAAAAATGGTTTCTTTGTATAACTAAATGCTACATTATTTACCTTAATCATTATTTCACTCATAATATTGCTCCCTTCTGAATCTCATTATTAGTTCTTAAAGCAGTTGCATAATGATTCCTTTCACCATAATCCTTATGCTCTCATAAAAATTTTCTTCTCCAATTTCACGTTTATATATCATTGCAAAAAACACGGCTCTAAATGCACCGCTGATTGATTCCTTACTCAACGATCCTGCATTGGGAAATAGTTCTAATATCTTTTCTGCGCTATCATCATCATGCAGTAGATGCATTTCCAACACTTCCTTGGGAAGCTTTTGCGAAAGTACTTCTATATCATTGCTCGTCATTATTCTCAACAAGCAGCTTTCACATACCTTCTTCATGGCAATAACAATAATATTTGTTAGATTATCAGGGTTCATACTCGTTATTATTTTTGATATATCTTCAAACATACTATTTTCGATCTCTGTATGAAGCTCCAAAATCACTTCAAACAATAGTAACTCCTTTGATTCATAAAACAAATAAAAAGTTCCCTTCGGTATATTAGCTATTCTTACAAGCTCATCTACTGTTGTTTTTTTAACACCATATTTCATCATACAATCTGCTGCGGCATTCTGAAGTCGCTTTTTTATATTTTTTTTTTCTAAATCACTATATATTTTTGGCAAAATAATCTAGCTCCTTTTTATATTGACTACTTTTATAATTTTAGTCATTATAATTCATATTCAAATTTCTGTCAATAAAAAAAGATGTAAATTAACTAAATATAGTTAACTTACATCTTGAACATATTATTAAAATTAATTGTCCTAGTCTATTATAAAATTAGCTGAAATACTTCTTGTAACCAACTGACCTACATAGCCGATCACGATTCCTGTGACTACACCCGCAATAATAAGAACAGGCAAATAATATGCAATCGCAGCATTGTCCATTAAAAATACTGCCGCAACGATTTGCCCTATATTATGCGCAACTCCACCAATTATGCTGACTCCAACCATTGATAGCTTTTTCGTTTTCTTAACTAATACCATTATAACAACGCTTAACATTCCTCCAGCAAGGCTAAATAAGAAACTATAAAAATTGCCAAATAAGATTCCTGTCAGCATAATTCTAAGGAAATTCACTATAATTGCCTGGGAATCGCCCACAATGTATATTACTGCTATTATGGCAATGTTCGCGATGCCTAGCTTAACGCCTGGAATACCGATTGGAATGGGAATTAATGCCTCAATATAACTAAATATCATTGCCAATGCTGTAAGGACTCCGCAAATTGCAACACGTTTACTATTATTATTCATATATTAATCCTCTTTTAAAATTAGTTACCAAATGTGCTACTGTACCACTGCATCTAATTCCGTATTTTTTCCCTTTATCTCAATGACAACTTTATGAGGAAGACACACTATTGTTTCTCCTACTTTACTAATTCTACCTTGATGTACACAAATCTTATCGGTACAATCAGCATCTTTCATATAAGCATAACCATTTTCAATTACGATGAAATTGTAGCCATCAGCTCCTACCGCTGCATCTATTTCTAGTTTTGTATTTACATTCAAAGACAATTCTTTGTATACTTGTCCATCTATGCTAACCACTGCTACATTGCCAGCTTTTTTAATTACTACTTGAATAAATATTGCACAAATTATCGCAACTACCACAAATGAAGCGGCAAGAATAATATCATTTTTTTTCATAATGTCCTCTTCTCTATTGCTTTAACGACAACTATCAACAACTACTAAAAGAAAAAGGAAAGATTTTTCAACCTTCCCTATTCTCATTATTTAAGTTACTATATTTGTATAAAAGATTGTTTTTCTTTCGTTTTGATTTTATTGGATAAAATGAAATCACTTCTGAAACTTAATTATCTTTTTAGGACATTTTTCAGCACATTTCCCACATCCCGTACATTTTTCATAATCAATATGCGCAATATTATTCTCAATATGAATTGCGTCGAACTCGCACTGCTTTACACAAATTCCGCATGCGATACAACCAACACTACACCCTGCCAAAACATCTTTACCTTTATCTTTAGATGCGCAGCTGACTGCAAGTGGTGCTTCGTACGGTATGATCTCAATAAGGTGTCTTGGACAAATTGCTACGCATTTTCCACAATCCTTACATGCTTCCTTATCAACGACTGCAATCCCATTTATAATGTGAATCGCATCAAATTGACAAGCTTTCACGCAGGCGCCATAACCCATGCAACCATATGTGCAAGTTTTAGGACCACCATTCGGTACAAATGGCATTACGGTACAATCTTCAACTCCTGTGTATTTATACGTCTCTTTCGTGACTTCACAAGTGCCAGCACATTTAACAAATGCAATATTATGAGTAGTCTCTCCTACATCTGCTCCCATTATTGTAGCAATCTTTTCTGCAACGGATGCACCACCAACTGGACATGCGCCAACTGCTGCTCGACCTTCTGAAATTGCTTTTGCAAGCGCATCACAGCCTGGTAATCCGCAGCCACCACAATTGTTTCCTGGGAGTGCTGCTCTAACGTCGAGTTCTATCTGATCGACTTCAACTTTTAATTTTACGCCTGCAATTCCAAGTAAAAGACCGATGAATATTCCTGTTCCGCCAACTACTGCTGCCGCTATAATAATTCCTGACATTAGATCTTCCTCCTCTTCCTATATCAATCCTGAAAAACCAAAGAATGCAATAGCCATTAGACCTGATGTAAGAAGAACAATTGGCATTCCTTTAAAGCTTTCTGGTACATCATTGTATTGTATTTTTTCTCTGATACCAGCCATAATAATAATTGCAATCGTATATCCAACTGCCGTAAAAAAACCATTTACCACAGATGTCACAATGTTATAGTCTTTCTGAACATTAATAATTGCAACACCTAGTACTGCACAGTTTGTTGTAATCAAAGGAAGATACACGCCGAGTGCACTATAAAGTCCTGTCATGAATTTCTTTAAGAACATCTCTACAAACTGAACTAACGCTGCGATTACAAGTATAAATACAATCGTAGTCAAATAGGTAAGTTCAAGTGGCATAAGTATAAATTTATAAATCAAACTGGCAATTAATGAAGAAAGTGTAATAACGAAAATTACAGCTTCTCCCATTCCTTTTGCAGTCTTTACGCTTGTTGATACACCAACGAACGAACATAATCCTAAGAATTGGCTTAATACAACATTATTAATTAACGCTGTACCCACCGCGATTAAAAATAATTCTTTCATTTATTTTTCCTCCTGTTCGCCAATGTTGAATATTTTTCCGCTGCATCCACCACACGAACCACAGCCACTAGTTCCACAACCTACGTCTTTTATTGCCTTCTGTTTAGCTCCTGGCCTCTTAGCCGCTTTATTCATAACCTTATTCTGAATGGCCGTAAGCATTGAAAGGACAAAGAAAGCTCCGGGAGCAAGAATAAATATTGTAATTGGCTCATAATAATTTGCTGGAATTACCTGAATTCCAAAAATCTGACCTGCGCCAATAATTTCCCTAAATGCACCAAGAAGTACAAGTGCAACCGTAAATCCAAGCCCCATACCAATACCATCAAAGATTGAAGGAATTACAGGGTTTTTTGAAGCATATGATTCTGCTCTCCCAAGAATGATACAGTTAACAACAATCAACGGGATATAGATGCCAAGTGCCGCATAGATTTCTGGTACAAAGCCTTCCATCAAGAATTGAACTACCGTTACAAGTGATGCTACAATAACGATATATGCAGGCATTCTAACTTTATCAGGTATCACATTTCTAAGCATTGAAATAAATAAATTTGAAAACACCAATACTGCAGCTGATGATAGCCCCATACCGATAGCATTTGTTGCAGATGTCGTGACAGCAAGTGTTGGACATAAACCTAACATTAACACAAATATTGGATTTTCTTTATATACACCATTATAAATTCTTTCTATACTACTGTTCAATGACAACACCTCCTACCGTTTTAGCTCCATTTGCATAAATATAATCAAAAGCTGCAATCGCACTATTAACGCCATTTGTCATAGCATTCGTCGTAATTGTAGCACCGCTCAGAGCATCAATTTCATTATCAGCTGTTGCGCCAGTCTTCGTATATTTGAATTTATCTACATTTTTAAAAGAAAATTGGTTTTGGAAATCTTGTGTATTGGCTTTCATTCCAAGTCCAGCTGTTTCAGAAATTGAAAGAATAGATATTCCATTAACTGTTCCATCTTTTAAGATACCAACTGTAAATTTGATATCTCCGCCATATCCTTCTTTTGATACAACCGTAAGTACTAGCCCCACTGGCTTATTATTCGTATCCATCGCACATACTACGTTACTGATTGAATTACCTTTCATTCCAGCTGCATCCAAAACTGATGCAAATTGATCCAATGGATAAGTTGACTGCTCCAATTCTTCAAAAGTAGTGGAAAGTTTGCTACCATCTTTTGTTATAAACACTTTTTCATAAGCAGCATTTTTTGATTTTTCAGCCTGTGCCGCAATTGGCGCTTTCGTAATATCATATACATATCCGAGGCAAAGACCACCAATCAGTGTTATGATAAATAATATAAGTGAATCTTTAATAATTGATTTCATTATTTTGCAACCTCCTTCTTGACTTTTCTTTTTCCAAAAGATTTAGGAGGTGTATATTTTTCAATCAGTGGTACCAACATATTAGAAATAATGATTGCATAGGAAACCCCTTCTGCTGATCCACCAAACATTCTAAATAGTCCGGTTAAGAAACCAAGTAAAATACCGTAAACGATTTTACCATTGGAAGTGATAGGGGACGTCACATAATCTGTTGCCATAAAAAATGCGCCTAGAATCAAACCACCACCACACAATTCCTTAGCGAGGAATTCAATGTCAAACTGATGACCAGGTGCAAACAATAATATGAATACTGCAAATGATGCGATATATGTAGCTGGAATTCTAATATGAATTACTTTCTTCACCAATAAGTATGCAGCACCAAATAAAAGTGCAATCACTGATGTTTCACCGATTGTTCCACCGATTGCTCCAATAAACATATTCCATAAATTTGTTGTCATACCTGCAACTTCTGTTCCACCTTTAAGGATAGCAAGAGGTGTTGCTCCTGTAACGCCATCATATGTAAATGTAGTCATTCTACCAGTAAATGATATCAACAAAAAACATCTAGCAGCCAATGCTGGATTCATGAAATTCTGACCTAACCCACCGAATAACTGTTTTACAATAATAATCGCAAAAAAGCATCCAATAATCAGCATTCCAACAGGGAGTGTTGATGGTACATTTAATGCAAGCAATAAACCGGTTACCGCAGCGCTTAAATCAAGTACTGTTATCTTCTTATGCATAAAATATTCATATGCAGCTTCTGTAGCTACACAGGTTACTATTGATACTATTATTAAAATGAAAGCTTTTAATCCAAAATTATAAACACCAAATGCACTTGCAGGTAATAAAGCAAAAAGTACATCTCGCATTATTCCCGTTGTTGAGTCTTTATGACGTACATGAGGCGACGTTGAAACATTATATAAATCACTCACTTTTCTTGTCCACCTTTCTTACTTTTTCTTGCTTGCAAGTATTGTTCTTCTCATTGACTTAATATCTTGTGTTAATGGTCTCTTAGCCGGACATATATATGAACAACAACCACATTCACAGCACTCTAAACCATCTGCCTCAATAAATCCTTGCGTATCTCCATGCATTGCCATGATTGAAAGCTGAGTTGGAATTATTCTGCCTGGGCAGACCTCTACGCATCTTCCACATCTAATACAAGAGGAAGGTTCAATATGAGAAACAATATCATTTTGCATTACAAGAAGAGATGAACTTCCTTTTATAACAGGTACATCAAGACTATACATAGCAAATCCCATCATAGGTCCACCTGAAATATATTTCTCTGGCTCAGCAATTTTACCGCCCGCAGCTTCTAATAACTGTCTATAATTCATACCCAAATATACATAAAAGTTCTGTGGATCAGCGAGACCATCACCAGTAACAGTAACGATTCTCTTTGTAAGCGGTTTTCCTTCAATTACAGCGTAGTATATCGAAGAAATTGTATCAATATTATGTACAATACATCCAACATCAGCTGGTAGCATTGATGAATTAATTGTTCTTCCTGTTGTTGCGTAAATAAGTGTTCTTTCTCCACCCTGTGGATACTTTGTTGTTACAACTTTCACGCTAATCCTAGGCTCGTCCTTAACTTTCTCTTCCAAAATTGCAATAGCTTCTGGTTTATTATCTTCAACAGCAATATATCCCACAGCCTTATCAAATAGTTGAAGAACGATTTTAAGACCCGTTACAACTATTTCGGGTTCTTCTAACATTCTTCTATAATCAGATGTAAGATATGGCTCACACTCTGCTCCATTAACAATAATATACTCAATTGCCTCTGGGTTCTTCGGCGTAAGTTTAACATTAGTAGGGAAACCTGCTCCACCCATACCAACCACACCCGCATCTTTAACCCTTTGCCTGATTTCATCCTTAGAAAGTTCTTCTAGCTTTTTAGTCACATAATTAACTTCTTTATACTTACCATCATTTTCGATGATAATCGAATTACATTTTCCGCCTGTAGCTAATGTTCTTGGTTCAATTGACTTTACAGTACCAGACACTGAAGAATGAATGTTTGCCGAAACAAATCCGCCTGCTTCTGCAATTAACTGTCCTGCTAGAATCAAATCACCTTTGGCGACTATTGGAACCGCAGGCGCACCAATATGCTGCGAAAGTGGAAATACCAATTCACTTTCTGGAAATAGTTCTTTGATTGGCTTTTCTTTTGAAAAACTTTTACAATCATTAGGATGTACTCCTCCTCTAAAAGTTAATTTTACCATTGCGCATTCTCCTTAATCATAAAAATCATATTCTTTCATTCTAACCCAAATATAAGTAAAAATCCACTTTTTTTTATTCAG
Source organism: [Clostridium] fimetarium (assembly GCF_900111235.1). GTDB lineage: Bacteria > Bacillota > Clostridia > Lachnospirales > Lachnospiraceae > Clostridium_N > Clostridium_N fimetarium. Next base: position 180,119 of record NZ_FOJI01000008.1, read on the forward strand.
AAACTACGTTATAATATAACTATAACAAAATTAGCTTGAAAGGAATCCCCAATTTAAGGTCTTAACTTCATGTTATTGTTATGATTGTTAAATAAACTACTTTTAAATTTACTTGAAATTCAAACTTCCAAACTAAATATTGCATCAATCAACAATGAACATATGAAAAACGAAGTATTTGAAGAACAAGCCGCAGGTACAAACTTATATGCGCAGAAATGGAGAAACGTATGATAACTACTAATGACACCGTTGATTTTAAAATTTCAAACTTAGACCTTCTAAATGGACCCAAAGAAGATATTATTTTTTTCGATATTGAAACAACTGGTTTTTCAGCCCGAAGTACATCTCTATACCTTATTGGTGTCTTATATTATAAGAACAATACATGGAATATTAAACAGTGGTTTTCTGAAGATCCTCAAAATGAAGCAATTGTACTTGCATCATTTTGTGAATTTATACAAACATATAAAACTATCATTCATTTCAACGGAGAGGGTTTTGATATGCCTTATCTTATCAATAAATTCTCCAAATATAATTTACCATATTCCTTTAAAGATTTTAGTAGTTTGGATATATTCAAATATACGCGTAAAGTTCATAAGCTTTTAAAGTTGGAAAACTACAAGCAGAAAACAATAGAAAAGTTTTTAGGAATTGAACGCAATGATAAATTCTCAGGAGGGGAACTTATTAATGTCTATAACCAATACTTAATTACAAAGGATGAGGAGTCACTACACATCCTGCTACTACATAACAAAGAAGATATTATCGGTATGTTGCAATTACTGCCCATCTTATCATATGGTTCCATTACAGGAGGAAACTATATGATTAATTCTATCGAGACAAATACAGCCACGGATTTCGATGGTTTCGTATCAAAAGAAACTATATTTTCTGGAACACTAGATACCGCCATCCCCAAACGTGTATCTTTTGGAAATGATCTGTTTTACCTAACAGCATTTAATAACTCACTCAAATTGCGTGTCAAGGTATATACGGGCGAATTAAAATATTTCTACTCAAATTACAAGGATTACTTTTATCTTCCAGAAGAAGACACTTCAATTCACAAAAGCATAGCTTTCTATGTTGACAAAAATTATCGAATGAAAGCAAAAGCAGCCAATTGCTATAGTAAAAAAACAGGAATGTTTCTTCCTCAATTTAATGAAATAGTGAATCCTTACTTTAAAATAGATTATAATGATAAAATAACTTACTTTGAACTTGAAGAAAATTTCATCGGAAATAATAGACTTCAAAAAAGCTACATAATTGACATAATCAATAATCTTTTGTAATTTGATTTTATACTTAAAATGATTTTATCTGCAAAAAAATAAGCGGCCTGAAATGTAATCATTTCTAGCCGCTTATTCCATTTTTATTAGAATAATTTACCTATTATATATTAGACTAATATGTAATACATGATTGGTTTACTCTTGTTCTACAATATATGAAGATATATCTTCTAAAATTTTATCATTTTCATTATAAATATCTAAGCGAACTGGGACTGATAAATCAAAGCACAAGATACCTAAGTAAGACTTTGCATCTACCGTTTTCCTGCCTTTTACAAGATCAAAATCACAATCACTATCACAAATAACATTTACAAATTTACTAATTTCTTCATTATTTTTAAATTTAACATAAACACTTTTCATTTCTATATCTCCTTAAAATAAACACTGTCATTTTTAATAGCTTTACTACTTATTATAGAAAAAAAGTTTATTAAATGAAAATCCCATATCTCTGTGATTAATTATTTGTTCAGTATTGCCAACAAACAAACAACCATCTTTTACTAATGAATTATAAAATTGCTTATAAATTTCAGATTTTGCATCTTCGGTAAAATATATCATCACATTTCGGCAAACAATCAAATGGCATGCTGCTGGATAACTATCTTTTAATAAATTATGTTTTTTAAATTCAACACAATTTTTGATGTTATCAGAAATTTTATATGCTTTATCACCCATTGCTTCAAAATATTTATTTTTATATTCATCTGGAAGCCCTTTGAGACTATTGGGTGAGTAAATACCTATTTTAGCCTTCTCTAATACTTGACTGTCAATATCGGTTGCTATAATATGAATTTTACTCAATGGGATTTTCTTAGCTAATACCATTGCCAATGAATATGGTTCATCGCCAGTGGAACAAGCCGCACTCCAAATCTTAAGATTTTGACCGAATTTATTAATTAATTCTGGTAAAACGACATCTTCAAGTGTCTGCCAAAGTGCCGAATTCCTGTAAAACTCTGATACATTAATTGTAAGATAGTTCACAAACTCATCAAGGACTTCTTTATTACTCCTAAGCACAGCCGTGTAACTATCATAGCCATCGTACTTGTTACGTTCAATTAAAGTATCAATTCTTCTTTTCATCTGTCGTTCCTTATATGCATTAAGGTCGATTCCAGTCAAAGGTAATACAGCTTTTTTAAAATCCTCATAATCTCTTACTATTCCCATTCATCCACCTTGAAAATGCACCATAACTGCTTATAATATTCAGTTAAGATGCATTCATTTTTCTGTAATATTTTAAAATACTATAATTATAAATGGGAAATCATCTAAATCAAACTTCTTCATTCACTTCTTCAGAAACTTCTTGAGCATCTTCTACAGCAACTGCTTCATTCACTTCATCATCTGTAAGAAGTGCCTTAATACTTAAGCTAATCTTCTTATCTTCAACATTCAAGTCTACCACTTTGATTTCTACTTCTTGTCCAACTTTCAAAATGTCTGAAGGTTTGTCAATATGTTCTTTGGCAATCTGTGAAACATGAAGAAGCGCATCAACGCCTGGCTCTAATTCAATGAATGCACCGAAATCTGTCATTCTTGCAACTTTTCCAGTTACAATATTACCAACTGCATACTTTTCACTTACATTTGACCATGGATTAAGGTCTGGGTATTTAAGACTTAATGCGATCTTAGTACCGTTGATTTCCTTAATAAATGCTTTAACAGGATCTCCAACTTTAAATACCTTCTTAGGATTCTCTGTTCTGCCCCATGACATCTCTGAAATATGAAGAAGTCCATCAACTCCTCCTAAATCAATAAATACACCAAAATCAGTAACATTTTTAACTGTTCCCTCAATTGTCATACCTTCTGAAATCTTTGCAAGTAATTCTTTTTGAAGTTCAACTTTGCTTGCAACAATTAATTGCTTGCAATCGCCGATAATCCTTCTTCTCTTAGGATTGTACTCTGTGATGACAAAAGATACTTCTTTATCAGCAAATTTTGTTAAATCTTTCTCATATGAGTCAGATACAAGACTAGCTGGTATAAATACTCTTGATTCATCAACAACAACGCTTAATCCACCACCAAGAACCTGTGAAACCTTAGCTGTAATTACTTCTTTGTTGTTAAATGCTTCTTCCAATTTCTTATTTCCATTGTCCGCAACAAGTCTTCTATATGTTAACAATACTTGGCCTTCACCATCATTAACCTTGAGAACTTTTACTTGCATTGGATCACCTACAGAAACCATTGTAGTTAAATCTGCATTGGGTGTTGATGTATATTCACTACGAGTAATAATACCATCAGCTTTATAGCCGATGTTTAAGATAATCTCGTCTTCTTTGACACCGATAACTGTACCATCTACAACTTCTCCTGTATGTATTGTCTTAAATGATTCCTCTAACATTTGTTCAAAACTTAACTCTGACATTAGTATGAACCTCCTCGATAATATTATTTGGGGTTGACGCCCCTGCTGTAATACCTATGCAGCCTGCGGTGCTAAACTTGTATAAGTCCAGGTCTCGAAGTGTCTGTATATAATACGTGTTCTTACATTCATTCTGGCAGATCTCATATAGCTTACGCGTATTCGAACTGCTTTTGCCACCAATCACTATCATTACGTCCACCTTTTGGGCTATTTCCCTTGCTTCGGTCTGACGTTCCTCAGTAGCATTGCAAATTGTATTACGAATAAAAATATCATACCTCTTTTTTGAAATAATTTCAACTAATTCTTGAAATTTCTTGTAGTTAAATGTCGTTTGTGACACAATACATATCTTTTCATCAATATTTGCGTGAAATTCCATTGCTTTTTCAACAGTATCAATCACTTTAGGGGGGGTTACTGACCAACCTTTTATTCCCTCTACCTCAGGATGAAGATCATTTCCAATTATTACAATCGTTCTTCCTTTTTTGCTTTCTTCTGCAACTATTTTGTGAATCTTTAAGACATAAGGACATGTTGCATCTATCATTTCAATTCCCATTGCGTTAATCTTATCATATATATCTTTCGCAACTCCATGTGATCTTATAATTATTGTTCCTTTTTTTATGTTATTTAATTCATCTATTGAGTCAATTACACAAACTCCCTTTTTTTCCAAATCTTTCACTACTTCTTCATTATGAATAATGGGTCCATAGGTATATACATTTTCTTTACCTACTTGTTCATATACTTTTTCGACTGCTTTCTTAACGCCAAAACAAAAGCCTGATGTCTTTGCTACTATTACTTCCATACATTACCCCATTCTTATGGCCTGCTTTCGCAAGACACATACAAAGTTTGTACTACCACATTCCTATTTATCATTCATAACGCAGTATCTATCTTGTTCTAAAATTATGAATTATATGTTTTCATTAATCACTTTTATGATTGTTTCTATCGTCTCATCTAAATCAATATTTGAAGAGTCAATTAAAACCGCATCGTCCGCCTGTTTTAATGGAGAATTTTCACGATTCATATCTTGATAGTCTCTATTTTCAATATCACTTTTTATCACTTCATAACTTGGGCTTTCACCTTTTTCTATCAGCTCTTTATATCTTCTTGATGCCCTTGCTTCAACACTAGCTGTTAAATATATCTTAACATTAGCATTGGGTAGCACTGTCGTCCCAATATCTCTGCCATCCATTATACAATCTGTAGTTCTAGCAAGTTCTCTTTGAAGTTCGACTAATTTTTTTCTTACCTTTGCATAAATTGATGTTTTTGATGCTATTTTACCAACTTCTTCATTTCTTAATATACTTGTGATATTCTCACCATTCAAAATGACTTGTTGCTCACCATTTAAATAAGCGATTGTAATATCAACATGTTCACAGGCTTTATTAATTGCATTTTCATCTGTTGGGTCAATATTATTTTTTATAAAATAAATTGCGATTGCACGATACATTGCACCTGTATCTACATATATATATTGTAATTTCTTCGCAATTGATTTTGCTATTGTACTTTTTCCAGCTCCCGCTGGTCCATCTATTGCAATTGCGTATGCCATATTATTTATCCTCCAAGATTTTATAATGATTAAGTCGTTAGTTTATATTTTGTGCTGCAGCATATGCTGTTGACCAAGCAACCTGTAAATTAAATCCACCAGTCACTGCATCAACATCAAGAACTTCACCAATAAAATATACATTTTTAACGAGTTTTGATTCCATTGTTGATGGATTAATCTCCTTCACCTCAACTCCGCCTTGTGTAATGATTGCTTCATTAAATCCTCTTAGCCCAAGAAGTGTGAATTCTAAATTCTTAATCAAACGGACCAAATTCTGTCTTTCATCTCTTGAAATCTCATTTACCTTCTTGTTTTCTTGGATTTTACTGAGTTCAATAACCACAGGTATCAGCTTCTTCGGCAATAGACTATCCAGCGCATTCTTATATTGCTTGTTTTTTTCCTCTTCGAAATCTCTTAAAATTCTATCATCCAACTGTTCAAATGATAACGCTGGTTTTAAATCGATAACCATCTTAAGTTGTTTGCTCTTTATATTCTTTGCCACAAAACTACTTGCAGAAAGTACTGTAGGTCCGCTTACGCCAAAATGTGTGAATAACAATTCACCAAAATCCGAATATATCTCCTTATTCTCATCAAACACTGTAACATTTACATTTCTAAGACTAAGACCTTGTAATTCCTTAATCCATTCCTCTTTCGTATTAAATGGAACAAGCGCTGGAAGGATATCTGTCACTTTATGTCCAAGTGTTTTTGCAAACTTATATCCATCACCAGTAGATCCTGTTAATTGGTATGAATTACCGCCTGTAGCGACTATTAAGTAATCACCATCCACTACTTGTCCTTTACTAGTCTTAACGCTCTTAAAACAGCTATTAGGTGCTATCACATCTATAATAGCTGTATTATAAATAATTTTTACATTCAATTTATTAAGTTCCCTACCTAAGCATGACAAAACATCTGATGATTTATTAGATTCAGGGAATACTCTATTACCACGTTCAACTTTAATTTCAAGCCCCAATTCACTAAAGAACCCCATAGTATCGTAATTACTAAACCCATTAAATGAACTGTACATAAACTTCTTGTTCGTGACTACGCTATTGAGAAGTTCTTCATTATCACCAGCATTTGTTAAATTGCATCTTCCTTTTCCTGTAATAAAAAGTTTCTTACCTAGCTTCTCATTTTTCTCATATATACTTACATTATGTCCATTTCTCGCCGCGAAAATACCCGCAAACATTCCTGCTGCGCCTCCGCCTATTATAATTACATTACTCATTGTGCTCCTTTTCAAATATATATATTAAATTTGATTAGATGATCCCATTTTTCTTAATTCCATCTTCAAATCTTCGTCTAACAGATTTATTTCATCATTATTATCAAACTGATAATCATACCATACCTGTTCTAGCGCTTCCAAGTTATTAATAACTTCATCTTTTCTCTCTATGCAAAGTGCAACAATTAACGCATTTATCAAGCTTAATGGTGCAACCAACGAATCCACTATTGATGCCATATCGCTTCTTGCAAACAAATTACATGAGGAGTACATATTAATTGGTGAATGCTTATTATCTGTAATTGCGATTACTTTCGCATTCTTATTATTCGCGTATTCCATCGCCTTCAAAGTTCTCATTGAATACCTAGGAAAACTGATTCCAATCACAACGTCTTTTTCATTCACACGAAGCATCTGTTCAAATAACTCACTCGTATTGCAGCTTTCTACCAATACAACATGTGCAAATATCAATTTAAGATAAAAGCTCATAAATTGGGCAAGCGGTGCACAGCTTCTAACGCCTACAACGTATATTGTATCTGCCTTTAGCATCACATCAACCGCCATATGAAAAGAATTTCTATCGACGCCTTCTAAAGTCATCTTAATCTTTTCAGCATCAGCATTCAGTACATTATCCAAAACCATTTCTTGTGTCATATCACCAGATGCAATCTCTATTCTTTCGATTGAATGAATCCGTTCTTGCACTAGATTCGCTAACTCTTTTTGAAACTGGGGATACCCACTAAATCCAACAATAGTAGCAAATCTTACAACAGTAGATTCACTTACACCAACTTCTTCACCAAGCTTAATCGCAGTCATAAATGCTGCCTTTTCATAGTTATGCGAGATGTAATCAGCCAGTTTCTTTTGTCCCTTACTGAATTTCGTTATATTTTCTCTGATTTGATATAATAATCCTTTATCTTCACTCATTGGATCCGCGATTATCCTTTTCTAAACAATTTATTCAGTATTATTCTCTTTTAATAGAATATCAGTTTAACACAAAAAATCAATACAATCCACAAAAAAAAGAGCCAATACAATGTATCGACTCATTTTCACCATAATAATCATGATATCTTGAAGTAACTATTGAATATTTTTCAAACAGGATATGATATACTTTCGGTATCTGCAACTTTAACATCTACCTTCGTCTGCTGCGCCTCTCTATATTTAAAAAACTCTATTGCTACAGCTGGAAACAATGCATATGTTAATACATCTTCGTCCTGCTGCGAATATTGTGCCACTTCTTTTTTAAACTTTTCTAATTGTGGTTCAATTAAATCTGCTGGTCGACATGTAATAGGAACTAAATCTCCGATTACCTTCTTTTGAACTTCTGCATTAAATGGTTTGATTGTTTGACCAAATTCACCACTCAGTATTTTTTTTGTTTCTTTTGTGACCATCTTATAGCGTTCACCTTGTAACACATTTAGAACCGCCTGTGTTCCAACGATTTGAGATGATGGGGTGACAAGTGGTGGTTCGCCAAAATCTTTACGAACTCTTGCAATTTCTTCAAGTACTTCATAATATTTGTCAGAAGCTTTTGCTTCCTTTAACTGTGAAACTAAGTTAGATAACATACCACCTGGCACTTGATATAATAATGTCTTAATATCAACACCCAAAACTTTAGGATTGAGTAATCCAGTTCTAAGGGCATCTTCTTGCATTGGTCTGAAGTAATCAGCGATTTCTGCTAGAAGTGTTTGATCCAAACCAGTATCATATGGCGTTCCTTTAAACGTTTCAACCATTACTTCAGTAGCCGGTTGACTTGTGCCCATTGAAAATGGTGACATGGCAGTGTCAATCACATCTGCTCCGGCCTCAACTGACTTCAGATAAGTCATAGACGCTACACCTGATGTATAATGTGTGTGCATCTGTATTGGAAGTGAAGTTGTTTCTTTTAGTGCTTCCACTAATTCAGTTGCTTTGTATGGTAATAACAGGCCAGCCATATCTTTAATACAAATTGAATCTGCGCCCATCTCTTCAATTTTCTTGGCCATATCTTTCCAGTAATCAAGTGTATACGAGTCGCCCAATGTATAAGCAAGTGCAATTTGAGCATGCCCTTTTTCTTTGTTAGCCGCCTTAACAGCTGTTTGTAAATTACGAAGATCATTGAAACAATCAAATATTCGAATGATATCAATACCATTTGCAATTGATTTCTGAACAAAATATTCTACAACATCATCTGAATAATGATTGTATCCTAAAATATTCTGTCCTCTAAATAGCATTTGTAATTTCGTATTTTTAAATCCATCTCTCAACTTACGTAGTCTCATCCATGGATCTTCTTTTAAAAATCGAAGTGATGCATCAAATGTAGCACCGCCCCAACATTCTACTGAATGATAACCAACTTGATCCATCTTATCAACGATTGGAAGCATCTGCTGTGTTGTCATTCTTGTAGCAATAAGTGACTGATGTGCGTCACGTAATATTGTTTCCGTAATTTTTAGCGGTTTTTTTATTTGATCTACCATTGAAATACCCTCCTATTATTATGAAATCCCGTAACTGTTCAGTACCTGAACAATTACACGCTTCGCGATGCACACAAATTGCTATAAAGATGCAATTTGGTGCTGTGAAACTCCGATTTTTGCTAAAAGCAAGCAAAAATACCTCGCGGAATACTACCTTGTAAACAGTTACGAAATCCCAAACATTGCCATAAATGTACCAGCTACAACTGCTGTACCAATAACGCCTGCTACATTTGGTCCCATCGCATGCATTAACAAAAAGTTAGTTGGATCTGATTCAGCGCCGACTTTTTGTGATACTCTGGCCGCCATAGGAACAGCAGAAACTCCTGCCGAACCAATTAATGGATTTACTTTACCGTGTGTGACTTTACACATTATCTTACCTAATATTACGCCTCCTGCAGTACCAAATGCAAAGGCAAACAATCCTAAAGCAACAATCTTAAGTGTATCGGCATTTAAAAATGCTTCGGCGCTAGTTGTTGCACCTACTGATATACCAAGAAGAATAACTACAATATACATAAGCGCATTTGATGCGGTTTCTGCAAGTTGTTTTACAACTCCTGATTCTTTAAATAAGTTTCCAAGCATTAACATGCCCACAAGTGGTGCCGTTGTCGGAAGAATAAGACAAACAACGATTGTTACAATAATTGGAAACAATATTTTTTCAAGTTTGGATACTGGTCTTAATTGTTCCATCTTAACAGCACGTTCTTTTTTTGTTGTGAGTAACCTCATGATTGGTGGCTGAATAATTGGAACAAGTGACATATATGAATATGCAGCAACTGCTATCGGTCCCAAATACTTAGTCTGTCCTAACTTACCAGCAAGAAATATTGATGTCGGACCATCCGCACCACCAATAATTGAAATTGCAGCGGCGGCTTTATCACTAAATCCCATTAATATAGCTAAAATGTAAGCAACAAAAATACCAAATTGAGCTGCTGCGCCTAATAAAAAACTCTTTGGGTTCGCAATAAGTGGACCAAAGTCCGTCATTGCACCAACTCCAAGGAAAATAAGTGAAGGTAGAATACTCCATTTATCTAGCAAATAAAAATATTGTAACATACCGCCTACTCCATTGCTGGATTCCTCAATAGTCAACATAATGTCTGGATAGATATTTACCAAAAGCATACCAAATGAGATTGGTAGAAGTAAAAGAGGTTCATAACCTTTTTTAATAGCTAAGTACATGAAAATCAAAGCAACGACAATCATCAAATAATTTCCCCACGTGACATTGAAGAAAGCTGTCTGACGCACTAGATTTCCAAGAGTCTGTATAATATAACTCATGTTTTAACCTCCAGTTTAATGATTTTTATTCTTTATGTGCAAGAAACAATTAATTAAGAGAAGCTAATAAATCTCCAGACTCAACTGAACCACCAACTGAAACATTTATGCTTATAACAGTTCCATCTTCTGGAGCAACAATTTCATTTTCCATCTTCATTGCTTCAAGAACAACTAAAGCTTGGCCCTTTTTCACACTTTGACCAATACTTACATTTATATTTAAAATCTTTCCAGGCATAGGTGAATTAATTTTTACGGTTCCTTGTGTACCTGATGCTACTGTAGGTTTCGCTGTTGAACTAACTGATGCTGTCGTTGAAACTTGCTTAACTTGTGATTCTTGTGATTTTATTTGTGTTGGTATTGATGATACCATTGGTGTTGAAGCTGCTTGAGCTACACCTTCTTCTACTGTCACGTCATACACGTTTCCATTAACAGTAATTTTATAATTTTTCATTTATACATCCTCCTATTAATTATTAGGCTCTTTGCCATCTGGTTTTATTTGTTTTTCTTATTGAACGTACCACAAATCCATTTGAGGAGGTTCCCTCTGAGGCTGCAATTGCGGCAGTTATAACTGCAACTAACTCCAAATCATTTATTTCATTTACTTCTTTTTGAATTATCTGTGTTATTGTATTATCAACTGCTTGGATTGAATCTGTTCTGTCTTCATGACTGCTAGATTTCTTTTTTTCAAACTTATTGATAAACTTAAAAGATGAAATTAATATTGAAATCAAAAACAAGACAGAAAATACGATACTAATTGCAATTAATGTATTAAGTCCTGCCCTTTCCATTTTTTCGCCAAATGTATATTCAGGTGAAAATGAACTACTAGTGATTACACCATCTGCGTCAAATGATATTGTAAATGCAGTTTTGCGCAGAGAATAGGTACACTGAGCATATGCTGTTAATGTTGTTGCAGTCGCCTCAAAATTACATGAGGTGATTTCCACAAACGTTCCAAGATCTTTTCTTACATTAATCCAGTTAGTAATTAGTATTCCAACTTGTTCTTCAACACTATCCTTCATCGTTGTAAGTTGTTCATCTGAATAATCATTTGATAAGCTTTGTAAATCTGAAGTAATAGATGTTTTTACTGTAGTCTCATCATAGGTCATCGCCTTACTTGTTGGTTTTTTTGAACTACTTCCGTTATCACATGCTGTTATACTAAAGACACAGGCTAACATAGATAACAATACTAAGAATTTTTTTATATTACTCTTCATATTACGTATCACCTCATTTAGACCGTTCCATGTTTCTTTGCTGGACGATCCTCTCTCTTTGTAAATAACATTTCAAATGCTGCAATTACATACTTTCTTGTATCTTCCGCTTCAATTATTGTATCAATGTAACCCCTGCTTGCGGCTGCCTCTACACTTGATTGAAGGTCTTTATATTTTGTTGCTTTTTCAGATATTAATGAGTTAGGATCGTCTGATTTACTGATCTCATCTGCATATATAATCTTAACTGCCATTGATGAGTCCATCATACCCACTGATGCTGTCGTCCATGCAAATACGATATCAGCTCCAATGGATTTACTATTCATTGTTACATAAGCACTTCCTAGTGACTCACCTATAATTACATTAACCTTAGGAACCGTAGCATTTGCAAATGCATAGGTTAATTTTCCAACTGCCTTTGAAATCTTCTTTTCTGATTCAATCGTAGCCTCAAACCCCTTTGCGTTGGTAAGTGTAAGTATCGGAATTCCAAATGAATCACAAAATGTAATAAATTCAGAGGCTTTTTCAGCACCCTCTGCTGTGATGACAGCATCAAATTTTTCAGATATCTTGCCTTCTTCATCGTATATTTCACAACGATTAGCAACTGCACCAATTGTTGCGCCATTCAATTTAATAAATCCAGTAACCATAGATTTTCCGTAATTTGCTTTCACTTCAACCAAAATATTATTATCTGCTATATTTGAAAGAACAATTGAAGTATCACCAACTACATTAGCGATTTCACTACATAATCGATTCAAATCATCATTACACTCATCATAGGACATATCATCTTCATTATTTGAAGGAAACATTGTAATCAGCTGTCTAATTCCAACCGCAATTGATTGTTCATCTCCAATAAAGTCAACTAATCCAACTTCCTCGCTTTGAAACTTAGCTGTTGCTGTATCAAGCTTAGAATCATAGTTTCCCTCTAATGCATTTGGACTATTTACGAATAATCTTGCATCTTTTTCTTCCATAAATGTAAAATCAGTAAGTGTCGGAAATAGAGCTAATCCACCACCACATTTTCCATAAATCGCTGTAATCTGTGGGATAACTCCCGATCCAAGCGATTGTTTTAAATAAATCTCGCCGAATCCATTCAGTGCGTCCGTTGCTTCTTGTAACCTTAGTCCCGCACAGTCAATCAATCCGATTATTGGAGCCCCTACCTTTAATGCTAAATCATAAAGATTCGAAATTTTCTTTGCATGCATCTCACCAATTGAGCCATTTAAAATAGCTGACTCTTGGCTATATACATAAACAAGATTACCATCAATTACTCCATATCCAGTGATTACACCATCTGTTGGAGTATCTTTTTCCTGCAGGTTAAAATCAGTACTTCTTGCTTTCACTAATGCACCAATTTCAACAAAACTATTGTCATCAAGAATAGCATTAATTCTACTTCTTGCTGGCCCTTGTGTCTGATTGTTCATTATCCTCTAGACCTCCGTGATTTATTATTTAAATCAAAAAATATATATATTATACATTGTATCTTGATGTGTTCTAAATATCAAGTATAAACTAGCCAAATATTAGAATATTCATTGTATTTGATCAAATAAACAAATTACTTTTTTTGTTTAATCCAATTAGTAATCAATCCTTTGTTTCAAATATAATTAACACTCCATTATCGAATTCAATGATACCTTTTTCTCTCACTATTTCATTACTAATTCCTACACTAAGACCCTGATCCATCCTAAATTTTTTCAACGGATAATGAAACCCACTAAGCGTCAAACCCGTTACACTTTGGGAAAACGGGATCAATGAAATATACTTTCCAAATTGCTCTGATTTATTAATCACTCTATTTTTATTTGCTAGATATATTTTGTTATATTCATTAACAATGTAACAAGGGACCCCTAAGTCCAAAGCGATTTTCATATTTTGAATATTAGACATTGTATGGTCCATTCTTGAACCTGTTGCGCCTAATATCGTAATCTGGCTTGCGCCTCTTTCTATTGCTGTTTCTATCGCTAAATGTGTGTCAGTGTAATCTTTTTCACAAGGAAACGTAGTTAATTCAACATTCATGCTTCTATATTTTTCTAATAAATCCTTATCAACTGAATCATAATCACCGAGAATATAGTCAACTTTGCAATTCAACTCATCTGCATATAACAATCCCTTATCTGCTGCAATCACATAATCAAATTGTTGGTTCGCAAGCCATTCTCTAGCCCATTCAAGATTAATCATCCCGCCAGTAAAAATCAATATTGCCTTATTTTGTGTAGTGTCTTTCATGTTAGTTCCTTCCATCTGCTCTTTGAATGGTAATTTCATTCCAAATAAGCGCATTTACCATTTATTTAGTATAACATATTATATTTTTAACGCGACTATCTTTTTTCACACATTTGTTTTATAATTACCTATGAATAATATACTATTAATTTAATAAAGGAGAATTTCAAATGTCTTGGTGCCCCAAATGTAAAATAGAATTTCCCGAAGGAACTACAGAATGCAAAGAGTGTGGGAATAAACTTGTTAATATGTTAGATGAGTTAGATAAATCAGATAAGTCAGAGAAGTTAGTTAAGTTAAATTTTGAGCCTGTTGCCTATGTTGATGAAGAAATCGCAAAGCGATTAGTTAAGCTCTTACTATTTTCGGAAATTCCCGAAGCAATAATGGTTTTTGATTCACTTAACCAAAGTTATGAAGTTCAAGTTGGTAGACATAACTACAAAAAAGCAGTTGATTTAATTCGAATATTTAAAGAAAATGAATTTGATGCAAATTATACTGAGGATTCAGAATTTGGAGTCGAGGAGGAATATACTGAAATTACGGTTCCTACTACTAATACATATGTCAAAACTTCAGATCGATATAAAGATAATTTATCATCAGCCTATACGTTTCTAATTTGCGGCTGTTTCGGACTTCTTATCCTTATACTAGAAGATATTGGAATAATTAAGCTATGGGGGATGTCAGGCGTTTCAAAAATCCTTTTAAATGTAGTGGTTGGTGGTTTATTTATCGGTTTTATTATCATCGGAATTTCATCACTAAGATATTCTAAAATATTAAAACAGCAAGCTGCTGAAGAAGAGGAATTCACAACGAAGTTAATAGATTGGCTACATGCGAACCTTACAATTGAGACCATTGAAAATTCCTACGACACAAATATTCCAGAAGAAATGAAATACTTTAAACGCGTTGAAGCAATTAGGGCGAAATTAGAGGAATTGTATTCTTCTTTAGAAGAAGAATATCTAGTAAAAATCGCAGACGATTACTACTCCTCCCTATTCCCCACCCAATAATGTAACCCGTCCCCTCTTATAATGTAACCCATCCCCTCTTATAATGTAACCCATCCCCTCAGTCAAAGCGTATTTTTTCTTTTATATTTCCCAACAACCAGAAATAGTCGCATGCATGTCCTCAATTGTCCGCATTTGCCGTTACACCCATGCTATAATGTCTGAAGTCGGTTGACACTTGTGTCAAACCGAATGCAGACATTATAGCATGGGTGTAGAGGCAACTCGCGAACAAGAGGACATCCATGCGACTATTTCGTCCGTCTTTGAATCTTTTTACAAGAAAAAATCAAGCTTCGTAATCAAGACAGCGTCTGTCACAAACTACTGTTTTCACATACTTTCCAGCCTCAACATGTGCAGGATGTATTTGATATCCTTTCAGTGCTTCCACACTTTCAAGTTCACATATCAATGCGACCTCAATATTACTTGATTCCAGCGGATTAATAATTAATTTTGCACTAACTAGTCCAGGTACAACACCTACCAAACCTTCTAAAATAGCTTTCATTTTATCTTTGACAAAAGGATAATCTTCTTTAGCCACTGTATCATTTAAATTCCAATTAACGATATGAATAACCATATTTACTCCATCTCTCACTACTGTCATTTTGAAAATCCGACAGAAAAGTGTACAATATTTTTTATCCATTTATTATACTTCAAGTATTCATTATTTTCCATTGAAATTTCCAAAAGTATAACTAATTAGGATATAAATGTATACGGCTGTGTCTTATTCATGTTTTGCAAGTGAAATAAGGCTATTACCTTCTAAACGATAAAGTGTTTTATGTGATAGTCTGTTTGCTCCCATCGCCATATAAAATTCCGGGTTTGCACAAAAAAGGCTCTAGAACATGCTCGCAAGCATATTCTAAAACCTCCAGATGTCTAGTCAGTTTTAAAACAAATATTTAGAATTGTTATATCTTCTACTTCTTTGATAGGAACAAATCAATTCCATTAGCTGCTGCTTTACCAGCACCCATTGCAAGTATTACTGTTGCCGCGCCTGTAACAGCATCGCCTCCAGCATATACGCCTTCTTTGGTTGTCTTGCCAAATTCTTCTTCAGCAACAATACATTTCCACTTGTTCATCTCAAGACCTTTTGTCGTAGCTGAAATAAGTGGATTTGGTGATGTACCCAATGCCATAATTACGGTATCAAGATCTAATGTGAATTCCGATCCCTTAATTTCAACTGGCTTTCTTCTTCCAGATGCATCTGGTTCTGTAAGTTCCATCTTAACACAGGTCAATCCTTTCACCCAACTATTCTCATCAACGAGGATTTCAGTAGGATTCGTTAGTAAATCGAAAATAATTCCTTCTTGTTTTGCATGATGTACTTCTTCCGCTCTTGCTGGAAGTTCTGCTTCACTTCTTCTATATACGATATGAACTTCAGCGCCAAGTCTAAGTGCTGTTCTAGCAGCATCCATAGCTACATTTCCACCACCAACGACTGCAACTTTTTTACTTTTGAAAATAGGAGTATCATAACTTTCATCAAATGCTTTCATTAAATTGTTTCTTGTAAGATATTCATTTGCGCTAAATACACCATTTGCATTCTCGCCAGGAATTCCCATAAACTTTGGAAGTCCAGCGCCAGATCCTATAAACACTGCGTCAAAACCCTCTTCTGCAAATAACTGATCAATTGTTACTGATTTTCCAATTACCACATTGGTCTCAATCTTAACACCTAAGCTCTTGACATTATCAATTTCGTGCTTAACCACTGTCTCTTTGGGTAAACGGAATTCAGGAATACCATAAACCAAAACACCGCCCGCTTCGTGGAGTGCTTCAAATATGGTTACTTCATATCCCAATTTTGCTAAATCGCCTGCGCAAGTAAGCCCTGCTGGACCTGCTCCAATAACTGCAACCTTTTTGCCGTTAAGCGCTGCTGGTGCAACTGGCTTGATATTATTTTCTCTAGCCCAATCAGCAACAAATCTTTCAAGTTTACCAATTGATACTGGTTCACCTTTAATACCTCTGATACATTTTTCTTCACATTGGCTTTCTTGTGGACATACGCGTCCGCATACGGCAGGAAGTGAAGAAGACTTTCCAATCACCTTATACGCTTCTTCAATATTACCTTCTTTAACTTCATGTATAAATGCTGGAATATCGATTGCTACTGGGCATCCGTTAATACATTTTGCATTCTTACAATTAATACATCTAATTGCTTCTTCCATTGCTTCTTCTTGATTATATCCTAAACAAACTTCTTCGAAATTTGAATTTCTTATATTTGGATCCTGTTCTCTTACAGGTACTTTTTTCAATACGTTCATTATTTTTCGCCTCCGCAATTACCACATCCACCGTGGTGTGTATCTCCTTCTAATTCTTTGAGCATTGCTCTTCCTTCTTCTGACTTATACTGCTGCTGACGTTTCATCGCTTGATTAAAATCAACTAAATGACCATCAAATTCCGGCCCATCAACACAAGCAAACTTAATTTCTCCGCCTATTGTTAAACGGCATGCTCCGCACATACCAGTTCCATCCATCATAATCGGATTCATACTAACAATTGTATGTAATCCCAATTCTTTTGTTAAAATACTAACAAACTTCATCATAATCATAGGACCAATGGCCACACAAACATCATACTTTTTGCCTTGATTTACAACCAAATCTTTAATTACTTCTGTTACCATACCTTTTCTTTCATAGCTTCCATCATCTGTTGTTATATAAAGATTACCAGCAACTTTTCTCATTTCATCTTCAAGGATTAATGATTCCTTGTTTTTTGATCCCATAATTACATCCGCATCAATTCCGTGCTCATGAAGCCACTTAACCTGTGGATATACAGGTGCTGTACCTACACCACCTGCAACAAATAGCATCTTTTTATTCTTAAGAGTATCTAATTCTTCTCCAACGAATTCTGAAGCCATTCCGAGTGGTCCAACAAAATCAGAGAATGAATCTCCAACTTGTAATTTTGCCATTCTGTCTGTTGATGCACCAATTATTTGGAAAACAATTGTGATTGTACCTTTTTCTGAATCATAATCACAAATGGTAAGGGGAATTCTTTCACCCTTTTCATCGATTTTGGCGATAATAAATTGTCCTGGTTTACAATGTTTAGCAATTCTAGGTGCTACAACATCCATTAAGAAAATTTTACTAGCTAATTCCTCAGCTTTTTGGATTGTGTACATAATAGTGCCCCTTTCGGCATTTCAAATTTTGATCTTGATAATTTAACAATTAATACTCTGTAGCGGAAAATTCCCCACCACTCTCAGTAACTTTATAACATAGACCACTTTTAACATCAATACCATAATAATTGGTTTGTCTAACTTTTGATAAATTATAAGAAGTAATATACATATCTATATTTTTAATTGTTTTTCTTGTATTATATATAAATTCTACTGTCTTACCATCCTTAAATGTAATACCGTCAGCTTTCAAATCACCAGTAGCCTTCATCCTAGCTTTCAGTAGTACTAATGATTCATCAAATGTATATATTTTTGTAGCTACAACGTTGTAGTTTCTACTAGAAATCGAACTACTTAGCCCATATTGATTAATAATTATCACTTTTACGACTGTATTACCTGGTGGCATAATAAATGCTTCTTTATATGGAGTTGAATCCTTTGTTGGATCCTTTGTTGAATCCGTTTTGCTCTCAACTGTATAATATGCTGTATCTCCACTTTTCAGATTTGTAATCTCGATTTTTTGTCCTTCTTGATAAGTTCCTGTTACAGGTGATATATCGGGCGAGTCTGGAGCTTTGAAGTCAATGGTATATTTTTGTTCTAAAATGTTGCTTGCGGTTCCTATGTTATTCACAGCGATTGCTTTTACTGTAGTATCACCTTTTTTAATCTGAATTGCTTCAGAATATAATGAACTCTTTGAAGTTGGCTCCGTGCCATCTAAAGTATAGTAAATCTTATTTGATTCTGTTGATACTAATTCTAAACTAATTTCAACATCAAATTTTCCTGCTGCTTTTGATGCAGTAGGCACTGAAACGACATAACTAGCCAAATACTTTTGACCTTCTGTTCCTTCATATTTTCTGATTAATTCAGTAAGTTTATCTCCTTGTTTATTTGTAGCATAATTACTTGCAAGTGCAGTTAATGCCTTTTCATTATTGCTTTCATAAGATAAAATTTCTTTTAATTTTTCAATTGCTTTATCGTTATTTGCGACTCCTATGTAACAGTCATATAATTTGAATTTTAAGTCAATATTCTTTTTACTAGTATCAGCGACTTCTGCTTTTTCAAAATAAGGTAAAGCAGATTTGTAATCTTTGTCATTATAATACTCAACACCTTTTTCATAATTGTATTTATAAGAACTCTTATTTTTGTTATTCATAATGCTGGCCACAATAATAATAACCACAATAACAAGAATTACAGCACCTGACACTCCAGCAATAATAAGTTTTGTCTTTTTATCTAATTTCTTTTTTGGAGGTGAATTATTAACACCATTTGACATATTGGGAATCGTTTTTGTCTCATTGAAAGAAGCTTTGGGACCTCCATCCGAACCATTTCCCATTGTAACATTCCTACTAGGTATCTCTGGAATTGCTTGTGTCTTTGATTTTTCTTCGTCATATATTGATTTTGGGGGAATATTATTGTAGTCACTATTTTTCAATAAATTTCTATCAACAAATGCTTTTGCAACGGTAGTTTCTTCATCTATAAGTTTTTCAATTGATTTGGCTAATTCTTTATCTAATTCAAAATTGTCTTTATCATTCATAACTAGTCTCCTCGCAAATAATTATTTATAATAATACCACATTTGCTTAAAATAATCAATCTTTCCTGATTTTAATGACAAAATATCTGATGGTTTTAATAACAAAATTGGAACATCTACTTATATTAGTATTAGGAGTTTTGTTTATTTTATTTCATTTTATATTTTATTATTTTAATTTAATTTTTATACTTAGTACACAATAAACACACAAACAACAGCTATAATTGGCATTAGATAGTAAAGAAATTCTTTCTATCTCCCCCCCTCATATTTATTTAAAAACAGCACCTTCAAAATTCATTAGAATTAGAAGATGCTGTTTTGTATTGTTCAAAATTTAATCTATATCAATAACTATAACTATAACTATAACTATGCATTAAACATTACTTTCTCACTATTGAAAGCTTTTCCTATGCATACAGTAACTACTCCTGCTGCTGTAAATGTACTTGCTGCAGTAAGAACAAATTGCATCATCGTAATATCACCTGACAGAATCGCTTTTAAAGCAATAGCACTATTGTAAAGTGGAATTGCATATAAACCAACATTCGTTACCGATGTACCATACATTGTCATCATACCAGTTGCAATTATAACAAAATACAATGGCATTATAAATGTTGATGCTTCTTTTACTGATTTTGCATATACGGCTACTATACCAATAAGCGCAACATACAAGAAAACTAGACCAACCATTATAACTACAAGTTCAAAGATTTGCATTGGGGTGAATTTAATGGATAATCCAGATAAATCCATACCTGACCCTTTTGATTTAATCATGATTGGAATAGCTACCACCATTGTTATTACATATACTGCTGCTGAAATAACGGATAATATCATCAACGCAATTAATTTTCCCATTACAATTGATGTACGTTTTACTGGTGTCATTAAAAGACTTGCCATTGTTCCTCTTTCTTTTTCACCTGCAATCGTATCAATTCCTAAACTCATAGCGCCTATAAATAACACAATAGTGATAAGATATGGGAATAAAGAACCTAGCATTTTTCCTGTTGCTTTTGCCTCATCCTGAACTATACTTTGTTGAATATCAAATAACTTTACTTCATTAATGTTACCATATTTTGTAACTAATAAATTCTGTCTATATGCTTCAAGATAACTATTAACATATGTACTTTCGGCTGAAGCCGAATAGTCAACAGATGGATTATAATAAACCAAAACACTAGGTAAATCCCCCCCCCCTAAATCAGTAACTGATTTTGAGAAGTTATCAGGAAATACAATTAACAAATCTATCTTTTCTTTCAAAATATCCGTTTGAATAGATGATGTATCATCATTCACATTTAAAAATATGATGCCGTTTGAATTGCTGTCAACCTTACTCATGAGTGACTTAAATTCACTTGGCGCATTTTGAATATATACAGTAGATACATGCTTTTGAACGTCGCTAGATGCATTTTCTGCCATAGTTCCAACTAAAGTAAGCATACCTACAATCAGTATAATTGGGAGAATAAAAATTGAAAAAATCATTTTTTTATCCTTAAATATTCTATATAATTCTTTGGATAATACAGTCTTTATTGATTTCAATTATTTTTCCTCCTTGTGATTTTCTTTATATAATTGAAAAAATGCATCTTCTAAATCTCCAGCGTTTGTAGCTTCTAATATTTCTTTTATAGTTCCTTCTGCGATTTTTCTTCCATCAACAATAATTGCGATTCTATCACATAGTTTCTCTGCCTCAGACATGATATGTGTTGATATAATTACTAGCTTGCCTCTCTCTTTAAGTGCTTTCAAATAATCGGTAACTGAACGAGCTGTAATAATATCTAAACCCACTGTAGGTTCATCAAAAATGATTATTTCAGGATCATGCACAAGTGCTACTGCAATCGCAGCTTTTTGTTTCATACCAGTTGAAAGCTCTTCTATTTTTTTATCTTCAAACTCTTTTATTCCAAAATAATTAAATAATTCTTCTCTTCTGTGATCTAACTCAGATTGTTCCACATCATGCATTCTACCAAAAAAATTAAATAAATATTTGGCTGAAAATTGTGGATCAAGCTTAATTTCATTTGTTAGGAAGCCAATTTTCTTTCTGACTTCCATTGAATCAGAAACAGTATCAAACCCTGAAACTTTGACACTTCCGCCCGTAGGTTTTAAAAGTGTTGCAATACATCTTAATGTGGTAGTTTTACCTGCTCCATTTGGTCCTAATAGGCCAAAAATTTCGCCATTTTCAGCTTCAAAAGAAACCCCATCTACAGCAATTTTAGTATTCTTTTTTGTTTTTGCTTTTTGCATCTGCTTCTTACTAAGCTTATATATCTTTGTAAGATTTTCAATTTCTATCATTTTTTCGCTCCATTCCTATAATTTACTTGCCCTTTTGGTATGTTACCCATCTACATAACCATATCACTTTTATTTTTTTCTGTCAATATCTTTCATTTTTAATTTACCTAGTATAAACATGCTCAAAAGAGCTTATATATCTAATCATTTAATTTCAATTCAACTATTCATTTTTTGAGATAAAGTACATCTCATTATTCACCTCTATTGCTATTGTATCCTGCCTTAGCACTTTACAACAACCACTGCATAAATTATATAATTCCTGCTCATTAAGACAATTATCAGGTATATATGCATATACTACTTGCTCATGTATATTATATGCTACGTCATTTGCATTTTTAGGTTTATAACTACCAATCGCTTCTACTCTAGTACAACCACCATATCTTAATGTGAAGTAGTCTACTACCTTCCGACAACAAGCTTTATACAATATTTTATCCTTATAAAATTGATATCTATACCTATTCGCATGATAAAGATAAATCTTCGGTAAATAAATCCCGACTTTTATACTATATGGTTTTTGATCAAACATTAGTCTCCCTCCTTACCCCTTTAATATACGTGAAAATTCACTCTAATTATTCCCACTTTACAGTTAAAGTTACTTCTTTTTTAATATAAATCCCACTAATTTATAATTCACATAAGATTCCTTACCCTACTATCCCATTCCCCCCAAGTTTCCGCCTTTGATTTTTCCGCCTTTGGTTTTCCGCCTTTGTTTTTTCCGCCTTTCCGCCTTTCCGCCTTTCCGCCCTCCAACGCACAGAAAAAGCTCATATATTCCTCAAATGTCCGCCATTTGCCGTTACAGCCTCACGATATTGTCTACAGGCGGTTGACACCATTTTCAAGGTGTCAAACCGAATGCAGACAATATCGTAAGGCTGTAGAGGCAATGCGCGAACATGAGGAATATATGAGCTTTTTCGTCCGTCCTTATTTTATATTAGTTACTCTTACCACACAAGTTAAAGTTTTCCCATCAACTGTTGCTGTAATTGTTGTTGTACCTGCCATTCTAGCAACGATATGTCCAGAAGATGTAATGGTTGCAACTCTTGGATTCGCTGTTCTCCAAGATATAGCTGTAACAGCACCATCAACGGCCAAATCAAATGTATCATATTGTTCAAGTGATATACTACTCTGACTTATTGCCATTGAATGTACTATACAAGTAGATTCTACATTATTCAAACCACCTGAAATCACAATATCTGCAGTACCTGGTCCAACAGTAGTAATTCTACCACTATCATCTACAACTACGATAGATGTATCTGTTGAATACCAAGATACCGACTCTGTTGTATTTGTAGGTGTGATTCTAGCCGTTAACTGCCTTGTCTTACCAGATAACATTGTGATCTCTTTTGAATTAATTTTAAGTGATGTTATCTTAATAATTGGTGTTACATATACTGAGCAAGATGCTTTTATACTATTTCCATCATTAGAAACTGCTGTTATTTTAGCTTTACCAACTCCAACTGCAAACACTTCACCGTCGCCATCTACTGTAGCAATCGCTTCATTAGACGAAACCCATGTTACATTTTTAATGGTTGCTCCTTCTGGATATACTGTAGCATATGCCTTCTGCGAATCACCAACCAGTAATTTAATTGTATCTGGTTCTACTGAAATCGAAGTAACAGGTATTACTGCTCTAATTACACACGATGCACTTACACCGCTTCCATCTGAAGCTGTAGCCGTTACAACCGCATTACCAGGGCTATTAGCATATAAATGTCCATTTGCATCAACTGACACTACATTGGAGTCTGAGGAAGTCCAAACTACATTTTTATTGGTTGCAGAATCTCTTGTAACCGTAGCTGTTAAATTCAATGCAGTTCCTATATTCATGAATTTATTTGTTTCATTTAATGAAATCGTCGAAACATATTCTTTGACATCTATCGATACAGTAGCCGTAAGTTTAACTTCATCTGTTGTAACTATGACAATACAGCTTCCACCTTTGATGGCCGTAACGATTCCATTTTCGTCTACACTTGCTATTGTTGCATCGCTTGACTGATATGTAACTTTTTTATTTTGTGCATCAATAGGTAATACATTAGGTATAATTGCATATTTAGAACCTACCCACATCTCCTGATATGTTGAATTCAAAGTAAGTCCTGTAACGGGTTGCGTAATTGTTACAACACAAAATCCTGTAAGTCCTGTATCTGTATTAGTAGCTATGATAGTAACAATTCCAGGATTAACTGCTGTTACTTTACCATCTTTGTCTACCGTAGCTAATTTTGTATCAGTACTTGACCAAGTTACTATCTTGTTATCTGCGCTCTCTGGAAGAGCAGTTGCATTTAACCAGAACACTTGACCCTTGCGAACTGTAGTTTCCGAAGCATTTAACACAACACTTGTAACTGGCTGCTTAACATAAACATTACACATTGCAGTAACTCCGCCATCTAATGTCTTACAAAGAATTGTTGCATTCCCAGTTCCTACCGCTTGAACAAGTCCATTGGAATCCACTACTAAAATATTCGTATTAGATGATGTCCAGGCTACTGCTCTATTAGAAGCTGTAATAGGAAGTACCTCAGCCGTAATTCTTAACTTTCCACCAAGTGACATGATTGCATCCGTATAATCTAATGAAACAGTTTTTACTGGAATACTTACGAAGAAATTACAAGTCGCAATAAATGACCCATCTTCTGTTTTACAAATAATAGTTGCATATCCAGGTTTTACATACTTTACAAGACCATTTGCATCTACTGTAACAATAGTCGGATCGGAAGAGGTCCATGTGACTTTTCTATTAACACCATCGCCTGAAGGCAACACAGTCGCGCTTAATTGATAGCTACCAATAGACATTTCAGAATATACAGTTGTTTGATTTAAGCTGACACCAGTAACGGGTTCTCTTACATATACATCACAACTGGCAACTTTCAATCCATCCATTGTAACCACAGAAATCGTTGATGTACCACCTTTTACGGCTGTTACGGTTGCTGTCTTACTATCACCCTTTACGGTTGCAACATCTGTATTAGATGAAGTCCATAGTACTTTATCATTAAACGGTGTTGAAGGATTAAATATTACCTGAACTATATCAGTTTTTCCCCTATTAATATTAAGAGAAGTAGGGTTTAAAGTGACTACCCCAACCGGTGTCCTTACATATATAAGGCACTCTGCAGTTTTTATTAATCCCTTAATATTTTGGGTTGCAACAACTCTTACAATACCAGATGCGACACCTGTTATTGTTAATGTCTTGCCGTCTGTGCTTGTCGTTGTAGACACAACCTGATATGTTGGTGGTGTCTGTCCAATTTCTGCTTCATTTGTAACTTTAAATGATATAACCGCATTACTCGTTGTTGTAAGCGCCTTTAAACCATATGACTCACCTATATTAATTTCTTTACTTGTTGTGCTAAGTCCAAATGAATCAATTACTTGAATAGTCATCGATACTGAATAAGTTTCACCATATTTATTAGTCTGGTTATTAATATCTGTTGGCCTTGCAACTGAAATTGTTGCCGTTCCGCTTCCTACTGCTGTAACTAATCCATTAGCATCAACTGTTAAAACTTTATTATCACTAGTTGTCCAAGTAAGTTCGCCTTTCTTACCACTACAGCTTAATTGAAATGTATCTGTTACATTCATATTCTCAACTGAATTCAACCATTTAAATGGTGTTATGACTGTTATCGTATCAAAACTTCCTGGTAAAAATGTTTTGTTTCCGCCAACATCGGTAACTTGAATACCAGCCTTAAGTGCAGTTACACCGGCATACAATCCAAGAACCTCTCCATTACCATATGCAGTTAAAATTGATGCATCACCTGATTCCCATATTGCACCTGACTGGCTAGGAGTAATAACATTACTTTTAATTAACGTTCTTTCAAATGCAACAAATGGAGTTTTATCGAGGGTTATAATTCTCTCTCCACTACTACTAACTGCTCCATCCGTAAAATCCACTTTTGCGTTTACCGTGAATGAATATGTAAGATTGTTATTTCCGTCTCCATCTGCTGTTCTGATTGTAACTTTAGCTGATCCACCTCCGACAATACTTAATGTTGCATTGTTGTAAGCTGAATTAACGACCTTCACTACTCCAGTATTTGAAGTTTCAATTACCGACGCATTGTCTGTATATGTATTAGTTGTAATATTAACGGTATCACCAAGTGAGTATATCTTTCCGCTAATATTTGAGTTTCCAGCATTGTCGATTAGTGTTACAATCAATGGCACTACTGAATCCAAACTTGCAGTAGAAATATTTTCTTTTTGCGTTACAATACCATTAGCATCATATACTTTTGAATAATATGTTGCTGAAATCTTTGCTATACCAGCAAAATTAGCATGTATAACTGAAGAATTACCGTTCACAAGTTCTGAATAACCTGATTGTGCAGTTGCATCAACAAAATTCATTATACTCTTGTCATCTGTTGTCCATTCCACATTAGCTGGAATAGGTGATTTATCATTAGGATTTGGGTTATTATCATCTGTACCTGTCATGTTAACAGATAGTGTAGCAGTATTGCCTTGAACGACTACAACATTCGTATTAACCATCGTCAGTTTGACATTTGTACTCGCACTTACATATGCAATATAAACACCAATTAATATACAGGCCATCACTCCTCCTGCTATTATCTTCCATATTTTTCGCAATCTTCTCATGTAATCCTCTTTTCTAGAGATTTTATACCACATTTTAAATTTATCATGTGGCTAATGTATTTTTCCTACATAATATACCTGTCTTATATCATTAATATAATAATCATAATTTACTTTTCATTACAATATAACTCTATTTTATTATCGGCAATATTTATTTATAAGTTTATAGTAAATTCACAATTATTTCAATCTAAATACACAATATTTTCTAAAAAAGTCGATAAGTTATACTAGGGGTTGTGGTATGGGTGAAAAAAGAGGTAAAACAAAAGATAAAAAGATATAAAATGAGATAGTTTATTGAGCGTAAGCAATGAGAAATACGCTTCGCGTATTTTCATCGCGGCATTCGTAATATAAAAAAAACCAGGACCGGCCAAAAGAAAGCGAGCTTTCTTTTGGCCGGTCCTGGTTTTTTCCATATTACTCATTGCTTACGCGGTCATTGCTGACGCGGATTTATCTTTGTACTCGGCCTGATGCGTCGCCGCCCATGAGAGCTTCAACTTCAGATTTTGATACAAGGTTGAAATCACCAAGAATTGTGTGCTTAAGAGCTGAAGCTGCAACACCAAATTCAAGTGCTTTTCTGAAATCATCTGGATAATCTAATAAACCACAAATTGTTCCACCTGCGAATGAATCTCCACCACCAACACGGTCAACAATTCTAACATCGTATTTTGTTGAATGATAGAATTCTTTTGTTTTAGCTTGGTAGATACAAGCTGACCAGCCATTATCTGATGCTGAGTAGCTTTCACGAAGTGAACTAATAACATATTTGAAGTTGAATTTATCAACCATTTGCTCGAAGATTGATTGGTAACCAGCAAGTTCAAGTTCGCCAGTTGTTACGTCTGTGTTACCTGGTTTGAAGCCTAATACTTTTTCAGCATCTTCTTCATTACCAATACATACGTCAACATACTGCATAAGGTTAGACATAACCTTTTGTGCTTTTTCTGATGACCATAATTTTTTACGGAAGTTAAGATCTACTGATACAGTAATTCCTTTTGCTTTCGCTACTTTAAGTGCTGCTTCTGTAACTTCTGCTGCTAAATCTGAAATAGCTGGAGTAATTCCTGTGAAATGGAACCAATCAGCGCCTTCAAATATTTTTTCAAAATCGAAATCATCAACTGTAGCTGTTGACATTGAAGAATAAGCTCTATCATAAACTACTTTAGAAGCTCTCATTGAAGCGCCAGTCTCTAAGAAATAGATACCAAGTCTTTCGCCACCAATAGGCATATTGTCTGTCTTTACGTTCATTTTACGAAGAGCTGCAATTGCACATTCACCGATTTCGTTAGCAGGAACTTTACATACGAATTCAGCTTCATGTCCATAATTAGCAAGTGATACAGCAACGTTAGCTTCACCACCGCCATAAACTACATCAAATTCATCTGCTTGAATAAATTTTTCGAATCCTGGAGTAGATAATCTTAACATGATCTCTCCCATTGTCACTACTTTAGCCATTTTGAAATTCTCCTTTAAAATCATAATATTTTACATACAACAAAGCAGAACAGTGTTCTGCTTTGTAATTAACAGTTACAAATTTAAAAATCTGCATCTTTACTTTTTATAAACTAAGCTCTAGCTGCTGCAACTGCTTTAACAAATTCTTGAGCTTTTGCTGTAACTGCAGCAAAATCGCCCTTACTAGCGCCCTTTGTCAAGCTACTTCCTGTACCAACTGCACAAGCTCCTGCTTTGATCCAATCAGCAACATTCGGAACATCAACTCCGCCTGAAGGCATGAACTCAGCTTGTGGAAGAGGTCCTTTGAATGAGCTAATAGCTGAAGGTCCAACCAAGTTACCTGGGAATATTTTAATCACATCACATCCAAGCTCTAATGCTTGAATAGCTTCTGTTGGTGATAATACACCTGGAAGCATAGGTATTCTATATCTATTGCATAAAGTGATTGTTGCTGGGTTTAAGCCTGGGCTTACTACATACTGTGCTCCTGCTAAAATTACAGCTCTTGCTGTTTCAGGATCAAGAACTGTACCAGCTCCGATAACTACATCTTTGTTACTAGCATATTTTTCGCACATAGCTTTGATAATATCAACAGCACCTGGAACTGTCATTGTAATTTCGATGAAATTGATTCCACCAGCAATGATAGCATCGATGATTTTTTCACCTTGTTCCTTATTTTCAGCACGAACAACAGCTACTAAACACTCTTTTTTCATGTTTAAGATTACTTCTTCTTTTTTCATTTAAATGATCTCCTTTTATACTAGTGCAGTTTGTACTACACAATATCCTTTTATTTTAATATTTAAGACAATATTTGTCAACATTCTCAGAGAAAAACATTGTATATTTCGAAGTGCAATGTGTTAAAGTGTTACACCTAGCTTAAATATTGCTAAATCATGGAATCCTAATTCTTCCGCTTTAACCAGTTTACCTGAAGCAACTGCTAATACATAATCAAGTAATTCTTGTGAAAGTTCATCCATACTCTTATCTTCAACCAATCGACCCGCATTGAAATCAATCCAATTGCGTTTCTTAGTAGCGATCAAAGTATTACTTGAAATCTTAACCGTTGGAACTGGTGATGCAAAAGGAGTACCACGTCCAGTTGTAAATAACACAATATGCGCGCCTGAAGCAGCTAATGCTGTTGCAGCCACTAAATCATTGCCTGGTGCACTTAAAAGATTAAGACCTTTTGTTGCAACGATTTCACCATATGCTAAAACACCTTTGACAAGTGAGGTTCCTGATTTTTGTATACATCCCAATGACTTATCTTCGAGCGTCGAAATTCCACCCTTTTTATTACCAGGTGAAGGATTTTCATATATCGTTTGATTATTTGCCACATAATAATTTTTAAAATCATTAATTAAATCTACTGTTTTATGAAATAATACTTCGTTTTTACAACGATCCATAAGAATTGTCTCAGCTCCAAACATCTCAGGTACTTCTGTAAGAATTGTTGTTCCGCCTTTAGAGACAAGCATATCAGAAAACGCTCCTACAACAGGGTTCGCAGTAATACCTGATAAACCATCAGATCCACCACATTTCATACCAACGATAAGTTCTTTTGCATTAATTTTTTCTCTTTTAAATGTCGAAGCATATTGAAATAATTGATCCATATATTCAAGTGAAACTTCCATTTCATCTTCTACATCTTGAACTTGAAGGAATTTTACTCTGTCTTCATTATACTCACCAATATATTTTTTAAGAATTTCTATATTACTGTTTTCACAACCAAGACCAAGTACAAGTACGGCTCCAGCATTTGGATGATTAACCAAATCAGCTAAAATTTTTCTCGTATACTCCTGATCCTCGCCCATCTGTGAACAGCCATAAGGATGAGGAAATGCAATAACATCTTCAACATTTGCAGGTTTTAAAGCTTTTGCAGTAGCTTCGATTGCTTTTGCAATTGAATTAACACATCCAACAGTTGGAATAATCCAAACTTCATTACGAACGCCAACTTTTCCATTTTCTCTTATGAAGCCATCGAAATAAGCATCTTGTGTAGAAGTTACATCTGTACCTGTTGGATGATATGAATATTCAACAACTTCTCCAAGCGCTGTTTTTAAATTATGCGTATGAATCCATCCACCTACCGAAATATCTACCTGCGCATATCCTATTCTAAAGCCATATTTTATAACAGAATCACCTTTTGCAATCGCTTTAATTGCAAATTTGTGTCCCTGAGGAATATCTTCAACAGTAGTAACAGCTATTCCTGCCACATCAATTGTTGTTCCCATTGCAATTGGTTTTAGTGCAACCGCAACATTGTCATTCACATTAATCCTGATAAAATCTTGCATATTTACCTCCACTAATTATTATTGTCCTTAGTTACTAATATTATTAAATTTATTAGCAAAGTGGGTACATGCGCTCCACTTTGCTAATAAATTGAACAGTTCTTTATTTTACTAATTCTTCAACAACAGCTCTCATTCCTTTTGCTCTAATATCAGTGATATAAGAAGTAACTGCATCAACTAATCCAGAAACCTTTGTAAGGTCCTGACCGAAGAATTTTTCTGTGCTTAAAAATGCCTGAGTAAATTCTTTAGGTGACTTTGAAGAGTTAGCCTTAAAGAAATCAAGAACATCTTTATCATCACGGATTGTATATTCTTCACCATTTCTATTGCCAACTAAGCTCATTTCTCCAGCTTTTTGGGATGTGTAAAAGCTCATTAATGCAGCAATTGAGAAAGTTAAATACTTAGGAAGTTTCCCGAATTTTTCTACATATCCTAAAAATGAAGGTAAACAACGTGCTTCCCATTTTGATACTGAGTTAAGAGATATATCTAATAATTTGTGCTTGATAAATGGATTTTGGAATCTTTCACTTACAGCAGCTGCAAATTCCTTACAATCTTCTGGTGATAATGATAATGTAGGAATTACTTCATCAAATAATGTTTCTTCCATATACTTTCTAATTGTTGGATCATCCATTGACTGTTTAACAAGATCGTTGCCAGCGAGGAATGAAGCAAGTACGAAAGATGTATGTGAACCATTCAGGATTCTAACTTTTCTTTCTTTGTATGGGTGATGATCTTTTGTAAATACAACTGGAAGTCCAGCTTCATTAAATGGAAGTTCTTTCCTAAGTGCATCAAGATCTTTATCACTTTCGATAACCCATAAGCCAAAGATTTCTGCTGTAACAATCAATTGATCTTCATAGCCAAACTCTTCACATAAAGCATCTGCTTCATCTCTTGGATATCCTGGAACAATTCTATCAACAAGTGTACTGCAAAACGAACAAGCTGATTCAAGCCAAGCTTTGAATTCATCTCCTAATTCCCAAAGATCAACAAACTGCATAATACACTTTTTAAGGTTAATACCATTATCAGCAATCAGTTCACAAGGAATTAAGATAAGACCTTTATCCTGTGCGCCATTAAATGCTTTAAATCTATCAAATAAGATTTTTGTTAATTTACCAGGATATGTCTTAGGAGGTAACGCATTAAAATCATCTGTTTCATCAAATACGATACCAGCTTCAGTTGTGTTAGAAACGACAAATCTGAGTGTTTCACACTTCGCATAATCTTCATACTTTTGATAATCTTCAATCGCGGCAACTGCATCTACTACTGATGTAATGATACGAGTAACTTTTTTAGGTTGTCCATTCTCAAAGCCTCTTAATTGAAGTGTATACTGACATTCTTGCTCATGAAATCTATCAAGGTTACCAAATTGAATTGGTTTAACGATAACTACACCGCCATTAAAATCGGTTTTTTCATTGGTTACATCAAACATATAATCAACGAATGCTCTAAGAAAGTTACCTTCACCAAACTGAAGAACCTTAACTGGTCTATCAACTGCTTTTGAAATCTGTTTGTTTAATCTTTGCATTATATTTCTCCTTTATTATTTGGGGGGATTATCCCTATTTTTCATAATTCATAAGCCTACAAAACATTTTAAATATACACTTAATCACATTATTTGAATCATTTGTAAAGTCAATTGCAAATATATTGTAAGCGCTTACATTTATTATTTTAACGTTAAAATAAAAATATGTCAATGCTAATTTTAATAATTTTTTATTTTAAGTTTGGTATATTTCAAAAAGTTATATTGTTATATTCATTTGAGCTTTAAAACTTATTTCATAACGTAACCGTGAATAATAATTTATCATTATGTGTTTCGCCGCCGACCGGCTGAAAGCAGTGCTTATATTTTCCGCGAAAGCACAAGTCAAGCTGACATGCTTGCATGTCAATTTGACGACGCTCGCGAACCGAAGCAGTATGCTTCGGTTGCAAAGACTCAGATGAAAATCGAACGAAGTGAGACTTTTCATCATCTCTGAGGCTTGCAAAAAAACATACTGCTTGAAGGAAAGGCAAGGCAAAACACATAATGATAAATTATTATTCACTCGATACCTCCCCATAAATTTTATACTCCAATCAATTTTTAAATATTTTTTGGATTTACCCTTGTTTTTATGTTTTTGCCATTGTATAATCAAATTATCGACATGTAAGTACTTACATTATTAAGGATTGGGGAATTTCAATGAACATATATGACGTTTCGGAAAAAGCCGGCGTTTCAATTGCTACTGTATCAAGAGTTATTAACGGCAACTCCAATGTAAGTGAAAAAACAAAGCTGCGTGTTCTTTCTGTTATGGAAGAACTAGGATACACGCCAAATGTATTTGCGAGAGGATTAGGTCTTAATACAATGAAAACCATTGGAATTATGTGCACTGATTCATCTGATATTTATCTTGCAAATGCAGTATATTTTCTCGAGCGTGAGCTTAGATTCAACGCCTACGATTCCATTTTATGTTGTACTGGTACCAGTTTAGAAAATAAGATGCAATATCTTAACCTATTACTTTCTAAGCGTGTTGACGGAATTATTTTGGTTGGTTCTAAATTTTTAAGTAGCGACCCAGATACTTCTGATAATGATTATATATTAAAGGCAGCAAAGCAATTACCAATTATGCTAGTAAATGGTCAACTTTCTGGAGATAATATATTTTGTACTCTGTGTGATGATAAATCTGCCGTTTATTCTGTTACAGATGATCTTATCAAAAGTGGACGAAAAAATATCGTTTATTTATATACGAGTACCTCCTATAGCGGAAAAGATAAATTATCTGGGTACAAAAAAGCATTGGAAGACAATCATTTAGAGGTTAATCCTGATTGTTTTCATATGTGCACAAAAAGCATTGTAAGAGCGAAGGAATATTTAAATGAACTATACTTAAATAATATTTCATTTGATGCTGTTGTTACTTCAGATGACTCTCTTGCTGTAGGTGCCGTCAAATTTGCATTTGAGCATAGCCTAAATATACCGAGCGATTTAAGTATTGTCGGTTATAATAATTCTGTGCTTGCAAACTGTACTGAACCAGAGCTTACGTCTATTGATAGCAAAGTGGAAACACTCTGCGTAACTGCTGTCGAATCTTTAATGAAAGTTTTTAGCGGTGGTAAAGTTCCAGAGCGAACTGTTATATCTGCCGATTTAATAAAACGAAACACAACTAATTTTTAACTCATAGGAGGAATTTAAACATGAAACAATTTATGGACAAAGATTTTTTACTTGAAACACCAACTGCTCAAACGCTCTATCACGACTTTGCTTCTAAAATGCCAGTCTTAGACTATCATTGTCACATCAATCCAAAAGAAATTGCTGATGACAGAAAGTTTCAAAATATCACTCAAATATGGCTTGGCGGTGATCATTACAAATGGCGTCAAATGCGTTCAAATGGCGTAGATGAATATTATATTACAGGTGATGCACCTGATAGAGAAAAGTTTCAAAAATGGGCTGAAACTCTTACAAAAGCAATTGGTAATCCACTTTACCATTGGAGTCATCTTGAACTTCAAAAATACTTTGGTTATACTGGTGCTCTTAATGCGGATACCGCTGAAGAAGTTTGGAATATCTGTAATGCGAAGCTTCAAGAAGATTCAATGACCGTACGTAATTTAATTAAACAATCTGGTGTTACTCTTATATGTACAACCGATGATCCTATTGATTCACTTGAATACCACAAACAAATTGCTGATGATACTTCATTTGATGTACAGGTACTTCCAGCTTGGAGACCTGACAAAGCAATGAATATTGAAAAGCCAGACTTTTTAGATTATATGAAGAAATTAAGCGATGTAAGTGGTGTTACTATCAATTCATTTGCTGACCTTAAAGAAGCATTGAAAGTTCGTTTAGCATTCTTCGCTTCTTATGGATGTAAAGCATCTGATCATGCGCTTGAATATGTAATGTACAAACCAGCAACGGATGTGCAAGTAGAAGCAATCTTTGCAAAACGTGCAACTGGTGAGCCTTTAACAGATATTGAAACAGCTCAGTTTAAGACTGCATTTATGGTATTTGTAGGTAAAGAATATAACAAATTAGGTTGGGCTATGCAGTTACATTATGGTACAATACGTGATAATAACCTATTCAAATTCAATAAATTAGGTCCAGATACTGGATTTGACTGCATCAACTCTTTTGATAGCTCTGCAGAAATGGCTCAGTTCCTTAACGCATTGAACTCAACTGATGAATTACCTAAAACAATTATTTACTCACTTAATCCTAATGCGAATGAAGCAATTGGAACTGTGATCGGTTGTTTCCAAGATTCATCAGCTGTTGGAAAGATTCAACAAGGCTCCGCTTGGTGGTTCAATGATCACAAGATTGGTATGATTAATCAAATGACTTCTCTTGCTAATTTAAGCTTACTTGGTAACTTCATTGGAATGCTTACAGATTCAAGAAGTTTCTTATCTTATACAAGACATGAATATTTCAGAAGAATCATGTGTAACCTCATCGGTGGATGGGTTGAAAATGGTGAATACCCAGCTGATATGAAAGTTCTTGGTGAAATGGTTCAAGACATTTCATACAACAATGCAGTTAAATATTTTGGTTTTAACTTATAATATTATACTATCATTTGTTTTTGAAATCAAAATAGAGCTACTGCAAAACTAAGATAATATTAGTTTTGCAGTAGCTCTATTTTTGATTTATTTAACTTTAAATGATTCACAATCTGTACATTTCACTTCAGTTGGTTCACTTTCATGAGTTCCTACCGAGATCTGGCTCAAAGCACAATAACTATCACCTTCTGCGTGATTCGTACACTGGTTTACTGAACATTTTATACTATGATTATAATTAGTTTTATCCATTATAAACACCTCCTATTATTTTGTTCAGAATTAGTATGTCTTTTAATTTGATAAATACTCAAACAATATTTAACAATTTAAAATAAAATTCATTTTTCCCTAATTTTGGACAACAAAAAACACAGTATTTACATACTGTGCAAAATAATTATAATATAAAAAAATAATTATTGTTCCTTCAAAACTGCATATTAAATATATCTATCATCCGTTTTTTTATCTTTATCTCTAAAGATAACTCTCTTGTATGTTCTATCCTATGACCATTGTCTTTGCTTCGCAAAGCCATTTTAAGTTGCTACGCAACTTATCTTAACTTTACTTTTAGTAGCAAAAACAATGTTTCGCTTGGTTAAGCCCTCGACCTATTAGTATTAGTCAGCTGAACACGTTACCATGCTTACACCTCTAACCTATCTACCTCGTAGTCT
>NZ_FOJI01000022.1 GCF_900111235.1 [Clostridium] fimetarium
ATTTGTCAAGCCTTTTCGATAAAAAAGTGGGTGATTTTTAAAATATAGGAGTTGAAACCCTTATAGAATAAGGGCTAGAGATTCCGAGAAAGTATTTATATAATGTGGAGGGAGTATATTGTGAAATACTATATTGTAGATGCATTTACGGATGAACTATTTAAAGGAAATCAAGCTGGGGTTTGTTTATTGGAAAAATGGCTTGATGATTCTGTTCTGCAAAATATCGCTGCAGAAAATAACCTCGCTGAAACTGCTTTTATCGTTAAAAACAATAATGAATATGACCTTCGATGGTTTACACCAGAAGTTGAAATTGATTTATGTGGACATGCAACATTAGCTAGCGCATTTGTTATATCAAATTTTGTTAATCAAAAGGTTGATATAATTAACTTTCATACAAAAAGTGGATTATTATCAGTTATTAGAACAGGTGATTTGTTTGAAATGGACTTCCCATCAAGAAAATCTGAACAAATAGAGATTTCGTCTATAATGTCAAAATCAATTGGGACTAAAGTCTTGGAAGCTCATCTCTCACGTGATCTGCTTTTGCTTGTGGATACAGAAGAACAAGTGAAAAAAATATCACCAAATTTAGAATTAATAAAGACTATTCCAAACTGTTTTGCTGTAATTGTAACTGCAAAAGGGAAAAAAGTTGATTTTGTTTCAAGATTTTTTGCGCCTAATGCGGGTATTCCTGAAGATTCTGTGACTGGATCATCTCATTCAACGTTAATTCCGTTTTGGTCAAAAAAGTTAAATAAAGATGATTTGATAGCTTTTCAATTATCTAAAAGAGGTGGTAAACTTTATTGCAAAAATTGTGGAGATAGGGTAAAGATTTCTGGGTATGCAACTCTTTATTTAACAGGAGATATTCATGTTTTTTGATACTGTCGAGTAGTTGTGAGCTTCCCATTATATTTATTAAGTTATGGAAAAATAGATGAATAAGAATTTATATGAGGTATGAGACCACATCCATAGAAAAGTTAAGAAGTTTTTTATGATAGCTTTAAAGCAAAAGAACCTTATTTCTCACTTGAAAAATGAAGATAAGGAGATAATTTGAGATTTGATATATAGTTATATTTAATGTACTTACACTAGATTGGAGAGAAGAATGAAAGATTTGTTTTCAAAAATTAATAATAATACTAAAGATAATATGAAATTACTTTTTACGCGTTCATCTTCACTTGCGCCAAAAGAATTGAAAAAGAAAAGAAAAATTCAAAATCGCACGATTGGTTTCATTCTAGTTACACTGCAAACCATTATTTCAATTGTATTTTTGTTTTTTTTATTCCATTTGAATATTATTCCTAATAAATACATAATTGTAATTGTTATAGTCTTGCTCTTAATCACAGCATACAATATCTTTTCTCAGCTCACTAAGGCTCATATATTTGGAAAAGTACTCGCAGTTTTTCTGAGTATCATATTATTTGTTGGTTCCATATATATTTACAAAACCGATAATATGTTACAAGACGTATCTGGTTCTAACGTCAAAACTGATTACTTTTCAGTTATTGTACTAAACAAAGACACAGCCGATACTTTAAGCGAAGCACAAACTTACATATTTGGATATAATGGTTTAAATGATAATACTAACAGCGAAAAAGTTGTTCGAAAAATTAACGACGACCTCAATATCAGTCTCAAAACCGTAACTTATGATGACTGGAATACACTAGTGAATGCTCTATATAATCAAAACGTAAAAGCAATCATTTTAAATGAATCTTTTAGATCTGAAATAGAACAACAGTTTAGTGATTTTAATGAAAAGACAAAGGTTCTTGAAACCATCAAATTTGAATCTAAGATAACAAGAGTTGCAAAAAACCTTGTTACTGAACCCTTTACAATATTTATTGGGGGTAATGATACAGATGGCAACCTCGATGGAGATTCAACAAAAAATGATGTCAATATTGTTGCTACCTTTAACCCCATTACTAGACAAGCCATTCTTGTAACTACACCTCGTGATTATTATTGTAAGATATACACCTTATCACAAAGTGGAATTAAGACAGACAAACTCACTCATGCCGGAAACTTCGGAACAGATGCCGTAATGGAAACCCTAGGTAATCTATATGGAGTAAATATCGATTATTTTGCGAGAATAAACTTTTCTGGTACAATAAAAATAGTCGATGCACTTGGTGGTCTGGATATTAACTCTGAGCTAGACTTTAATTCAACTTATGATACATGTATGAATTTATACCACTTTTCAGCCGGCCTAAATTCTAATTGTAGCGGTGAAAAAGTACTCACTTTTTGCAGAGAACGTATGGCATTTAAAGCGCTTGGTGATAACCAACGTGGCCGCAATCAGATGTTTGCACTCCAGGCTTTAATTGCAAAAGCCTCATCACCTTCAATACTTACAACTTATCCGAGCTTAATGGATTCTTTATCTGGAATGTTTTCAACAAATATGCTTCAATCAAACATTTCAGCGGTTATTAAAGATATGCTAAACAATCCGAAATCATGGAATGTTCAGACCTATAATACAACCGGTTTTGGTGATAACTATGGTCCTTCGAACCTATATCCAAATGATCCTTTACTCAGGGAAATGTCTATTATTTTACCAGACTACAATTCAATCAATAGAGCAAGTGAACTGATGGATAAAGTTAGAAATGGTGAAAATTTTGATCTTAAGTCATACCTTGAAAGTGCCACTGCAGCTACTGCTGCAAGCGAAACTGCCGCGCAATAAAATTGCATTTTGTATATGGTGGAGGTGAAAAATAAGATGGGGATATTTGATAAAATGAAGGAGCCTGTTTTCTTTAAGAGGAGGAACAATGATAATATTTTATATGGAATGTATTTATATAATGGGAATAGCAATATTCTGTATTATTCATCATAATAATCTGCGTAGAATGACATATGTACTCGATGCAGTTTCTGTTATTATATTTTTGATAGGTATAATACTGCCAATTAGTCTAATGCTGATGACAAAAGTGTCAGCATTGATTAGTACTGTAGTATTAATATTGATATTAAGGGAATATAGGGTTAATAAAAAAAATAACATGTAATAAAGTGAATCCAGTGAACTTCCCATTATATTTAAATAAAATATGAAACAAACAAATTTGAATTTACAATTAAAAAGAAAACTAATAATTTCAGAACTAAAGTCATTATTGAAATCTTGGAGGTTTAATATGAGCGCTATAATTAGAAACTACACTTGTGAATTAGGGTATACAGATGATTTTCATAAAGTGTGTGATTTTTTAATTCGTATAAATAAGGATAATGTTATTACTCCTAACTATTTATGGGCAAGATGGGTATGGCAATTTGGTCCATATATGAGTATGGAATATTTGTCACATATTGGTATTGTCGAAAATGATGGAATCATTGTTGGGCTTGTAACTTATGAAAATAATCTCGGTGAGTCTTATTTCTGCTTAGACGAGAAGTACAATTATTTGAAACCTCAGCTTATTGATTATGCCTTGCAGAATTTGAGTTTGCATGGAAATTTAAAAATCACATTACCAGATGGAGACTTAGGATATCAGCAAGTTGCTATTCAAAAAGGCTTTATTCCTACAACTCAGAAGTCTTCGGTGGCGATAATTGAGATTAATAATAACTACTATACGCTCCCAGAAGGTTATAAAATTATTAGTTTTGATGACAAAAGTTTTGATGTTGAACGATATTACAATGCAATATGGAGAGGCTTTAACAACCAGCGTCAACGAAATGAAAAAGAAATAGAATCTATGAGGAAACGTGAAGGTTTTGATGCCCCACACCTAAACCTGTATTTGCGGATATTAGTAGTAGCCCCGAACGGTGACTATGCTGCTCATTGTGGAATGTGGTGCATTCCTGATAGTGGATATGCTTATGTAGAACCAGTATTTACTTTGCCAGAATATCGTAAAATGGGTTTGGGAAAAGCAGCTGTACTTGAAGGTGTAAACAGGTGTGGTAAACTCGGAGCAAAACAAGCTTACGTTCTTTCGTCACAGCAGTTCTACTATAATATCGGATTTTATCCTATACAAAACGAAACATGGTGGGAATTACGTTCAAAATAAGTATAATCTACAGTAAATTTACATAACTAGTTTAATATTCATGATATTGTAAACTAAAAGCTGATTTTATTTTAAAGATTTACATCAAAATGTGTAATTGATACATGAAAGGACAAACAATTTATGGAAGAAAAAATCACATTATGTGGAGATAACTGTTTGGTGTGTCCGAGGTATAATGCAAAAAGTGATGAAGAACTAAAGAAGGTTGCCGAATTATGGTATAGAGTTGGTTGGAGAAATACAGTTGTTTCTAATGTGGAAATTAGCTGTTTGGGTTGTTCTTCTCATAAACAATGTACTTATAGATTAGTAGAGTGTATTCAGGAACATAACGTAAATAAGTGTAACCAATGTCGTAAGTATCCATGTGAAAAAATAAATCATATGCTTATACGTTCTGAAGAATATAAAAGAAATTGTAAGATAAAATGTTCACATGAAGAATATAGCATTCTTGAAAAGGCATTCTTTGAAAAAGAAATAAATCTGGCTAAATAATTGTTTGATTCAAATTTATTGGTTGGATTTAACTATCTATTATATTTAAAAACACAAGTATTGAAACAGATAAATTTGAAGTTGAAGGGAAGATTATTAATATTAGATGAATAGAGGTGCTAGTGGTGAGCAAAAAAATAATATCAGGTCTTTTAAGTGTCATTGTTATAGTTTTACTTTTTCCTAGGGCTGTTTATGCAGACATGGGGCCAAAGCCTTCGGTAAACATTGACTTTGTTGGAATAGAAAATCAAATATATTACATAACGTTACTTTCTGAAGAGCAAAGCACGGGTCCACATTATTTCAGTACTAAACCAATTGATGAAAATAATTATTTAGTACGTGAACATAAGGAAGAAGGCATTGATGCATGGCAGGCCTTTCGAAATTATAAGGATGTGGATGGATTCTATTTTATTAATTACTTTCAGCGTTGTAACGAACAAAACACATTTAACTGGACTTACTATCCACCAAGTACATTTAAGGTACTAATCTATTTTCCCAAGGAGGATAAATTCATCTCCACAGAAATTTCATATAAATATGCTTTTGACAGTTATTACAAAGTATCCATATTAGATAATAAAACTACTATAGTAACAGAAAAAAAATATGATTCATCTGCTGAAATGACCTCTTTATCGGTGAGAATACTTCTTACCATGGCAGTTGAAATTCTTGTAGCCCTGTTTTTTGGATTAAAAAAGAGAAATATTCTTTTATTTATCATCGCGATTAACATGGTTACCCAGATTGCACTTAACATTCTTTTAAACATAATCAACTATAAAAGTGGTGGATATGCTTTTGTTTTCAATTATATTTGGATGGAATTACTTGTCGTTTTAATTGAGGCCTTTGTCTATTCTCTTTATTTTTCGAAAGCAAAAACAGATATACCTATTAAAAAGTGGATAGCACCTGTTTATTCAATCGTTGCGAATTCTGCATCGTTTATCATGGGATTAGTGATTTTATTTAAATTGCCAGGGATATTCTAAGCTGATTGTTATATTTATAGGAAGAATCATAAATAGAGTAAATTATACAAGAGGAGGAAGACAAATGGAATATGAAAGCCTTATAGATTCTATTTTCAAAAGGCGAAGCATTAGGAATTACACTGCAAAGGAATTTGAAAATGAGAAACTAGTAATCTTACTAAAAGCAGCAATGGCAGCCCCGACGGCTGGTAATAGACAACCTTGGGAATTTATTATTGTTAATAACAGAGAAAAATTAGATGTGGCCACTTGTTGTTTGACTACTACATAAGGAGATTAACTATATGAACAAGATTGATTTAAAACATGTTAATAATTGGATGCATCGAAATGCAAGAGAACTGGATTTGAAAATCTGGGACTGCTTATTTGCAGATGGAGCCGCAGTGGCAGTGGCCGATGCGATGTTAGCATATCAGAATGAAGATGGTGGCTTTGGACATGGACTTGACCCGGATAACTGGAATGCGAATTCAGTACCGTATGCCAGTCTTTATGCAATTGAAGCACTAGAGATGGTTGGATTTTATGATATGAATCATCCGGTCTATCAAGGAATCCGAAAGTATCTGAATGCAACAGGTCCAGAGCAATGGATTTTTACGTTACCAACGAATGCCGATTATCCTCATGCTTCTTTTTACAATTATGATGATCAATATAACAAGGTCGAGAGTACAGGAGTCATTATGTCGTTAAGTGCGTTTGTAATCAAGTACGCCTCGGACTTATCAGTTTTTGATACTGTGATGCAGCAACTGGATTCTTATATTGCAAGGTTTCAGGAAAACAATTTGGGAGACATGGGACCATCTAGTTATATTACACTTATAGATGCAATAGAGAAGATGGGGATAAAAGGATATGACTATGCGAAATTACAGCAGAGACTGATTACAATAGTTAATCAGACAATGCAAAAAGAGGAGAAACAGTGGGGAAACTATGGATATCGTCCTTCCGACTTTATCAAGACGAAGAATAGTATGTTTCGAAAAGGAAACGAAGAGATAGTCGAGAAAGAATGTGATTTCCTGATAAAGACACTTCCAACGAATAATGTTTGGCCAGTTTCGTGGCGTTGGTTTAATAATGCGAAGCTATATCCAAAAGAAGAAACAATTAGCTTACATATGGCAAAAGCAAGAAAATGCATTGAAAAAATGCTTTTCTTAAAGGAATT
Organism: [Clostridium] fimetarium; assembly: GCF_900111235.1. GTDB lineage: Bacteria > Bacillota > Clostridia > Lachnospirales > Lachnospiraceae > Clostridium_N > Clostridium_N fimetarium. The sequence continues at coordinate 6,810 of NZ_FOJI01000022.1, forward strand.
TAATCGCATTTAAATAACAAGATCGTAATATATATATGTTTGCTTCGCACAAAAAGGCATAATAAAGGAAAAAGTGAATTCAGGTTTATTTAAGCAGATGCTCAGAGGCTAGAGGAGCACCAGTGATAAGAGTTACAAAGAATAGTGGTGAACGTATAATTCAAGGTATGGGAGTATTAAATAAAGAGAAAACAGAATTTTTAATAAGAAATATTTATGGGGAATTAATATGAAAATTAGAAGAAAATTTGTACTATTTATAATAGCATCATTCGTGGTTTCACTTTGCGCTTGTGGTCATATCATTGATAAGACTGCATCAAATAATTCTACGTCAAACATTACAATAAATGAAACTACAGATAATACAGTATTAAACAAGACTGAATCAAACAATACAGTATCAACCGAATCAACCAATACTGAATCAAGCAATTTGGCAGATGGTTCATCTTTTGAAGGTGAATGGAATCGTACTAATATCCCTAAAGCATTTGGTGGTAGGATTAAAATTACAAACCAGAAAAATGATTTTTTTGACTTTGATTTTAGAGGTTGGTATGGTGCCCATAGCGGAATTATATCAGGAACAGCGCAAATAACTGATAAATATAAATCTATTTTTACTTATAAAGATAAATATTCCAATAAGACTGCAATTGTTACCTTTATAATAGATAATGGCCAACTTACAGTATCTGCTGAAAATAATTCGGCTTTGGGCTTTGGTTTCAACGTAATAATTGACGGTAATTATACAATTGCAGAACCTAATTACACAAATGCTAATCTAATCGATTCTATATTTCCAAGAGATGCAGATAAGGAAAAAGCAAAGAATTTATTAGGGCAAACTGCATATGAACAAATGTTGGACGTAATGGATTTGGGTATACAATATATAAACGATAAACTTAACTACTCTGGATATATACAAGGTGCGGGTGAAGGTGTTGATATTAAAATTGACTGTGATTTTTATTATATATTAGGTTATTGGCTTGAAACATCTGGGTATACACTTTATACCAACGATCCTGCATTTCAAGCAACTTTGCCGGATTTCTTTACCAAAAGGACTAATGCAACATTAAATTTTGTGTATAAGTCATTACCTTAATTTAAATAAAAGATGCCCCTCAATGAGTTCAAATGGACTTTATAGCGTAAATCTAGCACATAGGAAAATTTGAATATCTGGAGGGTTAAATTTTGACATCAAGAAAAAGACAATACGATTACTTACATAACATGAAGTTGAATGAAAATCTAGAGTAAATACATTTATGGAGGAGTGAAGTTATGGATAATTGGAAAATTGATAGGATTTACTCTGCTGAAATGGGCGAAAATCCGACAGTAATGGTAAAAATGAAAAGTGGATTTGCAGTTATGGGGGATTATCAATTTTTGCCAGGATATTGTGTCCTTCTTGGATTTCCTAAGGCAAGTTCATTAAATGAGTTATCTTTGGCAGATAGAACGCAATATTTAATAGATATGACTCTTATAGGTGACGCCATTATTAAGACCTGTAATCCATTAAGAATAAATTATTCTATATTAATGAATTTAGATAATTATTTACATGCACATATTGAATCACGCTATGATTGGGAACCTGATAAAAATAAGTGTAGACCATCTTATTTTTATCCGAAAGAACAAAGAAATAGTAGTCAATATGAGTTCTCAGAAGAAAAGTATGGAGTTTTAAAAAGTAATATTACTTCAAATCTAATTGAACTTATGAAAAATTCTGGATACAATATGGCTGATGAATAAATCTGAGATTCTATATTTAGAAGCTTCATACGAAAAACAAAAATATTTACTTAGGATGGGATAAATTATGGCATCTAGAACAATGCATTTAGCTATAGTTAGTGATTTAAATGAAAGTTTAAAAGAAGGACATTCATGCTTGAACCCAATGGATTACGCTAGGGAGATTCCTGTTAATAGATAAATGATAGAACAACAATGTAATGCAGTATATATATTTATAAAGTATAATAAAAAAATTAGTAGCAAGGAGAATTAAATGAAGATTTTGTTGTTTTTAGTGAAGGGTTTTGAAACTATGGAATTTAGTCCGTTTGTAGATGTTATGGGATGGGCAAAAAATGATTATGGAGTAGATGTTACTGTTGTGACATGTGGATTTACAAGGCAGGTTTTGAGTACTTTTAATATCCCAGTAATAGTCTCTAAAATATTTGATGAAATTAATATAAATGATTATGATGCTTTAGCAATCCCAGGTGGGTTTGAAGAGTTTGGATTCTATGAAGATGCATATGATGAGCGATTTCTAAGTTTGATACGAGAATTTAATGCAAAAAATAAAATAATTGCTACAATTTGTGTTGCAGCCTTACCTTTAGGTAAAAGTGGGATTTTAAATGGTCGAAAGGCAACTACCTACCATTTGGATGGAGGAAAAAGACAAAATCAATTGAAGGAATTTCATGTAAATGTAATAAATGAACCCATAGTAGTTGATCGGAATGTGATCACTTCGTATTGTCCTGAAACAGCACCAGGTGTAGCTTTTAAGCTATTAGAATTATTGACATCTATGGAACTGATGGAAAATGTTAAACAAGCTATGGGTTTTAAATAACACTAAGTAAAAAGATAGTATAAATAAAGGGGGACTAAAGTCTAAAGGGGATGAAAATAATGTTAAAGTGTCCTAAATGTAGTAACAAAATACCATTTTATAAACCATAAAGCTTGGGATTAACAGACAGGTCAGCAGTACAGTCAGGCAGACAATCACAGTCATGGGCAATTTTAAAAAACAATATAGTTATATACTGGATTAAAAAAAATACGGAGATAGTAAAAAGTACATAAAATGACTCTATCAGTGCACTTTAGGAGATGATTATGAAGAAAGAAATCAAAACGGACTACTATGACAATTTCACCTGTATTGCAGATAAGTGTTCATTTACTTGTTGTCAAGAGTGGAAGATTGAAGTAGATGATGATACTTATATAAAATGGAATCGATTAAGCTTAACAAAGCAAAACAATAATTATTTAGATCAATATGTAAAACAAAAAGATGGCACACGTGTTATTGCATTGAATGAACAGAAGCAGTGTCCGTTCTTAAATGAGCAGAAACTTTGCAATCTAGTATTGAATTTAGGAGATGAAGTTTTGTCTGAAACCTGTGCGATTTTTCCAAGGCAGACACACGAATTTGCAGATAGAAAAGAATATTCTTTGGTATCTTGCTGCCCAGAAGTTGTGGATTTGATTAATCAGCAGGATAAAATTTGTTTTACGAAGAATATGTTAGATATGGATGGAGACATTTTGTTGCAGATTCGAACGATGATGATTACTATTATGCAAAATCAGCACTTCTCTATTTCAAAGAGTGTGATGATGCTTTTTTATATTCTTCTGGATATTCATCAAAAGGAATCTATATTAAAAAAAGATATAGACGAATATAAGGACGAAGCTGGTTTAAAAGAATTATCAGAGGCCATAGATAACATGCAATTTCTAAGTTTGGATACTTTTGAAGAAAATAATGAACTTTTTTTAGACATGACTGAAAATTATCGAAAGCAAGAGCAATATTCAAGTTATCTGGAACCAATAGCTGTGATAGCGGAAAACTTATCGAGAGACTATGATAAGCATAAAATGAGCGTAAAATTACAGGAATTCGAAAAGCAGTTTTCTTCTTATGAAAAGTTATTTCGTAATTACCTTGTTGTGGAAATTTTCTCAAATAGTCTGATGCCAGAATCGGATTTGGAAAGCATAGTTGTTATGTTTCAGTGGATTGCTATGGAATATGCGATGATGAGGCACTCAATCTTTCTAGGCTGGTTACTGGATGAACAAGAAAAACTGTCTTATACGGTGGTGCGTAATTATATTGTTGTTATATCACGAATGATGGGATATGACCAAGAAGATATCTGTGAATATCTGGAAAAAAGTTTTGAAAACTTAATATGGGAATGGGGATATTTGGCTTTGATTATAGGAGCGGAAGAAGGTAAATAATTTGATACGGGCAGTAATTTTTGATATGTTTGAAACTTTAATTACGCACTATCATAGTCCACTATATTTTGGAACACAGATGGCGGAAGACGCAGGAATTTCAGAAGACAAATTTCAGGCACTATGGCGTCCGACTGAACATGAACGCTCTATAGGAGAGTTGACTTTAGAGGAAGCATTGGAAATAGTTCTTAGAGAGAATCATTGCTACTCCGAAATACTTATAAAGAAAATCGTGGAAAAACGTATAGCGGCAAAGGAAGAGTGCTTTAGACATTTACATTCTGAAATTATTCCTATGCTTTCAACATTGAAAAAAAAGGGAGTTTTGGTCGGATTAATTAGTAACTGTTTTTCAGAGGAAGCTGATGCAATCCGTAGAAGTGAATTATTTCCATATTTTGACGCTGTTTATCTTTCATATGAACAGGGAATTCAAAAACCAGAAGAGGAGATTTTCCTAAGATGTATGTATGGATTTTCTGTGAAAGCACAAGACTGTATATATGTTGGAGATGGGGGCAGCGAAGAGTTGGAAACTGCTAGAAATCTTGGGATGGAGGCAGTTCAAGCAGCCTGGTATTTACAAGAAGGAATAACACAACCTTCAAAGCGAAAACATGACTTCTTCCAAATGGAAAAACCGCTTGAGGTACTGAATTATGTGGATATGTAAGCTATTAAAGTTGAGTCTGTACCGGTGAAAAAGAACAGAACAGAGGTTTAGTTATAAATGGAGGCTGAAGCAATGAGTAATTTCGCATTCAAAGAAATGCAGAAAATTCAAATGGAACGAATTGAAAGGTGAACCTATGGAACTTGATTATAACAAGGATTGCTGTATTACTACAGAAAGAAACTGGTTTAGATATCGAGCAACAGCAATTATTATTGAAAATAACAGCATTTTATTAGCCAGTAATGAAATGTCGGATTATTTTTATTCGGTTGGCGGAGGTGTACATTTAGGCGAGACGGCAGAAGAGGCTGTTTTAAGAGAAGTGTTTGAGGAAACTGGTATTAATTATGAAATAGACAGGCTGATTTTTATACATGAAAATTTCTTTTACGGAGATGGAAAAATTTTAGGATTAAAGTGTCATGAGATAGCATTTTATTTTTTAATGAAATCTAAAGGCTCACAAGTTATTAATTGTAATGGTATGTGTTCTGAAGGTAAGGAATACATGACCTGGATTCCCATTTGTGAACTAAATAAACATACAGTTTATCCAACGTTTTTAAATGAGAAGTTAAAAAATATGCCTCAACAGATAGAACATATCGTTACTAGTGAATTGTAGTATTTAGCATTCTTAAATTATTAACATTATTTGTATTATCTGAATCGGAGGAAAGATTATGGTGAATAAAATAAACTTAAGGGATAAGGTAAGCTCGATTGATTCCTTATTTACATATTTGAGAGTAGGAAAATTAAATGATCATATGCTTAATGTATTAAAAGCAGAAAATCGAACATTAGATTTTCATACTCATGAAAATTCAGATGAGATGTTTTATTGCATTGAAGGTGAGTTTGATATTGAATTTCATGATGGTCTAACTCATTTATGTGAAGGTGACTTTATTATAATTCCTAAAGGTACAAAACATCGGCCAGTATGTAAATCACTGGTTAAGTGTTTATTGATTGAAGTTGAAGGCACATTGAACAATAGTAATACTGGCGGAGCATATACAAAGTAAAATGAGCATAGTGGAAGACGAATTAACTTCCCATTATATTTAAACAGACAACCATACAGAGAATGTGAGCAGGAATAAAAAAACAGATAATTCGGAATTTGTTGAATTTATTCATTTGACAACCCAAAGGAAAATGTAGATATCGTTATTAAGAGGAGCAAAATATGGTGAAATCAAAGGAATGGAATTGGAAAGAAGCAGATAAATTATTTTGGACGAATCCTTGTGAGGAGAGTTACTACTATGCAAACAAGTGGAAAAGGGAAGGGAAAAAAACGATTCTTGATTTGGGGTGTGGATTGGGGAGGCATTCCATTTTATTTGCAGAGCAAGGTTTTGATGTAACGGCAGTCGACTTATCTCAAGATGGTGTCAAGTTTTTAAATGAATGGAAGCATAAAGTTGGTTTGGAAATATTGACTAAAGTATGTGATATGAATCAATTGCCCTTTACGAATAATGTGTTTGATTGCATTTGGTCATTCCATGTTATTTCGCATACTGATACAGAAGGGTTTTTGACAATCTTAAATGAAATAGAGCGGGTGTTAAAGCCTGGTGGAAATATCTACTTTACTTTATGCTCTAAGGAAAGTTATGAATATAAGGAAGCTGGATTTCCAGTTATTGATGAAAATACAATTATGAAAATAGATTGGCCTGAAAAGGACATTCCTCATTATTTTGTTGAATTAAACGATATTATAAAATTACTATGTAATTTTAACATTATACAGATTAGGCATATTGACAATTGTTTCTTTGATGGAAGTAAACAGAATAATAAGCACTTTTACATTGAAGCAATTTTGAAGGAAGAACTGTAAATGTAAACAGTTAAGAAAGCGTGGGTACATGAATGCAATTCTATTAGTAATACCATTTATACTTATAAGGTTTGTACTTTTAAGTATATTAGATAAGAAGGCGATGAAACGTGCGGCTTTATTCGCTCCATTGATTAGAAAAGAAAAGACGGCATACTGGTTTTATGAAATTTCAAACATATTGTTTTTTATTTATTTGTGCTTCCTCAAGATTACAGGTGATCCATACTGGCTTTATGCAGGTTTAATGATATATGGATTAGGAATCTTATTATGCATTGTGTCCGTTTCAAATTTTGCAAAACCTGCGGAAAATGGTATCAATCTTAACGGGATTTACCTGGTATCACGCAATCCGATGTATGTTGCATATTTTATATATTTTTTAGGCTGCGTGCTGCTTACTCAGTCGTTTATATTACTTGCAATACTATTAGTTTTTCAAATATCAGCGCATTGGATTATCCTATCTGAAGAAAGATGGTGCGTAAAGAAATTTGGGGAAGAGTACATAAATTATATGAATAAAGTAAGGCGTTATATTTAAATGTTTATAAGTATATGGGCTAATTACTCCTGAAGAATAAAGTCACTTGATCAGTTATATTTAACTTAATATTAGGTGAAAACAAATAAAAATATATGTATGAGTAAATTGATATTACATCTTGCCTTATAGTATAATGAACCTATACATTAAGTGGTAAAAAATTACTTTTTATATGTAGAAAATTAATATCAAATAGTAAAAACTTAGAAAGAGAGACCTAATGGAGAATGTAATTATAAAAAGAAAAGATGTAGATATCAATTTGACATGGGATTTAACATCAATATTTAAGACAAATGATGAGTTCGTAGTTGCATTAGAAAATATGAATCGTTTGACTTCTGAAATTGAAATGGAATATAGAGGGAAAATAAACACTGCAAAAAGCATAAATTCTTGTTTGGATTTGTATGGAAAAGTTACTGAATTAATCTGTTTGACAAGCAACTATGTAGAATTAGCAGTTTCTGTAGATTATTCAAACAATGATAATCAGGCAAGATATGTAGAAACAAGAAATAAGATTTCTGATGTCTTAAGCAGACTTAGTTTTATTAAGAGTGAACTAATGGAATCATTGGATGAGGAAATAGATAAAGCAATCTATAGTTCGAAGAAAAACGCTGTTTACTTAGAAGATATAAAAAAAGAAAAGGCATATGCATTACATCCAGAGGTAGAGCGGGTATTGTCAGCACTTTCTAATACACTGGATGCGCCATATCATATATATGAACAGACTAAGTTGGCAGATATGGACTTTCCGCTTTTTGTTGTAGATGGAAAAACATATCCATTGGGATATGCAATGTTTGAAAATGAATATGAATATGAAATTAACACAAAAGTAAGAAGAGAAGCATTTAACGTATTTTCAAATAAATTGAAAGAATATCAGTATACTACTGCGGCGGCATATCAAACTCAGGTCCAAAAGGAAAAAACAATAGCTAACTTGCGTGGTTTTAATTCTGTTTTTGACAGCCTTCTTTTTTCACAAAAGGTGGATCGAAATCTTTATAATAGACAAATTGATTTAATCATGGAAAAACTAGCACCTCATATGAGAAAATATGCAAAGCTGTTAAAAAGCATTCATAAGCTGGATAAAATGACATTTGCCGATCTAAAAATAGCAGTTGATCCAGAATATGATCCAACAGTAACCATTGAAGGATCAAAAGCATATATGGAAGGCGCTTTGAATGTATTAGGTGATGACTACTTAGATATGGTAAAGTCGGCATATAATGATCGTTGGATTGATTTCGCACAAAACAAGGGAAAATCAACTGGGGGTTTTTGCTCAAGTCCATATGGGAAAAATTCATTTATACTACTTTCATGGAGTGAGAAAATGGCTGAGGTATTTACTCTGGCTCATGAATTAGGACATGCTGGACATTTTAGACTGTGCAATGAAGCCCAAAATATATTTGATACAGAGGTTTCTACTTATTTTGTAGAAGCACCATCCACATTGAATGAACTTCTAATGGCAAACTATCTTTTATCAACCAGTCAGGATAAGCGCTTTAGACGATGGGTATTATCGTCTATGATAGGGCATACCTATTATCATAATTTTGTTACTCATTTATTAGAAGCTGCTTACCAAAGAGAAGTTTATAAAATCTTAGATGAAGGTGGGAGTGTTCAGGCGGATACACTTAGTAAGATAAATAAAGATGTACTGGAAAAATTCTGGGGTGATGCAGTAGATATTGTTGATGGAGCTGAACTTACATGGATGAGGCAGCCTCATTATTATATGGGACTGTATTCTTATACTTATAGTGCAGGGCTTACGATTGCGACACAGGTTAGCAAAAGAATTTTAAATGAAGGGCAACCCGCAATTCTTGACTGGCTAGAAGTACTTAAAGCAGGTTCAACAAAAACTCCTGTAGAATTGGCCAAGATGGCTGGTGTAGATATTACAACAGATCAACCGCTTCTTGATACAATAGAATATATCGGAAGTGTGATTGATGAGATTATCGACTTGACGAATGGAATGGCTGTAAAAGAATAAGGATTATTGAGATTAATAAACTTAATTCAAACGGGGGGGGCTACATGATTAGTTATGATTTGTTGGAATCTGGAAATTCGGAATCAGGAAAATCACCAGAAGAACATAAGAAAAGAAGAGACATAATAAAATTAAAACAATGGGGTAATTGAAATGGAATTATGGGATGCATATAACATAGATGGGACACTGGCGGGTGTGGATTTGATTCGCGGAGAAAAAATACCAGAAGGTTTCAGACATGCAGTTGCAGAGGTTTTTGTTTTTCATGAAGAAGGAACTATATTATTGATGCAAAGAGATAGGAATAAACCGAATTATCCTGGATATTGGGAAAGCGGTGCAGGTGGTGCTGTGCTAAAAGGAGAAAGCTTTTTTGAAGGGGCAAAGAGGGAACTTTGGGAAGAGACAGGTATTGTTGCAACAAAATTAGAACCTACATACAGCGTAGTAACTCATGATACGATTTATAAAGGATATCTGTGTAGGACAGATATTTCAAAAGATTCTATAATACTGCAGGAAGATGAAACCATTGGATATAAATGGATAAACAAGTCAGAATTTATGGAGATTTTTCAATCGGAAAAGTTTGTTACATCCTTAAAGGATAGGTTGGGAGCTTTTGTGAATCATCATTTCAGGATGGATAATTGCAGTGAGGTTCAGAAATGAAATCAATGGTTCAGTTACAGAGTAGGCAATTACATAATATTTATGCAAACAAGAAATTGAAAGGTATCATTATGAGAAAAAACTTACTAAATGAAAATCACTATACCGATTTATCAATAATGTTATTTGTGGAGGGGACTATTATAAAACCGAAATCATGGTTTTCTCTATATAATCATAATGCATATATCCCTATTGGAAATGCTGTTAAAATCATAAAGGAGTGGGAACAACAAGGCGCAAATATCATTTACTGTACTTCACGAAAGAAAAGACAAGCGGATGATATTGCAACCCTCTTAAAAAGATATGGCTTTGCTGGCTCTTTCTTGGTATCAAGAGAGCAAAAAGAGAGTTATAAAGACATAGTAGAAATGTTGCAACCAGACATTTTGATTGAAGATGATTGTAAAAGTATCGGAGGGGTATGGCAAATGTGCATTACAAAAGTAAATAAAGAAATAAAAGAAAATATATTGTCTATTGTAGTTTCAGAGTTTAAGGGGATTGATAATCTCCCTACCGATATTGAGCGGCTTAAGGCTATTTAGTATGAACATTAATAAAAATTAGATTATGAGTAAAATCCAAGTTAGATAAGATAAACCAACGTCCCAGTATATTTATAAATTAAAACCTAGCATATAGAAAATTTGAATTAAGTGAGGGAATGCTATGAAAGATTTTTATGATGTAGTTAATTCAAGACGAACAACTAGAGATTTTGAAAATGAGTCCATAGATGATGAAGTCATTGAAAGAATTATTTCCGCAGGAATGAAGGCACCTACAAATGACCACATGAGAGATTGGCATTTTATTGTTATTAAGGATAAGAATACTGTCGTTAAATTGATCAATAAAATACCAGAGCAAATATCTGATGAGGAAATCAGTGCAATATTACGAGATTGGAACTTAGATGATACTTGTCAACAAAATGCTTACAAAGATGCAATCCCAAAACAGTATCAAATGTTAGCAGAGGCAGCTTGTGTGATTATTCCATTGCTTAAACAAAAGATAGATATATTGCATCCTGAAAATCTTTCGCACTTGAATGGTTATGCATCCATTTGGTGTTGTATTGAGAATATGTTTCTAGCAATAACTGCTGAGGGATATACATCAGCCTTGCGTATTCCGTTAGGAGATGAGGGAGACTGGGCAAGAAAAGTTTTGAATTTTCCAGAGGATTACCTAATGCCGTGTTTTATAGCTGTGGGAAAAGCGAGTGCAAATGCTTCATTTGTGGAGCAAATAGAATACTCTATAACTGAAAGAATACATAAGAATGTTTGGTAAGTTGTGGTTGTGACAAATTCCATTTTGCAGGGTAATGAACTTCCCATTATATTTACAACAGATAATATTATGAGTGCATAAAGTAACATAGAAACAAGAATTTGGTAATCAGAACATTAAATATTTTCTAGTTAAAAAAGGGGGAGCAAGTAATGTCGTTTTCAAATATTTTTTTTGCAGCTATATGTTTGCTGTGTTCATTATCTTTTGGAGCAATCGCAATTTGGGCATTCAAAAGTAAAAATCCAATACACTTTTGGTCAGGAAGTACCGTAAATCCAGAGGAAATAACTAATATTCCTGCGTATAACCGCGCGAATGGTTTGATGTGGTTAATTTACACCGTTTGTATGGTTATGATAGGAATAGTATCGCTTTTTAATATCATAATAGGGGTGATTTTATTAGTAATTATTTGCGCTCCCGGCACTATTGCTTTAATCATCGCTTATAATGTGATTTACAAAAAATATAGAAGCACATCAACAACTCATAAAATTAGTGATTCAACAGCAAAGACGCCCAAAGCGGTTATTATCGCTATTATTGGCTTTGTGTTAATAATATTTGTTTTGGTAGGCACAATGGAGTATTATGGCTTAAAAAATCCGGTTGTGAACATTCTTGACAATAGCATACAAATAAAAGCCATGTATGGTGTAAATATTGATTTTTCAGAAATTACCAATATATCTCTTATAGAGAAAAGCATGGACAATATCGGTGCTGGTACAAGGACTGACGGATACGGTGGCTTCGGAGAAACGTTGAAAGGAAATTTTGAATCAGATATCAATGGTAAAACTTTGCTATTTGTACAGTCGAAGACATCACCCACAATAAAGATAGAGCGCATTGAAAAGAAAGATGTATATATTAGTCTTCGTAACAGCACAAATACAGAGCAACTATACCGCGAACTAATATCTGCTATACCGTTAAAGTGAGTATCGTCTTTATGATATATGTGCCTTAGTAGGCTATTGCGCAGCGATTTTGTTCAATATGAATTTATAGAATCATTTTGTCTATCGCGATATTTGTGGAATTTGCTGATTTTATTTAATATCGCCATATATGGGATGTATTTTCACAAAGAACTTTCGTATAGTTGTTATATAAAGTGCAGAGGAGATATCACACATGGATACAAAAAAAATCGGTATGTTTTTAAAGGAGCTTAGAAAGCAAAATAATATGACGCAGGAACAACTCGGTGAAAGACTTGTTGTGACAAATAAGACGGTCTCAAGATGGGAAACAGGAAATTATATGCCACCTATTGAATGTTTAAAACGATTAAGTGATATATATAAAATCAGCATTAATGAAATTATTTCAGGTAAAAGATTGAATGAGGAAAATTATAAAATGGAGGCAGAAGAAAATATCACAGTTGCAGTTGAACAGATGGAGTCAAAAAATATAAAAATTGATAATTTTATGATTGCTTTGTTTTGTATTGTCACAGCGCTTGCAATAACTGTTATTTTTTTAATGTCAGGTATAGGCTATTCAACGACTACAGAAAAAATAAAAGGGATTATTATAATTATATTTGTAGTGGTTATGACATGTATTTCTAATAGCGCAATTATTGCGGCTGCCTTATTACGAAAAGATAAATAGTTTATTATTTACAGGCATTCTAGTTCAAAAAGGGGGGGGGGATTATGAATTATATAATATTAGGAGTAATTGCAGTAGTTGGTCTTATATTTGCTATGAGGTATTCTAAGTCTCAAAATAGGAAGAAAATGCTCTATAGAATTAGAACTCGGTTTGGTACTGCTCCGGATAGAGAATTTGTCCGAGAGGATGTCGGGCATCTGATTGATAGCGAGAGAAAAGAATTAGACATAGACGAAATTACATGGAATGACCTGGATATGGATAAAGTTTATTCAAGAATCAATAACTGTAATTCGTTTATTGGGGAGCAGGTACTTTATAGAAGGCTACATTCTATTGACCATGATGGTAAAGAATTTGAAAAAACAGAGAAGATGATCCAAGAGTTTTTGGCGGATACGAAGCGAAGAGAAGATGTTCAGGTGCTTTTGGAAAGCATTGGAAGACGGAAGTACAGCTATTATTTGCCTCAGTTCATCAATGATATCGATATGTTCAAGATAACGAACATTTGGTTTTACAAAGTAATGAGCTTTCTTCTGGCAGGTTCATTGATTTTGGCAATTACCCTAAATCAGCCGTTCCAGTATATTCTTTTCATAATAGCCCTGATTAATGTGGCACTTTATACATTAGGGAAACAGCGTTTTGAGTTACAACTTGGAATGCTTGTATCGGTTGTTAATGTCGTGGTAATTGCCAATACGCTGATACAGAAGTATAAACTAGGTGATGGAGAGTTAGCGAAAGAAAGTATTGAAAGTGCGAAAGGAATGAGTAAAGCAGTCAATCGAATTGCAATTATCCAGAGGAAGATGGAAACAGCATCGTCAGGTGATATGGGGGCGTTAATCGCTGATTATTTGATAGGCAGTACTTTGTGGGATTTTCATATTTTCAACAGGATTGTAAAAATGCTTACGGTCAACAAAGACGAATTCATGAAACTTTATACATATATAGGGGAGATAGATGCCACTATAAGTATTGCATCGTTTAGGGCGAGTATCCCGCATTATTGTCAAGCATGTTTCCATGAAGATAATACCATTCACTTTACTCAGATGTACCATCCATTAATTAGTAATCCAGTTTGTAACGACGTTAAAATGGAGTCAAATTACATAATAACTGGATCGAATGCATCTGGAAAATCAACCTATATCAAAGCTGTTGCGATAAACATGATCCTCGCACAATCCATTAATATGGCATTGGCAAAAAGTGCAAATATACCATATGCAAATATTTTAACTTCAATGGCAGTAAGAGATGATATTATATCAGGTGAAAGCTATTACATAAAAGAGATTAATTATCTAAAAAGAATAGTAACTCAGCTAAATGAGGACAAGCTCACCGTATGTATCGTGGATGAAATTTTAAGAGGCACAAATACTGAGGAAAGAATTGCTGCATCAGTCGCTATACTTAACTATTTAAATAATAGGAATTGTCTTGCAATTGTGGCATCACATGATATCAAGATTTCGGAAATGTTGGATGGAAAATTCAAGAATTTTCATTTTAGTGAAGTTTGGAAGAAAGAAGATATTTTGTTTGATTACAAAGTAAAGATGGGCGTATCTAAATCAAAAAATGCTATCAAACTTCTTGGGTATATTGGATTTCCAGAGGAAATTGTCAAATATGCTGAAGAGCTGGTACTTAAGCTATAGGATAAGAACAAAAGTAATGAAAAGAAATTGAATGACCATCAATCAAGGATAAGGAAGTAAAACAAAATGAGGTTTGTAAAAGATTATATGCGTGATGATACTCTGCGTCATGCATTAAATGTGTTAACCCAAGAAAACTTTGGATTCGATTTTGAGAATTGGGTAAAGAACGGATATTACGAAGGAGCGTACATCCCGTATTCTTATGAAGAAAATGGTAAAGTGATAGCAAATGTATCTGTGAACCAGATGAAGTTTATACAAAATGGGATAGAAAAATATTACATACAAATTGGGACTGTAATGACAGGTAAGGAATTTAGAAATCGAGGATATGCAAGAGAACTGATGGAGAAGGTGATTGCAGATTATATTGAAATTTGTGATGGTATCTATTTATTTGGAAATCTTAGTGCTTTGGGATTTTATGATAAGATGGGCTTTTCCAGAGGGATGCAGTATCAGTATATATTGAGAAGTGATGTAAGAATGATGCATCAGGAAAATGAAAATAAACTAGAAGCGTTAGATTATTTTCAATTGGTAGACTCAAAAAATCAACTACAAAAAAGTGGATATACGTATGCAGTGCGAAATAGTGCTGTTAATGCTACGCTGGAACAGAAAAACAAATATGGTTTGCAGATGTTCCATACTTCAGGAATGAAAAAGGTCTATTACAGTATAAAACTGGATTGCTATGTAGTCATGGAAGAACAGAAAGGCACACTTTATCTGCAGAGTGTAATCTGTACGAAAAAAATTCGTTTAGAACAGATACTGGCCCATATTAAGGGAGAGTATGCTAACGTGATTCTCGGATTTACACCATGTAAAGAGGATATTGATTTAGTTGAATCACAGCCGTATAATGGTAAAAATGATTACAGATTATTTTGCTTAGGGGAACAAATGGAACGTATTGAAACAGAAAAACTATATTTTCCAAAATATTCGCATGCATAAATTGTGAAGCAGAAATTGTCTTCGCTTCTTTGGATAAAAGACCATTGGAAGTTGAAGAGATATTAATACAAAATATAGAAAAATATGAATTTGGAAATTTTTACATGAATGTGTATTCAAAAGATGGTAGAATATTTCTTATCAAATGTAGGAAACACACGGGTATTTTATAATTGTGCTAGACTCGTTTGAAAAGGCTGTTCTTGCAAGTTGTGTCTGAACTATAAAAAAGCGGTTATGATATCAAAATTCAATGAAACAACAATGTAAAAAATGAAATGTAAAAATACATAAATTTTATAGGGGAAAAAATGGATAGAGATTATGTAATGACAGAACCAAAAGATTTGATTCGTATTGAATTAAAAAAAGCAGGATTTGATTTAGATAATATTAAAATTCCTAAAAGAGTCTTTTTATTAGCTGATAGCATATTTGAAGCTATGTTAGTAAAAAAATGTGGAACTTATAAGTATCCTTTAGGCGGTAAGTTATATGTATTTAATGATAATCTAGATATAGGTTTTATTAAGGGGAAAATGTGTTCACCAGGAATTGCTATACAAGCAGAAGATTTAATTGCTGGTGGGGCTAAAGAGTTAATCCATGTTGGTTTGGCTGGTGGTTTACAACCAGATATGAGTATTGGAGAAGTTATTATTACAGACGGTGCATATAATGATACAGCTGTTGCAAGACTCTATGAATTTGACCAAGATTTTATAGAAACATCTAAAATATTAACAGATGAACTAGGCACTTTGTTAAAAAATAGTTTTGTAGAGGCTAAGAGAGGAAAACACTGGACAACCGATGCAGGATATCGTGAAACTTGGGGACAAGTTTTAGATTATCGCGCTAAGGGGGCATTATGTGTGGAAATGGAAGGCGTTGGTCTTTTTACAATAGCTAAGTATAGAAAATGTATGGCTTCAGCTATATACATAGTTACAGATATTCTTAATGAAAAGGGATGGAACTTAGGTTGGGAAGAAAATGAAATCAATAAATCTATTAAGAAAATAACAGATATAATTATAGATTCTAAAAAGAGCTAAATTTCAATTGAAAGAGAAACAATAGACAACTTTCGGGTTATTGAGAGTTTACTAGAGAGTTAACCTAAATTTTGT
Organism: [Clostridium] fimetarium; assembly: GCF_900111235.1. GTDB lineage: Bacteria > Bacillota > Clostridia > Lachnospirales > Lachnospiraceae > Clostridium_N > Clostridium_N fimetarium. Next base: position 23,363 of record NZ_FOJI01000022.1, read on the forward strand.
AAAGGGGAAAAAAATGAATTTTGAAGAATTAATAAGAACAGCTAATGAAACATTAAATCCAAGAAAATTATCGGATGATTCTTATGCTGGCTCTGTTGCAGCAGCGTTAGTAACCAATAATGGGAATGTCTACAAAGGAGTGTGCATTGATACACCATGCTCGATGGGCTTTTGCGCGGAACATGCGGCAATTGCTGCAATGTTAACTGCGGGTGAAAGTCGAATTGAAAAAATAGTGACAGTATGCGATGGAAAAGGTATTGTTTCACCTTGTGGAAGATGCAGAGAGTTTATGTATCATATTAATTATGAAAATTTAAGAACTCAGATACAATTAGATTCTGGAATTTTGACATTAGAAGATTTATTGCCACATATATGGAAAGAATAAGTTTCATTTTGCTTAAGATTCGAGGACGTTATAATAAAGTGTAAATTATATAAAATATAAATTTGTTAATAATTGGATTAATATTTTTATTATTTTTACTAGCAAAGATATTTTTGATTATGGAGTTATTACACACACGGAATTATAGCCGGGAATTATTAAAAAAATTCATGACGTGGAGGTTCATATGAAACAACATATCCATATATTTGGTGCTTCGGGCTCTGGTACAACGACAATTGCACAAGGAATTTGCAAAAAAATAGGTTACCAGAATTTCGATTCAGATAATTATTTTTGGTTACCTACTACTGATCCATTTACTATGGTAAGAGATAGGCAAGAGTGTATGCGCTTAATACAGAATGATTTTCAATCTCATAATCAGTGGATTCTAAGCTTCTCAATTACTGGCTGGGGTGAAATGCTATTGCCATTATTTGATTTGGTGGTGTTTGTATATGTTCCACAAGATATTAGAATGGAACGATTAAAGAAACGAGAATATGAAAGATACGGTGATAGAATGTTGATTGGGGGAGACCGGTATCAAAAAAGTTTGGATTTCATTGAATGGGCATCCGCATATGATTTGGGAACAAAAAACGGGCGAAGTCTACAGAAACATGAAGCATGGCTAAAAAAAGTGACATGCCCTGTTATAAGAGTTGATAATCGTAATTTAGAAGAGAGTATACAAAAAGTAATTAATGCAATTTAATTCTCTTTGTTTACTATGATTATTATGAATTTGCTATCATTTTGAAGGCTATGCATATTGGCGCGGTAAGTATTCATGTTAATCAAGAGAATGCAGAGGGTGAACTTGGTTGGATATCCTAAAGATATATTATTTATATAACATACTGAAAAATAGGAATTAGTATTAGTACGAAAAAGGAGAATTACATTATGAAAGCTACAGTTGTTGTTGATAACATTTCAAAGGAGAATATATCGGGAGAATGGGGATTATGCATAAATATCGAGTATGGCGAAAAGAACATATTGCTTGATACTGGTGCATCAGGACTGTTTTTAGAGAATGCAAGAAGACTTGGGGTTAATATTCAAAATACAGATTATGCTATTTTGTCTCATGCACATTATGATCATGCAGATGGTATGAAGTATTTTTTTAAGACAAATGATAAGGCAAAGTTTTATTTACGGTATGGTTGTAAAGAAAATTGCTATATGAAAAAGTGGATTTTCCATAAATATATAGGTATTCCCAAGAACGTGCTGAATGAATATAATGAGCGCATTGTTTACGTAAAGGGAGATTATACCCTATTTCCTGGGGCATCATTGATTCCACATAAAACGGATAGACTTTCAGAAATTGGTAAGAAAAACATGATGTACATACGTAGTGAAAAAGGCTGGAAGCCGGATGATTTTTCTCATGAGCAAAGTCTTGTTCTTGAAACATCATCAGGTATTGTTATCTTTAATAGCTGTTCTCACGGTGGAGCGGATAATATCATTAATGAAGTTGCCGCTACCTTTCCTGGTAAAAGAATTAAAGCATTAGTTGGTGGTTTTCATATTTATAATAAATCCAAAACTGAAGTCAGAGAGCTTGCGCGAAGAATTAGAATGACAGGTGTCGAGGCTATTTATACTGGGCATTGTACAGGGAAACGGTCATTTGATATTTTGCAGGAGGAGTTAGGAGAAATGGTTCATCAACTATATGTGGGATTAGTTATAGATTTTGAGTCGGAAAATATTAGTTAACCATCAATGTATACAAATCATTTATTATGAGCAAATCGAGTGGATCATATTTGAAAATGGGGGAAGAAATGTCAAAAGGACTTATAGACTTATTATTAGATACTATATTTGATGCGGACTGGGCTGGTAAGCGTGGCGAAAAATTAACGGAGCGAGAGCTTAATCTTGTTAAGTTGTTTGGCCGTAATGGTAAGGTTCTGCGAAATATTTATGTGCCAAAAACGAATGGTGAAACATCAGAGATAGATGTTGTATTTATAACACAAAAAGGTATTTTTGTTATAGAAAGCAAGAATTATTCGGGGTGGATTTTTGGCGATGAAAAATCTTCATATTGGACCGCAATGTTGCCAAATAAGGAAAAAAACAAATTTTATAATCCAGTCAAACAAAATAGAACTCATATAAAATGGCTGGGACAATTTTTAAATGACGATATTCCGTTATTTTCTATTGTTACTTTCTCTGAACGATGCGAGTTGAAAAAAGTAACGATAGAAAGTTCAGATATTCATGTTATTAAACGAGACAAATTATATGCAGTTATTCGTAATATGTGGGATGATTCGGAGGATAAACTTGACGAGAAAAAAATAAATGCAGTTTACGAAAGACTTGAAGTACTGACTAATGTTGATGGGGCAATTAAAGCGGCTCATGTGGAAAAGATCAATGTTAAATACAAGATGGCAGAGAAGAAACCAATCCAAGAAGTTCATAATAGTAATAGTCCTTTAATATGCCCACGCTGCAGCGAAAAACTTATGCAACGTGTAGCAAGAACGGGTTCGAATGCTGGAAAGAGTTTTTATGGTTGTTCAAATTATCCTCGATGTAGATATATACAGAATATTGATTAAAGATAGAAATGATAATACATATTCAATTTGGAGAGGATTTACAAATTAAGGAAATATAACGAATGATTAATGAAAAGAAATTGGGGGAAAAAGAAGTGACAAAAAAACAAAAATCGTCAGAAGTTAAACGTCTGTTAACATATGTTTCAAAGCATAAACATATGGTTATTTTAACCTTAGTAAGCACAGCAGCAACTGCTTTAATTGGCGTAATTAACTCAGAGATACTTAGAAGAATAGTAAACGCAGCACAAACCTCTGACCTTAATACAATTAAACTGTATGCTATAATAGCGGCAATATTTTTGCCTATTATGATAATATTTGTTTATTTAAGCGAAATTACAGCAAATATGTTTTCTAACGCCGTACTGCGTACGATTAAAGATGACAGTATTAAGCATGTTTCAAAGCTACCTGTTTCGTACCTAGACCATAACAAAACAGGTGAGATAATGTCTAAGCTTAGTAATGATACTAACACTATTCAGGGGTTTTTACAGAATGGTATAAACTATACATTAATTATACCATTTATGATTGTTTTTTACGCAATATACTTGATATTGATTAATCCTTTGCTTTTTGTAACTAGCTTTATTACATATCCTGTGTTTTTTACAATAGGATATAGGCTTTCGACCAAATTTAAAGCGGGCTCGAAAAAGTATATGCAATACATGGGACAACTTAATAACTCAATAAGCGATATGATTGGAGGTATTGCAATTGTAAAATCGTTTTGCCTCGAGCCTTCTTTAAACAAAGACTACGAAAAAAAGCTTGAATATGCTACAAGCCAAGCAAAAACGAATGATAAAAACCTTATTAACGGGCAATTGGCATTTCAATTAGCCCAAAATTTTGCTACGCTTGGTTGCTTGATTTTAGGCGGATATTTAAGCATAATTGGCAGACTTGATTTGGGCTCGCTAGTTGCGTTTTATGCAGTACTTGGTTTAGCACTACGTCCATTAATGGATATGTCTTATATGTTTTTTGAGGCAAAAGCGACATTGGTAGCCGCAGAGCGTGTGTTTACGGTTTTAGACTACCCGGTTGAACATTCCGGTAGCTATATTGGCAAAGATTACATTGATTTGCAAAAAGAACCTATTGTGAAATTTAAAAATGTAGGTTTTGAATATAGCGAAAATGTATCTGTTATTAATGAGCTTAGCTTTGAAGTTTACAAAGGGCAGACAGTTGCTATAGTGGGGCCAAGCGGTGGCGGTAAATCATCAATATTAAATATGTTGTGTGGCTTTTACAGGCCTATAAGTGGCAGTATAAGCTTTATGGGCAAAGATGTTGAGGATTGGGATATAGACACTATGCGTGATAAAATAGCATATGTTTCTCAAACGTCGTATTTGTTTCCTATCTCAATTGCCGACAATATAGGACTTGGACGAGACAAAGCAACACGTGAAGAGATAATAGAAGCCTCGAAGCTTGCGTTTGCCGACGAGTTTATAAATGATTCTGCAAACGGCTATGATACAATTGTAGAAGAACGAGGTGGCAATTTTTCAGGTGGACAAAACCAAAGAATGTCTATTGCACGTGCATTTTTAAAAGATGCACCGGTGTTGCTACTTGACGAAGCTACAGCAAGCTTGGACAGACAAAGCGAGCTACAAATTCAACAAGCATTAGACAATTTAAGCAATAACAGAACGGTAATTGTTGTTGCGCATAGGCTTTCGACCATACAAAATGCAGATGTTATTTTAGTGCTAGATAAAGGGCAAATTGGGGAGCAGGGTACACACGAGGAGCTGCTAATGAAAAATGGACTTTATGCAAGGCTTTACTCAGCTGCATTAAATGCGGAGGAGGTTTTATAATGAAAAAAACGAAAGATATAAAAAAATTGAAAGATATAAAAAGATTGAAAGAAATCAAAAAATTCATAGGATTAATAAATGTTAAAAGAAAAACTTATGTTAGCTGTTTGTTTATAGGCAGGCTAGTAGAAAATCTAGCTGCCCCAATGCTTGCATTCATGATAAAGAATATGCTTGATGCGGCACAAAAGGGTGATAACAGCCAATTTATTAAATCGGTTTATTTTGCTGCACCCATATTTCTAATGGCAATAATATCAAATCGTATTCACCTTATAGAAACCTTGTGTATGCGTGATATTATGCATGATATACGTTTGAAAATGTTTATGCACCTACAAAACCTACCAATTAGGTATTTTGATACACACCACAGCGGGCAAAGCATACACCGTCTTAACAATGCTGTAGAAGATTATAAAAGAGCACTATCTAATATAATACCAAGGTTTGTATACAGCTTAATGGCAGGTATAACAGCAATTGTTACTATTTTAATTATGGATTGGCGTTTGGGTACTATGATGATTATAGTAGGGCTTTTATCGGTTAAGGTTACAACTGTGCTCTCAAAACCACAGCGTGCAATTGGTAAGGATATTCAGAAAAACACTGCTGGGCTTTCGGCTAAACTTTCGGACATATTGGCGGGATTTCGTGAAATTAAAATGTTTAGAGAAGGGAAAAGCATTTCCGAACGTTATGTTACAGAAAATGCTGAGCTTTATGGCGACATTATAAAAAGAGCTAAAAATAGTGCTATAGTAGAATGCTCGAATGAATTTTTTGGCTTTATTATTAATGTTGTATTTGTTATAATTGGTGTAGTAATGTCGGTTTACGGATATGTTTCTATAGGTACTGTTGTAGGTATTATTGGGTTGCAAGGTAGGCTTTCTTGGATATTTACTAACTTTGGGCGAAGCTGGGGAGCTATGCTTGGCTCGTTTGCAACGGTAGACATTATATACGAAATAATAGACGAGCAAGAAGAAGAAAAGCGTTATGAAATGGACTCTAAGCAGACGACTAACATGATAGAGTTTGACGGTGTAACCTTTTGCTATGGTGAGGATGATTGCGTTTTAAATGACTTAAGCTTTTTTGTTAAACAAGGGGATTCAGTTGCTCTTACTGGCGAAAGCGGCAGTGGTAAATCAACAGTTGCTAAGCTACTGCTTGGGTTTTACCCTGCAACAAGCGGAGCAATCATGGTAGATGGTAAATCGATAGGTGATTATAGCCTAGAACAACTGAGAAGTAAAATTTCGTATGTACCGCAAAATGCATTTTTGTTTGATGGAACGATTACCGAAAATATTCGTTACGGTAGACCAGAGGCTACTGACGAGGATATAATCGAGGCTGCTAAAGCTGCTAATGCACACCAGTTTATAGTTAACCTTAAAGACGGCTATGACACACTGGTTGGTGAACGTGGCAGCCAGCTTTCGGGCGGACAACGCCAGCGTATTGCAATTGCAAGAGCAATTATTAAAAATGCACCTATTTTGCTTTTAGACGAAGCCACCTCGGCACTAGATTATGAGTCTGAACAGCTTATACAAGAAGCTTTTAACAGGCTGATGAAGAACTGCACAAGCCTTGTAATTGCTCACCGTGAATCTACTATAGAACATGCAGACAAAATATTGCAAATGGAAAACGGACGATGCAAAGTATCGTGATCGAAAAAATATGGGACGATGGTAATTAATAATTTATGAGGACTCAATGTCGCCTAAAGATGCGGCAAAATTTGGACAATTGTATTTGAACAAAGGTAAATGTTCAGTTAAGCATTTTTGAAAACACTATTATTAGATTATTTGAATGACTTAATGTTAGAGCATTAACTATAATTTGAAACGGAGGAGATTTTTATAATGAAAGTGAAAAAGACTAAGTATGATATATTTGTAGAAATAGTATGCTTAACTTTACTAATAGGAGTATCGATATACTTATATCTAAATTGGAGTACTATTCCAGATAAGATTCCAGGCCATTATAATGCAATGGGGCAGATTGATAGAATGGGAAGTAAGGGTGAATTGTTGATACTTCCGATTATTGGTTGGCTGATATACTTATTTTTGACAGTAATTGAAAAATTTCCACAGATTTGGAATACAGGTGTTACAGTGACAGAAGAAAACAAAGAACGTGTATATCGAATTACAAAGAATTTATTGAATACAGTTAAATTAATAACGGTAGCAGTTTTTGTGTATTTAACTATAAATTCTTCCCAGGCAATATCATTGTCCGTGTGGTTTCTGCCTATATTTTTGATTTTAGAATTTGGATCAATGATATTTTTCATTATAAAATTAGTTAGAGCAAAGTAAATAAATACAAATCGTTAATAAAGTTATTATTAATATTCAAAGTCAGCAAAGTTAACTTAAAAAAATATTACTGAAAGTAGGAAATGTTGAGTATTATGAAAAATAAGAGGGAAGTAACACCACTACAGATGTTTCTCTTTGTGTTGATTGTGATTGGCACAGGAATTTACTGTATTGCTTCAGGTGTATGGGGAATCATCGAAAACGATAAACAATCATTGAATCAGGTATTTACACAGTCATTTGAAAAAGGAAATCTATTTGAGGGAAGTGTAGAGGCGGCGTCACCTGCATTTTTGGAAATTGATCATAAGATTGACCATTTAATTCCGGTAGGGAATGAATACTATTACCTGATTTTGTCAGATGACTATTCCACCGCAATTACCATAAGAGCGGATAAAAATTTTGGAGAATCATTTGATTCCGTCTGGAAAAGCACAGAAAAAGTTATCATCAAGGGAAGAATCAAGGAACTTCCGGATCAAGCCAAGACCAGATTAAATGAAGTGAAAGATACGTTTTCGAAAAATGGTCTAGAATTTCATATAATCCAGCAGTATTATATTGATACAATAGGTAGCAATTTATATAAGCTGCGCATTGTATTAGGAATCTGTATTTTGTTGGAGGTGCTTCTGCTTTATATGATAATCAAAAAGAATAAGTTTGATTATCATATAGGTTCGGGAAAGATAGCGCAAATCGTCGGTATCGTGGGCGCGCTTGTGATTTTTGTTCTGGTGATATATTTGATGACTATCAAATAACTTCCAATTATGTAAGCAAGATTATAAGAAATATAATAGGGGTAAGAAGATGAAAAGTAAAATCGCAAAGAAGAATAGTTTTTCTGATTGGAGCGGCGTAATAATATGCTTTTTATTATGCCTTTTTGGCATGTGTGCATGGATATGGATTACTTGGAAGACTCCCACATCTATAATGCAACCCATCTTATTTTTGGTGATGTTAATTGTAATATTTTATTGTGACAATAGTGGGATAAGGCTATCCATTATTAATAAAATCCCCACCAAAGCTCCTTTTTACAAGTGTTTCGCCAAAAAGTGCAAAAATGGCGACAGAAGAACGCAATTTTATAAGACACTTACATACCTTAGTTTATTACTGCTTTGGATTTCCACATACATAAGCTTTATTTTTACGGCTGCCGCAATTATTTTTCCTGTTTTAGCTATTTATAGATATATTCGCTATAATGACAGGATAAGCTTTAGTGGCGAAACCAAAAATGATTTTTCACCAACCGTGGCAGCAATGTTAGCGCCTTCATTTTTGTTCACGATTTGGGGTTTTCACAATCATGAATATAGCACATTGTTTTGGTCGTTGCTTACAGCAATACCCATTATTTTTAATGTACCGTTTTTTATTTTCACAAAGGAGTATAGAAAGAAGATAACAATTGCACTGGGATTTTCATTTTGTATTATTTTCTTCACTTTTGGTTCTCTTTGCAATATAAATAGTTCGTTTGATTTTAGCAAGCCACGGGGGTATTGGGTATCTATTGTTGATAAATATGTTACATCAGGAAAGGCACAAACTTTATATGTAACTGTAACACCTTGGGATAATCAGAAAGAAAATGTTGACATTGAAGTTGATAAAGAAAGTTATAAGTCTGCTATAAGCGGACAAAAAGTAATTGTTGTTCAGCATAAGGGTGCACTTAATATGAGTTGGTATTATTTGATTGTAAACAGTTCCACAGAATGAATACGCTACTCAGAAATAGAACGGATATATGTGCGCAACTTCAGGTAGCATTTATTTGTCAAAGAGAAAATGCAAGTTGGTTTATTTACCATTTTCCATTTGGTATAGTGTATTTATCAAATAGGAAGGAGAATAATGAAATGAGTTTTGGACAAAATTTGCAGTTTCTTAGAAAAATGCGTAAAGGTATGACGCAGGAGGATTTAGCAGAAAAAATGGGGGTATCACGACAGACAATATCAAAATGGGAAATAGATTCTGCTTTTCCAGAAATGGAAAAGGCTATCGCGCTGTGCAATCTATTTGCTTGCTCCTTGGATGAATTGCTAAGGAAAAATATGAATTCAGACAGTGAGGCGTATACAAATATGCGGGTAGAAAAGGTGCTTCCATTCCGATATACCAGATATGTAGTAATTAGTGGTTCGCCTGAAGATGATGCGATAAAGCATATCAAAGATTGGGCCTCTTCTTACAAAATTGAACAGCCAGAAATTATTGGATGGGATTTCCCCAAGGTATCTCAGGAACAAATAAATGTGTATCATATGCATGGGTATGCAGCCGCGTGTATTATACCCAAAGATTTTATTACAACTTCATCAGAGATTGAGGTGATTACACAAACCGATCAGCAATATGCAGTCATTACAATTAAAGAGCCTTTCAAGGCACCATTTTCATTGATTCCTAATGCATATAAGACACTTATGCGCTATATGGATGTAAACAATTTCAAACACAAACAAATAAAAGATGTGCTGTCATGTTTTGAAAAAGTGTATGAAAAAGACGGTGTTTCTTATATGGATGTATATATTGCTATTGAATCCTAAAAAAGACTATAGTATTTTTGATTTTAGGTGGCAATGGTTGTGGAAAAATCTTAACAATCCAATTGACAATAGAATATAAATTCCGTATAATTTTTATATAATATAAAGACAAGTCAAATAAGAAAAATTGAGAGTAACCATTCCAGTAGTGGTGTTTTAATCAAAAAATTAATGATAGTATTCATTGCTAAGTGTTGGGGTGCAGTTCCGTTGGGTTGCACCCTACGATTGGCTTTAGAACCATTTTAACAAGTTAAACTCATTACAATGTACCTGATTATATATAGATGACGGTATTAAATCTTAAGATATATATTTTATGAAGTTTTTCGGGGGAGGAAAATTATGTATAAGGTTTTTTTAGTGGAAGATGAAATTATAATACGAGAAGGTATCAAGAACATAATTCACTGGGATGAAGAGGGATTTGAAATAGTAGGGGATGAAAGTGACGGTGAATTGGCATATCCGATGATAATAAGGGAACAGCCAGATATTCTGATTACAGATATAAAAATGCCGTTCATGGACGGTCTTGAGTTAAGTAAATTATTAAAAAAAGATATGCCGCAGTTAAAAATTATTATTATCAGCGGATATAGTGACTTTGGATATGCGCAACGAGCAATTGACATTGGCATCAGCGAATATCTGCTAAAACCGGTTATATCAATTAAGTTGGTGGAGGCAGTTAAAAATGCAGCGGTAGCAATTGAAAAGGAACGAAATGAAAAACAGATACTGGAACAGTATAAGCATTTGGTTTATCAGAAACAGGGCGAAAAAAGAAAAGATTTTTTTCATTCTTTAGTCAGTGGGAAAATGTCTCTTTCACAGATTATTGAACAGGAGGTTGAACTTGGAATCAATATGGTGGCAAGTGCTTTTTGCGTTTTCCTATTTCAATTCAAAGTAAACGAAGATATGTATGAATATTCTGATGAAATAGCACAATGTGAAGCAAGAATGACGCAAGATCTAACGAAATATGCTGACATAAAAGTATTTGAACGTGGTATGGATGGTTGGGCGTTTATCCTTCTGGGCGAAAATGAATTGCAGATTAATGCTTTAACCAAGAAATTGTGTGATTTATTAATTCATATCTGTGATGACAAGGTACATTATTTTGGTGGAATTGGTCGGGATGTTTATCGTGTCCGTGATTTACGGCAGTCATATCTCGATGCTAACAGTGCTTTTTCCATGCGTTATTTTGAAAGTAGGGATCAGTTCTTATCTTATAATGAGGTGCGTAATATTAAGGCGCAGATGGGAAGTCGGATTAATGTCAGTGAGTTGAATCTTGAGAAGCTTGATAGGAATCTATTGGAAGAGTTTTTGAAGAGGGGGACCATACATGATGTTGATGGATTTGTAGACAGCTATTTTGACGGATTCGGTTCTAATGCAATCAGTTCAGCCATTTTTCGACAGTATATCATAATGGATGGATATACTGTTATTATGAAATTCCTTAAAACGCTTAATTATCCAAAGGAAAAGATAGACAAAAGCCTTAAGAGTATGAATACTGTCGCTGAGCAGCTTTCTAGCTTGGAGGACTGCTCTAAATTTTATAAATCAATACTAAAGGAAGTAATTGATTTGCGTAATAAGAACAGTCAGAAAAGATATGTTGCTCTCATCGAAAAGGCAAGGGAATATATTCATCAAAAATTTTCAATGAGTGATCTTACGCTGGATAAGGTTGCATCTACGGTTAATGTCAGCCCCAATTATTTCAGTTCACTATTCAATCAGGAGACTGGGATGACTTTTATCGAATATCTAACGGATATCCGTATGGAAAAGGCGAAAGATTATTTAAGATGTTCGGGTAGAAAGATAACTGATATTGGATTTTCAGTAGGATATCAGGATTCCCATTATTTCAGTTACATATTTAAAAAGACACAGAATTGTACACCATCACAATACAGGCTACAGGGTAAGGATGAATTATGAAAGATAAATCTTTCATATCCCTGATTTTGAGTGCCGCTGAAGCGGCGAATTGGAGCAAGAATGAGAAACTATAATAATGGAAAACCAATCAAATACCCTTTAAGGGTGAAGCTCTTCTTGGTATCCGTTGTCATAATCATACCGATGATTATTCTATCGGTTTACCAGATTGTGGCTCTGCATAATTATAGTACAGCATATGATACGATAGTACGAAGGATTACTTCAGCTAATAATTATAACCTCAATTTCAAACAGGAAATGGACGAAAGCATGTATAAAATCGTTGTTGAAGCAGAATCGTTCGAATCCATTGATGACAATTACGATTTAAAAAATCCGTATAAGTTAATAGAAGCAGCAAAAGACAGTTTTACTAATCTGCAGGAAATAACATCAAGCAGAGAAAGTCTTGATTGGATTAAACGTATTCTGCTCAATCTTGATACCCTAAAGGATAGAATTAATGAAATACGTGAAAATCTGAAGCAGACAGGCCACTATGAAGAAAATATTAAAATGCTGGAATCTGATATCTATATTTTGACAGAACTGTTTCAGGAAGAAATCCAGAATTATATTTATTATGAAACCCAGAATTTTGAGGCGATAAGGCAGAGCCTAGATGAGCAGGTGAAATATGTAATTCAGACCATGATAGTGGCATTATATTCCATTATAATTGCATCCGTCTTGGTTAATATCCTTGTAACAGATAGCATTACAAAACCAATCAGGATGTTATGCGATAAGACTGCAATGGTGGCAAGGGGAGATTTCACAACGAGAGCAACCTGCGCAAATCATGATGAATTATCAATATTATCCGATAGCTTTAACCATATGGCTTTCAAACTGGAACAGCAGGTTAAAAGCATCAGGCTGGAACAGGAAAACTTAAGGTATATGGAATCAAAGCTTCTACAAGCGCAGATTAATCCTCATTTTTTATATAATACATTAGATACAATTATCTGGCTAATAGAAGGAGATAAAAATAAAGAAGCAATCGATATCGTTGTATCCCTTTCTGAATTTTTTAGGATTGTTGTGAGTAAAGGAAAAGATTTCATTACAATTCGTGAAGAGGAAATACATATTAAAAGTTATCTGCAGATACAACAGTCACGATATAAAGATATTCTGGATTATGAGATTAATATCCCGGAAGAACTATACGGATATCAAATTTTGAAGATGACTCTGCAACCACTCATTGAAAATTCTATATACCATGGTATTAAAATGTTAAGGGCAAGAGGGAAAATAACGGTAACAGGTGAAATTATGGGTGAGGTCATCTGTTTTCATGTGATTGATAATGGAATAGGAATGAATGAAGAGGAGTTAAATGCTTTAAGAAAAGAAGTTGAAATGCCAGGTAGCGAGCTGAGTACCGGTTTTGGTCTTGCAAATGTCAATAAACGAATCAAATTGAACTATGGTAATATGTATAGACTGGATATTCAAAGCAAAAAAGGAGAAGGCACAGATATCATAATCAAAATTCCGGCAAGGCTGCAGGAGAATGAACGAATTGAGGTAGGATATGAATAAAAAAATCAAAATAATATTATGGGCCTTTTTTATTGGGTTGATAGTGATTGCTACTTGGAGTCTTATGCCGATGAAAAGCCTTCAAAATAGTGAATCAGAAAATACAGAAGATATTGATTCTGATTTGATTGTTGTTGGTTTCTCCCAGCTAGGTTCTGAATCAGACTGGCGTTCTGCAAATACGAAATCTATCCAGAATGCACTCACAAAAGAAAATGGATTCTCGTTGATTTTTTCTAATGGAAGACAGAGCCAGGAAAATCAGATTAAGGATGTAAGGAGTTTTATTTTTCAAGAGGTAGATTATATTATAATTGCTCCGGTAACGGAGACTGGATGGGATACGGTGTTGAATGAGGCAAGGGAAGCCGGTATTCCAGTTATAATTTTGGATCGTATGATTGATACAGAAGATGAGAGTCTTTATGTCGCAAGCGTGGGTACTGATAAATATGCAGAAGGCAAGACGGCTGGACTGTGGCTGGAAAAATATCTGAAGGAACAGAAAAGTGGGTATGATGCTTTGCAGGAAAATGATCCTTTTTCGGAGGTGACATTGCAGGATGAGAGTGGACAAAATACGGATATTATAAATATCGTTGTACTTGAGGGAACTTTAAATTCAACGGCTCAGATTGGACGATCGAAAGGATTTGAGGATATAGCCGTACTTCATGAGAATTGGAATATTCTTGCATTTGAAAATGGTGACTTTACTAAGGCAAAGGGCAAGGAAGTAATGTTGAAGTATTTACAGAAATTTGATGATATTGATATTTTGGTTTCACAAAATGATGATATGACGTTTGGTGCGATAGAGGCGATACAAGAAGCTGGATTAAAATGTGGGGTAAACGGTAAGATTAAAGTCATTTCTTTTGATGCGGTATCAAAGGCTTTTGATATGATGGAAGCCGGATTAATTAATGTGGATATTGAATGTAATCCATTACAGGGACCACGGATTGCACAGATAATAGAATGTTTAGAAAAAGGGGAAGCATTTGAGAAAATATCCTATGTGAAAGAGCAGGTTTTTGAAGCAAAAGATGCTGGTATAGAACGTTTTGCGCGGAGCTATTAGCAATGTGATTTAGTTTAGATAATATACTATATGGGTTTCAAGAACAGCGTATGTAGAAATATGTACCCTGTTCTTTTTTTAAAAATAAATTTAATATCATACGCTAAAACGTAAAATAACAAACATAATTCATAGAATTATCAACCAAAAATGAAACACAACAGAAGTACAGTAAAAAAAACTACAAAGTTAGGATTAATTTCCGTATTTTTATGTGTATAAGTTATATATAGTTATCCTATAACTGAACTGAATGTTTTGGTTAAATTGATTGGAGGAGATATCTATGAAAAAAATTTTTTCTACCGCTCTTGTATTGATGCTCATGTTTACACTACTTGCTGCATGTGGCAAGAAAGATGCTGAGACTTCAGCCACCAAAGAAGACAAAAAAATCACAGTAGGTGTAGTGCAGACAAATGCGAACGAGTCAGACTGGCGTACTGCAAACACAAAATCATTCAACGAGGCTTTTGCGACAGCTGGTTTTGAACTTAAAATGGTTTTCGGTGAGGGTGACCACGCAAAACAGATTTCACAGGCACAGCAGCTTATCCAAGAAGAGGTTGACTATCTTGTTGTTTTAGGATTACAGTCGGCTGGTTGGGAAGATGTGGCAAAGGCAGCTAAGACAGCCGGAATACCATTTATTATGGCTGACCGTAAACTTGACTTGTCGGAGAATCTTTATACAGCAATGGTGTGTTCCGATTTTCTAGCTGAAGGCAATAAGGCAGTTGATTGGTTGAAGACTCAAAAACTCGATGCTTACAAGATCGTTGTGCTTGGTGGCGACACAGGTTCTTCCGCTCAGCTCGGTCGTTCCAAAGCGATTGAAGACGGCGCAAAAGCAAACAAATGGGATATTGTATTCAACCAAAATATGAAAGGTTGGGACGAAACGCTTGCAAAGCAGGCTGTTGCTGATCTTATTGCTACAGGAACGAAATTCACTGTTATCTATGCTGAGAACGACAACATGGCTCGTGGTGCTTGCACTGCTATGGATGCTGCTGGTATTACATATGGTAAAAATGGTACTGTAAAAGTTATCGCTTTTGATGCAAATAAGTGGGGCCTTCAGAATGTTCTCTCTGGTAAATTCAGCCTTGATGTAGAGTGTAATCCTCTCCATGGACCTCGTATTGTTAAGCTTATTAATAGTCTTAAGGCTGGGGAAAAGGTTGAGCAGAATGCATATGTTGATGAAACAACATTTGACATTAATTCTATCACACAAGCCATTATTGATGCACGTAAATATTAATAATCGTTTCTGTTGAATATCCGGAGATTTTGAGCAAGTAAAAAAATATTGATTGTAAAACACGGTACCAGGTCTGTGGATATTTTCACAGATTTTGGTACCGCGTATTTATTAAATTAAAATAAATTATAGAACTGACAGGATAATGTCTTGATATCTTGATATCTTGGTATCGTGTCTGATCGGAGGTTTGACTATAACTATGCAGGACAAAGTACTTACAATGAGGAATATCTATAAAAGCTTTCCTGGCGTACTGGCCTTACAAAATGTGGATTTCACTTTATGTGAAGGTGAAATTCACGCTTTGATGGGCGAAAATGGTGCCGGAAAGTCAACCTTGATTAAGGTTTTGACCGGAGTATATTTTAAGGATGCCGGAGAAATCTGCATTAAAGGAATCAATAAACCAGTTCATATCAAGTCGACTCAGGAGGCCCAAAGACTCGGAATAAGCACGGTGTATCAGGAAATTACCTTATGCCCGAACTTGACGGTTGCCGAAAATCTGTTTATTGGCAGAACCAATGATTTAATCGTTAATTGGAAGAAAATCAACAACAGGGCAGAAAGCATTCTAAAAGGCTTGGGGATAGCGGTAGAACCAACGCAGCAATTATCAAACTGCTCTTTAGCGGTTCAGCAGATGGTAGCAATCGCCCGTGCCATTGATATGGATTGCAAGGTATTGATACTTGATGAGCCTACTTCATCGTTGGATAAACTAGAGGTCACCAAGTTGTTTACCCTGATGCGCGAACTCAAGGGCAGGGGGGTAGGCATAATCTTTGTTACCCATTTCCTTGAACAAGTGTATGAGCTGTGTGATAAAATTACAGTACTACGTAATGGCGAGCTTGTAGGAGAATATCAAATTAAGGAATTGCCTCGGGTAGAGCTTGTTGCCAAAATGATGGGCAAAGAACTTGGCGATTTGGCTGACATACATAACGAAGAGCAACTTGGTACTGGTGACTCGAAAGAAGTGATTATCGAAACGCATGAGCTTTCTAGTACTTCTGGAATAAAGCCGTTCAATTTCATTGCGTACAAGGGCGAGGTGACGGGCTATGCCGGGCTACTCGGATCTGGGCGTAGCGAGTGCGTGCGTGCAATCTTCGGCGCAGACAAGATCATGAAAGGCAAGTTGAAAATCAAAGGCGAGAATGTCAAAATTACTTCGCCAATAAAAGCGATGAAGAAAGGAATTGGATATCTTTCCGAAGATCGCAAGTGCGATGGGATTATTGGTGACTTGTCAGTCCGCGAGAATATCATACTCGCGCTGCAGGTTATGAAAGGTTTCTTTAAGCCATTTTCTAAGGCTCAGGCGCAAGCATTTGCAGATGAGTATATCAGTCTGCTCGGCATAAAAACCGCTTCATCGGATACCACAATCAACTCATTGTCCGGTGGAAATCAGCAAAAGGTAATTCTTGCTCGTTGGCTGCTCACTAATCCCGATTATCTTATTCTTGACGAGCCGACACGCGGAATTGATATTGGCACGAAGGTTGAAATTCAAAAACTAGTGCTAAAGCTTGCATCAGAGGGTATGAGTATCACATTCATTTCGTCTGAGATTGAAGAAATGCTGCGAACCTGTTCCAGACTAATTGTTATGCGTGACCTTTATGTAGTTGGAGAATTAAAGGGTGATGATATGACACAGGATAAAATAATGTATACCATAGCGGGGGGTGTAAGTAATAATGTCCAAAAATAGTAATAAACTTAATACCAACTATTTTAGATCTATTTTTAAAGCATTAATCAGAAACAAATTGTTTATACCTATTGCGTTTCTAACATTTCTTCTATTAATTAATGTGTTCATCAATCCGGGTTTTCTTAGAATTAGCATGGGCAGCGACAGTAATGGTAATAATGTCTTGATCGGGAATCTAATCAATATTCTGAGCAATGCGACTGAACTTGTTATTCTTGCTATCGGAATGACACTCGTTACATCTGCTTCCAGAGGTCAGGACATCAGTGTAGGCGCTACAGTCGCGATAGTCGGCGGAGTGGTTATGAGGGTCCTGTGCGGGAGCGAAACCCAGCCAGCCATGTTACATGCACCGATTATTGTTGCATTCATACTCGGCTGCCTTGCTGGTATGGCTTGTGGAGCTTTTAATGGTTTACTTGTTGCAAAATTCAAAATACAGCCTATGGTAGCAACGCTAATCCTCTTTACGGCCGGAAGGTCGATAGGCTCAATGGCTATGGGTGGGCTTAAGCCCAAAGCTGTGCCTTCATTTGGTTATTACGGCAACTTTATTCCAGGATTTCCTGTTCCGACCCCAATACTTATTACGATTGTTGTTGTCGCGCTAACATTCCTCGTGTTGAAAAAAACCAATCTTGGTCTCTACACTAGGGCTGTAGGTATTAATGATAAAGCATCAAGCCTGAATGGTCTTAATCCTGCAATGATTAAATTCTTGGCATTTGTTATTATGGGCCTTTGCGTTGGTATTGCCGGTTTTGTTCAGTCAAGCAGGGTACAGACTGTAAATCCGTACACAATAGTGCCTAGTATTGAAATGGATGTTATTTTGGCAGTTGCCCTTGGTGCCAATTCACTCGGTGGCGGCAAATTCAATATGATGGGCTCAATTATTGGAGCGTATACCATTCAGACTTTGACCTCTATGTTGACCACACTTAATGTTAATACAAATGCCGTTCCTGTATTCAAAGCTGTAATAATTATTATACTTGTAGCCATTCAAACTCCAATTGTTAAAAGTTTCTTCAGCAATAGAGTCAAATTTTCCAAATTGGCCGTAGGCGATGGAAAGGAGCGTGGTTAATATGTTATTTTTAAAAAAAGCGCAGGGAACCGAAAGTATAGGAGTTATCCAGAACAAGCTGAAACGAGAAAAGGCTCTGACTGATACAGCTTTCTTACTGACAATTACTATTTCATTGTTTATTGCACTCTATATTCTCTCCATTATATTCCTTGGAGATAAAGGTTTCAGTAAGATTCAAATGTTTTTTAACCTCTTGAACGAAAATGCCGCGCTGATCATAATTGCCTGCGGACTTTCGATTGTTATGATAACAGGAAGTATTGATATTTCTGTAGGTGGTTCCACCGCACTTATTTGTACATCCTGTATCGTTTGTCTTAATAATTATGGGTTCGATTTTGTAACAACTTTAGTTTTGGCCTTGGCAATCGGTATCACGTTCGGCGCGGTGCAAGGGTTTTTAATCGCGTATCTGGAGATGCAGCCATTTATCGTTACTCTGGCAGGAATGTTCTTAGGTCGAGGTTTAGTTGCTCTGATAGAAGTCAATCAGATACAGGTTATTAACCCTGGATTTGAGAAGTTGTCGGGTGCGAGAATACTGATACCATTATTGGGCGATATTAATAAAAAAGGTGTTTTTATTCAATCAAAGCTAGAGTATGGTGTTATTGTAGCACTTATCATCGTATTTTTGATGTTCTTGTTGCTAAAGAAGACAAAGCTCGGACGCAGTTTTTACGCCGTGGGTGGAAATTCACAAAGCGCCATGATGCTTGGTATAAACGTCAAGAGAACTAGGTTCTATGCCCATTTGCTTTGTGGTCTGCTTGCAGGTATCGGGGGGTTCATATACCTTTTTCACACGCGGTCCGGATCGGTTCAGCAGGCAACAGGCCTCGAAATGGATGCTATAGCCGCGTCTATTATTGGTGGAACATTGCTTACGGGTGGAATAGGTAATATCTTTGGTACTTTATTTGGTGTATTAACAAGCGGTATCGTATTACTAATCGTTACTGCAATAGGTAGCCAGGATCCATGGTGGCCACAGATCACACGTGCGGCAATGCTCTGCTTCTTTATTGTACTTCAGAGCGTCATTTGTTCACGGAAAAAGAAGTAACAAGACGTAAAATGTTATCTACCTCGATTTAGCAAAGCATAAAATATTACTCGCCCTTATATAACGAGCAGAGGAAAGAAAATTATCAATTATGGATAATTTTCTTTCCTCTGCTCGTTATAGCACTAAAGACTTCAATTATTCTTGATGACTTACTGAATAGTGAGTGATATAATATTATAAAAATTATAATCTATGCAAACAGAAATTAAGCACAAATAAGTGCAATTAAAATGTAAAATCGGAGGATTATATGGAATACAATATTAGAGAAATGGAATCCTTTGAATATCCGTTGCTGGATGTTTTTTATACGAAGCTATATTTCAACGTGATGAAATGAATTTATTACCCAAATCAGTAATTGAAAAACCAGAACTAAAGGTATATATTCAGAACTTTGGAAATGAGAAGGATGATTATTGCTTTTGTGCAGAAGTTCATGGGGAAATAGTTGGTGCGGTGTGGGTTAGAAATATTAGTGCCTATGGAAGTATTGATAATAATACGCCAGAATTTGCGATTTCGCTTTATAAAAAATTCAGAGGACATGGCATTGGAATGCAAATGATGAAAACGATGATAGTGCATCTGAAACAAAGAGGATACTCAAAAACTTCATTAGCTGTGCAGAAAGATAATTATGCTGTGAAAATGTACATATTTGTAGGTTTTCAAATTGTAGATGAAAATGAAGAGGAATATATAATGGTACATAATTTAAAATAATTACAAATTCCAAATAAATTCCATATTTATTTAGGACGTGTATCAAATCAAGGAGATTATTTATGCAAAATAACAAAAGAATAATTCAGTCAATAGAAGAATATTGTTTGAATCTGCCAGGAGCATATGAGACAAGACCATTTGGGAAGTATCCAATCTGCTATCGGGTAATGGGGAAAATATTCGCTCAGTTTAATCCAGAAGAAAAGTTTTATAAAATTACATTAAAGTGTGAACCAGAAAAGGCGAATCTTTATAGGCAGCTTTATCCAGAGCTGGTGGTACGAGGATATCATTGTCCACCAGTTCAACAGCCATATTGGAATACCATTAACTTAGATCGCTTCTTAGATATGGAATTATTATTCCAAATGATTGATGAAGCTTACGATGCGATAATAGGAAAACTTATTAAAAAGGCAAGAATGCAATTTTCAGAGTTATCTGAGCTACATTTTAAAGATACAGATGGATCAGATCCGGATTTTATTCTTCTTTGCAGAAAACTAGACGATGCGTTGGATGAACTTGTTGGCACCAAATCTCAGAGAAGTCAGTATGATCAGTATAACCAAAGAGATAATATTCATAATGTGATTGTGGCTTATCGAGATGGAATTCCGGTTGCCTGTGGTGCATTTAAAATGTATGACGAAGAACATGCAGAGTTAAAACGTATATTTACAGATACATTTTGTCGAAATATAGGATTAGGTGCAGAAATGGTAAGGCGATTAGAATCAAAGGCAAAAATCTTAGGATATAAATGGTGTATTTTAGAAACTGGAAAACAGTTGGAAGCAGCATTTCATATGTACAATAAAGCAGGATATAAAATTATTCCTAATTATGGTCAGTATGCGGATATGCCAGATTCCATCTGTATGGAACGAAAAATATGAGGTGCCTAGAAAAGAGCATATTATAATCAGGAAGATAATATGTAATTATTTCTTGATAACAAAGAGAACTAAGAATATAATAAAATAATTGAGGGAAATTAAGGTAAATTTATTAGTGAAAAAGCTATAAACTCCCAGCAGGAGTTTATAGCTTTTTTAGAAGGATAAATAGAGGGGTGAGTAAGTGTTAAGTATTTGGAAGTTATCTAGAAAAAAATATCTTGTGGCAGTGCAGATTATAATGAATATCGGAATTGTTTTGATCTCTATCTGGGTCAGTGATTTTGCAAAGAATGTTGTGGATATTGGATTAGAAATCAGTGATATCAGTAAGACTCTTATGGTGATTTTGGGGATTACATGTGTGGGGATGTTAATGAACTACATAGGTGTATATGCAAGATCCATTTATTCCATTAATCTGGTGGAAAAGATGAGAGGAATGCTGGTTTCAAAGATGCTCAATTGCAAATATTCATATTTTGAAAATGAGCACTCGGGTACGATAAAAAACAAAATGAACTATGATATGGGAAATGTGGCAAGCTATATGTCTGGTAGTTTTCCTGCTTTCATTAGTAGCATGATTATGTTTACATTGAGCTTTGCATATCTGTTGACAGTAAATTTGTCAATGACATTGGTGTGCTCGATTTGCGTCCCAGCAGCATTCTTTCTTACGAAGAAGGTTGCAGCGCCTACATATAAAACAATGGAAAAATTTGAAAATAAGATGGATGAGGTATCAGAAATCGGACAGGATTCTGTTACAGGAATTAAGGTAGAGAAAGCTTATAATCTGTATAAAGTTCGAAATGAGTATTTTAAGAAAAATATGGATGAGGCAACAGAGTGTTATAGAGAATATGAGCGACGTGTAATTAACGCGGGTCCATATAAATATTTGATAAAAGCAGCACCAACATTTATCTGTATTATTGTTGGATTTATTAATGCTTATTTTGGCAAGATGACAAGTGGCGAATTTATCGCATTTATACTACTTATGAGAAATGTGTCTAATCCACTTTCTACCTTGCCACAATATATGATTGAGTTAAAAGAAGCGACGGTTTCGATGAACAGAGTGCTTGAACTGTTTCAGTACGAGGACGAGCAATTTGGAACTGGAGTTGCAGATGAGACAAGTAAAGATGTTTTTGATGAGACAAGTAAAGATGTTTTTGAACTTGAAGATGTCTGCTTTTCATATTCAGATGAAGGAAAAGCGGTGCTTGAGAATTTGAACCTATCGATTGAGCGTGGAAAAACGGTAGCAATAGCCGGACCAAGTGGAAATGGAAAAAGTACTTTGTTTAAATTAATGCTGGGCTTTCATGTTCCTAATGCGGGGAAAGTGAAGCTTTATGGGATGGATTTGCAGGACTGGAATATTGAAGCGGCCAGAGAGAAGATTTCTTATGTATCGCAGGAAACATATTTGTTCAACGGCTCAGTTGCAGAAAATATTGGATATGGAAAACCGGATGCAACATTTGAGGAGATAGTACAGGCTTCTCAAAAGGCATTTGCTTATGATTTTATTATGGAAATGCCTGAAGGATTTCAGACACAGTTATCAGAGTGGGGTGGAAATCTATCAGGTGGACAAAGACAGAGAATTTCAATTGCCAGAGCATTTTTAAAGGATGCCCCAATTTTCATATTAGATGAGATGACTTCTGCATTGGATGTTGAGTCAGAAAAATCAATTCAGAGGGCGATTGAAGATTATAGCAAATCAAAGACAGTGATTATTATTGCACACAGATTATCTACCATTGTAAATGCTGACAAGATTGTAGTGCTAAATGAAGGAAAAGTTGCAGAAACTGGAAATCACAAGCAGTTGATTTCAGGGGCAGGTCTCTATGCAAAACTCTATAAAAATCAGGAGGTGTCCTGTGATTCGATTATTTAAAGACTTGAAAAATACCATGGTATTTTTAAAAGGGCATTATTTGGAATATTATTCAGGAATTATAGGGATGACACTTTTATATGCGAGTACAGCAATTTTGGAATCATACCTGATAAAGAGACTCTTGAATTTGAATTCAAAGGTAAATATGGAAGTGATTATGTATATTACCGGTGCAGTACTGATTTATCTGATTTTGATATGGAAATTCCTTCCTAAGTTTACATTTATGTTCAATGGAACAGCAAAATATGGGCATGGCAATGTTAATAAGGTAATATACGGGAAATTTGGGAAGATACCAGTTGGTTATTATGAGAAGAATCACAGCGGCAAGATTATGTCAGTTTTGTATAATGATAGCTGGGTTCTATCAGTTATATTTATGCGTCATTTGAGAAGAACAGTGGCATCATTAACTACAATCATTATATATTTAGTGCCAATGCTCCTATTTGATTATCGTCTAACTTGTATTATTTTTGTACTAAATATTTTAACGCTCTGGGTGAATACCTCAATTGCAAAGAAAATGAGAGCTAGATCGAAGACGATTCAAAATGAATTGGCAAATATGAATGCCACAATTTCTGATATTTTAAGCGGAATGTCTGTAATTAGAATATATCATCAGGCGAAACGAATGGAAGAGGATTTTAGGAAGAATAATAAGGTGGTATCACATTTAAACAAAAGAAACAGTAAAACTACCGCATTTCTGACTTCCTATATTTTCCTGGTATCTATGATTCAGATGACTGTGTTTTTGGTGTTAGGTACAATTATGGTTCAATATAAGCTCACCACATTTGGTGATATCTTAGGAATTATGAGTTTACAAACAGCCTTGGATCTGAATTTTAGAGAATTCGCAGAATATTTTCCACAATTATATAACTGTTTGGCTGGAACCGAACGAGTATATGAATTTCTGGATCTCGAAGAGGAGAAAAAAGCTTATCCACTAGATAGGATGGAGGAACCTGGGTACATAGAATTTAGAAATGTTACATTTGGATATGAGAAAGAAAACCCAGTACTAACTGACTTTAATATGAAGGTAAATAAGGGACAGACCTTTGCAATTGTAGGGGAAAGTGGGAGTGGAAAGAGTTCTGTCGCGAAATTGCTGATGGGATTCTATATGCCACAAAGCGGAAGCATATCAATCGCTGGAAAAAATATTTCGGATATGACACTAGAAGAAATGCGTGGTCAGGTGTCCTATGTTCCTCAGGAAGCTATGCTATTTGGTGTATCTATCATGGATAATATTAGATATGGAAAATCGGATGCGACGGACGATGAGGTAGTTGAAGCCGCAAAATCCGCAAATGCGCATGATTTTATACTTGAACAGGAAAATGGTTATGAGACTCAGGTTGGTGAAAGGGGCATTCGACTTTCAGGTGGACAATGTCAAAGAATCGCAATCGCAAGGGCAATTCTTAAGAATGCACCGATTCTTTTGTTGGATGAAGCTACTTCCGCACTTGATACAGAATCAGAGAGATTAATTAAAGAAACACTACGCAACTATGGAAAAACAAGGACTACGATTATTATTGCACATAGGTTGTCTACGATTGAGGATGCCGACCAGGTATTCCAGATGGGTGCTATTGGTTCGAAATGATAATAATGTATTGATATGGAGAGATATATGTTAAACTTATATTATACGAATGGAGAAACTTCCTTACGGATGTAATTGAAAAAGATAGTACATCAGAGAAAATAGAACTAGGGAGGGGTAAATATTGTCAGTGACGGTAGAAAAAATGTATCAGGTACTAAAAGATAAGTATCAGCTAAAATTAATTTCCGGAGAAAAGGGAATTCATAATATGGTGCAATGGATGAGTGTTATTGATAATAATGATGTTATTCCATATATGAGGGCCACTGAATTGGCTGTTACAACGGGGTTCGCAATCAAAAATGAAACCGAATTGTTACAAACCTGTATTTTGTTACAGGAGCAATCAGTCAGTGGTTTTATCATAAATATTGGACCATATATATCTGAAATACCCGAAAGTGTAATTGATTATTGCAAAAGTAAGAAATTTCCGCTTTTCTCATTACCATGGGAAGTAAGACTAATTGATATAATAAATGAAATTGATCAATTAATGATATATAGTTCACATATGAAAGAAAATATTGCGGAGATTTTTAAGGATTATATTTTTTCAGCGGAACTTAAACAGGAACGTAAAGATATTTTAGAAAAAAACGGCTTTAGAGAAATAGAGAAATATCAAATGTTATTATTTGAATATAAGGCGGATGAAATTAATAATACATTGGAGGTTCCAATTGAAAGCATCCATAATGATGTTGAAAAAAGCCTTAATTTATATCATGAGCGTTATGTGATAATATCTCATTATGACCAACTGATTGTTTTGATCATAGATAAAAATCATATAGAAATGAAAAGGATTATAGAAACTATACATGAGATGATTTTGAAAAAATATAATAATTATAATATATTTATGCTGATGGGACCAAAGAACATGGAATTTTTAGATATCGGAAGATATTATAAAGATATGGATACTGCTTTACTTTTGGCAAAGCGTACAAAACAAAATTATTTATTTTATGATGAATTAGATATTTACAAACTATTATTAGTTATCAATCATACAACTGTATTAAAAGATTATTATAATGATATTTTAGGACGATTGGATGAGTATGACAAAATAAATCAAACCGATTCAATCACATATTTAAAACAATATATGAGCCTCAATGGAGGGATTCAAAATATGGCAAAGGAAAATTTTGTACATAGAAATACAATCACTTACAATTTAAAAAAAATCGAAAAAATAATAGATTTAAATTTGGAAGATTGGAGTGATCGGTTAAAAATACAGATCTGCTTATTAATACATGATTTGCTATGAGTTATGCGCGTGCATAAAAATGATTGGGAGCGTGTCTATTGAATTTATAATAATTGATTGTTATAATGATAAAAATTAAATAAAGTTTGTAGCCAATTAAGGTGCATAAAAAAATCAGAGAGGATAAATAGGTCCTCTCTGTTTTTTTTTATAATAATTAAATCAAAGGAGAGAAATTATGAAAAAAAGAGTAATGAGAATGGTAGCAATGTTACTGATGTTGATAACAATTATGAGTATTGCAGGATGTGGAAAGGTAGACACTTCTACTTGGAGTGCCATTAAAAAAGAAGGAAAATTCACTTTTGCTTGTTCAGGTGGATATCCACCATTCAACTATATTGATGATAGTGGAAAATTAGTTGGATTTGATGTTGATATTGCAAATGCGCTTGCAGAAGTCATGGGAGTGAAAGCAGAGGGAATTACAACAGAGTGGGATGGTATTCTAGGAGGTCTTACTGCAAAGAGATTTGATACAGTTATTGGAAGTATGGCAATAACAGATGCAAGGTTAGAGCAAGTTAATTTTACAAATCCATATTATTATGATGGTGCACAGTTTTTTGCTCCACAAAATAAAGGGTTTAAGTCTTTAGCTGATTCGGCAGTAACTAAAGTTGGAGTCGTAACAGGAACAACATTCCAGAAAGAGTTAGAAAAATATTCAAATGTTAAGGATGTACTTAATTTTTCCAGTGATGTGGAAAATTTCATTGCAGCAAATCAAGGAAGAACAGATGGCCTCATTACTAGTCGTTTTGTTGGACTACAAGCGCCTAAGGAATACAATTTGGTAGCAGTAGGAGATTTGTTATATAACGAAAAAATTGGAATTGCAGTAACAAAAGAAAATACTGAATTATTAGATCAGCT
This sequence comes from [Clostridium] fimetarium, assembly GCF_900111235.1. Taxonomy (GTDB): domain Bacteria; phylum Bacillota; class Clostridia; order Lachnospirales; family Lachnospiraceae; genus Clostridium_N; species Clostridium_N fimetarium. The sequence continues at coordinate 50,253 of NZ_FOJI01000022.1, forward strand.
AAATACAGCGTTGAAAACAATAATTGATAACGGAACATATGATAAAATTAGTGAAAAATACTTTGGATGCAATATCCTTGAAACAAAATAGAAGAATTGAAAGTTGGTGAACAGAATGTTAAGTGGATTAACAGAATTTTTTATGACAGCGTTTGAAAATCTTCCGAAATTTACAAATAGTATTCTGATGACATTGAGTCTTTCAATTTGGTCCATTTTATTAGGTACAGTTATTGGTGTTTTGATATGTGCAATGAAGATGTCTAAAATAAAGATTCTAAAAGGGATAGCTGGAGGCTATGTAGCAATCATAAGAGGTACTCCATTGTTGCTCCAGTTATTTTTTATATTTTATGGATTACCACAGCTTGGTATTTATTTTAGCAGTTATATGACCGCGGTTATGGGACTGGCGCTCCATAGCGCGGCTTATATAAGCGAAATATTTAGAGGCTCAATTTTATCAATATCATATGGACAGCAAGAGGCGGCAACGGCCATTGGAATGACCAAATTTGAGTCATTTATTCATGTTATCTTCCCTCAGGCTTTTAAAATTTCGGTACCGGCTCTTGGAAATCAGTTTTTACTAGCAATTTTAGATTCATCTTTAGTTAGTGTAATTACAATAACGGAAACAATGATGAAAGCAAAGCAGTTGGCTTCAGCAACCTATGCAATCTTCCCAATTTACTTTGACGCAGCTATTATATATATGATACTTACCTATTCATTAGGGTACTTATTAAAAAAATTAGAGCAGAGATTGAGGGTGAACGAACGATGAACAAAATAATTGAAACTAAAAATTTGGTTAAAACATTTGGTGATTTGGAAGTGTTAAAAGGAATTGATTTTTCCATAAGTAAAGGTGAAGTCGTAAGTATCATTGGATCTAGTGGCTCTGGGAAAAGTACATTTTTAAGATGTTTGAATTTTTTAGAGGAAAAAACATTAGGTGATATTATTTTCGATAGTAAAATCATTGGAAAGAATGCGAAAAGTATCCATTTGTTACAACAGAAAGTTGGAATGGTATTTCAAAGCTTTAATTTATTTTCCAATATGACTATTCTAAAGAACGTGATGAGTGGGCCATTAATCGTCCAAAAGAAGAATAAAGAAGTAGCAAGAAAAATAGCTTTGGAAATGCTCAAAAAGGTTGGCTTGGAGGAAAAAGCGAATGTATATCCAAGTAAACTATCTGGAGGTCAACAGCAAAGAGCTGCAATAGCCAGAACATTGGCGATGTATCCAGAGGTGGTCCTTTTTGATGAGCCAACCTCCGCGCTTGACCCTGAACTGGTAGTAGAAGTACTTAGTGTAATTAAGAAAATGGCAAATGAGGGTATGACTATGATCATTGTGACACACGAGATGGGATTCGCAAAAGAAGTCTCGGATCGGGTTATTTTCTTACATGAAGGATTAGTTGCAGAAGAAGGAAATCCAGAACAAATCTTTAGTAATCCACAACACAAACGTCTTCAGAGTTTTTTAAGTAGTAACATTATTTTGGGATAAGGAAGAAAACGAATTATGAAAAGAAACACAAATATATTAAATCCATATTTTAAAAAAGATTACCCTGTCATTGAAAGTGGAAATGGAATCTATATGTATACCGAAGATGGAAAAGAAATTATTGATGGATCGAGTGGATCTGTTTTGATAAGTCTCGGTCATGGACAAAGTGAAATGGGAGAAACATTAAAAGCGCAGGCTGATAAAATTTCATTTGCATATCGATGGGATTGTATAACACAAGTTCTAGAAGATGCAAGTAAATGTGTGTGTGATGTATCAGATGGCGATTTCACGAAAGTGTTTTTTGTCTGCGGGGGTTCGGAAGCTGTAGAAATATCTATGAAGTTGGCAAGACGTTATTTCTTGAATTTGGGGAAAAAAGAAAAATTTAAATTAATTTCCAGACATCAAAGTTACCATGGGAGTACGATGGGTGCCCTTTCCTTGACTGCTTTTCCAGCAAGACAGGAAGGCTATAAAGATTATTTGTTTAATCAGGGACATATTGCACCGGCTTATTGCTATCGTTGTTGGTATGGAAAAGACTGCAATTCCTGTAATCATGAATGTGCAGAAGCATTAGAAGAAGAAATATTAAAGCAGGGACCTGACACAGTAGCGGCTTTCATTATGGAACCTGTATCTGGTATGTCTTTGGTTGGAGCACATGGAGATAAAGAATATTTTAAGAAAATACGACAGATTTGTGATAAATATGATGTACTCCTTATTTTTGACGAAGTAATGTGTGGAATTGGAAGAACAGGAGAAGTATTTGCATATCAGAATTTTGATGTAAAGCCTGATATCGTTGCTTTAGGAAAGGCAATATCTGGAGGATATTTTCCAGTAGGAGCAGTTGCGTGCTCACAGAAAGTCTATGATGCAATTGATGCTAACACAGCAGAGTTTCCAGCAGGATATTCATGGGCAGGGAATCCATTAGGAGCGGCTGTTGTTTGCAAAAACTTTGAAATTTTAAAAAGAGAGAAATTAGTGGAGTCCGTATCCGAAAAAGGGGAATATCTAAAAAACAAACTGCTAGAAGTAGCCCAAAAGCATAAAATCATTGGAGATGTCAGAGGCATGGGTCTCATGGTTGGAATCGAATTTGTAATGGATAAAGATACGAAAGAGTCATTTCCACCAGAACAAAAAGTGAGCGCAATGTTTTCAAAAGCAGTTTTAAGCGAAAATATGTTTATAGAAACAAGTACAGGTTGCAACCATGGTAATAAGGGAGATATGGCGATGATAGCACCAGCTTACATAGTAACATTAGAAGAAATTGATGAAATTGTAAGACGGATTGATCATTCAATCATACAGATTGAAAAACAACTGGGATTATGAGGTGCTAATTATGATAGAAAATATATTTAAAAAAATTCAAACATTAGATAAAGCAATGGAACATATTCAGGATGGAGTAACCCTCATGGTAGGCGGATTTGGTGGCGTTGGAGCTCCACCCTTGCTTTGCAAGGGTATCCTAGATAAAAATGTGCGGGATATAACCTTGATTAGTAACGACGCAAGTTTTCCGAATGTAGGAGTTGGTCCTATTGTATGTAATGGTCAAGTGAAAAAAATGATTACCACGCACATTGGTTCCAATCCATTTGCCGGAAAGAGAATGAACGATAAACTGATGGAAGTGACATTCATACCGCAGGGAACATTTTGCGAACAAATCCGTGCTGGCGCTATGGGTCTTGGTGGAGTATTGATTGATACAGGAATTGATACGATTATTGCCGAGGGCTATGAAAAATATAAATTAAACAATAAAGATTATATGATTGCACCTGCAATAACAGCAGAAGTTGCAATCATTTATGCAAAAAAGGCAGATACATACGGAAACCTTGTTTATGATAAGACTGCTAGATGCAGCAATCCGATTATGGCAGCGGCCTGCGATTATGTCATCGTACAGGCAGACGAAATTGTTGCGTTAGGTGAACTGGATCCAGAAGAAATTATAACATCTGGAATCTATGTAGATATGATTATTTCAGGAAAAGGAGGCGAATGGAAATGGGCATGGGAAAAAAAGAATTAATGGCAAAACGTGCAGCGATGGAAGTTCCTTCATATAGTGTGATCAATCTTGGTATCGGAATTCCAACTATGGTAGCAAATTATCTCCCAGAAGAGAAGTATGTAATGATTCAAGGAGAAAATGGACTTCTTGGAATAGGAAAAGCTCCAAACGCTGGAATGGAAGACCCCAATATTATTAATGCAGGTGGAATTCCATGTACATTAGTAAAAGGGGGTTCTTTTTTTGATAGTGGAACTTCATTTGGGATGATTCGTAAAGGTCATATTGATATTTCTTTTTTAGGAGCATTGGAAGTGGATCAGGATGCTAATTTGGCTAACTGGATTGTTCCTGGTAAAATAGTACCCGGAATGGGTGGGGGAATGGAACTGGCACAAAATGCAAAAAAAGTAATTATACTTTCAATGCAAACAGATAAAAAGGGAGAGTCAAAAATACGAAAAAATTGTACATTGCCAATTACGGCAAAAAATTGTGTGGATATGATTATTACTGATATGGCAGTTTTTCAGTTTGAGAATCAAAAACTGGTATTAAAAGAGATATTTGCGGATACAACGGTGCAGGAAGTAATAGATAAGACAGAAGCAGAAATTATAGTGGATAAACAAATTAAAATTATACCGATAGAACTTTCTGAAAATGAGGTGATATAAATGGAAAACGATGTAGTTATCGTTTCAGCAGTTAGAACAGCAGTTGGTAAATATGCGGGAACTCTAGCACCTTGTAAAGATTATGAATTGGGTGGTATTGTTATCAAAGAAGCAATCAGACGGGCAGGATTATCGGGAAATGAAATTGATGATGTTTATTTTGGTAATTTACTAGGGGTGCCAGGAAATGTTGCTAAGGTTGCAGCGATGGCGGCTGGGTTACCAGATCATGTGCCTGCAGTTACTATAGATAGGCAATGTGCATCAAGTTTAGAAGCACTAAGTATTGCTACGGCAATGATTCGAAGCGGTATGGGAGAGGTATATATAGTCGGAGGCTGTGAAAGCATGACAAATCGACCTTACTATATGGCGAAACAGACACGTGGGTATGATGGTAACCCACCGCATTTTTTAGGGAATATGTTTGTACCAGAAGTTGGGTTTGAACAAATTGGAATGGGTGATACTGCTGAAAATATTTTGGATGAGTATGATATATCTAGAGAAGAATTAGATCAGTATGCATATGAAAGCCATCAAAAAGCACTGGCAGCTATAGAACATCAAGTCTTTAAAAATCAGATTGTACCGGTAGAGATTTTAGAAAAAAAAAGAAGCATTTGCTTTGATCTAGATGAGGGACCAAGAATAGAAACGAGTCCGGAAAAACTTGCAAAATTGAGACCATTATTCCGTACAGGTGGGAAAGTGACCGCTGGAAATAGTTGCTCCATGAACGATGGAGCTTCGGCATTGGTTGTTATGAGCCGTAGAAAAGCAAACCAGCTTGGATGTAAAATTATGGTAAGTGTTCATTCGGCAGCGGCTGTTGGTTTAGATTATAAAAAGATGGGTTTAGGTCCTATCTATGCAGTAGAAAAACTACTTGCTAAAACTGGTATTAAAAAAGAAGAAATAGATTTGATTGAATTGAATGAAGCATTTGCAAGTCAGTCAATTGCATGCCTAAGGACATTAAACTTTAATCGAGATATTGTAAATGTAAATGGAGGAGCGATTGCCTTAGGACATCCACTTTCTGCTACAGGTGCAATACTAATTACTAAATTAATATATGAAATGAAAAGAAGAAAAGTCAAGAATGGGTTAGTTACTATGTGTATCGGCGGTGGTCAAGGTATGGCTATGTTGATTCAAAATGAAGATGAATGATAGGAGAATTAATGATGAAAATGAAAGAGTTAAAAAATGAAATGCTCTCTTGGATTGATCATCATCAGGAGGAATTCAGTGATATTGCAAAGTATATATGGGAAAATCCTGAATTAGGACTAGAAGAATATGAGGCTTCTGATATTTTAGTAAAAACATTAGAAAAATATGGGTTTCAAGTCAAAAGAGGCTTATCAGGAATGCCAACCTCATTTATTGCTGAATATGGGAATGGAAAACCTATTATTGCTTATAATGCTGAATATGATTGCCTTCCTGGATTGTCTCAAGAGTGTATGACAGATAATAAAAAAGCAATCATAAAAGGGGCACCTGGGCATGGATGTGGCCATAATATATTAGGAACATCGCAAGTCCTAGCAGCAGTGGCGTTGCGTTTTGTATTGGAAGAAAAAAATATTCCTGGAACAATAAAAGTATTTGGCTCACCAGCTGAAGAATTGTGTGTAGGGAAACCATTTATGGCAAAAGACGGTTGTTATAAAAACGTTGATTGTTTTTTAGATTGGCATCCATGGAGCTATAACAAAGCACACTATGATACTTGCGGCGCTTATTTTAGTGTGAAATATCATTTTAAAGGGAAAAATTGTCATGGGAATTCTCCTTGGCAAGGTAGAAGTGCGTTGGATGCAGCAATACTTATGGGTACATCCATTGAATTTCTACGAGAACATTATGAGCCGGCAGCAGCCGATAGAGCCAATACAATTAATTATACGTTTTCTGAAACAGGTCCGGAGTTTCCAAGTGTTGTACCAGATAAAGCTACGTTGTGGTGCATTGGAAGGTTTAATACTTCAAAACAGTTGGAAGATATCCTTGATCGTGTTGATAAATGTGCACAGGGTGGAGCATTAGCAACCGATACAAGTGTTGAAAGGGAATTTATTACAGCAAGTCATGAAAAAATACCTAATAAAATACTGTCTAGAGTATTATATGATAATTTTGTAGAGTTGGGAGCTCCAGCATTTACAGAAGAAGAACAGAGCATGGCTAGATCAATGCAAAAGGCAGATGAAGTAGAAGAAACTGGTTTAGATACGGATATCATGGAGTTTGGAACAAGTGGAACTGTATTATGTGACACCTCAGAATTCAGTTGGAATGCTCCATATGCAACCTTTTGGATGACAGCAGCACCGGAGGGGGGATGGCATAACTGGAAGGTTACCTCTAGTGTAGGAAGTAGTATTGGTATGAAATCTATGATTCAGGCAGCTAAATTATTAGCGGTATCAGGAATTGATTTGTTTTTGCAGCCAGATATAATTGTCAAGGCGCAGAAAGAGTGGTGCGAAAGAATGAATGGAAGAACGTATCGTTCGTTGCTCCCAGAAGGTACAAAACCGCCGCTTGGAATCAATGCTGAGACAATGGATAAATATAAAAGTAAAAAATAGACGAGGAGGCATATATGAAGAAGTACACAATTACTATTACGAGGCAATTTGGAAGCTTAGGAAGACCAATTGCTAAAAAAATGTCTGAAATTTTAGGAATAGAATATTATGATCGAGAAATTGTGGATGAAGCAGCAAAAAAAATAAAACTTCCTGTTTCAACAGTCAGTAATCAAGAAGAGATTGCAAGAAGTAACTTCTTTTATATGAAACTTCCTTTGGGAAATAACACATCAGATATACAGGACCATATCTTTGATGTACAAAGAAAAATAATAACTGAATTAGCAGAAAAAGAAAGTTGTATTATTGTTGGAAGATGTGCGGATTATATTTTACAAGACAAAGAAAACTTGATGAACATATATATATATGCTCCTTATGAAAATAGATTTTTAAATTGTGTGGAATATTTACATATGAAGCAAGATGTCGCCCGAAAAATGATTTATGAAGTTGATAAAGCAAGAGCGGCTTATCAAATGAGATATGCAAAATATTTACCAGAAGACATTAACCATAGAAATATACTAATTGACAGTAGTTTTATGGGAATTGATGCAACCGCTGAGTATTTAGCACAAATGGTAAAGATAAAGTTTGAATAAAGAGATAGACATATTAAAATCTCCAGCCTTTACAAGTTGAAAAACTTTTATGAAGGCTGGAGATTTTTTTGAATATAATTAATAATACAACCGACATTGTAATTACAAAAAGGAGAGTCGTAATATACTATATTGGGACATAATCATTTGTGGTATAAGAGGGTATTAGTATGATATAATATCTGATATATATTTAGAAAAGCAATCTAAGGTTAGCTCTACCTGCTTTTTCTGGGAAAAACGCTTCTCATAATTATTTGTGACTTGAGCGTAAGAGGAAGGAAAGATAAAATATACATAATGAGGGGGAAAAAGATATGTACGCAGATTATGAGAATAGTATTGTAAATCTTGCAAGCTCTATTTTGAAATATTTTGGTGCCAAGAGTGAACATAATACACTCGAATATGTAGATGAGCTTTTGAAGGATGAATATAAAAATGTAGTGGTTATATTGTTAGATGGATTGGGTATTGATGCCTTACAACACCATTTAGCAGAAAATAGTTTCTTTAGAAAACATTTGATAAAGGAATATTCATCTGTATTTCCTTCAACTACTACATCCGCAACAACATCTTTAGAAAGTGGATTAACTCCGTTAGAACATGGATGGCTAGGATGGAGTTTGTATTTTAGTGAATTAGATAAAGTTGTAAATGCATTTATTAATACAGAAAAAGATACAGATACACAGGCAGCAGATTATCATGTTGCAAGTAAATACATTCCATATAAAAGTATATACCAAAAAATCAAAGATGCCGGCATGGCAAATGCATTTAGTGTATCAAAATTTGGAAGTAATAAAATAGAGTCATTTAATGAATTGACAAATGAAATAACGCGGCTATGTGCAACTTCTGAGAAAAAATACATTTATGGTTATTGGGAAAATCCTGATCTCTTAATGCATGAGACTGGTTGTTATAGTAGTGAAGTCACAGAGATCATAAATAAGCTTCAAAATAAATTGGAAGTTATGTGTGAAAAATTATCTGATACGTTAGTAATCGTGACGGCAGACCATGGACATTGTAATTTGAAAAACTATATTTTAACCGATTATCCGAAGTTGTTTAAAATGTTAAAACATCCAATTTCTATTGAAACAAGAGCTATAGCATTCCATATTAAAGATGAATTTTTGAATGATTTTCCTATAGAATTTAAAAGTAGTTTTAAAAATGAATTCTTATTACTTTCAAAGAAAGAGGTAATAGAAAACAATATATGTGGCAATGGGAAAATGCATCCCAAATTTGAAGAATTTATAGGAGACTATTTAGCGATAGCAATCAGTGATAAGGGTATCGTGTATTCTAAAGATTCAAACCAATTCATTTCAAATCATGCTGGCATGACGGAACAAGAAATGAAGATACCTATTATAGCAATTGGCATGAAATAAAATGATGACATAGTGAAAATAAAACCATTTATAAAAATAGAATTTTTTTTACATAATTAACTGAAAAGGTAGGATCGAATTGTTATGAAAAAGAAGTGTTGTGTTATTTCCAATATAGTTCTGTTGTGTTGGTATTTTTTAGCTATGATAGGCGTTTACTTTGAAAATAGTTATTTGGTAACTAGATCATATAAAGATGAGTGGATTTTTATGGTTATTACATTGATTGCATTTATTGTGTTTTTGCTCAAAGAAAAAATAGGAAAATTTATACTTATAATATGGCTATTAATGTGGTTTGTCACACAGTTTTTGAGTCATGAATGGTACACAATATATGGAAGTGGATTTATGGGAAGCATGGAGGGAAAAATTGAATATTTTAAAGGCGCAATAAAATTTTCCAATTCTAAAACAGTGTATATCCCAGATGTTTATCATACTATTTTGCATATCTTGATAATTGTCACATTGGTTATAACAATTATTTATAGTGTCGATAAAAAGAAAAGAAATAAATTCCAAATTGTTGAGTAATGTTGTAGCTTTTTATTGATTTCTTAGTCGTGGAATGTAAATAATACTGTCCAATTAATAATAATTATAGAAAGCTCAATAAACGATAAATCACGAAAAAATTAAGAAAGACGGCGGCATATGATTACAATTTATGATTGGTTTGGTTATGAATTGCCAATAAAGGAACGTTATCGGATGATAAAAGAAGCAGGGTTTGATGGCGTTTTATTATGGTGGAGTGAATACTTAGGTCGGAATGATTATCGAAGCGGTCCACAAATTGTTCGGGAAGCGGGACTTGATATAGAAAATATACACACACCATTCCAAGTCCAAGACAATATATGGCTTGATAATCTGGATGGTGAAGCTTCTATTAATTGTTATTTGCAATGTTTGAAGGATTGTACTGAATTTGAGATTCCGACAATGGTGGTGCATTTGCCCGACGATGACAAACCATATAATTCATTGGGATTATATAGAATCAAGAAAATTGCTGAAAAGGCTGAACAGCTAGGGGTCAATGTTGCATTGGAGAATTTACGGAATTTCACCAATTTGTCCTATATGCTGGAGCAAGTAGATTCCGAGCGCTTAGGATTTTGTTATGACTGCTGCCATCACTATCACTATTATCCGAGCTATGATTTATTATCCATGTATAGTTCTCGTTTGATGGCATTACATTTACATGATTATAACGGAAATACAATACATCAATTACCCTTTGACGGTACAATTGATTGGCCTGTAGCTATGAAAAAAATCGCCGAAACTGGTTATTCCGGTCCGACTGCAATAGAGGCCATGAATTGGAGCTATAAGGATTTATCTATAGAGGAATTTTTACAAAAAGCGTATGTTCAAGCAAAAAAGTTGGAAGCATTAAAACTCTATAAGCTATGATAACGGAAATTTTTCAAAACAAACTAAACAATTCATTATGATGAAAACAAAGTAATAAGGGATGGAGCTAAATTTGAGAATATTAATCTATAAAACTTACATAAATGGGAAATAAAGGCAAATACGCTATGAAATAATAATTATATTTGATATAATATTATCAAGTTTAGAGATTATCAAACAATTAAAATGAACGGGGATTTATAGATTTATTTTAATTAATTACATTTTATAGTGAGAGGAAAAAATAGTGGAGATTATACAGCTAAAGAATATATCAAAAATATACGATGGGAAATTGGTCTTGGATAAAATAGACAAAACGTTTGTGCAAGGCCAATCCGTTGCATTTGTGGGCCATAATGGTTGTGGAAAAAGTACGTTGTTAAAAATAATAGCAAAATTGGTGACAGCCACATCAGGGGAAGTGGTGTATAACAAACCATTGCTTTTTCATTATATACCAGAGAAGTTTTCACCAGTATCCATAACTGCCAGACAATATCTAATCTATATGGGGGCATTAGATGGTCTTGGAAAAGTGGAAAGCAAGGAAAGGATAGAATCTTTGGGAAAGGACTTTTTTATCACTGATTTACTTGATACAGCGATGAGATCTCTTTCAAAAGGAACACTTCAAAAAGTCGTGGTGTTGCAAGCATTACTAAAAACACCGGATGTACTTTTACTAGATGAGCCACTTTCTGGACAGGATATGGCTTCCCAAAAAGTATTTATTAATAAAATAAATCAATTACGGGAACAAGGCGTTACCATTTTTATGTCATGTCATGAAAAAAGGCTCATTGAAGCGATTGCAGAAGATGTTTATACATTTAGAAACGGTAGCTTGACAGAGTATAACTATAAAATACAGAAGATGTATCTCATGATTTTGGAAAATGCGAAGCAATTGCCGTTAATGGATGAGATGAAGAAATATGGTCAGTATTACAGCTTGAAAATAGATCAGAATGAAAGTGATCAAATTTTACCAGAACTAATTCAAAAAGGTTGGAAATTGCGGGGATTATACGATGAAGAAGATAAATGAATTGGTAAAATATCAGCTGCATATATATTTTAAGGGAAGCAAATTTGTAATGCCTTTAGTGGTGACGGCTATTTTTCTATTTGTTATGTATTCAAGCGATGCAAGGCCCGTTGGTGTTGTAACTAGTTGTTTAATTACTTGCAATTGGGTGTTTTTATTAATGGTTTGGATCGGCTTAAGTGTATCATCTGACGAAAGTCCGGTTATGGAACAAATAATATTCTTACGTGTGCAAAGTAATGTGTATTACTACTTAAGTAAGATGGTTTTTTTGATCATATTAGGATTCATAGTAAATAGTATTTGTTTGCTATATCCCATTATTATTAATTTATTGAACAATGGTGCAGTGATTGAAAGACCATTAACAAATTTCGATATTTTAAATTATTTGATTTTATTATGTGGTTCTTCCGTGGCAGGAGCTTCATTGGGAAGCTTTTTTCATTCCAGGGTAATGAAAGACCGAAAAATGGCAATTGTTTTGACCGTATTATTTGCCACAGTAACTATAGTAAAAATCCCTATAATAAATAGTTTTCCGTTAATAAAAATAGTTACCTGGATTTTGCCACCATTGGATATGGTGTCAAGGATATATGGTAGTGTAAAATATTTTCAAGTAGATAATTCGGTTAAACTGTTTTTCATATTAGTTGTATATGCAATTCTTGCATTTATAGTAAAGAGTCTTATTTGTTATAGAAGGAAATTTTAAAGGTTGATACGTAAAGAATAGAAAAAAATATCCACGTTTAGTCAAGCTCCTTGTTAAATCTGATCGTTTCAACAATTAATGTTCTTTCAGAGTACGTATATTAAAATAAGCAAAAGTGCAGATAGAGGGTAGTTCTCGTGTATTAGGACATCCGTCTATTGAGAAAAATAAAGAACTTTAATTTGTGAGGGAGAAATAAATGCAGGAAAAAACAATAGCTGTAAATGATAAGAGTTTTTTGATTATTAGCTTGCTGGGGAAGGGAAAAGGGGGATATTCTTATTTAGTATCAGATGTAACAAAGCGTTATGTGCTTAAGCAGATTCACCATGAACCTTGTGCTTATTATCAGTTTGGAAACAAAATTGAAGCAGAGATAAATGATTATAATAAATTAAATAAAATTGGTATAAGGATCCCTACCATGCTGGATGTAGACATTAAGAACGAACGTATATTAAAGGAATATATTGAAGGTGATACAATCTATGATTTAGTCTTGAGTGACAAGATGCAAAGTGATTTTTTGGAACAAGCGCATGAAATGTGTCATTTGCTTTATGAAGCAAATACGAATATAGATTATTTCCCAACAAATTTCATAGTTCAGAATGAAAAATTGTTTTATATTGATTTTGAATGTAATGAGTATATGGATGAGTGGAATTTTGAGAATTGGGGCATAAAATATTGGTCAAAAACGCCAGAATTTTTACAGTATATCAAAGAACACTCATGATGCAAATTCTTTAGGATAGAATCGATGATGGTGTAAACGAAAAAGCAGTTTTCACTCACCAGTAACTGCCCTTTCGTTTACATCATTTTCGATTTGTC
>NZ_FOJI01000028.1 GCF_900111235.1 [Clostridium] fimetarium
TGGTAGGGAGAAATAACTAATCCACAGTATCTTAAACAGAATAGCTCATACCTAAGAAAAGGTAAAGAAAAGCTATAACTATATAATACGAGGGATATGTTATGATAATATCAGTAATATGTACTATAAATACATCTGGCAAGATGTGAGCGAAGGAGAATATCTTATGAACCTATATAAACGAACAGATGATTTCTTAATAGAGCGAGTGAAAAGAGATGCAAATTATAATTCTCAGCCATTTCATTTCCATCCTTACTACGAGATAGGTTTTTTTGTTAAAGGGACTAGAAACGTGACAGTCAATCATTCTATCTATAATCTGAAAAAAGGAAATGGTGTATTTATCTTGGCAGGTGAACTCCATAAGGGGTATCCGATAGAACATAATCCGAGTCCGATTGAGTTGATCAACATCTATTTTATGGAAGAATATATCGAACCATTTTTTGAAATATTTGGGAAAAATGAGTTTTTAGAATTTTTTAAAAATCATGTTATTGAAATTCCAGCTGGAAGGCGAGAATATTTAGAAGAAATATTGCAAAAGATGATAGATGAACATGCCGGAATTGATGAGATGTCAAAAAAAATGCGTACAAGTTATTTTACTGAATTAATGGTATTTTTGATAAGATGCCAGAAAAATACGGGTGGCGATATCTTGGAATATGATGAAAACAACAAAATTATTGCAGATGCGGCAGAATATATATATTTTAATTATGACAAGGATATTACGCTTGATGATGTTACGACAAAGTTCAATATGAGTAAATCCTATTTTTCAAAACGTTTTAAAGAGGTAACGGGATTTGGATTTAAGGAATATCTAATTAGTGTTCGCTTAAAGGAAGCTTGTGATTCACTTTTAAATACAGAGGAATCAATTACGCAGATTGCTTTTGAATGTGGTTTTAATGACAGTAATTATTTCGGTGATGCATTTCGAAAGGCAAAAGGAGTATCACCTCATAAGTATCGAAAAAATAAAGGACTGATCTAATTTCAATATGTAATTGGATATTTTCATACAAACACATACAATTGCTAATATATGGTAAATATTAACAGAATAATGCAGAAATAGAGCTGATATAGTGATAAATTTATTGAATTAGTGTACAAAAAATGATACAATCCTACTATACTAAAACGAAAGAAAAAGGTGGGATGTGCATATGAATAATTTAAAAGTACGTACGAAAATGATACTATTAAGTGTAATAACGGCAATCATAATAATGGTTGTATCAATACTTAGCATTGTAAGTATGAAAAGTATTGGAGAAAAAGATTTAGCAACACTAGAAGCGACTATACGTACGGATTATGATCAAAATATTAAAAGTCAGGTTACTAATGTTGTGTCATTAGTGGATACAATATATGTTCAGTATCAGAAAGGCCAGTATACTTTGGAGGAGGCGAAGAAAGTCGCAGCTGACTTAGTTAGAAGTTTAAAATATAGTGAAAGTGGTTATTTTTGGATTGATACTTTAGATGGAACGAATGTTGTATTACTTGGTAATGCAACAGAAGGAACAAACCGTTTGGCCGCTAAAGATGCTAACGGCTATGAGATGATTAAAGAGATTATAAGAGTATCACAACAACCAGAAGGTGGCTTTACAAATTATGTATTTCCTAAAGCAGGAGAAACAGTAGCTTCTCCAAAACGGTCTTATAGTTTGATTTCCAAAGGATTTGGATGGGTAGTTGGTACAGGGAATTATACAGATTACATAGATAAAACAGTTGCGACAGAATCTGCTAAAGTAACAGCGGCCACCAATGAAAAAGTAAGTGTAATATTATATTTTGGGGCAGCATTCTTAATCCTTTCTGTTGTTATATCGTTGGTGATTGCAACTGGAATTTTCAATGCACTGAAAACTATAAATATATATATTAAAAAACTAGCAACAGGTGATTTCACAGCGAAAATACCAGAGAAATTTAAAAACCGAAAAGATGATTTTGGAATGTTAGTTTCAGAGTTAGAAGATATGAAAAAACAAGTTGGTAACTTAATTAGTAAAGTTAAGGTTGAAGCCGCTACAATTAGTGATGTTGTTTTGCAAGTTAAAAACAATGTATATGAATTAAATGCGGATATAGAAAGTGTATCTGCAACAACGCAGGAGCTTGCTGCCTCTATGGAAGAGACCGCAGCAGCATCAGAAGAAATCAGTGCTATGTCTCATGAAATAGAAGCTGCATCAAAAAATATTGCTTTGAAAGCAGAAGAAGGTTCAGAGCAAGCGATTGATATCTTTAAAAGAGCGGAACAGGTGAAATCAGATACCAAATCTCAGAGGCAAAAAATAAGGACGATCCATGATGAGATAAAATTTAGTCTAGAAAAAGCATTGGATGAAGTAAAAGTAGTAGAACAGATAGAGGTACTTTCACAATCAATTATGAATATAACTGCGCAAACGAACCTTCTTGCACTCAATGCTGCAATAGAGGCAGCAAGGGCTGGCGAAGCTGGGAAAGGTTTCGCAGTTGTTGCAGATGAAATTCGTAGTTTAGCAGAACAGTCAAAAGATGCAGTTGTAAGAATACAAAGTGTAACTTCAGCAGTAACAAATTCGGTTTCTAACTTGGCAAATGATTCGGGGAGGTTGCTTGATTTCGTCTCAAAAGATGTAGAGAATAGTTTCGAAATGTTTGATAATGTAGCCAATAATTATAGCGAAGACGCTGGTTATGTCGATTCTCTTGTTACAGATTTTAGCGCTACATCAGAACAATTACTAGCATCAATTGATGGTGTACTGAAGGCAATTGAAGAAATCAGTAGAGCCTCACAAGAAGGTGCTGAAGGTACAACGGATATCGCACAGCGCTCTAGCGAAATAACTACTAAATCAGATACTGTAATAAAGGAAGTTGAAAAGTCAAGTCAGGTTGTAGATAATTTGACAAGTGAGATTGGTAAATTCATATTATAAGAAAACTATAAATTAAATAGTAAAGACATTATAGAAAAAGAGTTTATAATAAAAGAAACAGATGTAGTATTATAATAAGATACTACATCCGTTTCTTTTATAATTTGATAGAAGATAGAAGATTGATTATTAGTGATAAATTTAATGAAAGCAAAAGGTGTCACATGGAAATAGAAGATAATGTGGAAGCTAGCGTTAAAGACAAGGAAGAAAAACGTATTTTGAAAAGTTTAGCAGAGCCTCTTTTGGCCTGGTATGATGCGAATGCTAGAATTTTGCCATGGAGAGAAAATGCTGCGCCCTACCGTGTTTGGATGTCAGAAGTGATGTTGCAACAAACTAGGGTAGAGGCTGTAAAGTCATATTTTGAAAGATTTATGAAGGCATTGCCAACAATTCAAGCATTGGCAGAAATAGATGATGACGCTCTTCTAAAACTGTGGGAAGGTCTGGGCTATTATAGTAGGGCTAGAAATGTAAAAAAGACGGCAAAGATAGTAGTTGAGCAATATGGTGGAGAATTTCCATCCAATTATGATGATCTAATGGAACTTCCTGGGATCGGTAGTTATACAGCAGGGGCTATTTCTTCTATCGCATTTGCAAATCCAGTGCCGGCAGTAGATGGCAATGTATTAAGAGTGATTTCCAGAGTTTTGGCTAGTAAAGAAGATATTACAAGTCAATCCGTAAAAAAGAAAGTTGAAGATGAATTACGTGCAACTATGCCACAACTCAAACCAGGAGCGTTTAATCAAGCACTAATGGAGATAGGGGCAACGGTATGCGTACCGAATGGAATGGCAAAATGTGAGATTTGTCCCTTGAATCAATTGTGTAAAGCGAATATACTAGGTATTGTAATGGACTTGCCGAAAAAGACACCAAAGAAACCTAGAACGATTGAGGAGAAAACAATATTAGTAATCAAGTCAGGAGATAAGGTCGCAATTAGGAAAAGGTGTAGCAAAGGAATTTTAGCTGGATTATATGAATTTCCAAATATGGAAGGCTATCTATCAGAAAAAGAAGTATTATATTTGGTTAAACAAATGTCACTATCCGCAATTAGGATTCTGAAATTAGAGGATTCTAAGCATATCTTTACGCATAAAGAATGGCACATGATTGGATATGTGGTTAAGGTGGAGGAGTTAGAACAAAACAATAGTATATTAAAAGATTGTTTTTTTGTAGAACCAGCAGAAATAGAAGAAAGATACCCGATTCCTACGGCATTTCAACGTTATACAAAGTACATCAATATAATACTAGGAAATGATAAGTTTAAGGATTAAGATAGTTTAAGGATTAAGATAGTTTAAGGATTAGGATAGTTTAAGGATTAGGATAGTTTAAGGATTAGGATAGTTTAAGGATTAGGATAGTTTAAGGATTAGGAAAATTTAGAGATTAGGAAATTTTAGGATTAGGAAAATTAGGATTGGGAAACACAAAGAATTTTAAAAATAAAAAATTAAGATAAATAAAGGAGAAAAAAATTATGATTAGATGGGGCATTTTAGCAACAGGAGTCATTGCACATAAATTTGCAAAAACAATTAATAGCATGGGTAATGAGACACAGCTGGTAGCATGTGGTTCAAGAAATATAGAACATGCAAAAGCATTTGCACAGGAATTTTCTATTCCAAAATACTATGATTCATATGAGGAGCTTGTTCAGGATGACGACGTAGATGCAATCTACATTGCAACACCCAATAGCATGCATTTTGAAAATATGAAAATGTGTATCGAAGCAGGAAAACATATACTTTGTGAGAAACCGATGACAACGAATGCAGAGGATGCAAAAAAAATATTTGAATTAGCGAAAGAAAAAGGCATCTTTTTGATGGAAGCTTTTTGGATTTCGATGTTACCAATGCATTTAAAAATCGCACAGATTATATCGGATGGAGTAATCGGAGAAGTAAAACATATCAGAGCTGATTTTGGATTTACAGTACAAGGTGAAAGAAGAAATAGAAAATTTGATGCATCACTTGGTGGTGGGGCTCTACTTGATATAGGAATATATAATATTGGATTTGTTGCAATGACGCTTGGTTATCATCCAATCAAAATCCAGTCAAAGGTTCATATGAGTGAGTTTGGTACAGACGATTTTGAGACTATGATATTCGAATATGAAAATGGAGCAACAGCATCGATGACTGTATCAATCGGTATGAAAATAGAAAAAGAAGGCTTGATCTATGGTACCAAAGGTAGTATTCGTCTTCCAGATTTTCAGCAGGCGGAAAAAATGTATGTAGATTTTTATAATGGCACGACCGAAGAAATCAATATGCCAGTGGACATAAATGGTTTCGAGTATCAAATAAGAGAAGCAATCAAGTGCATCGAGAGCGGTAAAGTTTCAAGTAGCATTCAGACGCCTCAAAATTCAATATCTGTTATGGAAATAATGGATTCAATTCGTGAGCAGTGGGGAAAGTAATATTTGTAAAATCTTTAATATTCGTGTTTTTTATTTCATATTATAGATTAAGTGAAATAAAATTGGTGGGCTAGTGGATAATAATTGTAAGGAAGCTATTCTAAGCGAGGATTATGCGGATTTTATAATAAATTCTGGGAATGCGCTTGATGAAATTACTAAAATCGACGGCACATGCTCATTTAATTTGCGTGAGAATAGATTTAATGTTTATGTACCAATTAGCAATTTACCTAAAAATTTTTTTCAGATGTTTGGTTATAGCGCTATTCCCAATGTATATGGATTATTAGATATAGGTAGTTTAGAAGCTTCTGGGGTTTTGCGAGTGCAAAATATTCCTATCTTGCAATTACGTGGAAGTGGAGTATTAATTGGAATAATCGATACAGGAATTGATTATCGACAGGAAGCTTTTATAAATAGTGATAAAACATCTAAAGTTTATTCTATTTGGGATCAGACAATTGATAGCGAAAATTCACAACCGGAAGGGTTTTATTTTGGAACTGAGTATACGCAGAGTCAGATTAATACTGCGTTGGCAAGTCAAGATCCATTATCAGTAGTTCCAAGTAATGATGACAATGGTCATGGTACTTTTTTAGCTGGAATTGCTGCCGGTAATAGAAATGAAAAAGAGAAATTTTCAGGAGTAGTTCCAGATGCAGAAATCGTGATGGTAAAATTGAAGCCTGCTAAAAAGTTTTTGCGTGATTTTTGGCGTATTCCTGATGGCGTTTTAACATATCAAAAAAATGACTTTATTTTGGCAATAAGATATCTTGAAGAAGTTGCAAAAAATGCAGATAGGCCAATGTCTATCATAATGGGTATTGGAACTTCACAAGGTGGTCATGATGAAAAGGGATCACTGAGCAGCTATATTTCTGAATTGGCTGCGCAGGAAGGATTTTCGATTTCTATTGCAGCAGGTAATGAAGGAAGTTCAGGACACCATTATCTAGGCTTTATTCAGAATGAAAATTTTGTGGATAATGTGGAATTGAAGGTTGGAGAAAATGTCAGTGGATTTTCTATGGAATTCTGGGGGCAGACACCCAGTAGTTTTTCGATTTCCATTAAAACGCCGAAAGGGGAGTTTATCCCGCCGATTCCACAAACAATTAAAGAGACAAAAGAAATACGATTTACGTTTGAAAGTACGACGATAAGTGTAGATTATCAATTGGTGGAGGCTCAATCTGGCGAGCAACTAATTCTTGTTCGATTTACAAATCCAACTCCTGGTGTTTGGACTTTTCAGGTTAATTTAAAAAGCAATATATCTTTGCGCTACCATATTTGGCTTCCTATTGTGGATTTTTTAAGTATAGACAGCTTTTTCGTGCAATCAAATCCTGAATACACATTAACATCTCCAGCAAATACCTTTATTCCACTGGTTGCTACAGCATATGATTATAAAACGAAAGTACTATATATCAATGCAAGCAGAGGATTCATGCGTAATGAAAATATTTCTCCAACACTAGCAGCACCAGGAGTGGACTTGATTGGACCGTCGGTTCCTCAAGGTTACAAGGTAAGTTCAGGAACCAGCTTGGCGGCAGCACATACAGGAGGAGTGGCGGCTATGCTTTTAGAATGGGGGATTGTAAGGAAAAATTATCCGCAAATGAGTACCGTGCAAATAAGAAATTTACTGATACGGGGTGCTAGCAGGGAAAATTCAATTATTTATCCAAGTAGGCAGTGGGGATATGGAATTTTAGATTTATATAATGCGTATAATACGTTCAGAAATACGATAACTTAGCAATTAAAATCATAGTAAAAAAATGATTATTAAAATATAGCTTATGTAAAGTTTGAAGGTGAATTTCAAAAACAACTTTACATAAGCTATATTTTATCTTGACAACTTAACGAATGTTAAGTAAAATAATAACAAGCGTTAAATAAATCTCTAAGACCTATATATGAGCATAAATGTATATTTCAATATTAGGAAGCAAGAAAGGATCACTCAATATGTTAAAAGAAAAAAAAGATACAAAGCAGATCATTTTAGATACTGCGCTTGAATTATTCTCAAAGCGAGGTTACAGTGGTGTATCCATTCGAGATATATCTGGGAAAATTGGTATCAAGGAAAGCGCAATATACTATCATTTCAAAAATAAGCAGGATATTTTCGATGTTTTATGTCAGTCATTTAATAATGTAATGTATGCAATACCCTCGCAATTTAGCGCTAAGATGGCAAACGTTAAGAACGTTGAAATAGAAGCATTTTCGATGGTATGCCATGGATATTTTACAAATTATTTAATGGAAGATACGGTTAATAGATTCCTTAGAATGCTGATTTTAGAGCAGGGAATTAGTGAAGTTGCAGAGATGATGTATCACAATATTATGTTTGATGAAGCGATTGGCAATCAGATACTTATATTTAGTTGGTTGATACAAGTGGGATTTTTAAAAACCAATAATGTGGAACGAATGGTAATGGATTATCACACAATGGTAGTTTATCTTTTTCATAGATATTTGATATGCGGGGAAATAACAGAACAAGTTAAGCAGATTATAAATGAGGAATTATCGAAACATATCGAGCATTTTTTACAAAAATATGGAGCAGACCAGAAGTAAAAATAAGAAATGAATCAAGAATAATCAAGAATAAGTCAGGGATGAGCAAGAATAGCGAAGAATAGAACAAGAATAGCGAAGAATAGAACAAGAATAGCGAAGAATAGAGCAAGAATAGAGCAAGAATACAGAAGGATAGAGTAAGAATAGAGCAGGAGTAAATGAGGAGTAAATGAGGAGGAAATAAAGATGGAGAATATAATTAGTACGGTGGGTTTAACAAAAACATATAAGGGAACAACAGTTGTAAAAGATGTTAATATAAACGTAAAAAAAGGTGAGATTTACGGATTTATAGGAAAGAATGGAGCAGGAAAGACTACGACAATTAGAATGCTACTGAACTTAATTAAACCGTCTAGCGGAAGCGTGGAATTGTTTGGAGAAACAGTAACGGATAGCAATATTCACGATAATCTAAGAAAAATAGGCGCGATTATTGAGACCCCTGGATTCTATATGAATCTTTCGGCAAGGCAAAACCTAGACATTCACCGACTTATGATGAATGTCTCAGACAAAACGAGTATAGACAGAGTGCTTGATATCGTTGGATTATCAGAGGAAGGCAGCAAAAAGGTTCGCAACTATTCACTTGGAATGAGACAAAGACTTGGGATTGCAAGAGCTCTTTTGCATACACCAGAAATATTGCTGTTAGATGAACCCACGAATGGCCTTGATCCACAGGGAGTAGTAGAAATACGTGAATTGTTATTAAACATAGCAAAAAGCGGAACTACGATTCTTGTATCCTCACATATTTTAGCGGAAGTTGAAAAAATAGTAAGCACAATCGGTATTCTTAATAATGGGATATTGCTGGAACAAATAAGCAAGGAAGATTTCCAAAATAAATGTAAACATACAACGATCTACAAGGTAAATGATGTCGCTAAGGCGGAAACACTTATTAAGCAGTACATAGAAAATATAGGTATCAATCATAGTAACAGCAACAATCATAGTAACAGCAACAATCAGCGTGACAGTAACAATAATAGTAATAATGGAATTAATCGTAACGATAGTTATGGCATAACGATATCACAAGATACAATATCACTTGTCGGTCAATTATCGAGTCAGTCACTCAATGGAAAATTAAACAAAATATTGGTCGAAAATGGGATTGAGGTTCTCGAAAGTAAAATTGTATGTTCTTCGTTAGAGGATTATTTTATAGAGCTTACAGGGACCGCAAAAATAAATGAATGCGGGGGAACTCGCTGATGAGAAATTTAATCGGTTTAGAATTAAAAAAGATAAAGAATACATTTGTAAATGGATTGGTCTTGATATCAATTCTAGCGCCAATATTAATGATAGTGCTGGTATATGCAGTCAGTAGTGACAAGACATTTTTAGAAGTGGTAATAAGCAATAGCGTGTATATTCAAATGATACCTTTTGCAGTGACAGTAATTTATGGGTGCTTCATAGTTACAAGAGAGTATAAAGAAAATATGATCGTATATCTGGAAATAACGCCGCAATCCCAGACCAAGATAATGCTATCAAAATTAATCGTGACGGTGCTTGAATTATGTTTGACGCAGGTAATTACATTTGTTTTACTATTTATAATAAATGCAGTGATTGACGGCTTTGATTTTGCGCTATTGATGAAATACGTAAAGGTAAGTTTGATCAGCGCGGGCGCTCTTAGTGCGCTTGTACCATTGATTGTATTTATAAGTTTGGTGCGACGAAGCTTTTCGAGTGCATCAATTATTTTTTTGATGATATTTATGTTTACATTTCCCTTTATATTTTCGGAAAATGGATATGTGTTTCCACACTTGCTACCTATGATTTTAGTGGCAAAGTTCTTCGGGAATTTAAGATATGATAAGATAAGCTTTTTGTGTGGGGCGTTGGTGTTGACCTTGGTCGCAATGTTATTTTTATATTTGTCCATTCGAAAGACAAATAAGAAATATTAATGATATCTTTAGAAGAACTGGAGTGGTATAATATGGAAAGATATTTAAAAGCGGAAATTATAAAATTACACTCTTTAAGCATTTGGTGGCTAATCATAGCTGGGGCAATATTGCCAGGAACGATAGCTTACCTGACACTTTTTAATCAAGATAATGTATCGTGGCTTTCGTTTACTCATATGTGTTTGCTTACATTTAATATACAGTCACTACTTACTTTTTCAGCATTTGCATCCTATATATGGGCGAGAGAATATGAAGAAAACACAATGGAAGTGGTTTTGTGCTATCCATATCCAAGGTTTGTTATGATCTTTATGAAATTAGTGATACTGTTTTTTGTCATTCTAATTACGGGAGTGATGTTTTTTGTGGCAACTTTGATTGCTGGAAGAATGCTATTTGATTCAATGATTCCAATGGAAATAATTGGAAAATTAGTGGTTGCTTTATTAAATACTGGGATGATGCATTTTTTATTGGTACCAATGTATTTGTGTATTGCTGTAATAACTAAAACATCTATATCGGGGCTTGTTTTTGGAATCGTAAATATGTGTATATGCATGGCGCTAGGTACCACAGGTTTTGTTCAATATATTCCGCAGTGTATTCCGTATGTGATGGGGGATAATCTTTTGGGCGTAAAGTCAATGACGGTTGATAATGATTTGGCTGTGTATTATACTTTGTTAATAGGCATATTTATATTATTTACATTAATATCAAAAAAATTAGAACGCAAATTTTAGGTTGAAGCATATATATAATACAGTAGGAAAAAATTAAGTGAGGGTAATATGGCAGAAAATTTCAATTTGGAAAGTTATTTGAGTAATGGAGTGGAAAATATAGTGAAAGGTGCCATAAAGGCTTCATTATCCAATCCGAAAGAGAGTATATTTATTGCTAAGTATGCGATGTCAAGTAAGAATTCAAGAAAGCTACGCGTGGAAGCAGAAAACAGAGGTGAACATATACCTCCATTTTTAATTGCAAGTATAACAAGTCAGTGTAATCTTCATTGCAAAGGCTGTTATGCACGAGGCAATAAAGCCTGTGTTGATAGGGAAGCCCAGAATCAGTTAACAGATCAAGAATGGCTAAGAATATTTGAAGAGGCTAAGGAGATTGGTATTGGATTCATACTTCTAGCGGGTGGAGAGCCATTTATGAGGCCGGACATTATTCGGGAAGCTGGTAAGATACCTGAAATAATATTCCCGATCTTTACGAATGGAACAATGATTGATGATGGTTACATAAAATTATTTATAAAGCATAGAAATCTGATACCTATTTTGAGTATTGAAGGTAATGAGGAATATACAGATGCACGACGTGGTAATGGAGTTTATCAGAAGTTGATTGATGCAATGGATATAATGAAAAAGAATAAAATACTATATGGTACCTCCGTTACAGTAACGAAGCAAAATCTAGATGAAGTAACGACTGTTGAATTTCTTGATGAGTTGTATAGCAGAGGATGTAAGGTGGTATTTTTAATTGAGTATGTCCCAATCAGTATGGATACACAGTATATGGCATTTGAAAATGAAGAGAGAGAAATATTAAAAGAAAAACTTGTGGGGTTAAGAGATACATATGAAGATATGATCTTCATATCGTTTCCGGGAGACGAAAAGACATCGGGTGGATGCCTTGCAGCAGGGCGCGGATTCTTCCATATCAATTCCCATGGTGGCGCAGAACCATGTCCATTCTCGCCTTATTCTGATACAAACTTGAAAAATGTCTCATTGAAGGAGGCAATCAATTCTCCACTATTTAAGAATTTACGCGATAATAATTTGTTGATGGAAGAGCATGCAGGGGGCTGTGTTCTATTTGAGAGACAAGAACAAGTAAAGCAATTAATAGTGGAGACAAGGTCTGAAGTCTAACAGTAATTATTATTTGTGCCTGTGGTACAAATTTTGATATGCACAGAAAAATAGGCGGTAACGGGGGGAATTATGATAAAAATCGGGTTATGCGATGATGAGACAAAATTTAGAGAAAGAGAAATAGAAATTCTTACAAAAGTACTCAACGATGGTTTCGAGTATTTAACATATGAGTTATGCGAATTTGAAACAGGAGAACAGCTTCTGTCTTATTATACGAAGGATGATATCGATATTATTTTGCTCGATATAGAAATGGGAAATGAACATGGGTTTGATGTGGCTTCAAAGCTTATGAATATTAGAAAAGATACTAGAATTATATTTGTAACAAGTCATGAAAATCTGGTGTTTGATTCATTTGTATGTAGGCCACTTGGTTTTGTAAGAAAACGAATATTCGAACAAGAAATCCAGCTGGTTATGAGCCGTATTATAAAAAGCCTTATTGATGATAAAAAAATGATTGTGTTAGGGGAAGGAAAGGATAATATTCAACTTCTATTTAATGAGATACGAATGATAGACTCATTTAAGCATAATATAATTGTAAGCATTGAAAATAATGATATTACTTTGAGAGATAGATTATCAAGATTTGAAGATCGTCTGATTGAGGAGAATTTCGTCAAAGTTAACAAAGGCTGTTTAGTTAATATGAAATACATAAAAAAAATTGAAAACTTTGTTTTAGTCCTTATAAATGGACGACATGTGGTTATAAGCAGAAGTAAAGGAAAAGAAGTAAATAGTATTTATAAAAATTACATATGCAAAAGGGGATAATGTGTAATGACAATCTTAAATATGTCAGTATTCATTTTTATGAACAACATACTGCAGGGGATATTTTGGATGTTGTGTGTTAATTCAATACTACAGGAAAAACATCATATCTTAGCGAGAAATATATCTAAAGTGGTGTTAATTAGTATCGGAATAATAGGCTTCAATATTATAAATAACAAGCAGCATTTAATTGAAATTTCGGATATTACTTTGATTATGTTTCTGACATTTTTAGTTTGTCTAATTCTTTATTATAATCAATTTCTTCTAAAGAGAATGCTGTATTGTATGGGAGCATTATCCTTAGTAGCAGCGCTGTTAACCGTCTATATGAAAAGTGAAATGATATTAGCTAGTTCGTTAGTGCTTTCGGTGTGGATTTTAACGAGCATTTATGCGCTAGGCCTGTTTGCTCAGAATATGAAGGCGCGGTTTAGCTGGAATATAGAGTACTCAGAATTTAGCATAATAATTGTAATCGTTGTCTGTTTAATATATTCGTTGATTAAGGCTGTTGGGCACAATCAAAATAAAATAGATGAAAAATGGAATGATATGCAACTTTGTGTATGCGCGGTACTTTTGATCAATGTTGTATTTTATTATATTGCCGGAAGTATATATGAATTATTTGAGAAAAAAATCGAAATTAAACTAATGGAATTATCATATGAGAATAGTGAATTCAGTGCGGATAAGATAATGCATATGCATGAAGAAGCAAGCAAAATGCGCCATGACATGAAGAACTGTATGGCGATAGTAGATAAATATATTGAACATGGAGATTATGTGGAAGCAAGAAGATATATTTATACGCTAATGGAAGAAAAAATAGATGTTCTTGGAATTAAGATGTATTGTTCAAATAAAGTGCTAAATTACATAATTAATAATAAATTCGCAGTTTGTGAAAAAGAAAACATAGAAACAAAATGTATTATAAGTGCTAATCTTAAGTGTATATCTGATATTGATTTAAGTATATTAATTGGGAATCTTCTTGATAATGCAATTGAATCATCTCAAAAGACCGACTGTGGGATGATTAATATTGAGATATATGAAGAAGAAAATATTACCTTAGTGATAGAGAATACGATTAAAGAAAGTGTGATACAAAACAATCAAATATTTGCTACAACCAAGCAACATAAATCGAAACATGGATTTGGGATGATAAGTATTAAAGATATTGTGAAAAAATATAGAGGGACCATAGAATATAGCGAAGAGGGTAATGTTATGACTTGTCTAGTAATCTTGAAAAAAACATTTTGATTCTCATTCATTCTCATTCATTTTAGCATAAGAAAATAACCGTTTGTGCCAAAAACATACAGTTTGTGCCAAGTATATATTAATTCCTTCGAAAAACATTTATAATTATATAAATATTCGTTTATTATTTATTTTTCTATTTGTGTCGCAAATGTACATGCTGATTTGTTATTACTTACAGAGAGATTAATAACTTGGGGGAACAAGATATGAAAAAAGGGAAGATTGGCACAATCGCAGTAGGGGCGGTTGTTGTATGCATTACGGTTTCTTTGCTTTTGCAAAATGAAGTAGAGGGGAACTTATATGATATTAAGGCAAAGACTTCTACTACGAAAGTAGAAGTGAGTTATGGTGCAGAGGCAGTGTCATATAATATTATGCGGGATAAGATGCTTTACATGGTATTGGTAAATAAGGATATTAGGGATACATATGTTAAGAATGTTATTCCACAAGTAGGAATACAAGTAGATACACAAGAATTAAAAGCAATAAGTAAAATTGCTGGTATTTTAGGTAATAATGATAAAGAAACAACCTACAAGATAGTTACGACTAAGAGTGATATAGATGGTAAGATGTACCTAGCAGAGACAGCAACTAGTATTAATAAAAGTGTTGTGTCAGCCAGACGTATTGAACTGCCAGTTTCATATCTAAGTCAATACCCTGAATTGCCAACGGGCTGCGAGATTACATCTTTGACAACTGTTTTGAATTATTTAAAATATAAGGTGTCAAAAGAGAATATGGCAGATAAATATTTACCAAAGTGTGATTTAGAGTCACGAGATTTTTTGAATTATTTTTTAGGTGATCCATACACGGATGGTGCATATGGTTGTTATTCAGCGCCTATTATAAAAGCGGCTAATTCTTATCTAAAGCAGCAAGGAAATCAATATACTGCTTACGATTACAGCGGAAGCGGATTTGGTACATTTTTAAAAGAAATAGAAGCGGGAAACCCTGTAATAATATGGTCAACGATGGATTTAGAATGCGCTTACGTATCAGCTGAGTGGACAATCAATGGTAGCGATGTGGCGTGGATTTCACCGGAACACTGTGTTGTAATGATTGGATATAATCTGGATGCCAATACAGTAACATTATCAGATCCAATGCAAGGTATTGTTACAGTTGATATGGATCTAGTGAATCTACGATATACACAAATGTGCAGTCAAGCAGTGGTTATAAAAGCTTATAGTAAAGCTGATAACAATGCAACGAAAGCTACGGAGGCAATGACAAAAGCAACGACAAAAGCAACGACGCCAACGCAGGTGCCAACGAAAAAGACGAAGTAAGGGACGCGCTACGGCCCATATAAAGGGGACGCGCCACACCCCATATAAAAGGGGACGCACCACACCCCATATAAAAGGCACGTTCATCGGTTAACGGACGGTAGGCTCAAATGTTATGCTTTCTAGCTGACACGTAAAAAGATACGTGTCGCTAGCCAGCACAACATTTGAGCCTACCGTTCGTTAAACGATGTACTTAGCCTTTTATATGGGGTGTGGCGCTGGTTGTTTAGAAGGGCGGTAAAGTGCGGAATAAGCGTAGCGACGGGAGGGCGTTAGAGGCGATATAGGGTTCGATGGAAGGGGGCGTTAGCATCGAATTAGCGTAATGTCGTTGGAATATTAATACGGAGTCCCCCTTGGTTGTTAGGTGAGAGGTGGAGGCTTGGTAGAGGGTGCTTGGCTTTTTTTATTCATATTTATTAAAGATGCGAATATAAATAATATTGACCTATAAATAGTGGTGATTTGAGTTTCGTGTCTACGTTAGCATATGGAGGGTGAAAAATGAGCTTAAGGGAAGATTTTCATCATCTTTGAGGCTTGAAAAGACATGCTACTGCAAGGAAAGATAAGGCATATGTGTAATTGCAAATTATTATTCAATAGATACCTTAATTTATTGTAGGATTTAGTTGAATTATAGGAGAAGATGGAGTAAAATTAATTTAATTCAAGACTTGGATAGTAGAATACTATCAAGTGAGAAAGGGGAACATAATGGATTTAACTATGATTTTGATTTTAGCAGTAGTAGGTATTTTCGTAGTATACTTAGTCATCTTTCAGATTTTAGGTTTAAGGGTAATCAATTCTAACGAAGTGGCTGTTGTAGAGAAGTGGTGGAGTGTTAGAGGTTCACTTAAAAATTCAATCATCGCCCTTGGTGGTGAGGCAGGTTATGAGCCTGAACTATTACGTGGAGGTATTCATTTTCGCTCAGTACTTATGTACAAGATATACAAATATCCATTGATTACAGTACCACAGGGTCAGATCGCTTACATTTTCTCAAGAGATGGAAATCCTCTTTCACCAACACAGACACTTGGTAAGGTCGTTCCAGAAGCGAATAATTTCCAAGACGTAAAAGGATTCTTACAAAATGGTGGACAAAAAGGACCACAAAGGGGAATTATAAGAGAAGGAACTTATGCAATTAACTTAGCACAATTTATTGTGATTACCATAAGTGACATTAAGGCTATCAATATTTCAAGACAAGATAGAAATGAACTTTTGACAATGCAGCAGACACTTGAGCAAAGAAACGGATTTACACCAGTTATCATTATGGGAAATCAAGTCGAAGACACTGATCAGATGTGTATTGTTACAGTCCATGACGGACTTCCACTTGAACAGGGCGAGATCATTGCGAATGATGTAGGACCTGAACATTCTAATTTTCAGGATCCTGAAAAGTTCCTAGAACTTGGCGGAAGACGTGGTAAGCAGATACGAGTACTTACTGATGGTACATATTTCATTAATAGACTTTTTGCAACAGTTGAATATAGACCAAAAACGGTAGTTCCTATTGGTTTTGTTGGAGTTGTAGTATCATTTTTTGGTAAAGAAGGCGTTGATACAACTGGAATCGATTATAAGCATGGCGAACTTGTTGCCAATGGCTGCAAGGGTGTTTTAGAGAAACCGCTTATGTCAGGAAAATATGCATTTAATACAGATGCAGGTAAAGTAGTTCTTGTTCCAACCACTAATATTATTTTAAAATGGAATAAGAGTGAAACAGGCGATCATAAATATGATGAAAATCTTACTGAAGTAGATATCATAACAAAAGATGCATTTGAACCATCATTACCGCTATCAGTTGTTATGCATATCGATTACAAACAAGCACCATGGGTTATTCAAAGATTTGGCGATATTAATATGTTAGTTAACCAGTCACTTGATCCACTTGTAAGTGCTTATTTCAAGGATGTTGCGCAGACAAAGACATTGATAGAATTGATTCAAGAGCGTAGTGAGATTCGTGAAAGAGCAGTCGAGGAAATGCACGAGAAGTTCCAAAAATATAATCTTCAATTAGAAGAAGTCCTTATCGGAACACCAAAGACGAATGCTGGGGATATTATGATTGAGAACATCCTTACACAGCTTCGTGAAAGACAAATTGCTGAAGAAAAGAAGATAACTTATCAGAAACAACAGCAAGCGGCAGAGAGTGAGAAATCACTTCGTGAAGCTGAGGCTACTGCATCACAGCAAGGATTACTTACAAAATCAAAGATTCAGATTGAAATTGAAGGAAACAGCGGTGCAGCACTTGCAAGTAAAGCTGAACAGGAAGCGAATCAAATTGTTGCACTTGCCAAAGCAAATTCAACTAAGATACGATTAGAAGGTGAAGCAGAGGCTTCTAAAGAGTCAAATGTCGGTCTTGCAAAAGCACAGGCAATTGATGCTCAAGTAAAGGCATATGGTGGAGCAGAATATCGTATTATTCAGGAAATTGCTGATAAACTTTCAGATGCAATTAAGAATGCTCATGTTGATATTGTACCTAAAACAGTCGTTAACATGGGAGGAAGTGGTGAAAATGGAGAGAACGGAAGCGGTACAATCATTGATGCATTGCTAAAGTTTATTACCTTAGACAAATTAGGTGTTCCTTTGAAAAGCCCAAATGTAGGAAAGTATGAAGCACCAACTGTAGCACCTTATGATACAAATCAAGAAGTAGCAGATGGCACCTCAGCGGAGGAAGTAGTAGATTCATCAAATGAATCCGTTGACAAAGCTTTAAAAGAATCAAAAGAAACGACTTCAACAAATGAAAAAACCGATGAAACAACAGCTTCTGCTACAAAAGAAGAAAAGGAATCGGCAGCAGATAAATCAGCTGCAAAGAAAACAATCGCTGCGAAAAAAGAATCAGAAGAACAGCCAGAAAAGATAAAACTAAGCAAGTATAGCTTTAAGACATTTTAAATTATTATTTAAGAACTATTATGGAGGATGCGGATATTTCCGGTCCTCCATTTTGGGTTCTAGGTTTTAATGGGCATATTACTATAATAAATACGAAAGAAACTTAAAAAGTGAAAATAAGATTAATTACATTTATTCAAAAAGAAATTGTTCTGTGTATTGCGGTTCTATGTGCGATTATATCCGCGTTTCTAATTCCACCATCGAAAGCGTATATAGATTACATAGACTTTAGAGTACTAGCACTACTATTTTGCCTAATGCTCGTAGTTGCAGGATTTCAAACGATAGGTTTGTTTGAAAATATAATTGAGAAAATGATAAAACATATCAGCAATACAAGGCAACTTGCATTTGCACTGGTACTGATTTGCTTTTTTACAAGTATGTTTATTACAAATGATGTTGCATTAATCACATTTGTACCATTTGCAATCATGACTTTGCAGAAGATCAAAAAAGAAAAGTTGATGATATTTGTTATCGTCATGCAGACAATTGCAGCTAATCTGGGTAGCATGTTTACACCACTTGGAAACCCGCAGAATCTGTATTTATATTCAATTTCTCAAATGGATATTTTAGGATTTCTAAGGCTTATGTTTCCAGTCACATGTTTATCTTTCGTATTAATTGCAGTGACATTGCTATTTATGAAAAATGAAAAAATAGGGACATTAGAGAAAATAGGGACATTAGAGGAAATAGGGACATTAGAGGAAATAGGGAAATTAGAGGAAATAGGCACATTAGAAGAAATAGGAATAATAGAGGAAATAGGTGCAGTAGAGGAAAAAGGGACAATAGACGTCAGTAGATCGGTCAACCTTGACCGGGTGCAAATGACGGCTTTTATAGTATTGTTTGCAATTTGTCTATGTACAGTACTCCATATGATTGATTATAGAATTGCAATCGTTATTGTAGTGATTACAGTACTTATATTTAATCGAAAATTACTTGCGAAAGCAGACTATTTACTCTTGCTGACATTTGTGGCATTCTTTATATTTGTGGGAAATATGAAGCATATGACATGTATTGCAAATGTACTTGCTAGCGTTGTAAGTGGTAATGAAATTATAGTTTCAACAATAGCAAGCCAAGTAATTAGTAACGTTCCTGCGGCAATACTACTTTCGGGATTCACAAAAAATTATTCTATGTTAATACTTGGAACAAATATTGGTGGACTCGGAACGTTGATAGCCTCGATGGCAAGTTTGATTTCATATAAAATTTATGGAAAAACAGAAGGTGCTCGAAAGGGTAAATATTTGGCAGTGTTTTCTGTGTTCAATCTGATATATCTTTTTATTATTTTGACGGCTTGCATTATAATTGTTTAAAACAATCTTGATTAAATGCTTGCATAATGGGAATTAAATTCGCATGCAAGCGGATAGGAGTTAATGTGAAAATTAAAAGCATATTTTCACAATCTTGATTAAAATGCTTGCTTAAGCAAGCGGATAGGAGTTTAAATGAAATACAATATGATACCAATCAAATCACAAAACCAGATTGAAGAATTCGCAAAAATGGCTGAGATCGTCTGGAATGAGCATTTTACTAGTATAATTGGAAAGGAACAAGTTGATTATATGTTGGAAAGATTTCAATCAGAGCAGGCCGTAACGCAGCAGATTGATAATCAAGGATACGAGTATTATTTTATAGAAATCGAAGGGAATAAAGTAGGATATTCTGGTATTCACATGGAAGCAGAGAAGATGTTCTTAAGTAAGCTATACATATTGAAAGATTACAGAAAGAAAGGATATGCAAGTCTGGCATTTGCATTCTTATGTAATAGGTGTAAAGAAAATGGACTGAGAAGTATCTATCTTACTGTAAATAAATACAATACAGATACAATACAGGTATATGAAGCGAAAGGATTCAAAATCATAAAAGATCAAGTATCAGACATTGGAAATGGATTTGTTATGGACGATTATGTAATGGAATTAACCATCTAAATTGCGGCCAATATCATAGGAAAGTATGATATTGGCCTATTTTTTATATTTTTGAAAATAGCCTGATTAAAGTAAAATGTGGAAATTGATTAATATATTATATTATTATTGAGAAATTATTTCTAAACTTTAGTGAAAATCATATTGACATTATTTTAAAAAGATGATAAATTTATATTGAAATCAATGGCGATTTACATGGGCAGTAGTCTAATGTAATTTGCCATTTTTTTATTTTAAGCGTTGAAACTAATAAAAGAATGTGGTTTTGGCTAAAATATAGATATAGTTTTAACGTTGTATCGAGAACTTAAAAACGAATTTAATTCAACTAAGGAAGGAACGTAATGTTATGATAATTAATTCAGGAGATTGTGCTTTTATTTTATTTTGTTCAGCATTAGTATTTTTGATGACGCCAGGTTTGGCATTTTTCTATTCAGGTATGGTTAGTAGAAAGAATGCTCTAAATACACTTCTATCTTGCTTCTTTATTTGTGGATTAGCTTCATTAATGTGGGTGATTTTTGGATATTCACTAGCTTTTGGAACGAATCATGGAGGAATCATAGGAGGATTTAATCATATATTCTTCAATGGGGTAGATAATATTAATCCAGATTATTCTTCTACAATTCCTGAGAGTCTTTTTGCTACATTTCAAATGATGTTTGCAATTATTACTCCAGCGCTAATTTGTGGTTCATTAATTGGAAGAATGAAATTTTCAAAACTAGTAGCATTTGTTGCAATATGGTCAATTGTCGTATATTATCCATTGGCACATATGGTTTGGGGAACTGGTGGATTTTTAAAAGGATTAGGTGCACTTGATTTCGCAGGTGGAAATGTTGTACATATCAGTTCAGGTGTTACTGGATTGGTTGCCTGCATAATGCTTGGAAGGCGTCGTGAACATGGATTTAAATCTTACAAGCCACATAATATTCCCTTTGTAGTACTAGGAGCAGGAATACTATGGTTTGGTTGGTTTGGTTTCAATGCGGGAAGTGCATTGGCTGCAGATGGCATTGCTATTCATGCATTTATCACAACAAATACATCAGCTGCAACTGCATTGTTATCATGGATGTTAGTAGAGAGAGTATTACATGGTAAGGCAACAACGCTTGGGGCTGCAACAGGTGCAGTAGTTGGTTTGGTTGCAATTACACCAGGAGCAGGATATGTTCCAATTTGGGCATCTTTCATTATTGGTGCGCTAGTAAGTCCGATTTGTTATATATTCATGACTAAGGTAAAAGAGAAATTCAAGTATGATGATGCACTTGATGCATTTGGATGTCACGGAGTTGGTGGTATCTGGGGTGGAATCGCAACAGGAATTTTTGCAAGTAAAGATGTAAATCCGCTTGTTACATGGAATGGCTTAATCTATGGAGAAACAAGACTGTTTGGAGTACAATTGATTAGTATTGCTGTTACAATTGTGATTGCAGTCTCTGCAACAGTGGTTATTATGTCAGTGTTGAAACATTTTGGTGGAGTCCGTGTTACAGATGAGGAAGAAGCGAGAGGGTTGGATTATTCTGAGCATAGTGAGTCGGCCTATCCTGCATTTACGGGATTGGATTAAAAGTTGGTAAAGGGGAGTGAATATGAATTCATAATGATTCATTGTGCTTGCCTTTCCTTCAAGCAGCATGTTCTTTACAAGCCTCAGAGATGATAAAAAGACTCGCTTACG
>NZ_FOJI01000013.1 GCF_900111235.1 [Clostridium] fimetarium
TAAAGTACGCACTTTTTTCACAATAAATAAAGCTTGGAGTTCCCTGTTTATGGGGCTTCCAAGCTTTTTACTCTTCTCTAACTGTCAAACGTGAGGATATATTTCAGCAAAGTGAAAGTCTTTTCACAAAACTTTCATTAAAAACAAAAAACTCACAAAATTAATCTTTGTAAGTTTTTATTTACTGTGCCAATATGGGCAAATCTTATCTTGTTTGCGCTTGAATTGTACCTCCAAATACGGTTGCCAATTCTTCTGTTTTTTTATTAATATCAGTTTTTAGTTCATTTATGCCGTTACTCGCTTTGGTTTCGAATTCATTTATACCTTTGCTAGTATTCGTAATCACTTCACTGGCTGAGCCACGGATTCCACTACTTGCTTTATTACCATCATCAGTATCTTTTTTACCACAACCAGTCATTGCTCCAACGCACATGATTAAAATGGCACTAAGTAATAAAAATTTTGCTTTTACCATAACTATTCTCCTTTGAAAATTAACTTCTCAATTTATTATGAACAATTACTTGATTCTTATGCGGAGGAAAAAGATAAAGTTTGCTAGTTCAAGGGGAAAAAGACAAAGTTTGCTAGTTCAGTTGACTTCGTCAAGATTCACTTGCAAACTTTGTCTTTTTCCTTGGGCTCAGTACCTTAAAGTAAAAGAGTAAAGCAAAAGCCAAAGTTCAAATTATAAAACGAAAAGAAAAATGTAAAACAAAATTAAAATATTAAAAAAATTAAATAAATGTACTAGTTTTTGATTATTTTGCTGACGTATTTGTATAACACGCCTGTCGCGATAGCAACTAATGTACCTTTTAATATGTTAAATGGTGCGACTGCTAATGCTACGAAAGAAAATACATTTGTAATGTTACTATTTACAGCGGTACCTGCTGCAATCAGGTATTCCATTGGTATTCCATATAATTCTGCATACTTTGGAAGCAGATAAAATGCATTCAATAAACATCCAGCAATTACGAGTACTGCAGTACCAACTATCATACCAATAATAGCGCTTTTCTTGGTTTTCTTGAATAAGTATATTGTTGCTGCAGGAACTACATAAAAACATCCTAATATGAAATTTGCAAAATCACCCACGAATACTGTTGTAGTACCTTTGATTACTAGGTGAAGGAGAACTTTAACGCCTTCTATAACAACACCTGCTGCTGGTCCAAACATAAATGCACCTATCAGCACTGGTATTTCACTTGCATCTATCTTATAAAAGTCCGGTACAAATGGAATCGGGAATTCAAAGAACATTAGGATAAATGCCAACGCTGAGAGCATTGCAATCACTGTCATTCTGTTGATTCTTGTCTTTGCCTGGTTGAATTTAACACCCGTCTTTTTCTCAATTAATTTCTCACTTAATTTTGCGATAGCATATACTGCTACCATAATTATTATTGATATTAATATAAATATCACATTGTCCTTCACTTGCTCAAATAACTTTCCTAAATTCATCATTTCTTTTCCTCCATAAATTTATTTTTTGCAAGCAGCTTATTTTTAATACATTTAATTTTAATCAACTTTTACAGCAAAAAGCCCTATATCTGTAAAAGACATAGGGCATAATAATAAAAGTTGGCGTCAAATAAAACATACATTACGCATGCTTACACTTCTTTCATCCAGACTATACTGTCGGTACGAGATTCTCACTCATTCGGCCTCTCTAAAGGTTCGTGGACTAATACTGTACTGCATATTTCACAATCAGTAATTACCACCGGTCAAGAATTAACAGTTTTTACTGTTTCACTTTGCCCTGAAGGTTGGAGTACTCAAACTCACTCTTCGCTATTAAATTATTGATGCTTGCGATAAATTACTTACCACATTTTTATAAATTTATCACAAATATATAAATGTGTCAACCATTAGTATCCTCTGCAACGCGTTTCCAGTATCATCTACATTGCGTTTCTTTCAACCAATTTCCAATAATTTCTACGATTTCATTCATTATTTCCACTGGTTGCACTAATGCAAATCGAACAAAGCCCTCTCCAAGTGAACCAAACGAATTACCTGGTGTACATATAACGCCTGTGTTTTCCAACAAATCCATACAAAACTTTTCTGAACTTGTGTATCCACTTGGAAGTGGTGCCCATACAAACATGGTGCCGCAAGAATTTGGGACATTCCAGCCAATACTTCTAAACCCGCCACAAAGCGCATCTCTTCTATCCTGATACCTTTTCAGATTAATTGCCAAAATATCTTGAGGACCATCGAGTGCTGCAATTGCTGCCTTTTGTACCAAATAACTAGCTCCATAGTCAAACTGTGACCGAATGGTTTTGAATTTTTCA
This sequence comes from [Clostridium] fimetarium, assembly GCF_900111235.1. GTDB lineage: Bacteria > Bacillota > Clostridia > Lachnospirales > Lachnospiraceae > Clostridium_N > Clostridium_N fimetarium. Next base: position 2,346 of record NZ_FOJI01000013.1, read on the forward strand.
ATGACTTGTGCATTTCCTAATGCAAAGGAAATCCTAAGCCCTGTCAAATTGTAAGATTTTGAAAGTGAATTGAACTCAATTCCAACTTCCATCGCCCCTTCGACAGACAGAAATGAAAACCCTTTTTTTCCATCATATATGATTTCGGAGTATGCATTATCATTTACAATTAAGATATTATACTTCTTTGCAAATGCTACTAATTTCTCATAGAATTCAATTGGTGCGCAGGTACATGTTGGATTTAGAGGATATGAAACAACCATCATCTTTGCTTTTCTGGCGATTTCTTCTGGAATTTCATCTAAATCGGGAATGAAATTATGTTCCCTATTTAGATTATAGTATTCAATCTTTGCTCCATTTAAATATGGCCCAACTTCAAATATTGGATATCCAGGATTTGGAACTAATACAATATCGCCCTCATTACAGATTGTTAAGCCAATATGTGCCATTCCTTCTTGAGTACCTGGCACAGACAGGATCTCGTTGTCCATTAATTTAACATCAAACCGTCTTGCATACCATCTTTTCACAGAATCAATCATCTCCTGCGAGTCCTCTAGTGCATACTTGTAGTTTTCTGGATTAAGAGCTGCCTTAGAAACCACTTCCATCACATGTTTATCTGGTTCAAAATCTGGTGTTCCAACTGATAGATTATATACTTTCATGCCAGTATCAACCATCTCTTTTTTCTTATCATTTAAAATCTTAAATATATTAGGTTGAAAGCTTTCTGCCTTATCTGAAAAATGAAACTGCATTTTTATATCTCCTCTTATCTCATTATTATTTAAATTTTGTATTATTCACCTTATTTTATTATCAATATTTTGCGCCTTAATCAATGTATTTTATTTACAATATTTGATAATATTAGCATAATAAGATTTTAATTGCAATTTGTAATGATTTTGATTCAATAAAAAAAGTACAAAGATTATTCATCCCAATACCTTTCCAAAAAACTTTCTATTTATTGGTTATTTCTTTTAACTTCTTATCTGCTAATTTTATTTTTTCTTCTCTATTATTTGTACGATTCAGAATTCTGATTTTTTCTTTTTCTGATGAGCTATCTTTTAAATCATTATTATAGTTGTGTAGTTTTCGCTGCCCAGACCGTATCTTTTTTTCATAAATTCTAATTTTATTATCTTCATGATGACTTCTTTTAGATGCTAATAAAGGAGAATTTATGATCACTTCTTCCATTTTTTCTACTTTATCAAGAAGTCCCTTCTTCTCTGGCATATTTTCCGGAAGATTTTCTAATGATTCTTTTATTTCATCTAAATTATTTAGTCTGTGCTCAAGCTCATCGGTGATATTTTCTACCAACGATTCAATATGCTCAAGAACTTCTCCAGTCGCCTTATTGTAGCTTTTGCCAATAATAATTGTAGATATGGCAAGTACAATTGACGAGACACTGGCAACAAAAGTAATTAGATCAATGTTTCTCTCGTTTTTTGATAAGATATAATATGTAATCAATGCCACTATGATAATAATGCTAATTATCCAAAGGTATCTCTTTTTCTTATTCCAATTTTGATCCATTTTTTTATTTGATTGTTTATCATTCAATTTATTGCATCTTCCTTCCATAATCTATAATTTTAAAATCGTTATCAAATCACAGCCACCAGAAGGATCAGAATGTAACCAATTGAAAATACCATAATAGAGATTTTAAATACCTTGTGTTCAAAAATAGGGTATCTTGGAAATAATTTTAATTCACCTGTTATAAACTGCTTATTTAATTTAATTCCAATAATAATTTCACTAAATAGGTACCCCAATAACGGTGCTAAAATGCTTACATATATAAAATAGTTGCTGTTATTTGAATGATCAAAAAATCGTATGATTATAGTAGTTATTATAATGCTTAGATAGCTAATTGCTAACTGAAATTTGTAATTGTGATAAACTCGTTCCCAACTTCCATCTGCAAACACTGCAGTTTTAAAGAATGAAAACAATTTCTTTTCATTGTAGACTTGCGACATTTCTCTCTCATCCAATTTTTCCTTCAGTTCGTAGATGAAATCTCCAATATGTTCGAGAACTACGGTCAATCGAATATTGCCTCCCTTATAGACGATTTTTATCCAGCCACCCGTGTACTTAATTGAAGGAAATGCAAGTTTCTTAATGTCTTCATATGGAATGATAATCTGCTTCTTAGCCGTATTATAAACAATCGCTTCATCTGTGAGCGTTATATTGATAGACTGAAACTGTTTATATAGGAAATGATAGAAAAATCCCGCCTCCAACAATACACAGAAAAACATAATTAGAATAACAATACCAAAAACATATGGTACATAGCTATTCATTTTCTCATGATTTGTAAATATTAATCCAAATGTCATAATGAAAATTCCCAAAAATATAAGCATTACTATCCTAACAAAAGATTTAAACGGCGCTCTTAGATGTTTCCGATAGACAAAAGTCTGATTCATATTAATTCCCCCTTATGGTGATTCGTTAATAACTATAATAAAATCTAGTTTTTTATAAAATTAACTTTACCATATTTTAGGTTGAAATCCAATCACTTTCACTAATTAATACAAGCTTACAGTTTAAAATTTCCTACAACTTTATTTAAATCTTTAGAAACATCTTCATTTATAACGACCATTTCTGATACCTGTTGAATAACTGTTGATACTTGGTTTACAACTTCCATTATCATACTACTATTTTGTGCAGTATTTTGTGATGATTCAGAAATTGTTGATACGGCATCTGTTACTTCTACCATTATTTTTTCGATACTCTCTGCCATAACTGCAATTTTTCTAGAAAAATCCTCAAGATCGTTTGCATCTGTTCCATATTGTTTCGATACATCTACAAATATCTCATAATCAGGTGTCACTGTATCTAGAACAAATCCTAGCAATTCCTTCGAGTCATTCATTAAATTCATAAATGCTGATTCTATACTACCCGTTATATTTTTAATTTTATTTACTGTGGTTGATGTTTGACTAGCCAGTTTTCCTATCTCCCCCGCAACGACTGCGAATCCTCTTCCCTGCTCTCCAGCTCTCGCCGCTTCTATTTTAGCATTGAGTGAAAGCAAGTTGATTTGTTCGGCTATTTCAGAAATTGTCTCTGCCAATTCATTTACAGATGACACTATTTTCGCATTTTCCATACTTGATTTTAATTTCACTTGATAAGAACTTGTTAATGATAAAGCACTGTCATATGATTTCTCACTATTTATTTGAATATCACTGGCTCTGTGTTTGATTGCATCTGCCATTGAGGCGCTTTTTACTGTTTCATCAGCAAGTAACGATATCAGACTGGTTACATTCTCAGCCGATGCACTAACTTCTTCTGTTGATGCACTTGTTGAAATCATATCTTCATTTACTATTTTGATTATATGTTTGATTTTTATAAATTCATCTTTTAATATTTCTGTTGATTCATTTAGTTTAAAGCTTGAATTTTCAATGTTTTCTGAATGAATAGAAATCGTTTTGATTACATCCTTATTACTTGAATACATATGATTCATGGATGTACTCATCTGACCAATTTCATCCTTTGAAACCACATTTAGAGGATTGATTGTGAAATCACCATATGCTAATTTTAATGCGAATTCATTTATTTTTTTGAGATTTCTTGATACATATTTAACTTGTATTAGTACTGCTATTATAGATAAAAGTACTGCTACTACTGAAACGATTATTAATTCATATGTAAGTTTATTGACAGGGGCCATTAATTCACTATTTGAAATTTTAATCACTAATTTCCAATTTAATGAATCTACATTCATATAATACAAATTATATCTTGTTCCATTTTCATAATAATACCCTGTACCACTATCTGAGGCGATTATATTTTTGCCCATGTCAGCGAGTGATGTGTTCGGCTCATTTATAATATTGAGATTCATTACCTTTGAAGAATCGCTGTCACATATATAAGTTCCATCTTTCGTTAAGAGTGATGACACTCCACTTCCACCAACAACAATTTGAGATACAATATTTTGTATTGAATCAAGTTTGGTATCGACAGTAACAACGCCTATAAATTTTTTATCTGGATCAAGGATTGGAACACTGCAGGTAATCATCGATGTTTTTAACGTTTCATCATAGATAGGATCTGTATAAAATGTTTCTCCTTTTGAGATTTTTGCATTCGTATACCAATCATATTTAAAATAGTTATATTCTAAGTTACTATATTCATAAGTCACTTTCGTGCTCGTTCCATTTTTATATACGTAAGGTCCTATAAATTGAAAATCCGGATTAAAAACATAAGGTTCAAACCAGATACCAGTTCCCGTTGATATCTCATTATTTACTACTTGTGCTTTCAACATTGTTTCATATTGAGAAATCTTTGTACTTTTGTAAGTATATGCAACGGAAGATGCAATGGATTTTGCTGTAGTATCCAAACTATCCAGTTGCATCCTGATGTTATTTATTTCAGATTGAAGTCTTGCCTCCATTTGTTTTTGTATTTCAGATTCTATAATCGCTTTGCTGGAAGAATAGCTTACGAATGTGAGTAAAAACATTGCAACTATTATAATCGGTAAAATCAAACATAACATTCTTGTTCCAATTTTTTTCATCTACAGTTCCCTTTCATTTTATCTTATTTTTCGTGTAGTTATTTGTTCTACTTTTGGCATATAATTGGAAATAAAAAAATACGCATATTTAATATAAAATATGCGTGTAAAAACTATATATAATTATGCCTAATGCTATGTAAAATCAAATAAATATATTAAATTAATTAGATTAATATATGTGCCCTAACTAATTGCTTTCTAATAATAGGACCAATTATGACAGCACAAGCAATTTTTACTATATCCAACGGAATAAAAGGAATTACACAAATAACAGCTGCTGCATGAAAAGATACGTTTTGTTGATATGCAAACCATACTGTACCAAACGCATATAAAACAACGGTTCCAAGTAACATCCCAATTACATACATATAAATTTTCCCACGAAATTTATCGATAAATATACCACTAATAATCGCTAAAAACACAAATCCAATTAAGTAGCCTCCGGTTGGTCCAAATAATCTATCAGGGCCACCTCTAAATCCAGAGAATACGGGAATTCCAACATATCCTATTAATAGATAAATCAAACAACTGATTGTTCCCATTTTCCACCCAAGTATTATTACAGTTATCAGTATTATCAAGTTCGTCAGTGAAATTGGTACTAAACCAATCGGGATTGAAAATGGTCCTATAATGCAAATTATTGCTGTCATTACACCTATCAGTGCTATTTTGTAAATACTAATTTTCTTTTCCATTCATTTTTCTCACATTCTGTATGTATTTATTTTCTTATAATTATAATACCGTCATTCCATATTGTCAACCTTTTTTATGATTAGGTTAACATTAAACCTTTATACTATTTGGTTATTATAAAAAAACAAAATAAGCCAATTAATATTTAGTTCAATACTCTAAATATTAATTGGCTTATTAAATTAAAAAGATGATATCACCCTAACTGGATAGGATTAAATTATCCCTGTGTAATCCTAACGTTTCTAAGCTTTCCTTTAATCGTTTTTTCTTGCAATGCATCAAGCACAGTTTTACCTTTACCATTTAGAATCTCAACATAAGTTAAGCTATCTCTAACATCAATAATACCAATATCTTCTGCCTCAACCCCGTCCAGACTGCATACTGTTCCTACAATATCGACTGCACGCATTTTGGCTTTTTTGCCACCACTGACTGAAATACGTGTAATTGTCTTATTAAATCCAGCACCTTTTTTAGCTCTTAATACTGGCTTTTCGTTCTGTCTATCCCAAAATGCTTTTTCTTCCTTTGATTCTTTCAAATCTTTTCTACTTGGAACTTCGGCATCTTTAATATGCATGTGAATATATTCTTCTACCATATCGCGCATACTTTTATCATAATTCGTAATAAGGCTGATGGCTTTTCCCGAATTACCATTTCTTCCGGTTCTTCCTATACGATGAACATATGCTTCTTTTCCAGTAGGAAAATCATAATTAAATACATGTGTCAGATTTTCAAAATCAATTCCTCTTGCTGCAACTTCTGTTGCAATCAAACAGCGAAATCTTCCTTCTCTGAAGCCTTCAATTGTTTTAATTCTATCACTCTGATCTATTTCACCGTGAATGATACCACTTTTAACTCCATCTTTCTTGAGCATTCGAGACAGTACATTTACCATATCCCTTGTGCCGCAAAACACCATACAACTTTCTGGATTTTCCTTGATTAATATAGATAAAAATGCATCATACTTTTTGTCACCAGTGACTTCATATATGGTCTGATCTACTTCATCCACCGTTTCTGTTTCTGACTCTATTGTGATTGTTTCAGGATTCGTCATGTATTTTTCAATAAGATTTTCAAGACTTTCACCCAAGGTTGCTGAAAAGAGCATAATTACCCTTTTCGATGGAATCTTTTCAATAATTTTACTCACTTCATCAATAAATCCCATATCAAGCATCAAATCAGCCTCATCAATTACAAGGTATTTTATTTTGCTCAAATCGAGCGATCCACGGCGAACATGATCCATCACACGTCCTGGTGTTCCTACTACAATATGTGTTTTCTGCTTTAACGTCTGAATTTGCTTGTCAATTGGAAATCCTCCAAACACATCTGCTACTTTGAGTCGTTTATTTCGTCCTATATTAAAGATTTCCTGTTTTACTTGCACAGTAAGTTCCCTTGATGGCTCTAACACCAACGCTACTGGAGAATTTTCTGACCAGTCTGCGAGTTCACAAAGTGGTATTGCAAATGCCGCTGTTTTTCCACTTCCTGTCTGGGATTTTGCAACGATATCCCTTCCCTGCAATGCAAATGGAATCACTTGTTTTTGAATATCGGTTGGTTCCGTATATCCTAATATTGTAAGTGCATCCACAATTTCACTTGTTATGTTGTATTCGCTAAATTGGTTTTTCATTTAAATCCTCATCTTCTAATTTCTTTTCTTATTTGATTGATTACTGAGTAACAATCATGTTTTTTCCATCACTTGTAACAGTAATCTCACCTTTTCTTGTAAGATATACCTTGGTTCCCATAGATTCTAATAGATTAACTGTCGACGGATCTTCTGTAAGTTTATCTGAGCTTGTTATCACTGCATACTTCGCCGCAACTAGGCTAAATAGATCTGGCAGAGACGTCTGATAAAAGCCATGATATGGCACTTTTAAAAATGTATGTGCAAGGTTTCCCTGGGCAATCATTTCCTGAATCCTTGCATTTTCAGCATCTCCAGTAAACAGAAAACTATTCTCACCATGAACAACACTCGTTACAAGTGACGAATTATTACTATCTTTCACTGCATAAGTCGTTTCTTGTGGTGGATATATAGTATATTCGACGCTATCGAGCGTAAATTTCATTGTTTCCCTTAAGGTAACTGGTATAATTTTCTTTTTTTCAAGTATTTCAATATATTGGCTATAATCATCGTTAACTTTGGGGCAATCACTCTGAATCACATTCTTTACAGTCAGTTTCTTAAGGACCGTATCTGCACCGCCTACATGATCTTGATCAAAATGTGTAATTATAAGATAGTCAATCGAATCGATATTTTGCTGTTTCAAATATGAAACGATTTCAGAACCTTCATCATCCTCACCTGTATCAATAAGCACTGTGCTGTTTTGCGTTCTTAAAATAATCGCATCTGCTTTTCCTGCATTCAAGCATATTACTTTAAATATTCCAAGATTTCCATTTTCACCTGATACATTTGAAGTACTCAAAGTGCTAGTGGTGTCTGGACTATTCGAAGTTTCTGAACTCATCGAAGTGCTCGATGCATTTCTACAGCCAAATACGCCAACTGATAGTATAGCACACATTAATAAAATAAATATTTTTTTAATATTATTTTGTTTTTTCATAATTGTATACATATTAACCTCTTAATTTAAAATGAATGTATTTTCTTCCTCATTCTATTTTTTAACATTGTATATCATCACGTTATACTTATCAAGTACCAAGTATTTTACCTTCAAATTCCACTCTTCTCTTCACTTCAAACATCAGATTGTCAAATTGCGCCAAATCTAGTGATTGTGCCCCATCACACAAAGCGTTTGCTGGATCATTGTGTGTCTCAATCATTAGGCCGTCTGCACCTGCTGCAATTGCCGCCTTTGAAAGTGGCGCTACGAGTGAGCGAATACCTGCAGCGTGACTTGGATCTATTATAATTGGAAGATGGGAAATCTTTTTAAGCAATGGAACCGCTGATATATCAAGCGTATTTCTAGTCATTGTTTCAATTGTACGCATGCCGCGTTCACAAAGGATAACATTTTCATTTCCACCAGCCATTATATATTCTGCACTCATAAGAAACTCTTCAATGGTATTGCAAAGCCCTCTTTTCAGTAAAATAGGCTTCTTGATTTTGCCTATTTCTTTTAGCAGGTCATAATTTTGCATATTTCTAGCTCCAATTTGAATTACATCAACATCCTCAAAGTCATCCAATTGAGAAATGTTAGTCAACTCAGATACGATTGGCAACCCAGTTTCTTGTTTTGCAATAGAAAGTAATTTCAAACCATCCATTTCCAAACCTTGAAAAGAGTATGGAGAAGAACGTGGCTTATAAGCTCCACCACGAAGTAATGTTGCCCCACTTAGCTTCACAGCCCTTGCCACTTTAATAATCTGATCCTCACTCTCAACCGAACAAGGCCCACTAATTACCTGAAATATACCTTCCCCAAATATCTGATTACCAACTATCTTATTACCACCTTTATTATTCCCTACTGTCTGATTACCTGCTATCTTATTACCAACTATTTTTTCTCCAACCATAACCATAGTATCATCTGGATGAAATGCCCTACTCGCAAGCTTATATGGCTCAGTAATCCGCTTTCCATAACTTACAATATCATTATTTTCAACAATATCATCCACATCGAGTATCTTCGTATTTCCAACCAGCCCCACAACAGTTCTTTCCGTCCCGGAACTAATCATCGGCGTAAAGCCCATCTTCTCAAACTTCTGCGTAAATTCATTTATCTTTTTTTCGGACACTCCTGGATGCAATACAAACATCATACCACCCCACCACTCTTTCTATCAAAATTTTAAGAAAATAATTAACTAGCAATGATTACACTAAACTTAATTTTTCAATTGCCTGGTTTTCATCTGAATATTTTACTGTTGAGTTCTTCTTTAATTATAAAGCATATTTCCTTTTTTGGGCTTTTCTGTTTTTCAAACCGGCAAAAAAAAGAAAAGTTTGCAGGTGAATTTTGACGAAGTCAACTGAACCTGAAAGCTTTTCTTTTTTTGCCCCTATGCGTTCAATTCCCTCTTAAACGTAGTAACATACTCCTTCGCCACATTTACATCAAAGTTATTTTCCTCTAGCAACCGAATAAATGCTGATCCAACAATCGCTCCATCAATCTCATCCCTCAGTGGCAATACATCTGCTGCCGTTTTGATACCAAATCCCATCATAATTGGAATTTTTGAGATACTCTTAACATTAGCTAAATATTCCTTAATGTCTTTGTGAAAATTTGCGCCGTTACCGGTAACGCCCATCTGGGATACACAGTATACAAAGCCCCTAGCATTTTCAAGAAGCATTGGAATCCTTTGTTTTGAAACTGGTGCAACTAATTGGATCAGTATAGGTGCGTCTTCAACCTTCTTAAGTGCATCTTGTAGATATCCTTGTTCTTCAAATGGAAGATCTGGGATAATCAGGCCATCTACACCTATGGCAGCACATTTTGCTGCAAATTTATCAAGTCCGTAATATGAAATTGTGTTGTAGTACATCATAAATACGATAGGAACATTTGAGCTCTTGCGAGCTGTTTCTATGGTATCAAATGTATTTCTTAAATTCGTTCCGTTTTGGATTGAACGAAATGAAGCATCTTGAATGACTGGTCCATCGGCTACTGGATCCGAAAATGGTACGCCAATTTCGATGATGTCAACTCCAGCTTCATCTTGTGCAATGATTAGTTCTATCGTTTTTTCTAGTGTTGGAAGACCTGCTGTCACATATGTGATTAATGCTTTTTTATTGTCTTTTTGTAATTGTGCTAATCTGGTTTCAATTCTATTTTCGCTCATTATTTATTAGTCTCCTCTCCCTTAAGATATGCTGCGACTGTCTGTACATCCTTGTCTCCACGGCCTGATAAGCAAATGATTAGGATTTGATCTTCAGTCATTTCTTTTGTTATCTTTGGTATATATGCAAGCGCATGTGCGCTTTCGATTGCTGGGATAATCCCCTCCATTTTGCAAAGCTCAAGAAGTGCAGTCATGGCCTCATCATCAGTCACATTTACATATTGAACTCTTCCAGTATCTCTAAGGTATGCATGTTCTGGACCTACCCCTGGATAATCAAGTCCTGCTGAAATTGAATGAGCAAGTTCTACATTACCGTCTTCATCTTGCAATAGATATGAACGCATTCCGTGAAGTACACCTGGACGTCCAAGTGCCATTGCACTCGCATGTTTTCCTGTCTCTACGCCAAGTCCACCGGCTTCAACACCGATTAATTTAACTTCTTTATCATTGATAAATTCTGCAAACATTCCGATTGCATTTGAACCACCACCAACGCATGCCATTACAACATCTGGAAGTCTTCCTTCTTTTTCAAGAACCTGTTTTCTAGCTTCAACACTGATAATTTTCTGGAATTCTTTCACCATCTTAGGATATGGATATGGCCCTAATGCTGAACCAATGATGTAACAGGTATCTTCTGCACGTTCTGCCCATGTTCGAATTGCTTCATTTGTTGCATCCTTAAGTGTTCTGCTACCTGATTTGACACATACAACCTTAGCTCCAAGCATTTCCATACGAAATACATTGAGTTCTTGTCTTTTCATATCTTCTTCGCCCATGAAAATAGTACATTCCATGTCAAATAATGCTGCTCCAGTAGCAGTAGCAACACCATGCTGTCCTGCACCAGTTTCTGCGAGTACTTTTGTCTTTCCCATTCTCCTTGCAAGAAGTAACTGGCCGATTACATTATTGATTTTATGTGCTCCTGTGTGGTTGAGATCTTCTCTTTTCAGATATATCTTAGTTCCATATTTTGCGCTAAGCTTCTCCGCCAAATACAAAGGATTTTCACGTCCCACATACTCTTTCATATAATAATCGTAATCCGAAATAAATAACGGATCTATGATTGCCTTCTCAAAATTATCTTCTAACTCATGAAGTGTATTCATAAGTGACTCGGACACGAACTGTCCACCAAATTCTCCATAATAACTATTACTCATAATTTCCTCCATTCTGCTGCAACTACGGCAGTAAATTAATAAAAATAGTATTTTTTATTAATTATAAATTTATCTTAATAAACTACAATATTACATAATCACGTAATATCATTTCGTTTGAACTACTGCGTTAATAAATGCTTTTATTCTTTCAGGATCTTTTCCAGCTTTTCCTTCATCCAAATACTCAACTCCAGAACTAACATCAACGATATCTGGTGAAACTTCTTTTATTCCATCAGCCACATTGCTTTCATCAAGTCCTCCGGCAAGAATGATTAATTTATCTTTCTTATCAAATTTCTTTAAAAGACTCCAGTCAAACTTCTTCCCTCCGCCAGGTACTTTGCCATCAAATAAAATTCCTTTTATCTTCGGTTGATCTATCAAATTCTCTTTCACTAAATCAGAGGAAAGGTTATACGCTCTAAAAATTGGTATGGTTGCATTTGTAACAACCTCGTCTTTTAGTTCCCCATGTATTTGAATGATATCAAATCCTAATTTCTGAATGATTTTTAGCTGCTCAAGCGTTGGCGAAACTGTGACTGCTACTTTCTCTATTATAATACCATTTTTTTCGAGTTCTTTTAAGGCTGAAATAATTGGTTTGGCAGTTTCTGGAGAGTTATTTCTTCGACTCTTTTCATAAAACATAACGATTCCGGCGTATTTTACATTACGATCTGCAAGGAATTCAACTTCTGCTGGATTCGTGAGTCCGCAGATTTTAATTTTTGTATCCATGATTTTCCTCCTTCATTGTTTTGTCTTTATTTCGGATTTTCAACATATTATCTCCATTTTGGGGAAGAGATATGGGACTTTTACGGTTTCATCATAATAATATTTATTAGGTGTTTTTGTGTTTGAGTAAAATCTATTCTTTTACGTTGTAAATACTTCTCCAGCTATGTGCTAATTCCTCAGGATTTTCCGATTCCATAAATGCGGTTCCAATTAGTAATGCATTTACATTACTCTCTTTTAGAATTATAACATCATTTTCAGTTGTTACACCACTTTCAGACACTAAAATCTTACCCTCAGACACCATCTCAACCAGTTTTTTGGTAGTATCAAGTGATACCACAAAAGTCTTAAGATTTCTATTATTGATTCCTATTATTTGCACATCCATATCAAGCATTCTTCGCATTTCCGCTTCATCGTGCACTTCACATAAAACGTCAAGTCCAAGACTATAGGCAAGGTCATATAAATGTTTAAATGTGACATCATCCAGTATGGCCGCAATCAAAAGGATTGCATCTGCACCAATCACCTTTGCTTCATATACTTGATAATCATCAATGATAAAATCCTTTCTAATAATTGGAAGTGGCGTAATATCCCTTATTTGCACAAGATAGTCTGCACTTCCTTGAAAAAAGTCCTCCTCTGTAAGTACCGAAATTGCATTTACGGAGGCATTATATTTGTCAATCCTATCAATAAGCTCTATTTTACTATCCATAATTCCATGGCTAGGTGACGCTTTCTTAAATTCACCTATAATTGAGAGACCATCTTTTGCAAGCGCATCATAGAAACTAATTGATTTTCTATTAGATGCTAACGCCATTTCTTTCATTTTATCTTCCCCAATATTCGCCTTATGCTCTAGAAATTTCTTTTTCTTCGCTGCTACAATATCATCTAGTATCATATAAATCCACCCTTTCAAGGAATATTTTTTTAATGTTTTATATATTTCCATTTACATATACATTCTCACTTACTTATACATTCTCACTTACTTATACATTCTCACTTACTTATACATTTTCACTTACTCATATATTTCCATTTACAAAGTTTTCTATAATTCTCTTTCCATGCTCTGTAAATATTGATTCCGGATGGAATTGAAGTCCAACGATTGGATATTCCTTATGTTTAATAGCCATAATCTCTCCATCATCCGTCTTAGCAATCACTTTTAAACTTTCTGGCATTGTCTCTTCAATAATTGCAAGTGAATGATATCTTGCGACATTAATCGGTGAATTAATCCCAGCAAATATACTGCTTCCATCATGTTCAATGACTGACTGTTTTCCATGAAATATCTTCTTTGCATAATTTACCGTTGCACCAAATGCCTCTCCGATACACTGATGTCCAAGACATATCCCAAGTATCGGTTTTTTACCTGCAAAATATTTGATAACCTCGATACATATTCCTGCATCTTTCGGACTCTTAGGTCCCGGCGATATAACGATTTTTTCTGGATCTAACGCTTCGATTTCTTGAATCGTTATCTTATCATTTCTTACGACTTTAATATCGTCATTAAATATCCCAATATACTGATAAAGATTGTAAGTAAATGAATCATAATTATCTATTAAAAGTATCATATTATTTCGTTCCCTTCTGTTTGAATTATTAGATCTTAAGTTCTATTTATTGGACTTTATTTGCTAAGTTTTACAAATTTTCCGACTGTACTAATGTTTTTGCAAGTGCCATTACTTTATTACAACATTCCTCGTATTCCGTTTCAGGTACTGAATCTGCAACAATCCCTGCACCCGCTTGAAGATAAACTGTATTGCCCTTTTTAATCATCGTTCGAATCGTAATACAAAAATCCATATTTCCATTAAAATCAATATATCCTGTCGCTCCACCATACAATCCTCTTCGTGAAATCTCTAGTTCATCAATGATTTCCATCGCCCTAATCTTAGGAGCTCCGCTTAGTGTTCCTGCTGGTAAAAATGAAGCAATTAAATCAAATGGATGATATTCACCTTTTTTCTTTCCTTCTACTAGTGAAACGATATGCATAACATGCGAATATTTGTGAACATCCATAAATTGTGTTACTTTAACAGTTCCAAATTCTGATATTCTTCCCATATCATTTCTTGCTAAGTCAACTAGCATTACATGTTCTGCCTTTTCCTTCTCATCTGCTAACAATTCAGCTTTTAAGATTTCATCCTCAGCATCATCTTTCCCACGTTTTCTTGTTCCTGCAATCGGGCAAGTAAAAACTTTGTTCTCCGCCTGTTTTACAATCATTTCTGGTGAGCTACCTATAATTTCAAAATCACCGAAGTTGAAATAGTATAGATAAGGTGATGGATTTAACTCTCTTAGTTCCTTGTAAAGTTCAAATCCCTCTTGCTTGGTTTCGATTGTCCATCGTTGTGAAAGTACCGTCTGGAAAATATGTCCTTCTTTTATATAACTCTTTATCTTATCAACCTTTTCACTGTATTGTTCAAGTGTATCTGACATTTTCACAATCACACCATCATGTTGGATATTTTTTGTGACTGGTTTTACATTTTTAAGTGTCTTACTAATTAATTGATCTGCCTCCGCAATCGCATCCACTCTCGCAGCTTCTGTATCTTGTGCTAATATAACAGCTGTTAGGGTTTCCGCAACATGATCAATTACAATAAATTTGCTTGCTAGCATAAGTTGTACTGTTTCTATTCCGATATCATCTGGATTCTCATCTGGAAGGACCTCTGAATATTTCACGAAATCATATCCAAGGCTTCCTACAAGGCCTCCCATAAATGCAAGTTCCCCATTTTCCTTCGTGACTTCAAAATCACTATAATATTCTTTGAGTAAATCAAGTGGATTACCCTCAAGTACTGACTTGGTTCCATCTAATTTAGTGATTACTAATGAATTACCCTTTGATTGTATAATTTCTTCTGGTTCAGCCCCCATAAATGTGAATCTTCCGTTGCTCTTATCATAACTTTCAAGCAAGAATCCGATCTTTTCTTTTCTAAGACTTTCAAATATACCAATCGCTGTTTCATTAACGATACTAACTGTTTTTTTATAGGCTTTTAATACTCGTTTCATATGTTATATCTCCTTCCAAGATTGTGTGTGTTTTATAAAAATAGTGATACACTGTCATATTCTACGCGTGCAGGCAAACCATTCTACGCCGAGCAAGATTTAGAAATTATTCTAATTTCTAAATCTCGTGGGCTTCGCCCAATAATCATTTATTTATAGAATACATTTTGTGCAAGCACAATGTATTCTATAAATAAATAATTACTCGGCTCATTGCTTGCACGCACGCAAAGAAAGTCCCTGGTTTAGACGGTTAAGTCTAAACCAGGGACGATAATATCGTGGTGCCACCCTTTTTCACAGATACCTTGGTTTCTTTTTGCATAACGCTTAACTTGCATAAAAAAAGACATCTCCGAAAACGGAAACGCCACCAATTCATCTGTCTCATTCAATACTGAATATACATAAAAAATATCATTCAATATCTTACCCCTGTAACGTGAGGTCACGTCGCAAACTACTTGCCTAAGCTTTCATTCTCGAATCTCCCAAACCCATTCCTCTAAACTCTCCATATCAACTTCCAGCAACGTTGACTCTCTGTGATGTAACTTTCTAGAGTACTATTTTGTTCATAGATTTTAATTTATTAAGTTCTAACTGATTTAAATAATATCACTTTTAGATTTTAATGTCAATGCGATATTTAAAAATTTTCTTTTCTTTTATTTTAACGAAAAAGTGTTATATTTTATTAAATCACATCCACTAAAAAACCGAATAATATATAAATATATTTATATCAAAGGAAGTAAAATATGTATTATAATTGCAACCCCGAAAACACACCAAGATATGATTCAAGTAATTCGAATGATTCCTGCGAACATGAAAATCTGTTTGTTAAAGATTATGGACCAAAACCATTAGTTTTTAATATCAATGAAGCAACTAAGCAAAATAATAATTACCGTACAACTATATGGACAGGATACCATTTACAAATCACTTTAATGAGTATAAAAGTGGGAGAAGATATAGGTTTGGAAAGCCATCCTAATCTTGATCAATTCATCCGTATAGAACAAGGTCAAGGAACCGTTCTAATGGGTGACAGAAAGAATTCGTTGAATTTTCGAGCAAAAGTGTATGATGAATATGCAATCGTCATACCTGCTGGAAAATGGCACAATTTAATTAATACTGGCTCTGTTCCACTTAAATTATATTCGATTTATGCGCCACCACAGCATCCACGTGGTACCGTTCATAAGACAAAAGCAGATGCAGAAGCCGCCGAAGAAAATCACGGTTAAAAAGTATCATTCAATCTAATAGGGAATCTTTTTACCTATAGGGCACAAAATATCCCCTATAAATTCAAATCTCCTATAAAAGCACCAAGCAAAAAAATAAAATCCTCTTTATCAAAGTTGTGCACATAAGTTCCACATAAATGGGTATATTATTTCTAACAATTTTATTACTCAAAAAGTTATAGGAGGAATTCGATGCCAAAAGATAGTCAACCGGACAACAAGCGAGCTAGAATGGAAAAATGTAATGGTCAGACACCAATTACAAAAGAAAATCAAAATGATAATAAAAATGCCAAACATAAATCTATCAAAAATAATGATGTTTAGCACAAAGTTATAGCCAGTAGCAATCTGATTTTTATAAGCAGATTGCTACTGGCTATTTTGTTTTTACGTCGTATTTTTTAACACTTTACCTTACATATTCCATATGGATAATGAACTGATTCCTGTCTCTTAACAGGGGCTGTTCTGTATTAAGCTTTTTTCTTTTTTCGTACTGGAACCTTAACAACTGGTCTTATGATATCTTGTATACGTTTATCATTTTCCTCTTTTATAATTTGTTCGTCCTCTTTTAACTTTTTGATTTCTTCCAAAATCACAGTAGGAACGTCTTTATCTACAAAAGAGATATGTTTTTCAAAGCAAAAAGGGTACTGAAAAGTCTTAGTTTCTGTTGAAAATTCTATCTGAATTGAATTTTCATTTTGCTCAACAATTTTTCCCTCCCCAAATTTGTTATGTGATACTTTTTTTCCTGAAACGTTCATAATCCTTATCCTCTCATAAATACATTTTAATCTTTTTCAAATAACAATCTCTAACTTTTAAATATCCATCAAATTCTATTTTCACTATTAATAAACATTGATAATTTCATTATACCATATTTTTGAGTCGTATAATCCGAATTTTTAATATTTTAATTCTTAATGAGTAATTTTTTCGTTATGACTGCCAACGCTTTCGTAATTCTGATTGTGATTTTCACAATAAATAGCACAATTCCTGCGGTCACAATTGAGGCTCCAAAATAAATCAAAAGCCTTACCTTCGGACTATGAGCTAAATAATTTTGGGTTAAAATGATTGACCAAGTAAAATGACTGAAAAATAATGCCATACTATAATCTGCGCAATAACTCAATTTAGGATATGAAAACAATTTTCGAACACTGCTTTGTTCGCTAAATGTTATTGTCACTCCAATTGCCAATAGCAAAAGTATTATAAAGTCCCTTTCTCCTGCTATATAAAACACCATCCAAACCGATGATATTCCATAACATATAATTTCTATACCTGTTAACAAAAATTTTCCGGTTCTGGTGAATTTAATCATCTGCAGCTTCTGACAGACTTCAAAGCACATTACTCCAATTGAAATGTCAGCTATTGCACGAATTAATCCCTTATTGTAATATCCAAACCATTGTCCTGGAGCGGAGCCCAAATTACCGGAAATAACATATAACCAGCCTGTGAAAAGGATTGCTATTAAAGGTGCTATAACATTAATAAAAATATGTCTTTTCCAAAGTAACAAAGGAAATAATATCAGCATTGCAATCAGCATCGCTGACAGGTACCAGGTTATTCCGGTGATACTAAATATCGAGTAGCCTGCCATCTGCATGCATAACACTTCCCACACAATATTAAAGAAACCTATTAATTTCATATCCAAAAAATGTACACGAAGTGCAATGCAAACAATTAATGAAACCATCAAATAAGGAAAAACGATTGCGTATTTATGAATTATAAAATTTCTTGTCGCAACACCTATATTTATTGATGGATTTCTTTTTAATGCAGTTTTTGCCATTAAATATCCTGAAACCAGAAAAAAGAATTCAACTGCCATTGCGCCGTTTAAAAAATATACTCTTTCACCAAAGAGATTTTCCGAATGCACTCCCATAATCATAATAATAAAATATAGCTTTAAAAAATCAACTTCTGTATTACGTTTTTTCATATTCATTCGTATCCTTTAGCATGCATTTTATAATATCTTTACTTTTACTCGTTTAGCCAGTCCCAATTTCAGTACTCGAGCTTAGTTCATATTATGCATCACAAGGCACGATTCTATCACAAATCGATTTTCTCCGCAAGCCATTTCAACATCTATAATATTTCCTTTTCAAAATTTCAGTAATCTACTTTATCAATAATTTTTCTGCATCAGACTTAAGAAACTCCATATTATCTATTACTATACTTCCGCCTTCTGATTATCCTGCAACGATAATTTTAATCCCCTGATGCGAATTTAATAAGCAATTTGGATTACAACAAGTGGAATCCTCATAAATAGTATTACTAAAAAAGAGACAATTCGCATGATTTATTTAATCCATCTGCTGTAATTGTCTCTATAACAAATATGTTATATTCCTGTGAAAGATTTCCATCAATTCCCTAACCCACAATCATGAAAAGCACACCAGCTTCTCCCCAAATTATCATGATTAGATGATTTTTTCTATCTTTATATATTTGCCCTGCCTTTATAATCGCTCAATTAACTGCTTAATAACAATAAAATTCAAAATCATCGTTATCGGTGTTATTAATATTTTCGCAAACATTGCTGATAAGTGTCTCAAACTATCAGATGTCAATATTTCCAATATCTGATCATTTATACAGCTTAAGATATATGACATCAGCAATATAAGCACTATTTGATAGACAATATAAATGATGAACTTTAATTTCAGGTCAATTCCACCTGCTTTTTGTATAAATGTCTTTCTTGTTGAATAAATAAATACAAAGGAAACCCCTACCAGTGAGCTTAACATGTTATTTACAGATAAATTGGTGAACTTTAGACTCAGCAAATTGTAAATTGTAAAATCCATCAGCCATCCGATTCCACTAATTCCAAAAAATTTCAACATTTGAATCAATAACTTTTTCATTTTATAAGCCTCATTCGTTTTAATAATATTATAACTCAAACTATAAAATGATTATATTTCTATCACATTAATATGTATATAATTAAGTTAAAAGTTCTAATCATAGTAACATAAATCCTCATAATTTTCAATTATTTATACTACGCGATAATTTTTTATATTTCTATCAATTATAGTCATTAAAAACATCACAATAATTTCATTTCGGAATAAACTGTATACAGAAAAGGATATCATATCGTTCAAGGAGGTTCATGTAGTTTATATGGATAATTCTATTAATGGCAGAGATGCCGATACGATTATAGGAATCCCTTATAAAAATATAAACTGGGAAGATATACCGGGTCAACCGTTTGGTTTGGCCTCTCAGTTTAATCTGTTTGTATTTGGGGATGCCAATAATATTGTCGACGTGGAAGGGGCTATGGCCGTAGGCGGTAGTTTTTATAGCCCTAGAAGTTTAAGTGTCGGCTTCGAAGGAGAAGAGAGTCAAGTACCGATTGCATATTCACCTGACTTAGTAAGATATTTAGTTGGAGATGTAATTTCAATAAAAGGCCCATTGGGTGTAATTGGGCACGTAGTTTCGGGTGGAAGTTTTCGCGTAGCTGCCGGTAGTTCTTATTATATTGGGAAAAACGGTTCCAATAATCAGTCTGAAGAATTAAAATATTTATACCAGGTAAATGGAGGAAGTCCTTATTGGATTCCAAGCGAAAAGAAAAATTATTATATTATCTCTAGCTATGATGTTTCACGTGTCATTCCAGCTTCCAGAATATCCGCAAATGTTTCTTCATTTTTTCAAAATGCGAAAAAAAGCATAGAGACATTTAAAGAATGTATACAAAGATTAAATACAAACGCAACGCTTTCCAGCAATTCATATGAATGGGTTTTGAGTGGAGACGACCCAAAACAAAATGTTTTTACAATTGATACTCGACCAAATGGCATAATAAATAAAGGGATTCGTTTTGATATACCAAAGGGCAGCATAGCTATTGTAAGATTTCGAACCGGCCCACATGCTCATTTACAGTCCGGCTTATATGGAGAGAAACGTTTGGCAAATAATATTCTCTATGTATTTGAAGATGCAACCGATATTCATATGGAGAATTCTTCTGATATATGGGGCAGCATCTTGGCACCTCAAGCGATGTTTCATGGGCATCCTACCGGCGGTCATGTTAGTGGAAATGCAGCGCTTGGAGGTTTTGCAGTAAATGCAAATAGTGGATTTGAATTTCATTTGTATCCATTTGTTGGTGGAATTAATTGTATGAATAATATGCCATCACGCGTTGCACCTGAAATAGTTCCGACGCCTAATAATACTCCATTGCCTGAAGGTTTATCTCCAATTAATACACCGTTGCCTGAAGGTTTATCTCCAATTAATACTCCGCCACCAATAATTCCAATAAACCCGATGAGTCCAATCTGTCCAGTGCCAGCTCCTTGTCCTTCATGTCCAGAAGCAAGACCTTGCCCGATAGTGCCACCTTGTCCTACTTGTCCAGAAGCAAGACCTTGCCCGATAGTGCCACCTTGTCCTACTTGCCCGGAGCAACGACCATGCCCTACCTGTCCGGCAGTACCCGAAGCGATTGTTTGCCCGACTTGCCCGACCTGTCCAGAACAAAGGCCATCTCCGACTTGTCCTGCATGCCCAGAGTCTCAACCTTGTCCTACGTGTCCAACACAACAACCTTGTCCTGTGTTCCCAGCGCCACAACCTTGTCCTACGTGTCCAACACAACAACCTTGTCCTGTGTTCCCAGCGCCACAGCCTTGTCCTACGTGTCCTGAGCAACAACCTTGTCCTACGTGTCCAACATGTCCTGAATGTCCTGAACAGATGCGTTGTCCTCAAAACAAAACGGAGTATATTCCAATTCCAATTCCGGTTCCTGTTCCGATGAGATCCTCACCTAGCGTACAAGTTTGTCCTGTATGCGAAGAATGTTTAATCGCTGCGGGCATTATTTCCGGATGTGTCGTAGGTTGTGATTGTTGTAAAAATCATGAATGGGATGTTATGTTATATCAAATGGTAGATGATAAGCGAAAGCTTATTTACTGCATTACAATATGTCATCTAGGATGCTTTAGATTTAATGTAGATTATAATGGATCTTATATTTTAAAAATATGTCCAATAGTAAGAAGTTGTATTTCGCCTAATTGTAGGCCTAAAATCACTTTCAAAAATATTGGTGTGGCTAGTTTCACAATTCAATAACTGATTCCGTTTTGATTTAATCAATTATAGGGCTGGTTTTCCAGCCCTATAATTGATTATTATATAAATAATTTCAGATAATTATTTTGTTTGATTATACCGCTTCTACTGTCTCAGTAATCGTATTTTCAACTACTTGTAGATTTTTGAATTTACTTGATCTATATAATACAACACCAATTCCAATGAGTAAAACAATCATAACTGCCAAACCACCTTCTAACCCAAAAGTTCCGCCATTTATAACTGCTTTGTCTTGAATCAAGTCTGAACTCAAAATAGAATTTTGCTTTGCAAGTCCACTGACTTGAATTCCAAATAGATTTCCCTGCACAAAATTCCACATACTGTGAATCCCAGCAACCATCCAAATATTACCTCGTGTAATCATAATTATTCCTGCAAATACGCCAAATAAAATCAGGTTAATAACTGCCATAACTGTAACACCCGAATTACCTAAATGCATCAATGCAAATACTGAGGAACTTATCATAATAGCTATTGGAATAGAATATCTTCTGGATATGGAAACTAGTAAGTATCCTCTACAAAGAACTTCTTCCGCCATACCTTGAACCATATAACCAGTAAAATAAAGCACTACCAATACAAGTGAAAATTCAGGAGATATCCCTGATATTTTCAAGCTTCCTGTAAAAACACAGATTAAAACGGCTAAAGAAAAAACCACAAATCCAATCAGTAATCCTTTCGCATACTCAGTAGCAAACTTATTCTTTCTAAAACCAAGGGTGGATAATTTTCTTTTTTCAATATTACGGCAATATATAATTATACCAAGAATAGTAATTGCCTCAGAAAACAGCATTAAAACAGTAATCCACTCTGGTCTATTATTCATTAGTCTCGTTGTAACTTCTGTAATCTTTTCCATATTAGTAGCACCAGCTTTAATTAGATCCATTAACTCTGAAGAAGAAGATAGATATATAATCATACCTATTGCAGTCACGATTCCCGTTGGAATACTTATTACTATAAACACCAATGCGAAAATCAATAATTCAACAAACCAATTATGACCTTTCCCGCTCTCTCTTGCTTCCATCATCATAGATGGACGTACTAAATAATCTTTCATTTTTTAAATCCCCCTTTTTAATTTTAATTGCGTTACAATTTTCTATCTTTTACCACACTTTCTAACCTAATGAAAATCAAATATAAAGTGTTTCACTGGTTACATGAAAATGCGAAAAAAAATACAGACGCCAATTGGGTATCTGTAAAAGTTTTTTATAGTCGTTTAATCCCCTATTTTACTCCCTTACAATATATTCCCCAATATCTTGTCTGAAATCAGTATATAATATTTTAATTACCATAACAAGTCATTTTTGAAAAAATATACCTAATACTACATTACCAGAACTACTAATACATTTTAATTTTAATTTTTCGGATATTCGTTTCAAATTTAAAGCACCAAGCA
The DNA here is from genome assembly GCF_900111235.1 of [Clostridium] fimetarium. Lineage (GTDB taxonomy): Bacteria > Bacillota > Clostridia > Lachnospirales > Lachnospiraceae > Clostridium_N > Clostridium_N fimetarium. Next base: position 25,503 of record NZ_FOJI01000013.1, read on the forward strand.
TCATACCTTAAGATATAATACTTGGTGCTTTATGAGTAATATCCTCTCGTAACGAAAAGATACATTTTTTTTTAGTATTCGTAATTTATTTTATACCGGCATCTTTAAACACAAACTGTGCAATTTTTGCAACATCTGCATCTTCATAAGCGACTAATTCCAATTCACCAATCTTTACATCCGCAAATACATTCACAAGTGCTACATACTGAGAAAGTCTAGATTTTAAATTCAATCTATCTCCTTCTTCAGTTACCAATTCCACTTTTCCTTGGCACTGATCAATTACTTTAAAAAGGCCTTCTACATCTTTTATATTCTTAAGTTTCATATTATTCCTCCTTCCATAATAAAATTTTCTGTTCTTTGAATTGCTTCACAAATTAACGTTTACCTGCATCGCTTACATAAATTAACTTTTATTGATTTCAAGCTTAAATATTTATCATTATAATTAGATATACTGATTAACATGCGCATAATATTTTCACTTTATTCACAAGTTTTTTCATTTAACTATAACATATACACAACATACCTTATTTTACTAGATTTTGCAAGCCAAACAAGAAGTCCGAGTCCTAATGATGGAACAAGCGAATCCCTGTAAAGCTCATGGCGATTCCATATTTATTGCAAACTTCAAGAACATTGTCATCTCGTATTGAGCCACCTGGTTGAGCGATATATTTTACGCCACTCTTATTCGCACGTTCAATGTTGTCACCAAATGGGAAGAATGCGTCAGAACCAAGTGAAACCCCTGTCATCTTGCCAATCCATTCGCGTTTTTCTTGCCTTGTAAATTCCTCTGGTTTTTCTTTGAAAGTCTTCTGCCATGTGCCTTCTGCAAGCACATCCATGCATTCTTCTCCGATGTAGTTGTCAATCGCATTGTCTCTATCAGCACGTCCGATTTTTTCTAAGAACACAAGAGCAAGTACTTTTGGTGATTGACGAAGAAACCAGTTATCTGCTTTATTTCCAGCGAGTCTTGTACAGTGAATTCTTGATTGCTGTCCGGCTCCGATGCCGATAGCCTGTCCGCCCAATGCATAACATACTGAATTAGACTGCGTATATTTTAAAGTAATCAACGCAATTAGCATATCAATTTTTGCAGTATCGGGTATTTCCTTGTTGTCTGTTACTACATTGCTGAGAAAATCCCTATCCATCTTTAATTCATTTCTTCCTTGCTCAAAAGTAATGCCATATACCTGTTTTTCTTCAATTGGTGTTGGACGATAAGAAGGGTCAATTTCGACTATGTTATAATTACCTTTTTTCTTGGATTTTAGAATTTCTAACGCTTCTGGCTCGTATCCAGGTGCAATAATACCATCTGAAACTTCATGTTGAATAAGTTTTGCTGTTGCTACATCACACACATCTGAAAGAGAGATAAAATCTCCGTATGAACTCATTCTATCAGCGCCTCTGGCTCTAGCATATGCATTTGCAAGTGGTGATAACACACCTGTTTCGGCTTCATCAACCCAGTAAATCTTCTTTTCTACATCTGTTAGTGGAATTCCTACTGCAGCACCAGCTGGTGAAACATGCTTAAATGATGTTGCTGCTGGAAGTCCTGTAGCTGCCTTTAATTCAGTTACCAACTGCCATCCGTTAAATGCATCTAAAAAGTTGATATATCCTGGTTTGCCATTTAATACCGTAACAGGAAGTTCTCTTCCATCTTCCATAAATATTCTTGATGGCTTCTGATTTGGGTTACAGCCATATTTCAATTCTAATTCTTTCATTAAAATCCTCCTATTTCTACTTGTTGATAATTCAACTAATAATTATATTACCACTGCTTATTTTTGTATTAGATGCCTATATGTTTGTTTTTATTTGACGTGCATATTTAAATATTCTTATTTATAATTCTTGTCTCATATTTACCAGTTTTGATGTCAATAAATCTTGTAAATAATGAAACTTTATTATCTTCATTTAAGTTAGTCCATACCTGCTTTGTAAATTGATCGATGTCTCCGCTGATATTAACTAATGCTGGTTCTCCCTCAAAACTAGGAAGTGGATCGCCATCATTCATGTATGTATGAATGAAATGACCTTCGCCTGCAATTGGATTTTCATATGAAAATGTGTAACGATTACATGCATCAGGGTTGCCATTGTTACTCTTTAATATTGACAGTGCATAGTCATATTCACCATTTTCTACAGTCATAATCCCTGAAATACGTGGTGTATAGTTTGGTCCATCTGGCTCAAACTCTCTTGTACGCAATGATTCTTCAAATGTTTGTCCCTTGCTCATTAAATCATATACCGTATCAGTCTGGTCACCATTTGTAACGATTGTCTGATTTCCTAAAAATTTAACTGGTGCATAGATTATAAGACTTGGATCTGACAATTTTGATGGATCAAATGCCTGTGTGCGAATTCCTGCACCATCTTCTACAAATACACGGTTTCTGCTGTTTACGCTTCTTCCCATAATAAAATATGCGGTTACTGCATATTTTGAATCAACCGATTTTCCAATAACAATTCCCCTGCCAGGATAAGTCGTTGAACTTAATTCCTTCTCAACATCTATCATTTTCATAATTTTCCTCCTTGATTTTAAAGCTAACTTTCTATCTTTCATATGTTAACACCTGATGTGCTTTGCGTCTATAAATAATTCTATTTTTTTAGGATTTTTTATCTTATTATGATTTTTCGGCGTCACCCTACATTGGGACAAATACTTTGTATATGTAATTTATTTTCCTTGTTTCAACCAATAGTTTTATATAAACTTTATATAAAATTTATTTTAATTTTTTAAAATTCCTGCATATATATTCACCAACTCCAGTAATACCTGTGCTGATTTTTCCATTCCTTCTACTGTACAATGCTCCTGCGTACCGTGAAATCCATAAGCTCCCGCACCTAAATTGGGACAAGGAAGCCCCATGAAGGTAAGTCTGCATCCATCTGTTCCTCCACGAATAGGAAAATATTCCGGCTCCATACCAGTATTTCTTATCGCATTTTCTATATTACTAAGCAAATCTGGATGTAGCTTTATTATTTCCGCCATATTCTGGTAACTGTCTTCAAGAATAAGGTTCACGGTTCCTTCTCCATATTTTTCATTCAGCTGTTGCACAACTTGTTCTATAAAGGCTTTTTTCTGTTTATACTTATCTTTATCATGTTCTCTGATAATGTATTCTGCCTTTGCTTGTGACATGGAACCTTCTACAAACATAAGATGATAAAACCCCTCTTTTTGCTCTGTAAACTCTGGTGCTTCCTTTTCAGGCAGCATACTATGCAATTCATAGGCAACCTTGACTGCATTTACCATGACTCCTTTGGCAGAACCTGGATGGGAAGGAACACCTTGTATCTGTATTTTTACCGATGCAGCATTAAAATTTTCATATTCCACTGCATATTCTGCACCACCATCTACGGTCACTGCATAATCTGCTCCAAATTTCTCCAAAGCAAATTTTCCGACACCTTTTCCGGTTTCTTCGTCAGGCGTAAACGCGATACAAATTTTACCATGTTGAAGTTCTCTTTCTGTTAATAACTCACACATTCCCATAATTGCTGTGATTCCGGCTTTATCATCTGCACCCAGAATAGTTGTCCCATCTGTAACAATCATTTCTCTTCCGATCAATTCAGGAAGTTCTGGATACCTTTCTGATTTTATCACTGTACCATTTGTGAGGAGAATATCTTTTCCATCATAATTGCTAATCACCTGCGGCTTTATATTTTTCCCTGGTTTCACCGTATCCATATGAGCAATAAATCCAAAGGCCATACATTTTTCATATCCAGTAGTTGCTGGAATATGTGCATATACTGTACCAAACTCATCGGTACATACGTCCCTAACTCCTAGTTCTTTCAGTTCTGCAACCAGTATATTAGCAAGCGTCCATTGGCCGTTTGTAGATGGAATCTGATTTTCGTTTTCTTCATCAGATTCCGTATCAATTGAAACATATCTTAAAAATCTATTTTTTATATCCATATTATTTTTTCTCCAATTTTCTTAACTTTTAAATGCCTAATTTGTCTTATATTTTTGAAACTGCTTTGCCAGGTCTTCTAATTCTTGAAGAAGTTCTGAATTTTCATATTTAATTAGTTCACTTTTTCTTGTGTGTTTATTAGTTTAATTATTCTCTATTTCAATCAATTTTATAACTTCGCTTAAATCACTGCAAATTCTAAACACTTTTTTCTTTATATCCTCTTTAATCACTATTTGATCGGGGATATGTATTACTTTAGCCCCGGCCGCAAAACCTGCAGAAATTCCAGCAGGACTATCTTCCAATACAAAACATTCTTTAGGGTTCCTTCCTATTGTTTGCGCTGCCTTTAAAAAAATATCTGGCTCTGGCTTACCTTTTAAAACTGTATCCCCATAAATCACTGCTTTAAAATAATCATATACACCTGCCATTTTAAGATATTTCTCACCCAATACATGATTCGTTGATGTAGCTACTGCCGCCAAAATATGACTCGCTTTGAGATAATTCAGTAACTCAACAAGTCCTTTTTTTATTGGTACCCCTGATTCTTCAATTACTAAATTCATATAGTCTGTTCTAATACCTCTAGCATATTCATAATCAAACGCTTGTCCAAATCTATCCTTAAATAGTTGTTTACTATAAAGTGCCGATGTTCCTTTAAAACTATTAATAAATTCAAGTGTTAAATCTATATTTAATTTCTTTGCTACCTGTGTCCATCCAATTGTTGATAAGCGCTCTGTATCAAACATAAGCCCATCCATATCAAATATTATGCCGTTAATCATATATTCTTCCTCTTCTATAGTTCATAAAAATAGCAAATACACTTCTATTTCATGTTCAATATACTTTCATTTATTTTGGTACATATTTATTTTGGTTCATATTTATTTTGGTTCATATTTATTTTCAATCATGTGTGGCATACTTGTAATCATAATAACAATCACAACCATTGTTACAATTTCAAGCGCCTTTGACATTACTGGAACCCTACTAATAAGATATACCATTCCATATGTAATTACTATAGTAATAATCATAAGCATAATCATAAGCATAATCCTATGCTTAACATCTTTTTTTATATAATATGTCAGCATATAGAAAAACAAAATGATTATAGGTATAATCATACCAAAAATAATAAATAATATAAAACTTCCCATTGCACTGCCACTTACAGAAAAATATGCGTATCCATTCGGAATTAGTTCCGTGAATACAAAACTAGTTGCTACTTCAATTCTTACTCCTATATAAAACAAAACGGCATTAACAAAGATTTTCGCCGCTATAATTTCCATAGGTTTTCTCTGCACTATTTTTTCCATATACTTATATGGAAGTATATAATCCATAATCATATTAGCAGAAGGAACAATAATACATAATATCATTGCTGGTAGTGATAATACCAAACTGACTGCCTTCAATATATAATCATTTACTCTATTTTGGTTATGAAAACTACCCAGCAATGCCAACAATGTGAAAACAGCCAATATTACTATTGACGCGAGCACAATCCATCTAAGTCTATAATACCATTTGAGCAATTCCCACTTTAATATATTAGTCATTTTTTGTCACCTCCAGATAGTAATCCTCAACCGACTTTCCAAAATTCTGTCTTATATCTTCACAGGTCATATAAACAGAATTATCTTTTCTAAGAATTAATACGTCATCAAAAACATTTTCAAAATCTTTCAGTAAATGTGTTGATAAAATGATTGTCTTATTTTCATCCATCGTTTCCAATATTAAATGCATTATTTCCTTTTTAAATTTAGGATCAAATCCTCCTGCCGGTTCATCCAGCAAATATACACATGCATTCCTTGATAGATTCAATAAAATACTAACCTTTTCTTTCTCACCTTTCGATAACTTTTTAATTTTATCTTTCAGATTAAAATGAAATTGATTGCAATATGCTTTCGCTTTGGACTCATTAAAACCTTTAAAATTATCCCTATAAAAATGGATTGCATCATTTATGCTCATCCAAGAATAGAAATATTCTGGCTCCAACAAAAAAGAGACACATCCTTTTGCTGTTCCATTATGTTCCATATTTCCATAGCTGATGTATCCTTGATCAGGATGCAGAATTTCGGCCATTAACTGTAAAAGTGTGGTTTTTCCTATTCCATTTTCTCCAAGGAGTCCGATTACTCTTCCTGTTTCTAATTCAACTGTAAGACCGTTTAAGACTTGATTTTCACCAAAGCTTTTGTATAGGCCTTGAATTCTAATTTTGTTTCCCATTATTTAGCACCTCCAAAATCAAACTTTCAATTTTTTTATTGTCTAATCCCCTGTTTTTCATCTTTTGTACAAAATCTTTTGCCTGTTCACAAATCATTTCTTGTTCTAGCCCGTTTCTACAGCACATAGTAACAAAACTTCCTATTCCTTTTTTTGACTGAATAACGCCCTCTATCTCTAATTGCTGCATAGCTCTCTGAACTGTCAAAGTCGTGACTTCATATACCACTGACAGATCTCTTACCGATGGCAATTTAGACCCTGCCGCATATATATCATTCAATATCTTTTCTTTAATATCCGTTGCAATTTGTATATAAATTGGCGAATCTGACTTAATCTGCAATAAAACCACCTCATTTGCTTTACTATTAATTGTTTTAGTTTAATTGTTTTAGTTTAATTGTGTTACGCTTAACCGAGTCGCTTCGTTCTGTGTTACTTATGTACTACAGTATACTATTTGTATTTTATTTGTCAAGTAAAGAAATGACTATTTAGATTATAAAACAAATAAATTGGCGCAATTAAAAAGCTCCAACACTTTGGAATATAAGGTAGAAAAAAAACAATATATGAAGACAAGTTGTTGCTTATTAATAATTGAACTGATATAATTATGGTAAAATATTCATTATCATCCTGAAAACAAAGAAAATATTTTCTATCTCTATCTCAATAACTTATTTAAAATTATATACACCAATCATGACAATATAGTTAAGCATATAAGTAATTATATAAAGTCAAATAAATCGAAATCAATTATATATTTTATTAAGATGGTAAATGGATTATTAATTCATTACATATAAATGTTTGCATAATGAAAAAATTTGGGGGGTAATCATGGCAAAATTTTGTGGAAATTGTGGATCACCGTTAGAAGAAGGAAGTATTTGTAGTTGTCAGCAACAGACTACACAAGGTCAAGATCAGAGCATTCCAGAACAACAGCAAAACACACAGCAACAGCAATATGTACAAATAATGGCTCCAGCACCACCAAATGCGTTTGCTATATATTTGAAAAAAATGTGGACACTGATAAAAGCGCTTGTAAAATCTCCAGCTAAAGTTGGAACCCAATTTGTTGGTTCGGCCGATTATAAGATGGCATTAGGATTAATCGGTGTACAATCACTCGCAGCAGTATTTTTGTTTCTTTCATTTGCTGGAAAATTCAATAGTGCTATTGTCGCCGTGAATAACTTAGCTACTAGCAAAGCTTATGGTACGGGTACTAGTGGTGTACGTGTTAGCTTAGGGGGATTTTCTGAGATAAAATTTCCTATGTTTACAGTGTTTGTTGTTGTGGGAATTATAACATTTGGGCTGGCTTGCTTAATGGCAGGTGTTATAATGCTAATAATAAATATTTTTAAAGGAAATACTGATTATAAACATTTGTTATGTGTTTCAGCTATCAATAGTATAATGTCGACTCCTTTTTTATTAGCTGCTTTTTTTGTGAGTTTGTTAATGCCGATGGATATTGCAAAAAGTATAACCTCTGGCAATGTTTCCTTAATATATTCATCTTTTATTTTCCCATTTTTATACCCTTTATTAATAGCACTTGCAGGAAATATTATAGGTTGGTTTACATCTCTAAAAGTAATCGAGGGTGGTTCTGATATAGATGATAATAAGGCGATATATGTACTGTTTCTTTCGGCAATTGTTATGATAATTGCAACATATTTAGCAATTAAGGTTGGAGGACCTATGTGTTTACCATCTACAATAAGAGAAGGTCTAAGCAAGTTTAGTTAATAAGGCAAAATTAATACAAGTATTCTATTTATAAAATAGGATACTCGAACCACCTATACATAACTAAATTCAGATAATATAATTCACCATATATATTCCAACTAAACAATACTAAAAAAGATACTATATCATTAATATAGTATCTTTTTTAGTGGTTTGCTTATATAAATTTTACCTTATAAGACGATTTATTTTACAATCTTAAGTCTTTTATTATAAACAGTATTTTGTTCTCCAAGTATATTTGTATTTCTGTACACGCTTAATATCAGACCAATAAATACTGCATTTATCATCGTATTTACAAATCCAAATGGTAGAAATGGAATTGAAGTAATATCCCACAAGCTATATCCAAAGTTAATCCCAATATACACAATTATTCTTAACAATACACTTATACTACATGTCATTCCTATCAAAAATCCAGCCCTATTACTTTGCCTATTTGAAATTGTAATTGATTTGAATACAAAAAATAATAAAGCGGCAATTACAGCGATTCCAAGTACAATTCCAAAATAAGAAAAAATTGAATTTAAAACATATTTTGAAAATACATCAGAACTCGAACTCCATCTATATCTGGTAAGCTACTATTTCCAAGAGTAGAAAACATTGTAGTACTATTTCTAGCATTAATATTATTAAGCATTTGGAAACTAATATTATCTGGATATTTTTCAGGAACTATACCTATAAGCATTCTTATCAAAATATTACTGTGTCTAATATATAGAATAAAAGCTGTAATAATTCCCGATACAGTTATAGTAGTCCATAATACCGCAAATTGAATCTTTTTATTTCCCGCAAAAATACTTTTATGAATTGCAAGAGTAAGTACACATACAATTACAATGAATGTTTCCATGAATCCGTCGTTATCTAATCTTTCCTTATTTAAACCATGTATATTTAATTCAAACACACTTGGTGAAAATACGAAAGCGACCAGGCCTATAGCAAATATACTTAATAACATACATTTTACTAAGCCAGCTGTTTTCTGATTCCTGAATCTGAATATAAGCCCAGCTAATATCACGGGAAAAATAATTGTAGCATAGTAAGGCGCCATAAAATTATCAAGGTAACCCCTAAAGTAAATTGCTATCCATATGATCGTAATTAAATATAACACATATAGCGTCATAGAATGCGCCGCAATAAATGAATAGTCCAAATTCAAAATAACGATTATAACTATAAATCCAATCATATTATATACAATTGTATTGCCCAAAAAACTATTAAAAATATCATCAGTATGATTGGCATAAGACTGTCGAAATATAACTGCCTGCATTAAAACGCCTATTACGGTCAGTATAAATGCAATTGCAAGTAGCGAATACGGCATTTTCGGTCTGTGAATTCTATTAAGATTGATCCCAGTCTCTACAGGATTTCCCATCTGTTTTACAGCTTCATTTTCTGCATCCATATGATTCAATCCCTCTACCTCATATGTTTCAGTCTGTTCCTCAATGTGATTTCTAATTTCTTTTTCAACTAGTTTTTTGGCCCTTTTATTATTTATTTGCTCCATTAATGTGTTCATATATTCATTAAAATCCAATTACTTGCCCTCCTTATAATATTAATTGATATATGAAAATGCCATTACATTCGCAATTGTATTGGTATACTCGTCCCATTCTTCTTTCTTATATTTAAGATTCTTCTTGCCTTCTTTTGTAATATGATAATACTTTCTAGTCTTACCACTCGTATCATCTTCATAGGAAGCAACAAACCCCTTCGCTTCTAGTGAATGAAGCAGTGGATATAAGGTTCCAGCTTTCAATTCAAATACATTATTAGATTTTCCCCTTAGTACATCAATCATCTCATAACCATACATGTCTTTTTCATCAAGCAGCCGTAAAATAAGCATTGCCATACTTCCTTGAATCAAAGTCTTATCAATTGCCATATTGAATCCTCCTTAAAATATTATATAGACTGTCTATATAATATTGTATATAGGGAGTCTATATAAGTCAATAGATTTTAATAATATAGTTAATTACTATCTAATAACTTACTACTCTCAATATCTATATTATTTTACTCTTGAATCTGTAAATACAATAAAGACTCCACACAAAGTTGGAGTCTTTATCTTTTTATTATGGGGATGGCGGGACTTGAACCCGCAATTAGATTAACAAATATCGTACGTACCTCCTCAATTCTTCTCTAGACACTCTAGTGGATTCATTCGGGCCGCTCTTATTGCTGGCGATATACCAAAAAACAAGCATACTATCATACTTAAACTTACACCCAATATTATTGCTGATCCAGAAACAATAATATTTATTCCTGAAATGAAACTAATAATTACAATCAAAGCCCAACTCAAAACAACTCCAATGGTTACACCAAATACGGAAAAAAATAAACTCTCAAATAAAAATTGCATTAAAATCTCTTTTTTACTTGCTCCAACTGCTTTTCTCAGACCAATTTCCCATTTTTTTTCAAATATAGACATCAGAATTACATTCATTATTCCTATTCCACTTATAATCATGGTAATAGATGTTATTACTATTGAAAATGCATTTATGTAAGTAAATATGTCTTTCGCACTTGCTAATTCAGTCATAACACTTTTGATTTTATATGTATATCCTTGATTTGTAAGATTTGAAAGTAGAATATTTATTTCACTTTTATATTTACTAATCTGGGTTACATCATTTACGGTAAACCTTATCATCTCAATATTTGTTTTACTATAATCCTTCGAAAATGTGGTGTAAGGTATGTAGATACAATTCTCCGATTCCATACCTGAATCCGTATCAGTTTCTGGGGGCAATATACACCCAATAATCGTATAATAATTTCCCGATATATTTATCTGTTCTCCAACTGGGTCAATATTCTTATATAAAAACTTTTTCCTAACCATATCTGAAATAACACAGACCTTTGATCCATTCTCATATTCAGATGCATTAATAAATCTATCATATACATTCATATTCATAATCTGGGAATATTGGTCATTGACCCCTGCAACAGAAATATTTCCACTTACTCCATTTACAGATATACTTTCTGACATCACCGAATATGGACTTGCATTTTTGACAAAGGACAGATTTTTAATATGATTTTCATCATCTATCTGAAGTCCTGAACTTCCAGCCACACTATTATTAGTATCAGTACTGACCCACATTAAATCTTCTCCAACACTTTTATAACCATTTTCTACAAAATCACTGAGTGCACTGGTCAATGACATTACAACAACTATGGTAATCACACTCATTACTATACCAATTATGGAAAGTATGGACTTTGTTTTTCCTTCTTTAATTGATTCCCATGCAAATCTAACATTTCTAATAATCATACATTTACCCTCTTGCTAATTAAGCAGATCAAGATTCAAATAAATTCCGCTGTCATTGTTTATGTTAATTGTTTCTCCGCCATTCAAATTATAATTTCCTTCTGTAATAATCCTTGAATTACTTGACAATAAATCACTCTTTACAACTGCATTTGCTCCATTACAGCTTAATAAATCTACAACTACCTTCTTGGCATAATATTCAGATCCACTTTGCCCACATACAAAGATGGTATTTATATTATCTCTTAATACCAGTGAATTAAATGGAATTGTATAATACATTCCAGTACCATCTCCTTCGTCCGCCAGTAATTGTGTGCTTGCACTTATACATAGGTTTACACTCATTCCTTCTGCCAGCTTGTAATTAAGAATTTTTGAATCAGGATCTTGTAACTGTATATCAATCACATAATATTCACTATTATTTTCTTCTACAACTCGAGGGACTCTATCTTCTACAGTTCCATCTAAAACAATATTGGTTATACTGTTTCCAAATGTAACCTCAACAGTACTTACATGAGCCATATTTTCATAATCAGATGCATGAATTTTTGCTTCTATGTAGAAATCAGCAGCAGTTTCTAGCTTATATATTTTTAAAACAGTTGTATATTGGGATATAATGCTTCCAACATATATTTCCTTACTAAATTCAACAATTCCAGTTCTTTCTGCATATATGGTAATTGCTGAATTATCCGAAAGCTTTTTAAAACTAAATAATTCCTGACCTTCATCAACTTTCTGACCATCTTTAACATTAAGCTGAGTTATACTTGAATTATATTCGATTGATACCGCATTCACGCTTTCGCTTTTCAGTTTCAAGGTTCCATTTAATGTTATTTTTGATTCAATCGACTCTGCAATTTGCACACTGCTTAATGATACCTGATAAGTTGTAACTTTGTCTTTGCTTTGATTAGAATATTCCATATAAACTAGAATTCCGATTACAATAAAAGTAATCACTGCGATCCCAACTATTTTCTTTATATTTCGTTTCTTCATTTTCAACTCCCCTTAAATTTCCAAAAAAAAATATTTTCAACCTATTGTTATCCATATTTTTTCTATCTTTATGAATCATTTTTCCATATTTGAATATATGTTTGTATTTCCTTTATTTTCTATTACTTTAACATCTTTACACCTTACAATTTTCATTCTATATTACCTCATTAATTAATTTTGTAATTATCATTTGTTATTTTACCATCATAAACCATTAGAACTCTTTGGCACATTTTAGCTACATTGGGATCATGAGTAACAATTACAACTGTATTTTTTGTTTCTTCATGAATTTCAATTAACAATTTAATAATCTCTGCACTTGTCTTACTATCCAAATTTCCGGTAGGTTCATCAGCTAATAATATCTTTGGTTCATTTACTAGGGCCCTGGCAATTGCAACTCTTTGGCATTCCCCACCTGACATAGTGCTTGGTGTATTTTCGAGCATATGTGAAAGCTTTACTTTGTTAAGTATCTCTACCGCGCTTACCCGCGCCTCTCTATTTGTTATTTCATCATTATAATACAAAGGCATCATCACATTTTCAACTGCTGTTTTATTTTGAAACAAATGAAATTTTTGGAATACAAAGCCTATTTGCTTATTTCTTAAAACATTCAACTTATTCTCGCTTAGCTGACAGATATCGGTTTCATCAATTTCAAATTTCCCAGAAGTAGCTTGATCAAGGCAGCCTAATATTCCTATCAATGTTGACTTTCCTGAGCCCGATGCACCCATAATTGCTACCATTTCTCCATCTTTTATTTCTAAATCGATTCCATGAAGAACTTCTACTAACATAATTCCATTCATATAACTTTTTTTGATATTTTTCATTTTCAGCATAGTTTGTACCCCTTAATCTTTTAGCATTTAAAATACCTCTACTTAAAGTAATCATCTTATATGCATATTGTATATTTACATTTGAAATTACATCATTATAATAACGATAAAATTCCGCCATTGGTTAACGGCAGATATTGACGTGGCAAACGAACAATATTTTCATTATAGTGAGTATTACTATAAGTTGGTATAACCTTAAACTAATCCCGCTCCTCATAAGCAGCTCGAATAATATCATCTATTCCCGCTTCTTCGATGGAAACATCTTTTATCTGTGCTTTCATACTTAATGCTTCAATTAATTTTGCTGCAGTAATATCATTTTTCATAAAACGATATTTTGCTATATTTCCGTCACTTTCTATCAGCTGACATTTTTCATGTGTTGCAAACTGTTCATCATAATATTCAACCACCAAAGTTTTGTATGGTGCTATGCGATTCACGATATCTTCCAGATTGCCATCCTCTACCAGATTTCCATGGTTTATAATAATCAAACGATTGCATAGCTGCTGTATATCTCCTAAATCGTGTGTTGTTAAAATTATCGTTGTGCCCCTTTGCTCTTTGATCTCTTTTATAAATTTTCGGAGTGCATATTTCGCGCTAACATCCAGTCCTATGGTTGGTTCATCTAAAAACAACACCTTTGGCGAATGAATCATAGCAGCAACCAGATCCCCCTTTACCCTCTGTCCTAAAGACATTTGACGAACAGGTTTGTCTAACAGTTCTTTTATACCAAAAATATCATCCATCTCATCCAGAGTTTTCTGATATTGGATTTTGTCTATCTGATAAATATGTCTCAACAGTTCAAAGCTCTCACCTAATCGCAGGTCCCAATTTAGCTGAGAACGCTGACCAAATACCACACCAATATGCTGCACCACCTCTTTACGATGCTTTGTGATATCTATTCCACCAATCAGAATCTCACCCTCAGATGGCGTTAATATGCCTGACATCATTTTGATAGTGGTGCTTTTCCCCGCACCATTCGGCCCTATAAAGCCTATTATCTCACCAGCTTCAATTGTAAAATTCAGATTTTTAACTGCAGAGATCACCTTGCTTTCTCTAGTTACCAGGGCTTTTAGAGCGCCCTTCATGCCCCCTTCCTTTTTCACCACATGATAATCCTTACTTAGATTTTTTACTTCAATCATATTCATATTTTAATTTCCTGCACTTTCATATTTCTTTAAGCCAAAATTAAAGAATAAACCGGCCACGATCATAACCAATATTCCAATCAAAAAAGTAAGTCCGATTGTTCCCGGGAACTGGGCATATGTACTTTGAATACCAAGCAAATCAGATACCGGATAAAAGCTTACCCATCCAACAGGAATCAAATATGTCAATATAAACTGTATGTTCTCCGGATACATAGAAATGGGATACATTGTAGTTTTATCAAATATTTCCTGTGTGTACTGACCAAAATCATTAGTACTTCTTGTGAAAAAGGATGTGGTTCCTATCAAAATGTATATCCCACCTCTAATCAATGTAGCCCCCACTAAAAGTGCAAGAAGTATTATTATGTTTTGGATATTCCACTGAAAGCCAACCTTATAACACCCATATCCAAATACCAGTATTCCAGGTACTAAATCTGTAAGTCCAAACACATTGATATGTGTAAAGAAAAACTGATATAGTACACTAAGTGGCCTTGTCAGATATCGGTCAAATTCACCTTCTAACACGAAGTAACCCATAAACCATCCCTGAACGAAAAATATCATAGAGAGGGCGTGTGTAATCACAGAAAGCCCATATAGGAATGCTAACTGACCATAATTCCAGCCATTGACCTGTCCAAATTCCTGCACCACAAATTGTATGGTGGCAAAACCCACGATAAACTGAATGGGATTAGATAAGAGCCATCCCAATATACTCGACGGATATTCGATAATAGTGAGAAGTGCTATTCTTATACATACTCTTGTCACATCCAGGTAATGGAGCAGAAATTTTATATATATTTTCATTTTTTCAACCTCCCTGAATCATGATTTTTCCTGTCACCTTTTTCTGCATATATCGATATATCAAAAATAAAACAATCGTCCAGGCAAGCTGGATTAATAGCCCTCGAACCAAAGATTCTTTTGTATATTTTCCAATATATATGTCTAATGGCATTTGGTACAGATATACAAATGGCAGTACCTCTAATGCACCTTGAAACCAGTCTGGGAAAAACCAAATTGGAATAATGCTTCCAGACAGCAATCTGATCAGATGCTTTTTCACCTGGATCAGAGCATCCATTTCAATCACAGAAAATGCCAGCATACCAAATAGAACAGCCAGGTACCAATTAACAAAAAATGCCAGCGTTAAGCTACATATAAACAAAAGAAAACCCGTAACACTGCCCGGCGTTGGCAGTTTAATCAAAACACTTCCAATGAGAAAGATAGGCAACAGATTTTGAAACAGTAATGCCGTTACACCGCCCAAGTTTTCCGCAAAAAAAACTTTAAAGATATTTACCGGCCTCATCATATCAATGGCAATCGTACCCTTTCTAACACTAAGTGTGATTCTGTGTTCTACATTAGTAGTCAGCACCACAGAAATCATGGAAGAAACCACAGTATAAGTCAGCATCGTATCCACTGTAACTCCTTGCACCGAATCAGCATTTTTGAATAAAGCTCTCCAAAAATATGCTGTTGCCACCATGATGATCGTCTGCATTAAAATATTGCCATACACATCAAACTTATATGCCAGACCTTTTAAGATCTGTGTTTTATATACATAAAAATAGGCGTTCCTATTCTTTGCTTTCATCCTTAACCCTTTCTACACTCTTTCGATAATTCTGTGGGCTCATCCCCATTCTTTTTCTAAACATTTTTGAGAAATAGCTGCCATCTGAGAAGCCTGTTTCATAGGCAATCTGTGTAATAGTTTTATCTGTTTTCTTTAACAGACAACAACTCTTTTCGATTCGATAGTTACAAACATACTCTATTGGTGTCATATTCAAATATTGATCAAGCAATGAAATTCCCTTAGTTTTTCCAACCTTTCCAGCAGCGCAGATTTCCTGCAATTCTATTTTTCGATGATAATTATCCTGTACAAAGGTGATCATAGCCTTCACTAATGCCAAATCCTGATTTGGGGAATATTCATTGTCTGAGGATATTTCCATATTCTCATATAAAGCCGTCCAAATATCAAACAGGTATTTTATCACCTTTAATTCACCTGAATCGCATGAAAAAACCTTTTCTATGGATGTAATATTCTCGAATATTTCCTTATGCCAACTCACATTTTCATCCAACAATAGATACGGCATTTTTTCATTATCTATAACGGGAACCACAAATTGTTTAGCAACATGGTTTGAAGAACATAAAATAGTTGGATGAAAAATCAGACAGTATAATTCACAGTTCGAATGATCATTAACAATCAAATGCAGTTGCCTGGAATTTACAAAAATACCTTCCCCAGCCTTCATTCTCACCATATATCCATTGAGCTGATACCGTATACTTCCGGAGCAAACATACACAAATTCAACCTCATCATGCCAATGAATGGATATATCATCAAAAATACACTGTGCAAGAATATGATTTTTTCTAAAAAAAACAGGATGATCAGGAATATCATAATGTAATACTTCTGATGCATCTGATCGAATGTCTGCCATACCTTATTCTCCTTATACTTAAATGTATGTATGCTCTAGATTTCCATGCAAGGCTGAGCTCGCTTCCCCATATTAATTGTATTATATTCTACAGAAAATGATAATTCAATAATAATATCTCTCGTTTTAGGTATTATATTTCACGAAGTATTGTAAAAATCCAAATTTTTGAGACAAATGTATAACCTTCCTTATTTTAATGTATAAAAAAGGCCCACGTCCCAAGCCATGAAAATAAAAAAATCGTGAAAACCAGTATAAAACTGACTTTCACGACCTTCAACCCAATGCGGATGGCGGGACTTGAACCCTCCGTCACCACTTCACCCATGAAACCCTCTAACCAATTCAATAAATTCCCTAACTGGCTCCGTAATATATTTATGTCGATTCGTAACAATCGTTAACTTTCTATTCAAGTTCACATCTGATAATTTAATTTCAACGATTGTCCCCTTCTCTAATTCTTTTTTTACCAACTGATATGGAACAACTGCGATGCCAAGGTGTTCTTTGACTGCATTTACCAACGCTGTTGTGCTGCTACTTTCCCACACAGGCTCTAACTTAATGCCACGTAAATAAGCAATATGTTCAAATGTATCACGTACGCCTGCGCCTTTTTCCCTAAGTAAGATTTTCTCCTTTGAGATATCCTCAAATGTAACGATTTCTTTTTTACATAATTTATTCTCTGCATAGGCGATGACTACCATTCTGTCATCACAAAAAACTTCCGAGTCCAAATATGTATTTCTTACTGTCTCTTCCATTAATGCAAAATCCAAATCGTTATTGTTAAGCATCTCCTCGATTCTTCGAGAATTGTTCACAGAAACCATGATATTTACAAGTGGATGGATCTCATTATATTTCTTAATATATTGATGTATTAATGTTGTCCCGATTGTTATATTTGCACCAATTCTAATATTACCTGAAATCTGCGGATTCTTGAGTTTAACCTCGACTTCTTCCAAAAGAGAAACAATATGCAATGCATAATCGCGTAATTCCTTACCTGCATCAGTAATAAATAGCTGTTTGGAAAATCGTTCAAAGAGAATGACATGGAAGTATTCTTCGACTTCTTTAATCGCCTGACTAACCGCTGGCTGTGACATATTGAGCTGTGCACCTGCCGCCGTCATATTTAGTGTTTCACACACATACAAAAATATCTTCAAATGCCTAATTGTCATATCTCACCCTCCCTTACTACTCCATTATATCTACTTATGTAATACATATACTTCTTTTCACATTTTACAACCGTCCCAACTTCTTTTAAAACGCCCCCCTCCTCCGGGCAAGCCGACCTAAAATCGTTACTTTGCCTTTGCCATATCATTTGACGGTATGCAAAAGTTACTTATGCATTTATTTCGTGCGTTAAGATAAAAAGTTCTACTGTCTGACGAACGAAGTGAGGAGTTTAGAACTTTTTATCTTTGCCTTTAGCACAAAATAAATACATTAGTAACTTTCATACAAGGAAATGATATGGCAAAGGCAAAGTAACGATTTTAGGTATTCTCTTCCCACATCACCCTGTAGGCATGGATTCAGTCCCTTTTACAATTATATTAATAGCCTCTGATGTAAGTAATGTTGAAGCTACACTAACCGCACATTCTAAGGCCTTTATCTCTACATTCACAGGGTCTAATATCCCCCGCTCTTCCATATCAACAAATTCTTCTTTATCTGCATCAAATCCTACTGGATAAATCATTTCTTTTTGCTTTGCAACGATTACTTCTGCTGCAAGTCCAGCGTTTTTTGTGATTTGCCATAGAGGACGCTCAAGTGCTTTTCTGATTATCCTTGCACCTGTCAATTCATCATAACCGAGTTCGTTATTTTCAATCATTTCATCGATAGCAATTTGTGAATATATATATGCTGATCCGCCACCGGGAACCACCCCACCTTTAATTGCTGCTTTTGTGCTTGCAATTGCATCTTCAATTCGAAGTTTCTTTTCGTTGGCTTCTAATTCACTCGACGCGCCTACTTTAATAACAGCAATTCCACCGGAAAGTTTTGAGATTCTTTCTCTATATCTTTCTTTATTAAATTCAGAATCTGTCTCTTCACTTTTCGCCCTAATAAATGCTGCTCTTTCAAGAACTTTTTCACTATCTCCATATCCGTCAAGGATAATTGTATTGTCTTTTTGAACCTGGACACTCTTTGCACGGCCAAGCATACTTAATTCAACATCTTTTAAATGCATTCCTGCCAATTCATCAACTACCATTCCACCAGTAAACACCGCCAAATCTTGCAGTAAATCCTGCTGCATCTGACCATATCCAGTTGCTTTTATAGCCGCTACTTGAATAATTCCTTTTGCCTTGTTTATCACGATTGTATTCAGTGCATCCCCTATAACATCTCTCGCTATAATTAGTAACTGAGCCTTCGCATTTACAATTTTCTCAAGCAGAGGTAACAATTCTGTAATGTCACTGATTTCTTTATCTGCAATAAGAATATATGGTTGCATAAATTCTACTTTTCTTCCAACTTTATCCGTACACATAGCTTTAGAAATGTATCCAGTTTTAAGGCGCATCCCCTGAATAATCTCAAGCTCTGTTTCCATTGTATTTGAATCTTCTATCGTAATAAATCCATCTTCTTTAATAAGTGAATCCATTCCCTTTGCAATTAATTCACCGATTTCTTCGTTTTTAGAAGAAATTGTTGCTACACGTTTGATCTGTTCACTTGTCGTTACTTTCCAAGCCATTGAATTTAGGGCCGCAATAACTGCTACACTTGCCTTTTTCATACCATTTCTAAACGGAATTGGATTTGCACCAGCAACTATGTTTTTCAAACCTTCCTGTACGATTGCTTGGGTTAACACAATTGATGTTGTTGTTCCATCCCCAATCATCTCGTTTGTTTTTGTAGCGGCTTCAATGATGAGTCTTGCGCCCATATTTTCAAATGGATCTTCTAATTCTATTTCTCTAGCTATTGAAATGCCATCATTTATGATTAAAGGACTCAGTTTATTATTCGTCCGATCGATTAAGACATTTCTTCCTTTGGGACCAAGTGTAATATTCACTGTATTTGCTACTTTATTCACTCCGATTTCAAGCGCATTTTTTGCCTCAATATTCATTAGTAGTTTTCTAGCCATACACTATTTCCTCCAACAGGTTTATTTAATTTGGCATAAACATTCTTTGATCGCCAATTAATTCAAATGAATACAAAAACTCTTCTACTTCACATTCTTTAAATAATAATATATCATTAAATGTGTCCTCAACGGAAGGGTATTTTATATTAATTAAAAGATTGAATGATGATTCTGATTTACCAAGTTTTAATAATTCACAACTTAGATCTGTATCATCATCTATTTCATACTTGGGATTCATCATAATCAATAATATTTCACAGCATGCAATAATACTATCTTGAAGATAATCGTCTTCTTCTATATTAGCTGGTAACTCTGCATAATACCTACTTCCACTTTCGCATTCAGTGAATATTTCACTTGCTTCGGGCTTTAGTTCGCTTAAATATTCTGCAGATATATATAATTTAATTTTCATTTCTGCTTCTTGCTGATTATCTATCTCTTTTCTATTTCCTATTACATTTGCATCTTCCACTGTAGGCTCTAATGTATTTTCTAGTTCTTTTTTCATAGTATTATACCACCTTTCGCATCTTAAACACACCCTTTGCAGCTACTACAATTACCGCCACATCCATCTGGCATATACAACATATTGTAAAATGTAGAAAAACTAAATTTACTACTGTCATAGAATTTTACTTGATTATTACTATCTATGATTTCAATACCATTTGCTTGAATGGATATTTTAATTGGAAACATCTGCATTACATCAATATCTAACAGACTAGGTTTTCTCAATGCTCCAATATGAATTATATCACCATATTTATCTATTACTTCAATTCCACTCTGAATTGTTGTAACTGTAATTACGTCTCCAGACTCATCAAATTCTAATGAATTAGTGTCACCATGAATTCCAACGGGATTATTGTCATATGCGATAATCATTCCAATTGATGTATTTACTAAAGTTGGCGTCGCTGGTTCGATTGATTTTATTGCTCCATTTTCATAAAATGCAATTCCAAATCTAGCTTCGATTTCTCCACCATTTACTTTTACCATAACTTTCTCACCCGTATATAATGTTATACTTTTAATTGTTGCCTTTTCGTAAAAACAGATGCAGGATAGTTTGTTATAAATAATTACGTCGCCACAATCGACTTTAATAATCGGTGCGAGTTTAATTTCTTCTTCCTCTGACCATGTTCCGCTTACTTTCCCAAATGTTGGGAATATTCGATGAATCGACCCACTTTCATAAAAAGTGATAAATTCACACCCTATGATTCCGATTGGCGTTATGATGTTTGTTACATTTTCCAGATATATGCTCTTCATCAATCCATTTGAATAGAATTCCACGGAATCTTTATCTCTTGTTCTAGTTTCTGACAACTGATACTTAGGAATAAGCTTTCCTACGGGTGTTTTAATTATATTTTCATCTTCGAATTTACAACTTTTTATCTTCCCATCTTCAAAAAATGAGCATGCAATCTCATTATTTAAATCTCCATAAATTGAATTAACCATATTAACTCCCATCTGTCTGCTTTAGCAGACCTTTAATCAGAACAACCTTTATGTACAATAATGATTGTATATATGCCATTTTCCCTTTTGCTACTGAATTGTATATTTTTATTCTCAGCAAAATAGTTCTCAAGCCAAGGCATTACATGATTACAAACTATTATAAGTGACTGATATAATTCATTTGATAGAAATGGTAACAACGCTTTCTTCGAAGTGATTTCCGGTCTATATTTTTGGACTCTGGTAAAATCTAGGAAATAATCGCCCTCCTCATTGGTTGCAAATGGTGCTATTGGTGTATTTGCAATTTCTATTTTTTCCAAATCATTTTCGTCTGAATCAAGATTGTTTTTTGGGTTCTCAATATAATCCTCATGAATTTGCGCTAGCAATTCTTCACTGAATTTCTGCGCTTCAAATATCTCAAAACCTTCTTTTGCAAAAAAATGATATGGAATACCTGTTATTTGTGAACCTACAATGATTTTACTTGTTCCAAATTCTTCAATCAGTTTAGATAAAGATTCCCTTGAGGATTTAATGTTAGAAGTATCCATTGAAATGTCAGAAATTTCTCTAATAACCTTAAATTCTTGATCTTCTTTCTTGTATATTCTAATGCGACTTAAGTTATAAAAATCTGTCAAATTATCATTTACATCAAATAATACTACAATCATTTCTGGCCTCATTTCCGCGCCACTTCCTGCGCATCTTTCATATGTATATTCTTTTTTATATATTTATACATTTTTTCTTGAGCGCATTTTCAACGGCTTCTACTTTTCTTTTATCAATTCCACAATCAAATAATCTTTCCGTTGCATATAAGAATTTTGATAAATCACAATTACCGCTACGCTCGCCAATTCCTAGCAATGTACAATCGATATACTGTGCTCCCGCCTTAGCACTTGCAATTGAATTTGCAATTGCCATTCCCAAATCATTGTGAGCGTGAAACTCAATATTTAGGTCGACTTGTGCATGCAATTTTTTAACAAGCTCTGCTGCTCTGTGAGGAGTTAATACTCCAACCGTATCTGCAACTCTTACTGTCTTCACTCCAAGTCTTTCAATCATTATAGCTGTATTAATCATAAAACCTTCATCAGATCTAGATGCATCCTCAAAGCCAACTGTAACTTCAATTCCTCCAGCGATTGCTATGTCAATACATTCTGCCAAAACTTTCTGTACCCAAGTTTTATTCTTATTTAACTTTCCGTATATCTGAACATAGGAAACTGGTGCGCCGATATGGATAATATCTGGTTTACATAACATCGCTTGTTTCACATCCACAGGGTTCATTCTAGACCATACTGATATTTTTGAGAATTTACAAACTTTTTTTATTTCTGTGATATAATCTTTACTTTCCGTCTGCATGATAGGGATTCCAGCCTCTATTTCATATACGCCCAATTCATCTAGCATAATTGCTAATTCAATCTTATCTCTTTCTGTTAAAGCGATCCCTGCACTTTGCTCTCCATCCCTTAGTGTTGTATCCACGATTCTTTTTTTTTCAATCATCGACAATCACCCTTTTCACCAAATCTAGAAATTCTTCATCACTCAAACTATTCCTATTTTCAGTACTAACTTTCTTCACTTCTTTCAAAATGACTGGTATAAGTGCATCATTTTCAATTCCATACTCCTTCAATTTACTTTTGATTGAATTTCTTCCTGAATACTTTCCAATAACAATTGTTGATTTCTGACCCACAATCGATGGTGAATATGCCTCGTAATTCGATGCCTTTTTCAGTAATCCATCAACATGTATACCAGATTCAACATAAAATATTTTACTCCCAATAACAGGCTTTCTAGAAGATATTTGTTCACCTGTAACAGTCTCATACCATTCTCTAATACCAATTAAAGCATCTAATTTTTGATTGGGTTTCACCCTTTCAATTACACGCATTGCCATACATACTTCTTCAGTCGCCGCCATATTTCCACATCCAGCAAATGCTGTCGTAACTTCAGATCCACCACTAATCAGCCATAATATCGCAATTGCACTGGCACAGTAAAAGGTATTTTCTGGACACAGATTAATAATACTATTGTTAAATATCTTTTTGATTTCATAAAAAGCATACTCATATTCATGGCAAATCAAATCATCCAATCCTCTAATTCTAACATTAGTAAGATTGCTGTAAGATTTGAGCAAAATCACTTCTCTAGCATCATTTATTTGAAACTCACTTATAATATTAGGCTCCTTATTTTCACGAGCTGCGACATACTTATGTATTCCTGGATAATCACTTGCCTTATCAAACGGACCCAACTCCAGATAGAATTTGATTCCATCTGGAAGTGACTCCATTTTTTTGTATGATTTGATGGATATCTCAAGATTATCTATACCAATTTGTTTCATATATTTACAAAAAAGAAGTAATTGTTCTTTTGATACATGAAACATATCAAGTTTAGATAATGTTGAATCAATTATTTTAATCATAACTGCTTCCACCTCACAATCTTTATTATTCAAAAATTATTATGAGTCCCATTTCTGAATCCTATCGCCGAATTCTATCCCTAAATCCTATCATCTTATCCCTGAATTCTATTACAAATTCCCATTTTTATCCATTTATTCTAACACATAACAAACTATATTTGTAAATCTTTTACTGGTGTTCCACCTTCGAAATGCTCATCAAATATTCTTTCAACATCATCATCCGTAACATTGCCATACCACACGGCTTCTGGATATACAACAACGACTGGTCCTTTTTCACAAATCCCAAAACATCCAGTATTAGTGATCATTACATCGTCCGACAAGCCTCTGTCATCAATTTCTTCCATAAATCTTTGAACCAAATCCACTGCTCCTTTTGAATGGCAAAACCCCTTTTGTTGCCCATTTACTCTGCAACTAGTGCAAATAAATACATGATACTTTGGTTGAATCATACGTAATCCTCCTTAATTTTTAATTAATCTATTTGTTTATTTAAACTGAGATTTTAAGATGCAAATCCCAAACCGCAAATTTTAACCCCAATCTCTAAGCGTAATTTCCACTCGTAATTTCTTCCTGTAATTTCTACCCGTATTTTCCACCCGTAATTTCCACCGGTATTTTCTACCCGTATTTTTTACCCGTATTTTCTATCCGTATTTTCTACCCGTAATTTCCACCCGTAAATTTAAAAGCCCAAATTTTAACTTCAAATATTAATTTAACTTTCAAACATCCTATCAATGAAGTAAATGGTGAATATTAATTTATAATTATGCTTTCCCGCAGACCGTCTGAAAGCAGCGCTTACATTTTTTCCAAGACTCAGATGAAAATTCGAACGAAGTGAGACTTTTCATCATCTCTGAGGCTTGCAAAAAAATGTGCTGCTTGAAGGAAAGGCAAGGCAAAGCATAATTATAAATTAATATTCACTCACTACCTCCCGTACCACAATATTTTGACCTTAAATTACTATTTACAAAAATTTCTTTATGGACATGCTCTCTGCCGCAACTTTAACTGCCGTTTCTATTCTGTCATATGTAGCAAACACTCTAATATTTTTATCTCTTAACTTTTTCTTAGGTGCCTCACCGATTCTCATTACAATAACTCCATCACAATCAGAAATCGAACGAATAATTAGTGATATCTTATCTTCTGCTTCGTCACATTCTTCACTTCCATTACAATACTTATTAATTTGTCTTTTTTCAATATACTTTGCTTCTCCATCCTTATACTCATAAATATATAATTCTGAAACTTGCCCAAAATGGCTATCTACCAACATTCCACTCTTAGAAGCAACTGCGAATCTATAAATTTTACCAGCCTCAACTGGTGTAGAACAACCACCACTTTTGATCCCTTCAAATTCGATTGAAACATCATCTCCAAGTGTACCAATTGCATCCGCTCTACATTGTTTGCAGTGATACATCTGTTTCATTGTCTGACCACATTGATTTCTGATTACATTGATTTCTTTGTTACTCAGCGTATCAAGGTGTTCAAATGCACTTCCTTCTACCTGAATAAATGGCATGATATTCGTTATGTAACAACCAATATTATTCACTGTTTTTACGATTTCTGGTATATGCTCATCATTAATTCCCTTTAAAGTAACTATATTGATTTTGCAGATAATACCTGCTGCCACAAGTAATCTTAATCCACTCAATTGATTTGTCAAAAGAATTGCTGCTGCACATTCTCCCTCAAATCTAGTTCCGTTATAATTAATGAACTTGTAGATCTTTGCTCCAATTTTTGTGTCGACTGCATTCATCGTTACCGTAATATGTGATACGCCGAGTGCAATTAATTCACTTGCATAATGTGGAAGCATAAGTCCATTTGTTGATAGACAAAACGTAACTTCTGGATCATATTCTCTAATCAACTCAAGCGTTTTTTTAGTTTCATCAAAATTGGCAAGTGCATCACCAGGTCCTGCAATTCCAACGACTGTCAGATTCGGCATTTTTTCTTTTACTAATTTGTATTTTTCAAATGCCTCTTGCGGTGTTAATATCTTTGTTGTTACGCCAGGTCTACTCTCGTTTGGACAATCAAACTTTCTAACACAATAATTACATTGGATATTACATTTTGGTGCAACAGGCAGATGCATTCTTGCAGTCGTTGTATTGCATCCATTATAACAAGGATGATTTTTCGTTTTTTCTTCTATAGACAAGTTGACCGCTTTTTTAGGTGCACTATCTTTTTCTTGGTCGATATCAGTTCCTTTATAATATTTGTTATACAATTCTTTTCGAAATCCTTTTTCTTTTTTTGCAAGGATTGCATTTGCAATATCATCTAGGAATATTATAGACCCTTCATACCCAAGCATTCTAAGTCTCTGGCCTCCTACTCTGTCATGGATTGGAAATGAGCGTCTAACAAGTGGTATTCCCAGACTTTCTTCAATTCTTCTTCCATCAGAATTACCAATCATTAGATTCGCGCCCAACTTTTCGGCCATCGCTTCAATTACTTTAAAGTCAACATCATCTAAAATTTCAAATCTCTCCACAAAGTATCTCTTAGCAATGTCTTCAATTTCTTCTGATAGGATGTCTTTTAATTCCTTACAGACAGATCCTGTTGCTACAACGAGCGGCATTACTCCATTTTCTACACATATTCTAACCGTTGATACTACAAAATCTGGTTCGCCAAATATTACAGCACGCCCTTCTCCATTATATTTGTGTGAATCTATCATTGCATCCTGATATCTTCCTCTTTGAATATCAATCTCAATAGAAGGATTAATATCTTTCGCATATCTACTGATTACTTCATAGAATAAATCTGTATCTCTAATACCCACAGGAAGATTCATTCTTACACATGGGACCTTATATTCTTTCTCAAGATACTTTCCTGGAGAATAATCAAGATTGATACTACAAAACTCAAGCGTAAGCTTCGCTCCGCCCATTTTCCTAATATCTTTGATGTCTGTGCCGCCAGATGGAAGTCTCTCATATGTTTCTCTATATACACCATCTAAATTATCTGATAAATCGGGAAGAAGTATGATATCTATTCCAAATGACTTGAATGTTTCTTTCAGAAAGCGTGTATCTGCAGGACTAATTTGAGATGTTATGACATTTATATAATCATTTGGAGTAATATTCATTTTAACATTTGATACAATTCCATAAATTGCTTTAAAATAGCCTTCAAACTGTGTTCCACCATAGCCGGGTGATTTTACTGGGATTATTTCAATATCCTTATATTCTTCATGCAATTCGTGAAATTTTTGAATTATTCTAGGTACATCTTCACCGATTGTTTCTGCAAGACACGTAGTCGAAACACCAATTACTTGAGGATGATAAAGCTCAATCAGATTTTTAAGCCCTTTTAACAAGTTATCTTCTCCACCGTATACTGTTCCTTCTTCTGTAAGTGAAGAAGATGCAATGTCAACTGGTTCATTATAATGAGTTGCCATATGCCTTCTTATATATGTTGAACATCCCTGGGAACCATGGAGAATATTCATACATTCTTTAATCCCATAAAATGCTGTAACAGCACCCATTGGCATGCACATTTTACATGGATTAACATTCAAATTTACTAGCGGTTCGATTTTTGTTTTCTTCATATGATTACCTCTTCTCCACCTTATTTTTTATTATTTCTAACGTACTGCCATACTGGATTATTAATACTTTCATTAATTTCTTGTACGAAATTAACGACGCCCTCAAATCCTGCAAGTGGATGTTTTCTTTCGTGATTATGATCGCAAAATGCGATACCTAATTTATATGCAAGTGGTCTCTCCTTAACACCAGCAACTAAGATATCAACACCTTTTTCTTTCATATATTTCTCAAGTTCAGCTGGATTGGCATCATCTAGGATTACTGTATCTTGATCAACAATATTTTCTATAATTTCATATTCATCTTTTCTTCCGGATTGTGTACCTACAACTACTGATTTGATTCCTAGTGCATTGAATTGTTTGATAAGTGATATAGCCTTAAATCCACCACCTACATATATTGCTGCCTTCTTACCAATTAAATTCTTCTTATACATCTCAATGGTAGCTTCAATCTCTTCCGTTTTTTCCTTGCAAAACTTAATTGCTTTTAGTCTTGCTTCTTCATCTCCAAGTGCCTCTGCAATTCTAATTAATGAGCTTGTTGTATCCTCAACGCCAAAAAAGCTAACTTTGATAAATGGTATACCCATCTCGTCTTCCATTCGATTTGCTAGATATACACTTGATCCAGCACACTGTACTACATTAAGCGTAGCTGAAGGTGCCAGCTTTAAAGTCTCAAGGCTTGAGTCACCAGTGAATGTTGTACAAACGTGAATCCCAATTTTTTTCATGTAATTCTTAATGATCCACATTTCGCCAGCCAAATTGAAGTCACCAAGGATATTAATCCCTTTCACTTTGGGCTGATCTCTATATTTTGTTATAATTTGCATAATTGCATTACAAGCCATTTTATATCCCGTAGCTTTATTTCCAGAAAAACCAGGAGATTTTACAGGAATTACAAGCATGTCGTATTTTTCTGACATTTGTTTACATACCGCTTCAACATCATCTCCGATAACACCTACAATGCAGGTCGCATAAACAAATATCAGTTTCGGATGATGTGTTTTTGCGAGTTCTTCAATTGCAGCTTCTAACTTTTTGGCACCACCAAATATAATATCCTGCTCTCTAAGATCAGTTGAAAAACTATTTCTAAATATATCATCTCCACTTGTAAGACTTCCTCTTATATCCCAAGTGTAGCTTGCACATCCGATTGGCCCATGTACGATATGAAATGCATCAGTAATAGGATTCAGTACAACTCTAGCACCACAATATACGCAAGCTCGTTGGCTAACGGCACCGGAAACACTGTCAGAATCGCATCTGATTCCACCTCCGCAAAGGTCAGCATCACTTTTTAAGCGGATTGACTGCTTTCTTTCTTCAAGTATGCCGCTACTGTTATTTAATTCTTCTTCAGACGCTTCTACTTCAGTTACTTTTTCTTCAGCTACTTTTACTTCAGCTACTTTCACTTCAGTTATTCCCATATAATCACTTCCTTTACCGTATATTTTAATGTACAACTACTGTAACTGTTCAATACCTGAATAGTTACCAACCGATTAAATTAAATAAATAAAGCAAAAAAAGAGCACATGACAAGATGATTTGACATCTTTGTCATATGCTCTATATAAAAAAATAATGTGCACACTATAACTATTAACTGTTATTCAATTATATTCCTAATTTCTCTAGATTTATAATACAACACTTACATAACAATTTCAACATCTTTTTCATCACAATGAGAATCTTGATAATCCATTAATGCATTACCGATTAATTCAGCCATCCTGATTCCGCCTTTGTAGCCTACTAAAGGCATATATGAATGAATGTATCTGTCGATAATTGGGAAGCCCATTCTTACCAATGGAATATCTTCAGCTCTTGCTATATGCTTGCCATATGTTCCACCGATTAGTAAATCAACGCCTTCATTTTTAATCCACTGGTGAAGTAAGAATAGATCTGCATCAGCCTTATATGTACAATCTTCAACTGCATACTTTGCTAATAATTCTTTTGCACTTCTTTCAAACGCAACTCCTGGTGTACCTGTTAACATATACTTAGGAATCATTCCTAATTCCAATGCAAATGCTGCAATACCAAGAACGGTATCAGGATCACCATAGATAGCTACTTTTTTTCCATAGGTATATGGATGAATATCTAGCATGATATCAACAAGTTGACCTCTTTGTTCTTCAATCTCAAATGGTACTTCTTCTTTTGAAATATCGCCTAAAGTCATTATAAATTCATCAGTTGCTTCAACACCCATTGGCAATGGTAGTGCTTTGAATTCAACACCACATTTTTTCTTAAGTGTTTCAGCTGATGGTTCTGAAGTCTGGATGCCTAGTGCAACTGTTTTGATGCAATCGCCAAGACCTTTAATATCATCAATCTTAGTTCCACCTTCTGGAAACATGTTGTATTTTCCAGTCATAGGTGTATCTAGGACTCCACTTGTATCTGGTAACATTGTAAATTCAACCTTCATTGCTTTCATTAATCTCTTATATTCTCTCATATCACCTGGATTTACAAAACCTGGCATAAGACAAACTTTTCCATTCGGCGTACCTGTTTTAACAGAAAGATAATTAACGAATCCGGATACCATATTCGTAAATCCTGTAACATGTGAACCTTTGTAACTTGGTGTGTTGCAATGAACAACATACTTGCCCTCTGCTACTGGATTGTCTTGAATCAATGCATTCAAATCATCTCCAATTGTCTCTGAAAGACATGTAGTATGGACTGCAATCATATCTGGATTATATAAATCAAAAATATTTTTAATGGCTGTTTTTAAGTTACTACCACCGCCAAATACAGATGAACCCTCTGTAAATGAACTAGATGTTGCAACTGCTGGCTCTTTAAAATGTCTTGTTAAATACATTCTATGAAAGGCACAACAACCTTGTGAACCATGACTATGAGGAAGACACTTGTGAACGCCTAATGCTGCATACATAGCACCAACTGGTTGGCAGGTCTTACAAGGATTAATTCTTAATGCTGTTCTTTCTGTAATTTCTTTTGGTGTGTAATTAAGCATTATTCCTCACCTCCTAATGTTCCTTCTAAACTTGGTCTTTTTTTCCAAGGTGCCTTTACAAGGCCCCATGCTGGTGTAGACAATCCCATAAACAGGTCGCGACCAAATAATACTGCACCATGGAATCCTGCATATGGTCCACTATAATCATAAGAATGTAGCTGTCTTGCCATAATACCGCTCTTTTGTACAACGAATTTATCTTTGATACCTGATAAGAAAATATCTGGTTTTAAAATCTTTAAAAACTCTTCTGTTTCAAAGTGATTTAAATCATCTGTGATGATTGCTCCTGGATCCATTCCTTTAATCATACCTTCATAATAATTGAGCTTAATGCCTTTTTCTTCAAGGTCTTTTCTTTGCTCATCTGATAGATTAACTCTGTAGAACTTTGGATCTGGCTCAACTGTCAAGCTTTCAATATTTTTGCTATCTGCATCCGTTTTTAATGTTGGTATTACTTCACGTCCTTCATAATCATCCCTATGTGCAAATTCGTAACCAGCTAATACTGTACTGATTCCAAAATCTTTTAATAAAAGTTGATAATGATGAGAACGTGAACCGCCTACATATAATGCTGCTGTTTTGCCTTTGAGTTTACTCTTAAAATACTGCATTTCATCAAATACATTGGAGATTTCATCAGCAATCACTTCATTAATTCTAGCTTTAAGCGCTTCATCGCCAAAATATTCCCCAATGCTTCTAAGTGATTCTTTACTTGATTGAATACCTATAAAGTTAACTTTAATCCAGTCAATACCATATTTGTCATACATCATCTCTGCTACATAGTTGATTGAACGATGACACTGCACAAGATTAAGCGTTGCTAAATGTGAATTCTTGATATCACGATAACTACTACCACCAGTAAATACTGATACGACTTCAATTCCGCATCTCTTAAGTAGTTTCTCAACTTCCCAGCCATCTCCACCAATATTATACTCGCCAAGAATATTAACGCTATATTTTTGTTTTGGAGCTCTGTCACCAGTACCAATTACATATCTAATCAACTGATTATTAGCAATATGATGTCCAGCTGACTGACTTACGCCTTTATAACCTTCACAACTAAATCCGATACATTTGATCTTGTATTCTTCTGTTGCCCATTTTGCCACAGCGTGAATATCATCGCCGATAAGACCAACTGGGCATGTTGAACATATAAATATAGCTGTTGGATGAAATATTTCCATCGCCTCTGTAATTGATTTTCTTAATTTCTTTTCACCGCCAAATACAATATCGGCCTCCTGCATATCCGTTGAGAAACAATATTCAAGATAGCAATCTGCATTTTCGCCATCGCGCTCATCTGCAAATGCTTTGTGTCTTCTTGTTCCCCATGCATAGTATGAACAACCGATAGGACCATGGACAATAATAAGTGCATCCTTGATTGGTCCCAAAACAACGCCTTTACACCCTGCATAACAACAACCTCTTTGTGTCATAATTCCCGGGATTGCTCTTGTATTTGCTGCCACTACATCGGTTTCGTTCTCTCCAACTGTAATAACATGCTCTTTTCTATTTTTATATACTCTGGAACTATACTGATCCAGAACATGATCTCTTACTGAACTCATTTTTGTCACCTCCTACTTAATATGCCTCTGAATCTTTTTGCGCTTCGCCATCTCTAACACGGATTGATTCACATATTGGTAATATAAATATTTTCCCATCACCTGGATTCCCAGTTGAATTAACTTCAATAATCGTATCAACTGCTTTAGAAACATCACCATCTTGAACAATTAGCGTAAAATATCTTTTCGGAATTAATCTTGCATTTTCAGTAAAGTATTCACCTACTGATGAAACAGGAAGTGCACCCTCATCGAGGATCATTTGAATCAATGCTGGATCAATCGATTTCTTGCCTCTTCCCATTACTTTTCTACATGTAAATGCCGGAAATCCTACTTCTGCTAAGGCTTCTTTGGTTTCAGTAACTTTATTCAATCGAACCATTGCCATTATTTCTTTCATAATGTTCCTCCTATAATCCAGCAGTTTTTGTACTAATTGTATAAGCTTCTTCAACCGGGCTAACGAAAATTCTACCATCACCATAGTTGCCGTTTTCACCAGTTCTAGCATATTTCATGATTATTTTTACAACATCGTCTTTATCTTCATCTTTTACTACCATCAACAACATCTCTTTCGGAATTTCATCATAAAATACGTCTCCAACTTTAACGCCCTTTTGTTTTCCACGTCCAAAAACGTCCATTTTTGTTACTGCTGAGAAACCACCTGATAATAATTCTGATAAAACGATACCCACTTGATTAGGTCTTATAATTGCACGAATCATCAACATATAAAAATACCTCCTTTAATATAATTTTATTTTTTATAAATCCATCATTCCATGTTCCATAAGGATTGCTTCTAATTCTTCAATTTTCATTGGTTTGGGAATAACAAACATATCATTATCATCTACTTTTTTTGCTAATTGTCTGTATTCATCTGCCTGTGGTACTTCTGGGCTATATTCAATTACAGTTTTTTTGTTAATCTCAGCTCTTTGTACTGCATTATCTCTAGGTACAAAATGAATCATTTTTGTTCCAATTTGTGCTGCAACTGCTTCTACAAGTTCTTTTTCTCCATCAACGTTTCTTGAATTACAGATAAGTCCACCAAGTCTACATCCACCTGTGTTAGCATATTTCAAAATACCTTTTGATATATTATTAGCTGCATAAAGCGCCATCATCTCACCTGAACATACGATGTAGATTTCCTTTGCTTTACCTTCACGAATTGGCATTGCAAAACCACCACAAACAACATCACCAAGTACATCGTAGAATACATAATCTAAGTCGTCTTCATAAGCGCCTAATTGTTCAAGTAAATTGATTGAAGTAATAATACCACGACCTGCACATCCAACACCTGGCTCTGGACCACCTGACTCAACGCCCTTGATTCCGCCATACCCTTCTTTCAAAATCAAGTCGAGATCGATATCTTCTCCCTCTTCTCTTAATGTATCAAGTACCGTTCTTTGAGCTAAACCTCCGAGTACCAATCTTGTTGAATCTGCTTTAGGGTCACATCCAACGATTAATATCTTTTTACCCATTTCAGCTAAACCTGCTGTAAGATTCTGTGTCGTAGTTGATTTTCCAATACCACCTTTACCATAAATAGCAACTTGTCTCATAATGTTATCCTCCTTTTTGTTCAAATCTGGTTATTTTTTTTTTGCAATGTTACAAACTTGGCGAATTCTATCTTCACTACCGGTTAGATGAAAAAAGACGTCAAAAGGATTTCTCCTTTCAACGTCTTTGTCGAATTGTTCTCAAGTTCTATGTTTAAATTATATGTTATTTTAAATCTTTTACAATACACTAAAATATACAAAAACTTAGTAAAACCATTCATTTTATACATCAATTTGTTCATTAGATTAGTAAAAGTAACCTTTCTGGTGGTATTATTATGGTTTGAATCTCCTCAAATGGATCAACCACTCCAATATTCGCATTGGACACCTTGATCCAGATTTCACCACTGCAACCAGTTGAATTTTTCACTATATAATTCGTATCAAATGGTTGCTCTGACATCTCTACTACATTTACTGATAGTTTGTTAATACTCTTAGCACTTTTATCTATTTCTACATGATGTGCTCTAATACCAACATAAGCGATATTATCAGGAACCTTCTGAACCGTATTTAATGCTACATTCCAGTCAGTAGCATTAATCTGATAATCATCTATTTTGATTGCTTTCGATATATTTTTACAGCCTGTAAGTTTAGCAGCTTCAATGTATTCTGGGTTCTCAAACATTCTTTTTGTCTCATTATATGTAATTATTTTACCACTATCCATTATGACGAGTTTCTCCGTAAGTTTAAATACTTCATCGCGGCTATGGGAAACCATAAGTACTTCACCATCATATTCTTTCATAATATTAAACATTTCTCTTTGAAGCTCATCCTTTAGGAAACTATCCAATGCAGAAAATGGTTCATCAAGCATAATGATATCTGGTTCATTCGCAAGCATCCTTGCAAGTGCCACCCTTTGTTGCTGACCACCTGACAATTCTGATGGGTATCTTTCCTCTAAACCTTCCAGCTGAAACTTTACAACTAGTGCCCTCACAATTTCTTTTTTCCTGCCATTACTGTTTGTATCATTTTTTGTGTCACTCTTTATGTCATTCTTTGTATCATTCTTTATGTTCTTTTTTGTCTTATTTTTTATGTTATCCTTTATATCCCGAATTCCAATCGCTATATTTTTCTCCACTGTCATGTTCGGAAATAATGCATAGTTCTGAAATAAATATCCCACTTTCCTCTTCTGTGGAGCAAGATTAATCTTCTTCTTAGAGTCGAATAATACTTTCCCATTCAGTACGATTCTGCCTTCATCCGGCTTCACAATTCCAGCAATACATTTTAAAGTCATACTTTTCCCACAACCACTTGCACCAAGAATTCCTATATGACTCCTACTGTCTGCATCAAATTTCACATTCAGCTCAAATTTCCCAATCTTCTTCTTAATATCCACCTCAAGCCCCATACATACTCCTTCCCGAAAACCCACAGTATATATTTTCTTATGTTTTCTTTTGTTTCTTTATATTTTCTTATATTTTTCTCTTCTTCAATTTTTAGCTCGCCTATCTTAGCTAACTTTTCTCAACTCTTGTATTGTTCCTTTATCGTTCTTTTATTGCTCTTTCCCTTGCTTTTTTCTTGCTCTTTTTTCTTGCTCTTTTTTCTTACTTTGTATTTCTCTTTGAGCCATTTGAATTGTTCCAAAAACGTCTATAAATAATTTGCACTTGTTGTTGTTTTTTTTCTTTTCCGCCCTAATGTGCGTAATTCAAATTTCGCACTTTAACCCATTAACTCGCCTGATAAAATCCACCTCGATAAACTTCAAGTAACCTAGAATTATCACTTTGCCTTTGCTGTATATTTGACGTTATGATAAGTTACTTATGCATTCATTTCATGCGTTAAGATATAAAGTTCTACTGTCTGACGAACGAAGTGAGGAGTTTAGAACTTTATATCTTGCTTTTAGCATAAAATGAATACATTAGTAACTTACATAAAAGGATATATACAGCAAAGGCAAAGTGATAATTCTAGGTTACTCAACGCCTTCCGATCCATTTTTTATCAGACCATTGCCTTCATAGCCGCCGAAGTTTCAATTACCACTGCCTTATATTCTTCATTCCCTTGCCAGAAATCATATTGATAGATAATATGATTACAAATGACATCGCCACAATAATTGCAACCCACATTCCTGCTGTATCGTAATTTCCTGCGGATGTCTCTGATGCAATTGCGACTGCTATTGTTCTGGTTTTTCCAAGTATATTACCAGCTAACATTGAAGTTGCTCCGTATTCGCCCAATGCCCTTGCAAATGCTAAAATTGTTCCTGAAGCAATACCTGGTGATGCAATTGGCATTACTATTTTCCAGAATATTTTACTTTCACTAAGCCCCAAGGTTCTTCCTGATTGGATCATCGTTATATCAACCTGCTCAAAAGCTGCCCTCGCATTCCTATACATCAGTGGAAATGCAATGACAGCTGCAGCAATCACGCATCCAGTCCACGTCTGAACTACTTTGATGTCAAATTGCATATAAAGGAACTTACCAAATGGCCTTCTCACACTAAATAATAGAAGCAGGAAAAATCCCGCTACCGTAGGTGGCAAAACTAACGGCAGCGTAAATATTCCATCTAATATCCATTTAAATGTTCTGTTTAACCTCATAACTAACCTTGCTGCTAATATTCCAAGGAAAAATGCTATAACTGTTGCCACAATACCAGTTTTTAATGAAATCCATAATGGACTCCAATTGATGTTACTAAATATATCATTCATAGCATACCTCCTCTCAAGCCAAAACTACTTTGCTTTACTAAATCCATATCCACTGAATATACTTGTCACTTCATCTGTCTGAAGATAAGAAATAAAATCTTTTGATGCTGCTGTTTGTGCTGTACTAGCACTTTTATTTTTAACTAGGCCAACTGGATATATTACTGGAGTCTTTAGACTTGTACTTGGAGCACTTGCAATAATATCTATTTTGCTAGCAACGGATGCTGCATCTGTTGCATATACTACACCGACTTCATTACTACCTTCACTTACAGCGGCTAGAACTGCTGTAACATTTGCACCTTGATTGATTTCCATTGCCATTACTTTATCTAAGATTCCTAGATTTGTAAATATTTCTCTTGCATACGCGCCAACTGGAACATCTTCTCCTGCAAGTGCAATATTTTTAGCTTTTGTAATCGTATCAAAACTTGTTACAAGTGTAGTTCCACCCTTAGGTTTAATTAAAACGACTTGATTCTCAAGCAGTTTTGCGATTGATGTTGATTCAATGTATCCTTCCGTGTTCAAGTCATTCATTTGTTTCATCGCAGCGGAGAAAAAGATATCACATGTAGCACCCTCTTCTATCTGTGTTTTCAAAGTTCCTGAACTGTCTGGATTAAGTACAATTGCTACATTCGGTTGAACTTTGCTATACATCTCTTGAATTGTTGTCATAGAGTTTTTTAAACTCGCTGCAACAAATACATAAATAGTAGCCTTATCTAATTTAGCTACCTGCGATGCTTCAACTGATGTTGTATCTGCTGTTGTGTTGCTTACATCCTTTGCGCTTGAACACCCCACAAGTCCCATTGCTGAGCAGATTACTAATAACGATACTAATAATAATGAACTTATTCTTCTTTTCGCATTTTTCATATCAAATTCCTCCATATTCTTTTAATATGTTCATAATACAGATTATTTCGATATTTGCCATCAACATAATTTTAGATTTTTGTAATATTCTTTATCAGTTATTTGTGGAATCATCCATAAGCATTTACTTATACCAACAAAATTTCATATCTCTTAAGCATTTATCTCATGAATAATTAATTGCTTACAATATTCAAAATATTTATCGACTGAAAACGCTTCCGCATCAACTAAATACTGTATCGTTGCCCCCTCAAGAAGTGATATTATAACACTTGCAAGTAATATCTGTTTTTCCTTCTCAAAATGTAATGCATAAGTTTCAATAAGATCTTGTAGCTCTTTTCTCCAACCATAAAACGACCGTTTAAATTCTTCTTTAAAATCTTTATCAATTCTTGACTGAATCCAAAAGTCAATTTCTGCATAATCATACTTTGGTTCTTCTTTGATGAAAATTAATTTTTGCTGTAAAAATACATCAAGTTGACTTTCCAATGTATCTTTAGCTTTACTCTTTTCTTGCTGTCTGAGTTCAGAACAACGGTTTGCGACTTTTTTCTGTGCTGCTAATAGAAGTTCTTTTTTTGACTTATAGTAATAATGCAAATTTGACTGATATACATCCGCTTTATCTGCAATACAACGCATCCTAGTCTCGCTAATCGTCTTCTCCTCAATAACATCAAGTGTTGCTTGAATAATTTTATCCTCTGTTGAAATCGTATCTAATTTTTCTTTCATCCCAAACCTCGCAATCTAGTAAAAACGGGATTCAAAAGCATGTCCGTCTAAAAAGCCGACTTATCCTTCAAGAATCCCGTCATAAAATAATATATTTATATTACATTGCTTTCAATTAAACCGCAAGTAATAATTTAGGCTTACATGTATTATTTAATAAATGTGCCTGCTTTAATTTGTTCAACAATTGCTAAATACTTGGTCTTAACATCTGCTGATACAGCACTTCCGAATGTACCAACACTTAAAGCACCATTTGCAAGGTTACCATAAACAGTTTTGTTGCCATATGTGCCAGCTTTTACGTCTTTCATACAAAGACCGATCATTGTTGCATTATCTGTTACAACGCTACAAAGTACTGCATCAGATTTTTGTGTTGCAAGCAAATCACTTGGTTGTCCAATATCAAATCTATCTTTATAAGTTGCTAATACTTCACGAGCGCCTGAATCTACTGCACTTGCATCACCAAAGAATACATCAACATTGTTATTTGTAATCATAGAGTTTGCAATTTCTTTACCTTTTGCAGTATCACTAAATGATCCAGCATAAGCGGAGAATGCTACTACTGATGGATTAGCAATTTTTGCAGCAGCTTCATAGCATGCTAATTTTGCTTTTGTTGTATCTAATTCCATTCCACCAATAAATCCAATTTTATTTGTTTTTGTTGTAAGACCAGCTAATGCACCAGCCATGTAACCAATCTGCTTTGCATCTGGTAAAATAGATGCAATATTTGCAGTTTCAACAGTACCGTTTAATAATGCAAAATATACATTAGGGTAATCTGCTGCCACTTGTTTAACAGCATCCGTATACTGATTTCCAGGAGCAAATATTAGATTAAAGCCCAAATCACAGTATGCTCTCATACTAGATGCAAAATTAGCTGAAGTAATACTATCTGTGTATTGTGTTTCAAATCCATTTTCTTTACCAGCAGCAACCATTGCGTTGTAACATGCTGCGCCCCAACCGCCGTCTGAAATTGAAGAATCACAGATCATTGCAACTTTATATGTCTTCTCACTTGTAGTTGCACTTTCATTTTTCACTACACCACAACCTGTTAATCCTGTAACAACCATTACGGTCATTAATAATAATGATATTAATCTCTTTTTCATAATAATTTCCTCCTAATAATTCATTTTATTTATAATCAAGGCTTTGCCTGTAACTATCTTTATTCTATAATTATCTTTCTTCTATAATTATCTTTCTTCCTTAAAATAAGGTCTGCCATTCGCTTTTGGTCCAGCTTTTTTGATACCAAAAAATGCAAGAACAAATAATGTGCAAATGTATGGAATCATTGCTAATAACTGATATGGAGTACCAGAACTCATAACTTGCATACGAAGTTGAAGCGCATCTGTAAATCCAAATAACAAAGCTGCAAGTAAAACGCCACCAGGCATCCAACGTCCAAATATTACCGCTGATAATGCAATAAATCCACGTCCGGAAACGACGCCATCTGAATAGGTACTAATATAACATGTTGTAAGATATGCTCCACCGATTCCTGCAAGCGCACCGCAAATAATTGATGCTAGATACTTCTTAGCGATTACATTTATTCCAAGTGACTCAGCAGCTTTAGGGAATTCTCCTACTGCTTTGAAATTCAAGCCAGCTTTCGTCTTATTAAAAAACACATAAGTGATTGGTACTAGTAAATATGCGAAGTATACAATTGGTGTATGATTAAACAAAATGCTACCAAAAAATGGTATTTTGCTTAGAATTGGTATCGGAACTACACTCATTAAAGTATTCGTGATTAGGGCTGAATTAATCCCAAAGTAAATTTTATAGATGAATGAAGCGATTGCCGGAGCAAATATATTGATTGCCATTCCGTAAACAATTTGTTCCGCACCCAAGGTGATTGTGCAAAAAGCATAAACCATATTGATGAGAACTCCACCTACCGCACCTGCTAATATTCCAAGGTAAGGGTCTCCAGTGATATAACAAGTAAGAAATCCAACAAGTGAACCAAATGCCATAATTCCATCTAATCCAATATTAACTAATCCAGCTCGTTCAGAGTATAATTCTGCGAGCGCTACTATAAGGATGGGGGTAGCCATGCGAACCATTGATAACAACAAATCCTGTGTGAAATTCAAATTAAATATTGCTCCCATAATCACTCCACCTCCTTTTTAGACTTTTGCGAAATGTTAGTGAAAAATTGTTTTACTTTTGGTAAGTTGGTCAATGCACTTCCAGCAACTGCAAAGACAATTACAAGTGCCTGGATGATATCAATCACTGATGTTGGCATTCCTGTCCCAACCTGCATAGTAATTGCGCCTTTACGAAGTACTGCAAATAAATATGCGACAAGTACTGTTCCTATCGGATTAAGTTGTCCAATCAAAGCGATTGCAACACCATCAAATCCATACCCTACGCCAAATCCTGACATAAGTCGAAATTGTGTTCCGTGGAGTTCTACACTACCTCCCAATCCAGCGATTGCGCCAGATATTACAAATGATGCCAACATAAGTTTCTTAAGAGGAAAACCATTATATTCTGCTGCTGTAGGATTTAACCCAACTGCACGAAGTTTAAATCCAAATGATGTGTGAAACAAAAAATAATATAGAACGAATGTTAAAACTAATGCTATTAAAATTCCTGCATGTACTCTTGTGCCACTAAATATTCGACCAAGTTTCACAGCCACTTCTGCTGTCTGAGGAAGATTTCCATCTCTTAATGGTCCTGAATATAAATAACCCATAAAAAGCACTGCAATATAATTTAACATAATGCTTACAATCATTTCATTTAATCCACGTTTTATCTTTAATATACCGGGAATCAATCCCCATAAACCGCCTGCTATTACTCCACTTGTAAGACTTAAAACAAGCAATAATGGAGCAGGAACACTTAGAAATGTTGTTGATACCCATACACTTGCTACGGCTCCCATTACAAACTGTCCTTCAGCACCTAGATTAAACACACCGCATTTATATGCAAATGTTGCTGCAAGTCCTGTAAATATCAAAGGCGTTGCCTTAACAAATGTTTCTCCGATATTTGATGTGGTTCCAAATGCACCTTTTAATAAGTAAGAAAATGCTTCCACCGGATCACCACCAATACTCGCTATCAAAATTGCTCCTACTATAAAGGAACACACTATTGATATAATAGGCACTAATATTTTAATTAACTTATTTTTCATATTCATATCTTAAGTTCTCCAATCTATTCTATTTTTCCGGCCATTGCCAATGAGATTTCTTTTATAGGAGGATTCTTTCCTGCGTAAATTCCTACTAACTGACCTTCAAACATAACTGCAATACGATCTGATAACTTTAATATCTCATCAAAATCAGCACTTATTAACAATACCCCGCAACCTTTATTTCTAGAATCAATCATTTTATCATGAACATATTTTGTAGCTCCTATGTCTAATCCTCTTGTAGGATGGACTGCTACCAATAATTCTGGATTTTCTTCCATTTCTCTAGCTAGTATGATTTTTTGTTGATTGCCGCCTGATAGATTTCTCGTTTCTTGCTCTACAGAAGCACATCTGATATCATATTTTTCTTTCATCTCTTCTGCATTTTTTGTGATTGCTTTCTTTTTTAGAAATAATCCCTTTGCAATTGAGATTTCTGGAGTTTCTAAACTTTTAAGTGCTAGGTTTTCCTTTACGCTCATATTCCCAATTAGTCCCATTTTATTTCTATCTTCTGGTATATGTGAAACATTAGCGTCAATAAATCTTTGTGGACTAAACTTTGTCATTTTCTTTGAATTCAAATAAATAGTACCGCTATCTGGTGCAATAACACCTGTAACCATCTGTGCAAGTTGAGATTGTCCATTTCCATCAACGCCTGCAATGCCAAGAATCTCGCCTTTACCTACCGCGATTGTTATATCAGAAATACCACTATGCTTTGATTTTTTATTAAAGCTTACATGCTCAAGCGAAATGATGTTTTCTAGAGTTTTAGTAACTTTCTCATATTCACTTGTAACTAATTCTTTTCCTATCATTAAGTTTGCAAGTTCTAATGCCTCTGTATCATCTTTTTTCAAAGTTGTAACGGTCTTACCAGTTCTAAGTATTGTGATTTGATCACTTATTTCAAGAACTTCTCTCATTTTATGTGATATGAAAATGACGGATTTTTTCTCCGCTGTCAGTTTTCTTATAATCTTGAATAAACCCTCTACCTCTAACTCTGTCAATGCTGCCGTCGGCTCATCTAGTATTAATACTTCAGCTCCTCTGTACAACGCTTTTAATATTTCGACACGTTGCTGCGCTCCAACTGAAATTTCAGTTATCTCTTTATCAATTTCTATATCTAGTCCATATCTGTCTGCAAGTTCAATAATTCCTTTTTTGATTGCATCTTTTTTAATAAATATTGATTTATCCTTTGATGTTCCAAGTATGATATTTTCAAATACTGTCATCGCTTCTACTAACATAAAATGCTGGTGAACCATTCCGATTCCAAGTTTAACTGCTTTAGACGGTGAATCAATCTTAACCTTTTCACCTTTTATATAAATATTTCCTTTTGAAGGTTGATAGAGCCCAATCAAAATATTCATCAGTGTGCTTTTTCCTGCTCCATTTTCGCCTAGAAGCGTGTGCACTTCACCTTCCATAATTGTTAGGTTAATGTCTTGATTGGCATATACCTCTCCAAATTTCTTTGTTATATCTTCCATTCTCAGAATTTCTTTCATCATCACATCTCCTAACTATTATCTGTTCTATCCTCTTTTTACTTACTGATATAAAGGGGATGCACTTTTAA
This sequence comes from [Clostridium] fimetarium, assembly GCF_900111235.1. Lineage (GTDB taxonomy): Bacteria > Bacillota > Clostridia > Lachnospirales > Lachnospiraceae > Clostridium_N > Clostridium_N fimetarium. The sequence goes on from NZ_FOJI01000013.1 coordinate 68,796, forward strand.
ATAAAACAAAAAAAGATGCAGACAAAACCTTTCAGTTTTCCATCTACATCTTTGTATTGGTATAATATTAAATTTTTAGTTATCTGTCGCTGCTTATGTGCTATCTACCTATGTGATATTGCCCATGTGCTATCTGCCTATGTGTTATCTACTTATGTGTTATCTACTTATGTGTTATCTACTTATGTGTTATCTACCTATGTGTTATCTGCCTATGTGTTATTTGGTCAAATGGTAAATTAACTTGTTATTAATATATCATTATTTGGTCATCTAGTCAATATTTATTAAATTAGTTTTTATGGCACTTTTACTTTATATTATTAAGTTTGAAACTACTTCAATAGTGCCTTCATGATTCCACAATAACACTCTGTCACTTTCGTAAGCTGCTCAACCTCAACATACTCATCAATCGTATGCGCAAGTTTTTCATCAGATGGTCCCATACCAATTGTTTTTATTCCTGCTTCTCCGGCATAGTGGCTACCGTTGGTACAAAAATTATATTGTGTAATCTCCGGCTGAAATCCCATATCTTTTAATTCACCAAGAACGTTTTCGATAAAATCTTCTTCTTTTGAAAATAACCATCCTGGAAAAAATCGTTCCCCTGATATTGAATTTCCTGTATAGCATGTTTCATGTCCTGTTGCATAGGAAACCTTAGCCTTTAATTTATCATCTGATTCCATTAGTTCATTTAATCGCTTTTGAATTGGCTCTAGGACGCTTACCTTTGTTTCCCCAACTAAAAGCCTTCTATCGTATGTTACTCTACAGTATTCAGGAACAACTGAAGCACCAGGATATGGGCTTGATTTAATATCTGTCAGTTCTAAAATACCTTTCCCTAAAATCGGATGCTTCGGTGGTTCAATCTCTCTAATTGCATTGATTACGTGACTCATTGCATAGACTGCATTGATTCCTTTTTCTGGACTAGCTGAATGTGCAGGCACGCCAAATGTTTCAACGACTATCTCAGCTCTACCTCTTTGTCCGATCTTCAAGTTCAAATTGGAAGCTTCTCCGATAATAACATAATCCGGTTTTACAAATTCACTGATACTTCTTGCTGCAACGCCTTCAAAACATTCTTCATGTACAACACCTGCCACATAAAGTTCTCCTGCAAAATCTTTATCGCATTCTTTGGAAAATTTTGCAACTGCGCAAGCCATTGCTGCGACTGCACCTTTCATGTCACTTGTGCCTCTACCATATATTTTTTTGTCCACTATTTGCGCGCCAAATGGTGCATGTGTCCACTTTTCTTCATTTATAACTGGAACCGTATCAATATGACCATCAAAAAGTAATTTCTTACCCGGTCTTTTCCCTTTCATAATTCCAATCACATTGCCGTATGAATCAATCTTTACCTCGTCAAATCCATTTTGTTCAAAATATTCTTTTAATGTTTCACCGACCTGTTTTTCTTCGCCTGAATAGCTCTGGATTCTGACTAATTTTTGGCACAGCTCAATTACTTCTTTGCTCTGTTTTTCATTTAACATGGCTATTTCCTCCGCTATTATTTATTTTCAGGTCGTGGATAGATCCCGTCCCATACAATCTTGTTATAACTTTCTTTATCTGTATCTCCTTCAGTGCTAAAGAATAGAAGTACAGAATCTTCATCGATTTTAAGTTTTTCTTTCCAATCACTTAGACTGCTATTTGTCATAATCTCATAAAACAAACCAAATCCTGCTGCTCCACTTTCTCCTGATATAATTCTTGAATCTGCTTCTAACGGTGAAGAAAGCACCCTCATTCCCTGTGCTGCTACGTAGTCAGGGCAAGAAATATAGTTGTCACAATAGTTTCTTAAAATCTCTATCCCTACAGTAATTGGTTCACCACAGGCAAGGCCTGCCATAATTGTATTCATGTCGCCCGTTACAGGATGAATCTTTCCATCATTTGCTTTCATTGTCTTGAATATACATGCTGCTGCATTTGGTTCAACAATCGTAATGATTGGCTGATTCTCACCATATATAGAGGCGAAAAATCCAGTCACACCTGATGCAAATGAACCAACACCAGCCTGAAGAAAAATATGTGTCGGTTTTATATCTTTCATTTGTTGATGTGCTTCATATGCCATAGTGGTATATCCTTGCATAATATGTGTGGGAATATCTTCATAACCATCCCATGAAGTATCCTGCACAAGCACCCATCCATTTTCATTTGCATCACGATTGGCAAGTCTTACAGCATCATCGTAATTTAAATCCGTAATTTCAGCGGTTGCACCAGCAGCTCTTATATTTTCAAGTCTTTCACTAGCGCTTCCCTTTGGCATATAGATCACAGAAGACTGCTTTAATGCACTTACTGTCCAAGCCACACCTCTTCCATGATTTCCATCTGTTGCTGATATAAATGTAATGTCTCCAAGCTTATTTCTAACCTCATCAGAAACCATTTTATCATAAGGGAGGTCATCGATATCCATATCTAATTTTTCAGCTATATAGCTTCCAATGGCATAACTTCCACCGAGTACCTTAAATGCGTTCAGTCCAAATCGATAAGATTCGTCTTTTACGAATATATTTTTTACACCCAGTTTTGATGCTAGATTTTCCAATTCTCTTAAAGGAGTTGGTTCATAGATTGGAAAGCTTTTATGGAATCTATTTACTTTTTCTGCGACCTCTAGGTTTAGATTGTCTACAGATGGTTTTTTGTTTGAATTCCTAAGATGTTGAATTATTTCAAAACTCATAATATTCCTCCAGGCATTTTATTTTTTCTTTTACTTGTTCTTTTACTTCATCATTTTTTATACGAAATATTGGGTCTTTTCCATCCATTACAAGTCCTTCATTTTCACTAGAATGAAATGCTTCCATACTATCGAATATGGTCAGCTTATCCAAATATGGTTTATGACCTGCGATACAAAAGAAGCTACAGTTTCCGCATTGATTACAAAGTCTGTCATAATGAATTACGTAAGTTTTTTTGTCCTTTACAATCTTTTTATTTGCACGATTCGGACATACATCCACACAGTTGTTACATTTCCCACAAAGAAGAGAATAGTCCTTGGATATTGCGAAGCTTTTTTCAACCTTTTTGCAGTATTCCAGATGCGTAATTGCTTTTTTTGCCAAATCATTTAATGCCTCAACATCCACAGTTCCAGTTTTAACTCTCTCATGCTTATCTGCCTGCACATTCATTTTGGTTATGTTTTTGTATCCACCTGGCTTTAATAAAATCGAAGAAATCGTTACTGGATAGATACCCGTTTTTAGGATTTCTTCTACGTTGCTTGTATCTGCGCCTCCCGAATAAGATATTGGGAGCTTTCCATCAAATTCTGCTTCCAACTTTGCGGCTACCGCTATCGCAATGGGATACAATGGCGTTCCTGATAAATACATATTCTCACCAGCAAGCTCATTTCTATTAATTTTTACCTGAAATGTGTTTGTAAGTTTGACGCCAAACGCTTTTCCTTCTTTTTTTGCGATTTCCAGCAGAACAGTAATCATTTTTACCGCATTAGGGAAATCAAGATCCGTCTCAAATATTTCATCGTCAAAAGTAATATGTGTATAACCCATGCTATCTAAAATTGTTCGAATGGCATCGTTTCCCAATAGGGTTGGATTCATCTTCACATAGGTATTCAGTGCTTTTTTCTCAATGCAATATCTAGCGATTGACTCAATTTCTTCGTTTTTACATCCATGCATCGTCGAAAGTGCGATTGTATGAGATATCGCAGGAGATATTGATTCCACAAAATCCTGTGTTACATTTTCAAACATCTCTAGGTGTGAAAGAATATATTCAATATCTTTTTTCCATTCATTTGTTTCTTTGGCATTCTTCATATTTTCAATGAATTCGTCTATTTTTTTAGATTGGATTCCGGCCAGATTATAACCGATACTCATGATAAAGTTGAATCCATTTATATTTCCTAACTGCAATTCTTGAATCAATATTTTCAACAAAATATATGCTTTAATATATTCATCCGCTGCCTGTTTTACAGTAAGTTCTGTAGACCATTCCGTATTATAAACTTCTTGTGAAGAATAAATACATGGTTTTACAATCCCTAACGCTTCTCCGTCTATAATCTGAACTGTTTTCAATTCAAAATGAGAGGCGCCTGCCCCATATGCAGCCACTATATTTCCTGCCAACTGCGTATGTGGTCCTGCTGCCGGTCCGATTGCACTTATGTAGTCCATATCTGTGTTACGACTTACCGGAACAGATAAGAAACTATTATTTATTCTATATTCATCTAAGAGCCTTTTCAGTAATTGCTCAAAAGATATTGGGTTCATTTTATCGCTCATATAAATCTCTCCATAATTCTGCAGAAGCATCTCTACAATTTTCTAGTAATTCCTCTGTATTATTGATTACAAGCTTACGATTCTTCATTAATACTCTTCCATTTACAATCGTTGTATCAGTTAATGCACCACTCATCCCAAATATGATATGTCCATCGACATTTGCCTCATTCATAGGGGTAAATGGATTGTAATCCACCACAATAATGTCTGCCACAGCTCCAGCTTTTAATATACCTATCTGCTCCCCAAACATTTCTGACACAATTGATGCATTATTTTGAAACAGCATCTGTGCAGCTTCCAAAAATCCTCTGTCTGGATTTCTGCTGTTATGTTTCTGCAAAATATTCGCAACTTTTACTGATTCCAGCATATCATTTGTATAGCCATCTGTACCCAACCCCACCAAGATTTCTTTATCTATCATTTTTAATACATCAGGACAACCAACTGCATTGGCCATATTGGATTCTGGATTATGAATTACAGTTGTGTTCGTCTCTTTCAGGATATCCATATCTTTCTCTGAAATATGAATACAATGACCTGCTATTGTTTTTGGTCCAAGAAGACCTTTTTTGTTTAGACGCTCCACCACTGAACAGCCATATTTCTCTAGACAATCTAGATTATCATATTCACCTTCGGCTACATGAATATGGTACCCTTTTCCATAGTAATTATGTTCTTTGCAATACGCTATTGTTTCATCGCTTAAGGTAAATGAAGCATGCATGCCTATCATGGCCTTTAACATTGGATTTGGATTCTTTTCTGTGAACTCTATAAAATCACAGGTCTCACTAACTGCCTCTTTCATTTTATCTTGCCCATCGCGGTCGGATATCTCATAAGCCAGACATGTTCTAATTCCAATAATTGCAGCCGCATCTGCTATTTTAAAAAGGCTTCCTTTGATTTCTTTATAGCTTGCGTGATGATCTACTACCGTTGTTACTCCATTTCTAATGCATTCCATATAAGTACCTATCGCACTGCAATATGTTTGATTAAGGTCCAAATGCCTATCTATTTTCCACCATGTTCCCTCAAGTATTTCTAAAAAATCAGTAGGATGGTTACCAAAAATATTAAGCCCTCTTGCAAATGCACTATAGATATGATTATGCGCATTAATATATCCTGGCATGATCACCTTGCCTGCTGCATCTATATATTCTATATCTTTATATTTGTTTTTTAAAACTGAGTCCTGTCCAACTTCTTTGATATAGCCGTCTTCAATTAAAACAGCACCATTTTCAATATAAGGGTTATCTTTGTCTCTGGTAACTAGACATCCGTTCCCAATCAATATTCGTTTACTATTCATATTTTCCATGATTCACCCCTATTCATTGAACTTATTTTCATTACAAAAGCAAAAAAATGCACACAGCTATGCTATGTACAACTTCATTGTTGTTTCATCTTTATTTATAATCAGTATAACTTCCATCTTTTTTCGTGTCAAGAGTTTTTTGGTCATTTAGTCAAATATTGAAATTGAATAGATAAAAAATTCATGTAACACGATATAGTTACATGAATTTTTTCATTTTTTATTTTGAATATGGCGTATCTTTTAACGGAAGTGAAGTACGAAAAATTCCATCACGTTTATAATAAGCGGCCTGTGCTGCAGGAGAGGTTGGGATAAGTGGTATTTCTCCAATACCTTTTGCTCCATAAGCCAGTTCTGAATGATTTTTTTCAATCAAAATGGTTTCTATTTCTGGTACATCTGTTGCTCTGAACAATCCTAGTTTTCCATAAGAAACGGTTGGTCGTCCTCCTACTATCTTTGGATTTTCTGTAAGTCCAAATCCGAGTCCCATAACAACTCCACCTTCTATCTGGCCTTCGACATTTGTAGGATTAATTGCACGGCCTACATCATGCGCTGCAACGACTTTCTTCACCTTGCCATCAACACCTAGTATTACAACTTGCGCAGCATATCCATAAGCAAGATGACTTACTGGATTTTCTTTCTTCGAACCCATTGGATCTGTAATTCCGACAAATTCTTCATAGTACTCTTTTCCTTCAAGTTCCTTCAATGAATATGTTTTTAAATCCTCTTTCAATTTGAGACCGACTCTTCTTGTTGTTTCACCTGTTATCACAGTCTGTCTTGAAGCGGTACTCGTTCCTGAATTTGGTGTAATATTCGTATCCGGCTTTGCTACTATAATATTTTTAGGTGTAAGCCCCGTTGCTTCACATAGAATTGAACGCATTGTTTCAGCAATTCCCTGACCCATGCAAGCTGCACTTGTTCGAAGGCTTACAATTTCGTTTTCGATTTTCAAACGAACACGCCCTGTATCTGGAATTCCTACACCTACTCCAGCATTTTTGATTGCACACGCAAGTCCTGCGTGATCAAAATTATCATAATATGCTTTCTTTACTGCATCAAGACATTCTACAATTCCTGTACCTTCATCAGCAATCTGACCATTGGGAATTACTTGTCCTGGTCGGAGTGCATTCAAATAACGTATTTCAAAAGGATCAATCCCTACTTTTTCGGCAAGCTGATTGAGATTACATTCTGTCGCAAACATCGTCTGTGTTACACCAAATCCGCGGAATGCCCCACTTGGTACATTATTTGTATAAATAGATTGACCAATAATATCAATATTTTGATAATTATACGGTCCTGCAGCATGCGTACACGCTCTTTGCAAAACTGGTCCACCAAGAGATGCATATGCTCCAGTATCTGCGATTAGACGTAACCTCATTCCTGTTAGTTTACCATTTTTATCACAACCTGTTGTAAGTTCCATCTCCATTGGATGACGTTTCGGATGTACAAATAAACTTTCATCTCTTGTTAAGGTCACTTTTACTGGCACTTTTGCAAGATATGCAAGTAGTGCAGCATGATGCTGAACACTCATATCTTCTTTGCCACCGAATCCACCACCTACATATGCACTAATAATTCGCAGTTTTTCTTTTGGTATTCCGAGTAGATCACCAATCTCTCTGTATTCATCATAAACACTTTGCCCTCCGGTAAAGACAGTAAGAGAATCTCCTTCCGGTACTGCTAAAGCACTTTCTGGCTCTAAAAATGCATGTTCTTGTGCTGGTGTTGTATACGTATTCGTTACAATAAATGCAGATTCTTTTAGTACTTTGTCTACATCGCCTCTTTTAATCAATTCCGTGCGATATACATTACCTGTTTCATGAATCAGATATGCATCTTCTTTCATAGCCTCTTTCGCAGATAACAATGGTACTCTTTCTTCATAATCTACTTCAATTAGCTTTTTAATCTCTTCAACTGCCTTCTTCGTTTTTGCTGCTACTAATGCAACTGAATCACCAAGATACCTTGTCTCTTCGCCTACCGCAATCAATGCCGGCCAATCCTGCGTCAAATGTCCAATCACTCGCTGTCCAGGAACATCTTGTGCCAAAACAATCTTCACAACATCTGGATGCTTAAGCGCATTACTAATATCAATACTTTTCACGAGTGCTCTTGGATATTTAGAACGAAGTGCAGAGCCATAAGTCATTCCCTCGACCTTTAAGTCATCTGCAAATTTTGCAGTACCTAGTATTTTACCAGTAGCATCTGGTCGAAATGTTCTTTCACCGATTTTTCCTGTAAACTCTTTTACTGGTATTGCTTTATTATCTCTAAAAAACTCTGCTGCCAATAATATTGCTTCCTCAATCTTTTTATACCCTGTACAGCGGCAAATATTTCCTTTGATTGCCTTTTTGACGTCGTCTCTTGTTGGACTTTCATTGACATCGATAAGTGCTTTTGCACTAATAATCATACCCGGGATACAAAAACCACATTGCACTGCACCCGCTTGATTAAAACAGAAATCATATACTTCTTTTTCTCTATCTGTTAATCCCTCAATTGTGAGGACATCTGCACCATCAAGTTTTTTTGTCGTCATAAGACAAGCTCTTGCTTTCTTTCCATCAGCCAGAATCATACACGCACCGCATGCGCCCTCACTACATCCGTTTTTAAGCGAGGTTATATCTAGATGATCTCTCAAATAATCTAAAAAATTCAATTCTAGTTCTGTTTCTATTTTCATTCCATTAATCGTAAATTTATACATTTGCTTTCTCCTAACTTCTTCTAATGACCATACCATTACGTTTCTTCGTATATTTTCCATTTTCCACTGCCGTTTCACCATTTACGATAACGTACTCAATGCCCTCTGGAAATTGTTTAGGGTTCTCAAAGGTTCCCTTGTCAATAATTGTATCCGGGTTAAAGATCGTTATATCTGCATAATATCCAACCCTGATAAAACCTCTTTCTTTTATGTTAAGCGCATCAGCTGCCTTACCTGTCATCTTGTAAATGGCTTCTACTAATGAAAGGACGTTCTCTTGCCTTACGTATTTTCCAAGGACTCTTGCAAATGAGCCATATACCCTTGGGTGAGGAGTTCCAGATAAAAGTCCATCGGTACATACATTCATCTCGCTACGTTTCATTATTTTTTTGACATGGTCTTCCAACCCGTAGAAATCAACCATTCCTACTGCATTTTGTTCTTCCATAAGTAGATCAAACGTTGCTTCAAGCGGTTCTTTTTTCTTAAGTTCGCCAAGTTGAAGTAGACTTAAACCTACTACATCTTTATTTTTTGGAGATGCTACACTTGTAATAAATATACCTTCCACTCCTGCAAAATCAATAAAATTATCCCATCCAGGAATCCCATCTGTCATATCTTTCTTCATCTTTTCACGAAGATCTTTGCTTTTAAGTCGCTCCACTAGCTTATCCGTGCCGCCATCGTGAACCCACGGTGGAAGTATAACGCCTAACATTGTACTTCCCGCCACATATGGGTACTGATCTAAGGATACTTTAATCCCTTCTTTCTTAGCACGATCAAGCAAATCAAACATTTGATCAAGATATTTCCAGTTCTTTTTACCACATACCTTAAAGTGTGAAAAATGAATCTGAACGCCACTTTCTCTACCTATTTCAATAATCTCCTCCATTGAAGAAATAATTGTATCCGCTTCACTTCTTTGGTGTACTACAAATACACCATCGAATTCATTTACAACTTTACATATTTCAATTATTTCTTTAGTATTCGAATATGCGCATGGCATATAAATGAGTCCAGATGATAAACCTAGACATCCCGACTCCATCTCACGTCTGGTTATGTCACACATCTTCTTGATTTCTTCGTCGCTAGCTTCATGATTGCCTAATCCCATCGCTTCCATTCTTACATTTCCATGTGGTAATAGGTAACTTTCATTCACAGCAGGCTTTGCTTTTTCAATCATCGCGAGATAATTTTTAGTGGTTTCATATTCCCAATTAATTTCACTACTCTCGCCATCCAAGCCTGCAAGATTTTTTCTCCATGCTGAAATATATTGAATTGGAAGTGGTGCCATTGAAATCCCATCTTGACCTAGTACTTCTGTTGTGATTCCTTGCATCAGTTTCGGCTCAACATCAGGTTCTGTAAGCACTTTCAAATCACTATGACTGTGCGTATCAATAAAACCTGGAGAAACAATATAACCTTTTACATCAATGACCTTCACCTCTGATGTAATTGATTTTTCCCAATCTTTTGAATCCCCAATTGCAACAATCCTGCTATTATCTATGAAAATATCACCTACATAGGATTCTACATTGTTTCCATTTATAATCGTTCCATTTTTTATTAACATTGCCATATTCTTATTCTCCTTATCCTGAGTGCCTAAGTAACAACACTGATTAGCATTCGTTCAAAAAATCTTCCAAAAGATTCAAACAACCTTTTTTACGATACACCGCTGTTGAGCGCTGATCATCTATGGGATGAAGACATTCCCTATATTCGTCAATGATTTCTGGGATTTTGGCGAGCAACTCTTTATATTTTATTCCAATATAATGTGACTCAATATCTTTTCTTCTTAACGTTGTGATTCCTACAGAACCATATGCGACTCTTAGATCTGTAACTTGATCATTTTCAACATTCATAACTGCAACAAATAATAACTTAGAGATAGCTTGCGCTTTTCTTGCACCTACTTTTTTATAACCCATCTTCGTTGTTCTTGATATCTTATCCTTGGGGATGATAATTTTTGTTACGATCTCATCAGACTTTAAATCTATTTTACGTATTCCGAGTATAAAGTTTTCAATTGGAATAATTCTTTCAATTATTTGATTATGATCATCTAGCGAAGCGGCCACAATCTTTGTATCAAATATATAAAGAGCAGGTAGTGAATCACCAGCAGGTGAAGCATTACAGATATTCCCTCCAATTGTTGCAACATTTCTAATCGCAGGAGAAGCGATGTCTTTTAATACCTGCTTGAGCAATTCGGGAATTAGAGGATTTTGAATCATGTCATAATAAATAGATGCTGCACCTATTGTTAGAAATTCTTCATCCTCATAAATTTCTTTTAACTCATTTAATTGATTAATAAAAAGCATTTCATGAGAAACTTTCTTTGCCACCATCAGGTCAGAACCGCCTGCATATATTATTGCATTTCGATTATTTTTTTTCATTATGAGTGCTTCTTTCAAAGTAGACGGATTCAAACTTTTTACCATAATCCTTCCCCCTGCTCTGCTGCCATCTTTATCGCATCTATGATCATGTTATAACCTGTACACCTGCAGATATTACCGGATATTGCTTCTCTAATATCCTCTTCGGTTGGAGTTGGATTGGCAACAAGCAGTGATTGGGCTGCCATAATCATACCAGGCGTACAAAAACCACATTGAACCGCACCGGCTTTTGCAAATGTATCTTCAAGTAACTGATACTGTTTTGTATCTTTAAATCCCTCTACCGTGATCACACAGCTACCTTCAAGACTTCCAACCGCTGTGATACACGAATTGGTGAGTCGCCCATTAATCAGCACAGAACATGCTCCACATTCCCCTTCTCCACAGCCTTCCTTCACTCCAGTAAGCAAAAAATGCTCTCTTAGGATATCAAGTAGACGTTTTGAAGGATCGCCACTGTATTTTACGATTTTATTGTTTAAATTGAATTCGATCATTATATTTCTCCTTTCAAGTTATAGCATCTCCATTAGTTTCTCCGGCGTAACCGGTATAAAATTAATGTTGTGTCCAACTGCTTCTTCTACTGCCGATGCATATGCCGGCGCAATTCCAATAATAGTTAGTTCGCCGGCACCTTTTGCACCGAACGGCCCACCATCATATGGGTTATCAACTAATTCACTTACAAAATTCACCGTATCTTTAGACGTCGGAATAATATAATCCGTCATACTGGCTTGCTTAATGGTTCCGCCTACATTCTCCATCTTCTCACAGGACGCATATCCTAGTCCTTGAAGCATTCCACCGTCAATTTGGCCTTTCATAATGATGTCATCTATCGCATTTCCTACGTCATATATTGCCCATACACCGAGTAGTTTTGTTTCAGCAATTAGCGTATCTACTTCTACTTCCACTATATTTACGCCCCATGAATATGTAGGATATGCATCTCCCGAAAATGTTTTAATATCCCATGGTATCATTTCAGGATGTACATAATGTTCCTCGAACATCTGATATTCTCCTGATTTATAATTCTCCTTTAGCTTCTCTGCCGCACGTTCTAGCAGCTTTCCAACGACCATAATAGAACGTGATGCCACTGTAGGTCCTGAATTTGGGACTCTGTCAGTGTCTGGGTTCGCAATCTTAATTTGATCTACCGCAATCCCTAGCACTTGCGCAACTATTTTACTAAATGTTGTTTTTACTCCTTGACCCATATCAGTATTACTTACTAGAATTTCAATAGAATCATCTTCATACTTCACCAACTGTACAACTGATCTTATGAAATCTTTTTCACCTGAACCCGTAAAACCACATCCATGTAAGAATAATGATATTCCGATTCCTTTTTTAAATCTACCTTCGTGACTTTGATTCTGATATTCTTTGTATTTCTTACTATAATCACTCAGTGCTTCCGCGCGTTCTAGCATTTTGGGAAGTACGATTGGATATCGAAATTCTCCATGCGTTGCTGTCTGATCACCTTGTTCAACTAGATATTGTTTTTTGAAATCCAAAGGTGACATACCAATTTTCTTTGCAATGTGTGACATTATCATTTCTACCGCAAAAAAGCTCTGTGGTGCTCCGAATCCTCTAAATGCACCATTGGGAACCGTATTTGTAACCATAACTTTACCTGATGCTCTTAGTGCCGCAATTTTATATACTCCTGTAACTGCAATTAGCGAGCGCTGAAGTACTACACTTGATAAACCTTCATAGGCGCCTCCATCGAGACGAATATCAACATCCATAGCAGTAATTTGATTATTTTTATCTAGTGCTACCTTATATACCAACTTAGCGGGATGCCTCTTGGGTGTTACCACCATATCTTCACGACGATCAAAAATTAATTTGACTGGACAATTAAACTTTTTAGAAGCAATTGCAACCTGGCATCCAATCATTGAAGGATAATCTTCTTTCCCTCCAAAACCACCACCTGTGGTTGATTGAATAATCTGCACCTGATCTTTTTCATATCCCATTGCATACATCACGGCATCTTTCACATAGTAAGGACACTGCAATGAGCCAATTACGGTAACTTTGTTATCCTGATATATTCCAATTGCACCCTGTGTCTCTAAATAAGTCTGTTCCTGGTATCCTGTATAAAAAGTTTCCTCAATGATCTTAGCAGCTTTTGCAAACGACTCTTCTACAACTCCATGCTCATATTGATATTCCACGCAAGATTCTATACTTTCATCAATTGAATAGACGCCAGGTAAATCTTCATATTCAATTTTTACATTTGCCGCATATTCTTTTACTTGATCAAAATCACTACCGACTACCATAAGTATAGATTCACCTATAAAGCGAACTTCATGCTCCGCAAATATAGGTTGTTCACTTTTGATCACTTTAAGACCATTACTTCCAGGAATATCTGTGTAATCTACGATTCCATAACCAGCCTGCATATCTGGTAGCTCTATTTTCATTATCTTTCCATGTGGTCTTGTAGAACGAACCATTTTTCCAAACAACATATTAGGAAATGTTAAATCTGCAACATACTTTGCATCTCCACTCATTTTCTCTGCATGGTCTACTTTAGTGATTGATTGACTGATTTTTGACATGTTGCTCTCCTTATCTCTTTATATATTTTCCTAGCCGATTATGAACTTTACCTTCTGATACCAGTAACTGGCCTCTTAAATATACTTCTTTAATAGCGCCCTGTAATATATTTCCATTATATACACTTTCAAGATCTTTTACTGTCGTATGCGCCTTATCATCAAATATAACAATATCTGCATCAGCTCCTGGCATTAAAGTTCCTTTTTGGGGATATAATCCATAAGCTTTTGCTGGACCTTTTGTAAATTTATCAATTATCTTATCCTTAAACAAGGAATAAATATTTAAAAAGGAATACTGAATTCCACCAATTCCCATCGAAATATCACTTGTATATTTATGGTTCTTATATTTTTCTGCAAATGGGCAATGATCTGTACCTATTGTCGAAATGTAATCAATATATTGATTAAGAAGTATTTTGTCCGTTTCAGGTCTTAATGGAGGAGTCATTGTATAACGGAAACCATCCTCCTGCTCATATACGCTACTATCAAAAATAAAATAATGAGGACAGCTTTCTAATGTAATCTGATGTCTATTTAATTCATTTTCGAAGTTTTTAACAAGTTCCTCCACTGAGCTACCTGCACTGACATGAACAATGTAAAGATTCCCGCCTGTTTCTTTTGCCATCGTTGCCAGCTTCATAACCTCAATGTTTTCACTGATGACAGGTCTATATTTTTCATGATCTTTTACTAAAATATCTTTTTTACCTGAAACGAGTTCATCATTTTCAGCGTGAACCACCACTTTGATATTTTCATCCTTTGAGCACTTGAGGAGCTCATAAATGTAATTATCTCCAGTTCTTCTATCTGAATCAGAATATGTTGTAAATAACTTGATGGAAGGAATGCCAAGTTTTTTAGAGGCTCTTATGATATCGATTGGAGCATCCACAGGATTTGCAATTGTTGTATGAAATGCATAATCTGTTATACTCGTTTCTGCAAGTTTAAGTCGTTTTTCAAACGCTATATCGATCTGAGATGCCTTTTTAACTGGATCTAGAAAGTCGATATAAGTAGTAACTCCTCCTAATGCAGCCTTTATTGAACCTGTATGAAAATCATCACTGCTTACACAATCCCCAACGCCTAGATGAAAATGTACATGAGGGTCGATTAACCCAGGAAGTACCATACAACCACCTGCATCTACTACTTTTTTGCATTGTAGTTTTTCACTTGTAATACAACTTATTTTCTCACCTTTTATATAAATGTTTGCATTTGAAAATCCACCATCCATATATACTTTTCCATTGATAATTCCTAAATCTTCAATTGTGTTATTATCGTTTATATTTTGGTTCGCTTTAATCATAATTGTCCCCTTTCATTCATAATAGTCTGTAATTTCATATAATCTTCTCTGGTGTCTAAATCATATATAATTCCATCATCGTTAATATTAATATACTCCACAGGCAGTTTTTTTAAAAATGACTTAAGATTTCCCTCTACATTTTCGGAAAGGAGTTTTTCTATACATCTTGAGTTAATTAGTATGGGATGGCCACCTTTCATGTGGAAGCTTGGAACTACATAGGCTTTTCCTGCTGAAAGAATTGAACTACATATCTTGGTTGTTATCAATGGATAATCACCAGGTGTAATAAAAAACTGTTCTGATAGAACATGCTTCGCACCTGTTTGCACCGATGAAAACATACCATTTTCAAATTCTTTATTAATCACTAGCTTGACCTTATCACCATAAGGTTCAATCAGCGGAAGTAGTTTTTCATATTGAAACCCTCCAACCACAAATATATTGATACAAATCGGAAGAAATGCTTCAATCACATGCTGAATTACTGCCTTGTCATTCATTTGAAATTGCATTTTAAATCCATCCGCTCTACTTGAATAACCAGCTGCCAAAATTACCGCGTCTGTTGTCACGACATTTGGTGTTATTACGCCTGGTGTTATCGTATCTGATATAATCTCATCTGTTGCCTTGGCACTCGGTATCATTGACATCTCCTCCTATCTGATTTTTTTTAATTAATAGTCATATCTTCGAGCAATACCGTCATAATACCGCCGCATACCATGCCCTCTTCCTCTGCTTCTTCCGCTGTCATATCGATATCTTTTATGATCCATGTTTTGCTTCCAATTATTTCAAGTGCTGTTCTCATAATTGCTGATTCGCTACATCCGCCACCAATACTTCCTTCAATACGTCCCGTCTCATACACAATCATCTTAGCTCCAACACCTCTAGGCACTGAGCCTTTGGAAGCAATAATAGTTACCATGCAACAACGCTCATTTTTGAGTGCTGCAAGTTTATTTAACATATTTGAATCCATGTCTGACCGATTGATAATAAATTGCTCTGCTCTATCCAAACGTTTTCGCTTAATTAGCTGTGCTATAATGGAAATACTTATCTCTTCTGGTGTTGCTGAACCAATTGCTAGCCCAATCGGCGTGCATACTCTTTCTAATCTAATTTCATCAAAACCTTCCTCAGACAATTCTTGTTTCACAACTGCCACTCTATGTTTGGAACCAATCATTCCAACATAAATTGTTTCCGGTTCTTTTAGGATTTGTCTCAAACAATCCGCATCATGTCTATGTCCTCTTGTAATAATTACAATATAATCATTTCTTGTGATTTTTATCTGATCAAGGCAAGATGTGAAACTTTCACACAGTACCTTTTCGGCAGTTGGAAATCTTGGTACATTTGCAAAGGATGGTCTATCATCAACTACTGTAACCTGAAATCCAACTTTTGAGGCAATCTCAACCAGTGGAAGTGCAATATGTCCTCCGCCTAGCACAACCAATCTTTCTTTTGGAAAAAATGGTTCCACTAATGTAAATCGTTCGTGTTCTTTATCTGAATTATCTGGAATACACACAGGCTTTCCTACTTTAAGTACCTCTTGAAAAAGTTGATTTTCTTCTTGAAGCAATTCAGATTCATTGACAAGCCTGCGTTCCAATATATCTGTATTTCCTGTTCTATCTGTATTTTTTGTTCTATCTGAAGAAAGCGTCGTGGCTAATAAAATCGTTTGATTTTGTTCTACTACATTAAGAATTGTTTGATATATATTTCCCATAAAACGCATCAACTCCTTCCACAGTCTCCATTTTCACCCCTAAGCACTGCAAGACCATGCTCTAATGTATCCATGATATAGGTCAGACTTTCTCTTACTGCTTTTTCACTTCCAGGTAGATTAACGATCAAAGTCCTCTTTCTAATACCAGCAATTCCCCTGCCAAGCATTGCTCGCTTGGTTATCGTCAAACTATAACTTCTAATGGCTTCTGCTATTCCAGGTATTTCCTTTTCAATAACTTCTTTTGTTGCCTCTGGGGTAACATCTCTTGGTGAACATCCAGTACCTCCAGTTGTAAGAATCAGATCACATATATCTTCATCTGCTAACTTCATCATTTTTTCTGCTAACAGCTTTTGTTCATCCGGAAGGATTACATAATCGGTTACTCTATAATTATTTTTCTGAACGATTTCAATGATTGCAGGGCCACTTGTATCTACTCTTTCCTTACTATAGCCTTTATCACTTGATGTAATTACCGCTACTCGATATTGATATTTACTTTGTGACATACATATCATCTCCTACCTTGATTTCTCCTGCGTGTAATACCACTGCAAATACACCTTCTCTTGGCATGATGCAATCACCAACCTGACGAAATATTTCACATTCACTATGGCACTGTTTCCCTATTTGCGTAATTTCAAGTAAGACATCATTACATTGAAATTTAGTACCTATTGGATAGGATTTAAAGTCAAATCCTTCTACTAAAAGATTTTCACCAAATGCGCCATCCGATACATTTGCTCCTCTGGCTCTGAATTCTTCCACTCTTTCATAAGATAAAAGGCTAATCTGACGGTGCCAATTACCCGCATGAGCATCTTTTTCTAATCCGAAATTTTCAATGAATCTTCCACTATTTATATTTACTTTTGCAGTTCCCTTTTTTTCACTGATACATACTGCTTTTACAATTCCCGACTTTATAGTTTCTAATTTTATAGTTTCTGCTTTTGTAGTTTCTAATTTTACAGTTTCTGTCTCCATTTGTATTAGCCTCCAATCTGCACCATGTTTTTCATTTCAACCTTATCTGATGCTTCTTCATAAAAACAATGTGCCTGTGGTTTTTCGAATATTGCTTGCTCCATAACACTCAATAACAAATCTTGATTTCCATTTCTAAGAACATCTCTTAATGAAACGCCTTCATCATAATTAAGACATAGTTTCAACTCACCCTCTGCACTTAATCTGATACGATTACAATCACTGCAAAACTTATGTGAAACAGCACTCACGAAGCCTATTTTTCCTACCAAATCATCAAATTCATAATAAACTGCTGGACCATTTCCAGAAACAGTAGATAGATGAATCTTATCTTGAAAGATCGCTTTTAATCTTTCAAGAATTTTATCATTGCTATAAGTGTCAAACAACTTTCCAAATCCTAAAGGCATCATTTCTATGAAACGAATATCTATAGGATAGTGCTTTGCAATCATTGCAAATCCATACAATTCTTCATCCGTTATTGTTTTTCTTGAAACGCAGTTTAACTTAAGATGTATTCCTATATCTCTAGCTTTTCTAATGCCTTGTATCATCTGGATAAATTCATTTCTTCTTGTAATAGAAGCATATTTTTCCTTTGTAAGTGTAGGAACATTAATATTAATACTATCAATACCTGCCTCTTTTAACTCATCTGCATATCGCTCGAGTAGAACACCATTTGTAGTTAATGTAACCTGTTTTATTCCATCAATATTTTTAATATTTTTAATTAGTTTCGTAATATCATCTCGCAGTAGTGGTTCTCCACCTGTTATTTTTATAGCATTGATACCGATACTGACTCCTGCTTTTACTATTGTTTCAATTTCATCAAATGTAAGAAGCTCAGATTTATCAATAGAAGGGATTCCTTCCTCTGGCATGCAATAACAACATCTCAGATTACATTGATCTGTAACCGAAATTCTCATGTAATTAATTTCTCGACTCCATCTATCTTTCATCTAAATCACCTCGTAGGTTCCACTCTTTCCACCTGTTTTTTTAAGGAGATATATCTGTCCGATTATCATCCCTTTATCAATTGCCTTACACATATCATAGATTGTAAGAAGCGCAACTGTGGCTCCGGTGAGGGCTTCCATTTCGACGCCTGTTTTACCCTCAAGTTTTGCCGTACAGAGCACTCTAATCATATTTTTTTCTGTATCTAACTCAAAATCAATAGAACTATTTGTCAGCATTAAAGGATGGCATAAAGGAATCAGTTCGCCCGTACGCTTCGTTGCCATAATTCCTGCAATTCTAGCCACGCTTAACACATCACCTTTTTCTACTGTATTATGCTTTATTTTTTCCATAACAATTGAACTTACCTGTATCGTCCCTGTTGCAATTGCCGCTCTTTTCGTTGATAATTTTTCTGTAACATCAACCATTATTGCATTGCCATTTTCATCAAAATGTGAAAAATCCTGTCCCATTTTTTCTCCATTCCTGTGGCTTGCTCTTGCAAGACACAATATCAAGATTTATTTCAACCTTGAATCCTTATCTTAAAATCATTATATGAATTATTTATTTTTCTCAAAGTTACTTACCAAATCCACAATTCGGAAATAGACAAATCTCACAAGCAAGGCATAAACCGCCATGTCCGAGACTTGAAAGCCATTCTTTCGTTACAGGTTCATCCGACATCACCCTTGGCAATACCAAATCAAATATGGTACGTTTGGAATACATAACACAACCTGGTAAGCCCATAATTGGTATATTTTCTTTTGTATATGCCATTAGAAACATTGCTCCGGGAAGTACCGGTGCTCCATAGGAAATGATTTTTGCCCCTGTATCTTTGATCGCAGTTGGCGTTGTATCATCAGGATCCACGCTCATTCCTCCAGTACATATCACCATATTTGCACCTTCACTAAGGAACTCATTTATACCATCTGAAATATCGCGTGGGTTATCTCCAATTATTCTTTGGCCTATTACATCCACATCATATTCAGCTAATTTCTCTCTTATTACTGGCCCAAATGTATCTTTGATTCTTCCATAAAGCACTTCATTTCCAGTTGTTATAATACCTACTTTTTTGTGTAAAAATGGCTTAATCTCTAATAGGGGTTTCGTTCCCGCCGTTCGCTTTGCTTTTTCCATCTTCACTTTTTCGATAATTAGCGGAATAATTCTAGTCCCTGCTAACTTGTCGCCTTTTTTTACAGGAAACCCAGAATGCCTAGTTGCAATCATCATTTCTCCTAATGAATTAACTTCCAGTAGCCGCCCAATATCCACTTTGAAATATCCATCAGCATCAGCAATTACATCTATTTTTCCTTCTTTAACTTCAGAAGGTTTCATAAAATCGTTTTTGCACATATCGTAAAGGATTTGAGCCGCCTCATCTTCGTGATACATCGTATCATCCTTCTCCCACACATACAGATTATCCTTTCCTACACTTAAAAGAACTGGAATATCTTCTTTACATACAACATGACCTTTCCGAAAAATCGTGTCTTTATTAACACCCTTTATTATTTGCACAATATCATGACAGATCACATGTCCTTCTGCTTCTGTTGTTTTAATGAAACGCATATCCAATCACCTACTTTTTTTATCTTAGATTCTTGTTCCATCCACGTATTTTGATATAACATTCTCGTTATTTCCAAGATATATGATACGCTCCAGTCTTTCTTTTGGAGTTAATTTTTTCGAACTTTCAATATTATCATCACTTAATATCACAGCATCCATCTGGAAACCCTTTTCAAAACTACCTACATTTCCAAAGAAAGCGCCTCCACCTTTGGTCCCCATATAAAAAGCCTCTTCTAAGGTAAGTGGTACATCTGTCTCATTGACAAGTCTCCAATATAACTTAGAGGATTGTATTGCACTTGACATTGCATGAAATAGATTAATAAATGAGCCAGCTGCCAAATCTGATCCAAGTCCAACATTCAGACCATTTTTTAGGTATCTACGGATAGGTGCGATTCCTGATGCTAGATTCATATTGGAGTCCGGACAATGCGCAATAAATACATTTCTTGTTTTTAACAGATTCTCTTCCTCTTGTGTAAGATAAACACAATGAGCCATAATTGTATTTCCCGATTGATTAAATGAACCTCTTCTTTCATATGCGTCTCCATAAGAATCTGCATCTGGACATAATTTTTTCACCCACTCTATTTCGGATATGTTTTCCGCCATATGTGACTGTAATGCAAGATGACATTCTTCTTTTAATGTTCCAAGCGAGACCATTAAATCATCAGAACACGTTGGAATAAATCTTGGTGTAAGAATTGGGACTGTGTTTTTATAATTTTCTTTTGCATATCTTACAAATTCTATCGTGTCTTCAATTGATTTTTCAGAACTCTCCTCTTTTAGATAATCAGGACAATTTCGGTCCATATTGACCTTTCCAACCATTGTTTTCATTCCAGTTTCTTCAAGCATATTCATAAGAAGTAATGTTGCCTCATTATGAATGGTTGCAAATATACAAGCCCTTGTTGTAGGACTATTCTTCAAGTCCTTCACAAATATTGGATAAGCCTTCTTTGCATATTCAATATCTGCATATTGGGACTCCTCTGGAAACGTATAAGTATCTAACCATTCCAAGAGTTCCAAATCCATCCCAGTTGCTCGAAATGGATACTGCGAAGCATGAAGATGAAGATCTATAAGTCCTGGTATAATCAATTTTCCTGTGTAATCGTAAACTGCAATGTTTTCAAATTCTTTAGGAATTGTTTCATATACGCCCTGACATATTCCATCCTCACTTATCACATATCCATCCATCACTTCTATAATCTGTTGCGTTTTAGAATACATACAGATTCCCTTTAAAGCAAACGTTTTATCATTCATAACATTCTCCCTTCGATTCAGGTTCGTAATTTGTTTCTAAGTTGCTGAATCTGATTGCTTAGTTGTTTATCAAATAGCGTAATAATATCAAAAAAGACGTAGACGAAAACATCTCTGAATTCGCATCTACATCTTTGTATTGGCGTTAAATTACATATATATATTATATTTATAATTAGATTAAATAATCAATTATTTTTTTTTAATATATCATTATTTGGTCATATAGTCAATATTTTAATGTTAAAATTTATTGACTATTTTAAAAATCTAATGTTATAGTTACATACATAATTATTTTTATTGAATGGAGGTTTCTATTTTATGATTTTAAATGACGTTAAAATAAAAAGCGGATATATACTTAGAGAACTTGGCGGAGAATTTTGTCTCGCTTTTGAGGGTGACACGAATAATGGTGCAGTCGATGGAATTCCATCAATCAATGAGACCGGAATCTGTTTATGGCACAAATTAGAAAAAGGTGCCACCCCTGAAGAATTAATAACATACTTAATCAAAAAAGACGCAATTGATTATGAGGATGCGGAAGCTGATGTTGGAGAATTTCTTGCGAAACTAATCAATGCAAAAATTATAGATTACACAAGATAATCCCTTAAAAGTTCACTAACATTTTTAGATATGGCATCAATCGCGTTAACTTTTATAGGAAAAAACATAGTCATTTTATTACAGTTTTTCAATCAGCTCTCGCACCTCTGCGTCTTGAGTAATATCATATACAACAGAAAAACAATCCTTTGCTTTGACATTGTCCCCTTCTTCCATCAACAACTGACCCACTCTGTAAATGATTCCAATTGTAGTTGAGTCGGGGCCAAGTTCAATGTCATTTTCATTCAGGATTTGTTGTAATGTGGCCAAGTCATATTGAGGTGTTTTGCAATCTGTAGATTTTGCAATATATGCTAATTCATTATCTGCATTTTCCGTCTGAAAATAAATATTACTGTATGCATAAAGTGCTCTAGCAACTTCTGGTTTATATTTTTCTACATAATAAAATGCAACATTTCTATAAAAACGCGCCATTGTTGCTCTTGTGCAGCAATATCTGTAGGCTTGTTTTGTTGTTTTCAAAAAATTGTCCAGATCATTGTTATGTTTATATACTTCACAAAGGGAAAGTATTGAATCAAGATCTACTGGATTCCACTTCATTGCCTTTTCATGTGCTTCCATTGACGCCTCATACTCTTCTAAATGAGCCAATATAAATCCGTAAGTACGGTAAAACACATTATATTCTATATCTGCTGCTTTCACTTCTTTTACTGGTTTATAATAAAAATGGTAAATGTACATTTCCATAATGTGATTAAAACTCATATAAATGCTATCTTCATTTTCTTCATAAGAACCCTCGACTGCTGTCAATATTGATTCCATTGTGGCCTTCGCCTTCATAAAATCTCCATCTCTAATCATATCTTTCACAGCCGCAAAATCAGTTGCAACCCCACTCTTCATTTCTTCGAATCTACTTGCTAACTGCATTTTTTCACTATCGGGAAGAATCCCAAACATCATAGTAGCGATTTCTCTCAAAATATCCGTAGACTCCTCATCATTTTTATACTTCTCACTCGCACTATGGAGTATCACCATATCTTCATCATAATTCCCCACGAGTTCCTTTTTAATACTGTCAATAATTAATTGTGCATATTCTGTCATTCCTAACAATTCCTCTCTTCCGCATGATATTTCCTGTTTTCATATTTGTATTTGTTTCTATATTTGTTTCTATATTTGTTTATATATTTGTTTCTGTATTTGTTTCTGTATTTGTTTCTGTATATGTATCTGTATCTATATTTGTTTCTGTATTTGTTTCTGTATTTGTTTCTGTATTTGTTTCTGTATCTAAATTTGTTTCTATATCCATATTTGTTTCTGTTTCTATATTTGCATTTGTATTTGTATTTTATTGAATCAATCTATAATTTGATCGTCAAAATTCATTTCATAATGTAAACGGTGAATAAGAATTTATAATTATGTATTTTACCGCAGACCGGCTGAAAACAGCGCCTTATGCTGTTTGAAGGAAAGGCAAGGCAAAACACATAATTATAAATTCTTATTCACTCAACACCTACCATTAAGAAAGAATTTCCCCCCTCAAATCAACATATGTATCACATACAATATCACCAAATGCCCTGGATAGAATATATAGAAAAAATACTTGAAACCAATTCCCTTTTTCCCATTATACAATGCAATTGGAATCATTGCCAGTACATCAAATATTTGATAACTTGATACTAATAAAATCAATGAAGCGGTTCCAAAAATTAATTTATTATAAAAGCGTTCGTAATTCCAATAAAATATCATTACAATTATAATGCCAAACATTCCATAATCAGTACCAATAAATTCTGCCAAAAACGCAAATGCAAAAGCCGCAACAATTCCAATCTTCCTTTTATATTGTCTGTCAATATACATCGCTAATATTGCAAACAAAAATGTAATAAGAACATTTTGATGGCCCCAGTCAAAAGTGCCCTCGAATGCAAAATCAAAAGGGATTTCTGTAAGCAGAGCAAATACTGCCATCCTAATGATATATTTTTTCACATCTTTTGTATGCATAAAACCTTCAACGATCAAAAATGCAAATATAGGAAATGATATTCGACCAATAATCCTTAAGAATATATATTGTGGAAAGAAAATATATCCCATATGATCGATTAGCATGGTCACTGCCGCAATCATCTTTAACGTAAATGCATCAATACCTACCTTATTATTTTTCATAACATCACATATATTCACGCATATCCTCATTTCTCAATTTTTGAAGTATCCAATCATTAATTAAATACTAATGTGCATATAAAGTTTGTCACTTTTAACTTACCTATATTA
The DNA here is from genome assembly GCF_900111235.1 of [Clostridium] fimetarium. GTDB lineage: Bacteria > Bacillota > Clostridia > Lachnospirales > Lachnospiraceae > Clostridium_N > Clostridium_N fimetarium. Next base: position 93,223 of record NZ_FOJI01000013.1, read on the forward strand.
ATTTTTTCGTATTCGATTTTATAATTTTTCCCAAAAGTACAACTACACATCTAGGTTCAATCTTTACAATCTTATTGTCCGTTATATTCAATTCTTTTTGCTCTTTTGCAGAATTAAGGATTACACTCCAATGGCATCCATTTGCAATCTTAGGCAATGCCAAATCATGGCTCTCCCAGTGCATATTATAAGCCACATAAATTAACTCATCCTCATTCGCATTCTTTGCGTATTTACTACAATACATAACTCCAATATGTCTATTATAATTTTCAAGGGCGCTGTACCAAGCACTTTTCCCATGAAAAGAAATATCTGGATATCCACAAGATAAGCTATCTGCCATATATAGTTGCTTTGGCATATGAAGAATTCCGTGCTCTTTTCGAAAAACAATCAAGCTTTTAACAAATTCATGTATTTCCTTCGCATTTTCAGTATTATTCCAATTAAGCCATGTCATTTCATCATCAATGCAATACGGATTGTTATTGCCACCCTGTGAATTTTCAATTTCATCGCCTGACAAAATAAGTGGAGTCCCCTGTGCTAACAACAATAGCATAAATGCATTCTTCATCTGGCGTTGTCTAAGCTCTATTATCTTTTTACTTCTAGATTTACCTTCAACTCCACAATTCCAACTGTGATTATAATTCTCACCATCTCTATTGCCTTCACCATTAGACTCATTATGCTTTCTGTCGAAACTCACAAGATCAAACATTGTGAACCCATTGTGATTCGTAATATAATTAATATTAGCGCTCTGTACTGGATTCATTTTCAATACATTTACAAATGGCGTTAACTGGTCCTCATCTCCTTTTAAGAAGCATTTCGCAACAGTTGAAAATCCATCATTATAATTGCCCATATTCTTGTATTTCTCTACATCTGCCTCGCCATTCCAGGATTCAGTAAATATCTTGGTTTTTGAGAGTATTGGATCTTGCGCTACAACATGCAAGTTATTTTGATTACAATACATATGCACACCATCAATATGATATTCAATTACCCAGTACCTAATACAGTCATCGATCAAGTTTGCATTTTCTTTGCCAAAATACATTTCCATAATTAATTCAATGCCATTCTTATGTAGTTCCTTAACTAATAATTTGAATTCATATGTGTAATCTGCCTTGTTTTCACCATTTATACCATTTTCACAGTATGCAGATTTGGGAGCAAAATGTAATCCACTTGTATATCCCCAGTAATTTAAAATATTTACATCACTCGGTGTATAAATATCTAACTTTTTATCATCTTTAAAACGATCAATTTCTTCAAATTCATATGCAGGCATCATTTCAATTGTAGTAATTCCAAGTTCTTTCAGATAAGGAATCTTCTCTACAATACCAGCAAATGTACCTTTATATTTCACACCTGATGTCTTACTTTTCGTAAATCCACGTGCATGGAGCTTATATATGATACATTCATCATACGGAATTTTCAGTGTTCTATCTTCATCCCAAGCAAATTCATCAAGTTCTACACAGCTTACATACAATGCATTTCCCTTAACCTTGCCAAATTCCTCACAATCAGTAACAGTCTTTCCATATGGATCGACTACATATTTATTTCCAATCTTATAATTATATTGATATTCTTTCAAATCTATTCCACTTAACAACACAGAAAAAACATCCCCAGTTTTAAATCTATCATCCAATTCAATGCAAAACGCAACCTTATCTGAATTTTTCTTATAAAGCAGTAACTCACAATTTTCAGCCGCACCTTTCACCGAAAAATTATACCCATTCACATTTTTAACCACACCCATTATACAAGGATTCCCATAACCAATCTCCATCAAACTTCCCTCCTTCTATATCTATTTCCCATCTAGTTTCGACCTTCACCGCCCTTTCACGGTGAAACCCGTGAATACCGTCCATCCGACCTTCAGCGCCCCTTTTCACAGTGTAACCGTGAATTATAATTTGTGATTGTGCATTTACCGCAGACCGGCTGAAAGCAGCGCTAATATTTTTTCCAAGACTCAGATAAAAAATGAGCGAAGCGAGTCTTTTTATCATCTCTGAGGCTTGCAAAAAAATATGCTACTTGAAGGAAAGGCAAGGCAAATGCACAATCACAAATTATCATTCACTCGATACCCCCCCTCCCTTTCACGGTGAAACCCGTGAATACCGTCCATCCGACCTTCAGCGCCCCTTTTCACAGTGTAACCGTGAATTATAATTTGTGATTGTGCATTTACCGCAGACCGGCTGAAAGCAGCGCTAATATTTTTTCCAAGACTCAGATAAAAAATGAGCGAAGCGAGTCTTTTTATCATCTCTGAGGCTTGCAAAAAAATATGCTGCTTGAAGGAAAGGCAAGGCAAATGTACAATCACAAATTATCATTCACTCGATACACCCCCCCTCATTGATACAAATCCCTAACTGCCTTTTTATCCAACTTATAATGCTGCAAAGTAAATAAAGTGATACCCCAACTAATAATTGGAATAATGCAGTAGAAAAATATAGTAAGCCATTTTAGTGTAGGTGTAATTGCATCATCTACTTGTGGAAACACCTTTGAAAACCCAACAAATGATAGTATTAATCCAACAAATGCAGTTCCAAGTGATGAAATCCCCTTATCCACAAAAGAAAATAGTGCACCCATAATTCCTGGAACAAATTGTCCACTTCTCATATATTCATAATCCGTACAATCCGCAATCATAGGAACCACCATATTATTTGTAATTGATTTGCACCCATTTAACAAAGTAAATACTACTAGAAATTCCAAAGTGAGCCAGTTAAAATGCGTAAGAGAAATTTTAGTTAGATCCCAAAATACCATCATCCCCAAGATTACGATCTGAAATAATACGCACAATCTTGTAATCGTTATCATAGCCTTTTTTTGGCCATGTCTTCTAGCATATACAATACCTAAAAATGTAACACCTAAGTTTGGAAATCCAATAATAACTCCTATAAGACCTGCTAAAGGGTAATTATTCATAAGAATCCCATACAACATAACGATTACTGTCGAATTACCATAAACCATTGATGCAAATCCATTTGCTGCTGCTACAACGACCAACATTTTAATTGGTTTGTTATTCTTAAGTATCTCAAAATAATCTTTCAGACGAATGGATTTTTTATTATCGACTTCAATTTTGAAATACGCCTTATTGTCTTTTTTCCAGATCCCGAAAATGGCAAGAGCTGTACATATTCCAGCCAATATAATGACTGTAATAACAAATTCTTCAAATAATTTCGGATTATTAAAATTCGTATATTTCTTAATTAAGTATACCGAAACATAAAATGCAACAAGTCCATGTGCAAACATAATAAATGTTGAATCAAAAAATGTAATTATAGGTCGTTGTGATACATCATTTGTTATCACAGTTTGTCCCGACTTTACAACGGAGCTTTGAAATGTATAACCAATAATATACAGCGAATATGTTGCCATGAAAAACGGTACCCTTAATGCTCCTGGTACCAAATGTGTAACATAAAACAACAGTAACGAACTGATGGCCGAAAACAAATAGCCTGCTACCATGAATGGCCTAAACTTTCCATACCTTCCATTCGTCTTATCAATGATGTATCCCACTATCGGATCCGTTACACTATCAAAAACGCGCATTCCCGTAAGAATAAAGGAAATCAAAACAACTCCAATTCCAGCAATACCATTTGCATAATAGGATACATATCCCATCATTGCGAGGAAAAGATTCGTGGATGTATTATTTAATGAAAATAGTGCTATTTGCCATATCTTTGCCCTATTGGCTTCTATTTTATTTTTTTTATTAGAATTGGGTTGATTTTCTATATTGGGATCTGGTTGATTTTCTATATTTGGATTTGGTTCTGCTTCTTCATTCATATCTTAGGCACCTTCATCATTTATATTAAGTATCTTCGATTATTCTAATGTTGTATGTGTCATGAATTTCTCCTAGTATTCTTTGCAGATTAAATTATATTAATACTTCATATGACATAAATTATTATAATGATATTACCAACATTATACAGTATAATTGCAATATTATAAAGAATTTTATACACCTTCACAGTCGAACTCTGGGATAAAGCTTTCCTGTGCAGTCTTCCCCTCTTGGATAAAACCATTCTCAACCCCTAAATCGATCGCAAAATCAACTAATTTATCATATTCTTTTTCAGTAATCCTTCTATTCAGTTTTTCGATATTCTCCACTTGTTTTAAAGGTGTATATTGATTCATAATACTTATAAATACATTGTTTCCATATGTTTGATATAAATACGTAATAATATTTTTAGAGTCAACAAATTCACCTGGCAGCATTAAATGCCTTACAATCACGCCCTTTGTCATAATCCCCTCTTCAATTATAGGATTATCAAGAATCTCTTTGCTAGATTTCTCATTAAACTGTGGATTTCCAACCTGTCTATACATTTCAGATATTGCCTTAACTGCTACCTCAAAATAATCTTTTGCATTAGAATAATCATCAGCTAGTTGTGCTTCCATATATTTAAAATCTGGTAAATATATATCCACATACCCTTCAAGCAATTCCAATGTCTCTACAGTCTCATATGCACTGGTATTGTAGACTATTGGCAGTATTAACCCAGCTTTCCTTGCAAGATCAATTGCCTGGATAATCTGTGGAACATAATGCGTGGGCGTAACCAAATTGATATTATTGGCCTTCTTTTCTTGAAGTTCCATAAATATTTCAGCAAGACGCTCTATTGTTATCGCTTTTCCACTTTTTCCAATTGCAATGTCTCGATTTTGGCAATATATACATCTTAACTGGCATCCAGAAAAAAAGACCGCTCCGGATCCCGCTTCACCTGAAATACAAGGCTCTTCCCAATAATGAAGTGCTGCCCTTGCAACTTTAAGTTGTGCTGTCATTCCACAATATCCGATTTTTTTGTCTTCTCTGTCAACATTACATTTTCTTGGACACAAATTACATTTCATCTATATAACCCTTTTCTTTTGATCGATTTTTGTCAATTCATATCATTTTACAAATATAACTCTTCTGCTTTCAAATGTAAATAATTTAAGTAGTTTTTAAAATCTATGGACATATTGAGCTTACCCATAAACTTGTCATAGAGATATGGATAAGGCTTTTTTTGTACTGATTCCAAAATATATCTTGCAATTTCCTATATATAAGGTAGAATAGAGAATGAATGCAAATTTTTAATTATATATTGTAAACGAAAGGAAATATCAAAATGATTAGTGCTAATAATGTAACCCTTCAAATTGGTAAAAAAGCTTTATTTGAAGAAGTTAATATTAAATTTACAGAAGGCAACTGCTACGGTCTTATCGGAGCAAACGGTGCTGGTAAATCTACATTTCTTAAGATTCTTACAGGACAACTTGACTCAACAAAGGGCGATATCGTAATAACACCCGGACAGAGGCTTTCTTTCTTACAGCAAGATCATTTCAAATATGATGAATATAATGTTCTTGATACTGTAATTATGGGAAATACAAGACTCTATGCAATAATGAAAGAAAAAGAAATAATATACGCAAAAGAAGATTTCACTGAAGAAGATGGAATCCAAGCAAGTGAGCTTGAAGGCGAATTTGCAACTATGAATGGTTGGGAAGCTGAATCTGACGCAGCACAACTTCTTAACGGACTTGGAATTGGAACAGATCTTCACGACAAAATTATGAAAGACTTAAATGGTAGCGATAAAGTTAAAGTACTCCTTGCACAGGCTTTATTTGGTGATCCTGATATTCTACTTCTCGATGAGCCTACAAACCATTTGGATTTAGATGCTATCGCTTGGCTTGAAGAATTCCTTATTAATTTCAACAATACTGTTATCGTTGTATCTCATGATCGTTACTTCCTCAATAAGGTTTGTACACATATTGCAGATATTGATTATGCTAAAATCCAGTTATATTCCGGCAATTATGATTTCTGGTATGAATCTAGCCAATTACTTGCAAAACAGATGAAAGATTCTAACAAGAAAAAAGAAGAAAAAATCAAGGAGTTACAGGACTTTGTTACTAGGTTCTCTGCAAATGCTTCTAAATCAAAGCAAGCAACTTCTAGAAAACGTGCTCTTGAAAAAATCGAACTTGATGACATCAAACCATCAAGCAGAAAATATCCATATATCGATTTCAGACCATCTCGTGAAATAGGAAATGAAGTTCTTTCCGTGAATGGACTTTCAAAAACGATTAATGGGGTAAAAGTTCTTGATAATATTTCATTTATTGTTAATCCTGTTGATAAAATTGCATTTGTTGGTTCTAACGAACTAGCTACTACTACTCTTTTCCAGATTCTCAATGGCGAGATAGAGCCTGATGAAGGCACTTACACATGGGGTATCACTGTTTCCTCTTCATATTTCCCTAAAGACAGTGGTGCAGAATTTAATAATGAAGACACAATCGTTGAATGGCTTACACAGTATTCTCCAGATCCTGATATGACTTACGTTCGTGGATTCCTTGGCAGAATGTTATTTGCTGGCGAAGACGGAATTAAGAAAGTCAAAATATTATCAGGTGGTGAAAAAGTTCGTTGTCTAATATCAAAAATGATGATTTCTTGTACAAATGTACTTGTACTTGATGATCCTACGAACCACCTTGATATGGAATCAATTACAGCCCTTAACAACGGACTTATGAAATTCCCAGGTGTTGCAATCTTTACATCACATGATCATCAGTTCATTGAGTCAACTGCTAACCGTATCATGGAAATCATTCCAAATGGTCAGTTAATTGACAAGGTTTCAACTTATGATGAATACCTTGAAAGTGATGAAATGGCTAGAAAGCGTCAAGGATTATCTGAATCAGATGATGAAGATCAAGATCAAGATTAATTAATTTAAATAAATCTAATTTAACTATAAATGCCTCTTCAATTAACTTAAAATAATTGATGGGGCATATATTTTAAAGAAATTGATAACACCTGTCCTTTGAATCTATTGATAACATATAGTTTGAAAGAAATTTCTATCACATATACTTTGAAGAATTAGATGACATACACATTAATTGCTTCTAAAACAGAAAGCTTGTGTACGAAAGATTTTAAAAATATTGCAGAAAGAGGAATAAACGAATGGAAATAGAGAGTTATAGTTGGACACACCGCGCACAATATTACGAAACAGACCAAATGGGAATTGTTCATCACTCAAATTACATAAGATGGTTTGAGGAATCAAGAGTAGAATTTCTAGATAAAATTGGATATAGCTATAAAAAGCTTGAAGATAATGGCATTATAAGCCCTGTAATTGAAATAAGTTGTAAATACAAATCTATGGTTCACTTTGGTGATGATGTTATTATAACTCCAACAATCAAGGAATTTAATGGTGTAAGGCTCACAATCTATTATGAAATAACAGATGCTTGCACAAAAGAACTTCGTTCATTTGGTACAAGCAGCCATTGTTTTCTAGGAATTGATGGCCGTCCTCTTCGACTTAAGAAAGACCACTTTGATTTTTATGAGAGATTACTTAATCTTGTTGTTTAAAAATAACTACAATAATTACTTAATCTTGTTGTTTAAAAATCACTACAATGATTGCTTAATATTGTTATTTAAGTATCTCTGCAGTAATCTTTAATGTTTTAATCGCTGTACTAACATCTGCGCTAAACTTACCTATTCCATTCAGTTCATCTACGATTGCCTGTTCCATATTGAGACCCACAAATTGTGAATCCTCAATCACATACTCAGACTGCCCAGTCTGAGTTATAACATAAATAGGAGAATTGTTATGAAAGAAATCAAATCGAATTATTCCTTTATCTCCAATAATCTCAATTCTATCAAGTTCCGTGTTACAGTTATAGAGCCACTGTCCACTTCCAACGACACCATTTTGGAATTGAATATTCATACACAAGGAATCAAAAACTGGATTTGACTTGTTAAAGATGTTCTTTATAACGTTAAATTCTTCCACTTCGCCCATAAGACTACATATATAATCTAATGCATGAATATCAGTTTCCGAAAATATATTTCCACCAGAAACTTCTGGATTCATTCTCCAAGCCTCAGCGTCTTCAACTGCTTTCACAAATCTTACAACATTAACGGCTTCTATCGTTCCAATTGCCCCATCCTTCATAAGCTCTGCAATCTTATTAAACCTGTTAAGACTTCTTCGATAGAATGCAACATATGCTTTCTTTCCTGCTGCATCAAATGCTTCCTTAATTTTTAATCCTTCTTCATAACTAAGTGCTAATGGCTTTTCAATTAAGCAGTTTTTTCCTGCTTGTGCACATTTAACAGCATACTCAACATGCATATCTGGTGTTGTTGCAATATACACGATATCTATTTCTGGATCATTTAAAATCGCATCGACATCTTGATATACCATTCCATGCTGATGTCTGGCTACCCAGTCGTTTGCCTTTGCTATCGTTCTGTTCGTTACTGCCTTTAGAATAGAGTTCTTGGCAAGATATAGACCTGGTCCATTCTTAACTTCTGTTACATCTCCGCATCCAATCATGCCCCATACAATATTTTTCATGTGCAATTATCCTTTATCCTTCTTATGTTTAATATGATAACAATCTTTGCTTTCATATAACACTATCTTTGCTTTCATATAACACTATCTTTGCTTTCGTACTTGCGGTATCTCTAATCACTATAATCGCTTTTCAATAGCCGCAATAATTGTTTCCAATGTTTTAATTCTAGCAAAATATTTGCTGTTAGATTCAACAATCGTCCATGGCGCATTTTCGGTAGACGTGTTCTTTAGCATATCATTAACGGCCACTTCATACTTGTCCCATTTTTCTCTATTTCTCCAGTCTTCTTCAGTGATTTTCCACTGTTTTTCTGGAGTTTCTTGTCTCTGCGTAAAACGTACTAACTGCTCGTCCTTATCAATTTGAAGCCAAAACTTAACTACAATAGCGCCCCACTGCGTTAATTCCTTCTCAAACTCGTTAATTTCATTATATGCGCGCTTCCATTCTTCCTTACTACAAAAGCCTTCAACACGCTCAACCATAACTCTTCCATACCAAGTTCTATCAAATATCTTTATATGCCCCGTCTTAGGGATGTTATTTCTAAATCTCCAAAGATAATGATGTGAAGCTTCTGTGCTATCTGGTGCAGCAATAGGAGTAACATCATAATCTCTAGGGTCAAGACTCTCTACCACACGTTTTATATTTCCACCTTTTCCAGCTGCATCCCATCCTTCATAGCAGATAATAAGTGGGATAGATTTTTTATATAGTTTATATGATAATTTCTGTAGTTTATTTTGTAAATATTCTAATTGAATATTATAGTCCTCTTCCTCTAAATTGCATGACAAATCCACATTGACCAACTTAGGCATCTTAATTAATGGAAATCCCATCTTGCTTGCTATAATTCCTGTTTGCTTTGGCCTCTTAACTTCTAAATCAGCCTTTAATTTCTCCTCAATATTCTTTACTAAAATACTAAGAATACTATACAATGCAACATGCTTATCCATTCCAGAAATTGCATTCCACGGAGCATTCTCAGTGTTCGTATCTTCCAACATCATTTCAAATTTTTTGTAATTTTTATTATAATGCTTATTTTGTTGTAAATCAAAATCATTGACTCTCCAAGCTGAACTTTTCTTCGAACTTAATTCGTCCAATCTACTTTTTTGTTCTTTTTCACTGATATGTAAGAAAAATTTAACAATTAAATAACCATCATCTGTAAGTTGACGTTCAAATATGTTGATGTTTTCTTTCTTAGATTCGCAGTAATTATGATACCAACTTTTATCAAACACTGCAATTTCTCCACGCTGTGGGACCTTCAACCAAAATCTATTAAGAAATGGTAATCTTGCCTCCTCTGCATTTGGCTCATTAACCGTAACAACTTCAAATCCACGTGGATCAAGGTTAAGTATCATTTTACCAACTTGGCTTCCCTTTCCAGACGCGCCCCATCCTTCAAAAACAATCATTACAGGTGTTTTTGATTCCCTTAGTTCCTGCTGCAATACTGAAAGACGTTCCCCTAACAATTTGATTGCCGGTTTAATAGCATCCCTTGTTTCATCTTTGGTAACTGCATTCTTCAAAATCACTTTATCTAACATATAGTTCCTCCTTATGTAACTGATTTAACTCAAGATACCCTTGTATTATATCACTGTAGAAACTAATATCAATCAAAAACTGATTTATTCTAACATTCCAGCAAATAAATAGATTTAGTTCAATTATTAGATATTAATTACTCAACAATGTTATAGCATCAGTAAGTGTATGAATTATTTTATAGATATACAGTATTGTAATAATTTTCCAATTAGTATAAAATATACTTAAACCAATATAATGATTAAAGTGAGGAGAACGATAGAATGGAACAAAGCAATAAGAGGAAAATCAAAGATCATAAGTTATGTGTTTTTATTAATTTGATTTTAATACTATTTTCGACCAATATTTCAAACTCAATTGCATATGGTTTCAATTATGATGCTACAGATGTGGATTGTATTCGCTATCAAATAGCCTTGGTTATAACATGTATAATTATATCTATAAATTCATGCATTTATTTGTTTATATATACTAAAACAGATAAAAAATCTTAATAAATTATAATTCAACACATGATTTGAAACCTTCGTCCTTAGTGCATCAATCAAGGAATTAATGACAGCCATTTCCTCTTGGCTGATGGTATCGTATTGAGCCTGCACACGTAGATTTTCCAATGGATGTTCCTATAAAACTTTCGTTCCTTCAAAATAATTCTCCCTTTCGATTTCATAACCTATAAATTAAGATTATATTAAAGTTGTGAATCATCTATTGTTACTTGTCTGAAAAATGTATGTTCTAAAAGTAAACGAACTACTACAATACAACAAAAAAGGGCAGAACCGACTCTGCCCTTTTAAATTTGCTAATGTTCAAGTACCTCAATTGCTTAATAACCGCTTCACATCCAGCATCCCCCAACCTTGTTGATTTGCAGGGATTTGAATTCTCACTGCTCTATCATGCAAACGCATTTTGACATCCTTAGGTGTCAATTCTGGATATTTTTCCAACAACAATGCAATTGCACCACTGCATATAGGTGCGGCCATAGATGTTCCACTTTTAATTGAATATCCATTATTTGAGTTCAGGCATGAGATGATGTCTGAGCCCGGTGCCACAATTTCCGGCTTAATAATACAATTTTCTGTTGGTCCTCTTCCTGAATAGTGCTTTTTTACAACGCCTCTCTCATCCTTATATTCCACATCATCATACGCACCAACTGTTATAACTTTTCTACTAATTCCAGGTACCGTAACGCTACATTTATCTGGCCCATTATTTCCAGCTGCCGTTACTACAACAATTCCATTATCCCAGACTGAATCAACGCCTTTAATTAATATTGAATCCTCATTCAGTTCTTCATTTGGGGAAGTACCAAAAGAAATATTTAAAATCCTAATGTTATATTTCTCTTTGTTTTTTAGAACCCATTGTAATCCGCTAAGTACGCTTTTAATTTTACCATTACCGTTCTTATCTAAAACTTTAACTGCAATCAGATTGGTTCTAGGTGATATTCCAGTGTACTTTCCTTTTGAGGCGATTCCACTTCCTGCGATTATTCCTGCCACATGGGTGTGTAGTGTTTTTACACAATTGGTTATTATATTAATAATTGTTTCTGTTTATCTGTTCAATAATGATCATTTTTATTTTGTTCATTCTTTCTACTTCACTATTTGTCAAAAATATATTTTTAACAATATATCTTGTCATAGCCTTCTGCTCCTATAACTCTGGATATATTATCAATATACAATGTGAAGTCAAAAGTTCCAGTGAATGACAATTTCTTGTGTATTTTCTTCTGTCGATTCATGTCCCCGCATTTCAACATTTTCCGACTCATTCATTTTCGTTTCATTAATTTGCATTTCTTCTTTTTTTATTTCATTATGCTGCGTCTCACCAATTTCAATTAAAGAGATGAAATCATTCACTAATTCAAACGTTAGCTTGTCAAAATCAGCATATTTATTAACCAAGAAATCCAAATTCTTTCCCCTAACCAACTCCAATTCATATTGTTCGTTTTTACGATCAATGGTTTGGTTTTTATCTTTTAGCAACTGATTATTTTCGCTGAATGTTTTTTTAAGTTCAATATATTCACATTCAGATAAGACTCCCTTGACTTTATCTAAATACAAATTTGAAAGTGCTTTCTCATTATCCGTTATTTCTTTGGAATTTTTAATGATTAGATTTAAATTCTTATCGATTTTATTGTTTATTTCACTATATATTTTAATGTGAGATTTTATTTCTTCAACATTTTCTTTATTTTCAAGGCATGTATAAATTATTTTATGTATTTCTTTTGCAACATATTGTTCTAAATAATCATATCGTATTGAATGCCTCGTACATTCTGTTAATTTACTTTTTTTTGCCAGCTGACACAAAAAATAATCATGTCCATGCGCCAATCGTCCAGAAGTCTTTGTCATTATACTTTTGCAATCTTTACAAATAATCTTTCCAGAAAATACATGCGGTTTATAATTTTTATTATTTATTAGGTGGTTGGGTGAAATTTTACAACTTTTTCTCCTGGTTTTTAATAACTTTTGCACTTTATAAAACACTTCTTCTGATATGATTGATTCATGATGATCTTTGACAATAATCCATTCTTCTCTTGGTGTAATAATTATTTTTTTACTTTTATAGCTTATCTTTTTTTCACGACCCTGCATCAGCCAGCCTATGTATGTTTCATTATTCAATATTCTTTTAATTGTAGTAGTTGACCAGATTCCCTTCTGGGTATATTTGCTATTTGGTGTAGCATAATGAAATCCTTGTTCCTTCTTATACTGGACCGGTGTCGATATCTTTTCTTGTGACAATTTATCTGCAATACGGCTTACTCCTAGCCCATTTAATGATAAGTTGTAAATATATCTAACTACCTCAGCTGCTTGATCGTCAATAATCAGTTTGTGTTTATCCTTTGGATCTTTTATATACCCAAATGTGGGAAATGCAGCAAGATTTTGCCCTTCCTTCATTTTTCTATTAAACACAGCTCTAATATTATTTGACAAATCCTCAACATACCAGTCATTTACCAAGCCGTTAATTTGCCTCGTCTTCTTATTTGCATAAACATCCGTATCAACGCCATCTACAACTCCTATAAATCGAATTCCCAGTAATGGAAAGAGCTCTTCAAGATACTTTTCACTATGCTGCACATTTCTTGTAAACCTGGACTGCGTTTTGCACAAAACGATAGTAAACTTACCTAATTTTGCATTTGCAATTAGTCTTTCAAATTCTGGCCTGTCTTCATATAATCCGCTATAATCGTCATCAATATAGATGCCTTCGGTTTCCATCTCATTTCTATTTGCATAATCGCTCAATAAATTAATTTGATTTTGAATACTTTCACTATTATCATATCGATTTACTTTATTTTCATCCTCCTTTGATAATCTTACATAGAAAGCGGCTCTTTCCATATTAAGTTATACCTCCCCTCTCAAGCATGCTTCAAAATCTTATTTATCTTTAGCCCTTTTAATATAAAATAGCAACCCCGCTAAAACGAGAACAACGAGTAGAACAATCACAGTTATTTGTGTATATAAATCTACTCCGCCCCCAATTTTTTCCCAAGAAGCTCCAGCAGCTATGCCAAGATATACTAATATGATATTCCACAAAAGAGAGCCCATCGTAGTCAAAAGACAAAATATACCGAACTTCATCTTAGCCATACCTGCAGGGATTGAGATCAAACTTCGAATAACTGGTATACAACGACAGAATAAGACTGTACTTTTGCCTTTGCTATTAAACCAATCAGTCGCTTTAAAAACATCTGCTTTTTTAAAATGTAGAATCTGCCCAACTTTTCCTTCAAGTAAGTTTCCAAGACGTTCTGCTGAAAGAAACCAACCCACACCATACAATACCATTGCACCTAACAAAGAACCTATTGTCGCAGCTATAATCACACCCCATGCTGTTAAACTTGTGTGCAGTGTCATAACTCCGCCAAATGTGAGAATGACTTCTGACGGAATTGGTGGAAATATATTCTCTAGCGCAATTAACAATATAATACCGACATATCCATATTGGTTCATAATATCAATAATCCAGCTTTGCATAAATTGTTCTTTCTCCTTTTAGTTGTTTTAAACTTTCTTTTATATATCTTAAAATTAATTTAATATACAAAAAAATAATTATTTATATTACATCTATTCTAATATATGAATTGTAAATTTATATATAATTAGAATTCATAAAAGTTATTTTATCTTGGTTAATACTAATAATCTTAGTATTACTTTAATTTGTAACTCTAAGTCAATAATATAATATTCTCAAATATTAAAACTGCAAAAAAAGCCATGCAACCAATATCTGCATGACTTTTTTTATAGTTAATTTGTAACCTTTTACATTTTGAAATCTCTTTCCAAAACATCAATAATGATTCCATGATCCATTGTATGCGCAAATCCAGATACCGTAATCGTTCCGATTGCACCATCACAATTTTTTAATCGAATTGGAAAAGCACCGCCCACTGATACATATTCATAAGGTGATAAGCTCCATTTCTCATCCATTGTCATTCCTATATCTGCCAGAAAATAATAGGCCCACAGACTGCTATGACCACTATGAACTGCTATTTTTTTCTTTCTTTCAATCATCAAATCATTACTTGGTGCATTTCCATTGCTTGAATAATGAAATAAACATCTTCCAAATGCAAATATATCAATCGCTATCTTATTATTACGGCTTTTTGCTTCTGCAATAAGTGCATTCCCTATCTTTAAAGCCATTTCTGAGTCAAATTCGTCAAAGACTAATTTATTCTCCTGTTCTTCCATCAATTCCATTAATTCATGATCTGTTTTCATGTTCTTCCTCATTTCTATTTAAAGTAATTAGTACGTCCATTCAATAATTCTTTTCCAATTTCTTCGCACTTTATCATTGTATCATCATCTAATGAGATTCCATTCATTGCTGTTATATTTTGCTGAAGTTGTTCTAGTCGACTGACTCCGCTTATGACAGAATCAACATAAGGATGTGCGATACACCATTTCATTGATAATTCCAACAAAGAAATTTCTTTGTCTGCCGCTATCTTTTCCAATTTCTTGATAATCTCAAAGTTTTCAGATTTCCAATAACGAGCCATATAATTTGCCTTTTCAGCAAATCTTCCTTCTGTAGGTAGTTGATTAAAGTCGTACTTTCCACTTAATAGACCGCCTGCAATCGGATTATATACAGTCATACCCAAATGATGTTTTTGAATACATGGTACTAACTCGGATTCAACCTCCCTGTTCAGCAGATTATATAAGTTCTGTGTAACTATCGGTGCAGTAAAGTTTCGCTTATCTGCAGTTCCTAACATATCGCTTACTTGCCAAGCTGGGAAATTACTAATTCCGATATATCTTACTTTACCAGAACGAACTAAAGTTGTCATTGTATCAAAAGTTTCTTCAAAGTCAACATCATCGTCCATTGCATGTAGATAATAAATGTCAATATAGTCGGTCCGTAAATTCTTGAGGCTGTTATCTACCTGCTTTAATATATGGCGCCTGTTTAATCCACTGTTATTGACTTCATCTCCTACTTTGAACCGAACCTTTGTTGCAAGGATAATCTCTTCTCTACGGCCTTCTAAAGCCTCACCAACAATACGTTCACTTTCACCTGCATTGTAAGCATCTGCAGTATCAATAAAATTAACACCATTTTCAATTGCATAATTAATAATTTTAAAACTATCTTCTTTACTTGTCTGTGAACCAAACATCATAGTTCCTAAGCACATTTCAGATACCTTTATACCTGTTCCATTCATTTTTTTGTAATTCATTACTATCTCCCTTCATTCCTATTATGTTTTCTACATCATCCAATTTTGTGACTGCATCTTAATTTCCTGATTTGGATTTGCCAAGGCTTCCTGCATCAAAATTGTAATATATGCATCCTGCATTGCATCCGCAAGCGGATAGACTTCTTTACAAGTCAAGCTATATTCCTTCATTCCTGACATTAATCCTGCAATCGCAGTTTCATCCTCCGAAAGTCCACAATCATTATAAGGGCACTGATATACGCTTTTCCCTTCAAACTTTACGCTCTCAATCTGGCCACTTTCAAACTTTTCTATCGTTATTTCAGACTCATGTGACATATTTTCTTCATCAAGATAACGAAATGTATCGTTAACCATTTCTCCTTTGATGCCCTGAACCTGCATATAGAGACTTCGGATTGTTGAACGATACTGAATCGATGAGAAATCATAAAATGCCATTTTTCCATTTTCAAATTCAAATGTAAGGCGATCTCTTTCCTTATCAGCCACTCTGCCATCAAACAGCGATTCATAGCGAGTTAACGTTTCCGTTACTGGATATTTATGCTTTTTCCCATATATCGTTACATTTTCAAAGCCAGTACCTAGTATCTTTCGAATAATGCTTGCTGCATGGTAGTCATGTATTGCGCTAATTGTGACATTATATGGGTCGCCCAAAATCTTGCTATCTAATATATCTAACTTTCCTTTATAAGTAGGATAAAGAAAATACTGTTCTGCTACCTGCAATTTTGCACCTTGTTCATGCATTTGCCACAAGTCTTGCAGCTCTTCTAATTTCAAACTTGGAGGTGTTTCGCAAAGTACTGCGAATCCTTTTTTCATCCACTCTTTACTAACCTCATAAATTGAAGTTTTATTGACAGCAACCACCACGAAATCCGGACTATAGGAGACACATTCTTCGATTGACGTCGTTGTATGAATATTATTTTCGCGTGCAATCTTTTCGGCCTTTTCAGTCGTTCTGCAGTACATTGCACATAGTTCAAACATTTCTGGCAATGCTTTTGCAATCCTTACGTAATACATGGAGCGCCATCCCGAACCAATAATGATAAATTTACTCTTTCCCATATCAATTACCACCTTCACCTTCTATGTACGGATTATGAATTCGCTCATGCTCCATCGTTGTTTCTTCCTTGTGTCCAGGAAATATATGATAATCTCCTTCTAATTTAGAAAGCGCATTTATGGATTCAATCAGTTGTTTTTCATTTCCACCTGGAAGTGTTGTTTTCCCATGGTTCTCTCTCAACAGTGTGTCTCCAGAAAAAATGCAATTATCTAATATAATAGCCATTGATCCATCTGTATGCCCTGGCATTGCATAGAATTTGAAATGCAGTTCCTCTACCCAGATTTCATCATTTTCATGCACTAATATATCTGGTGTGACCTTTTTGTATGGTTCTATTACATATGGTCTAGAATTGATTAAAGCTTCATCTGCAAGCCTTGATGCATCTGTTTTGGATATAACCACAGGTATATGATATTCATCTTTTAAATCACTTGCAGCTAATATATGGTCTGTATGACCATGCGTAATAAAAATATACTTTGGTATTAAATTATTACTTTCAATCACCTGCACAAATTTAATTGCACAATCTGCAGGATCTATAACTACACAATTACCGTTATCAGACGCAATAATATAACAATTTGTGTGGCACGCACCCAATACTATTTTTATTATTTTCATATAAATTAGCCTTTCTTATATAAATTATGATTATTTAAATTTAAAATCATTATGTGAGAAGCAAAGAAACTACAATTGGTATCGTAATCACTGATAAAGCTGTTGAAACAACAATATTTCGAATAAGAAGTCTTGTATCAGAATGATGTTCATTTGCAATCATCATTATTAAAGCAGCTACTGGCATTCCATTTGTTATTGTAACAATACTTGTCATGTAATCGCTCACTCCCAATAGTTTGCAGATTGCAAATGACAATATCGGTAGAACTAATAAACGCACGCTTGAAAATGCATAACAATGCCAGTCAAGCAAAGATTCTTTCAATGGATACAATGCTAATGTTGAACCTAGAAGAATCATTGACAAAGGCGCAGTAACATTTCCCACCATATAAATTGTGTCATATACAAATCCAGTTATGCGAAATCCTGAAGCAAAAATAATAAAAGCAAATATTGTTAAAACGAATCCCGGATTCACAAGTTTTTTCCATTGAAGTTTTTGTTTATTATCATTGTCTGCTTTTGCAAAACACAAAACTGCATATGTGTAAGCAAATATATTAAACGAAAAATGCAACATAGAAGAATAAAATACTGCTCCCATTCCAAGTATTGACTGCAATACTGGATATCCCATAAAAGCATTGTTTGAAAATACAAGCATGCATTCATAAACCGGCCTGTCCTTCTTTGGAAAACGACATACAGTAACGACTAGCTTTCCAAACAAGATAAATCCTATATACATCAAAAATCCAGCTCCAAGAATAATTAAAACCTGTGCTCTATTATCAGTTGAAGCACTTAATGATGATGCTATAATCAAAAGGGGTGCCGTAACCTTTGCTATGAGAGATGATATTTTTATATTAGTATGTGTATCTAAAATACCAACTTTATTTAGTATAAAACCTAGAATCAGTATGAAAAATAGCTTCAGCATTACCTGAATTATCACTTGAACATCCATTAAATGCTCCCCTTTTCCAACGCAATATGCTCTTGTAACATTTTATCATATACAAATGCATCAATTGGAAATGTTATTTTCTGATTCAGCCAAGCAGACATATATGCTGCATTTGAAATTTCCAAGGTGTTGCTACCATCTTTTCCTGAAGCAATCAGATCTGTTCCGTCTAAAACAGCTTCGCTAAAATTATTCAGAATAATTTCATATGGTTCACTTGGTGCATCACAGATAATCGTCTCGCTTGTTGTCTTCATGTTATCTCTAGTATTAATCTTTGCTGTCATTCCATATTCCACAGCATCCGCTTCATTTCTTTCGACTTCTATTTTATTACCATACATACTGATTTTTCCCTTAGAGCCAATGATGGAAAGCTTTTCCTCACGTTGTATTTCTCCAGTCGTCAAGATAAATACGGCGCTTTTCTTATTTGGATATTCCATAAGTAAGGTTGCTTCATCATCCACTTCAAAGTCATTGTATTTTCCAAATGGGATATCAGCGATTATTGCTTCTGGCATTCCAAACATCCACTGCCAATAATCCAAGATGTGTTGTCCTTGATTGATTAGAGCACCACCACCTTCTCCAGCCCAACTGCTTCTCCAACTTCCAGATTCATGATAGAACTTTGTTCTGTAATAAATGCTGTTTTCAAGAATCATACGATCAATCGTTCCAATTGTATTCTCCTGCAATAACTGTTTTAGCTTTTTAATGACTGGATATGTGCGAAGATGAAACATCATTGCATATTTTTTTCCTGCCTTATAAGCCGCAACTTCCATTTTTTTAGCATCAATTAATGAAACGCCTGCAGGTTTTTCACAAAACACATGTTTCCCCAGTTCAAATGCCTCAATAGCAAGTTGTGGATGTGACTTATGTGGTGTCGTTATTAAAACCGCATCATATAAGTCTCCATTTGAAAACAATTCATCGCTGCTCGAAAAAATCTGCACGCCATCATTCAGATTTTCTCTTACCCACTTTTTACTATCCTCACTTCTTGCACATACCGCAGTTAAGACCATTCTTTTCACTTTTCCATCGTTAATCATTGTCGCATATTTCATACCCATATTACCAACTCCAATGATTGCCATTCTTACAATATTATTTTCGCTCATTTGTATGCTCCTTTAATTATGCTTTTATTAAAACCTAGTATTATCTTTTTAACACTTTTTAATATTTTTCTAGTCTTACTCTTCTACTATTAAGTATTGTATCTTTCTCTTTTTATTATTGACTTTTCTTGTTTTTTATCTTATTTTATTTTTAGGATTCCATTAAGACTCTATTAAGACTCTATAAATACAATTATATAACAATAAATATGTATTTCCACTAATTTTAAGTTACAAAGCAAACTATTTACAGATATTTTCTTATTTAGATTATATTATGATATATTCAAACTCAAATGTAACTCGAATGTAACGCGAGATGCCACTTTGTAAATCAAAAAGCAATCTTTGCAACTGATATTATGATATTTTTACAATATTATTATTGGTGGTTTATGGATGTGTTTATAAATGTATTTTAAATATGTTTATGAATGTGTTTATGGATATATATAGGATGCGCATCTAGATGAGTATATGGATGCATATACGCGGATCACCAGAAGATAAAACCTAAAAAACACTATCAATCACAATCTCCCGTAATCAACAGTGTAAATTATTATACTTTTTTTAAGACCCAAATTTGATTTAATTATCAAAACCAATTTCACAATGTAACCCGTGAATAATGATTTATAAATATGAATTTCGTCGCAGACCGGCTGAAAGTAGCGCAGCTACTTGAAGGAAAGGCAAGACAAATCCATATTTATAAATCATTATTCACTCGATTCCCCCCTGTCCAATACTTTTTAAATTCAATCAAATTTTTCCTGCTCGATATGTTCCTTTAACAATTTTTCATAAACAATTTCGTCAATTGGCAATGTTATCTTTTGATTAAGCCATGCAGACATATAAGCTGCATTGGTAATCTCCAGCGTTTTACATCCATCTTTTCCTGTTGAAATCAAATCTACTCCATCCAAGACAGCTTCACAGAAATTATTAAGCATTTTATCATACGCTTCTTCTGGCGCATCACACTCAATCGTCTCTCTTGTAGTATTCATATCATTTCTGCTGATAACAGTAGCTGTGCGACCATATTCTAAAGAATCCATAACATTTTTCACGATTACGATTTTATTACCGTACATACTTATTTTTCCCTTAGAACCAATGATGCAAAGTCGCTCCTCCCTTTGTATTTCACCTGTTGTTAGAATAAATAGTCCCGTTACCTTATTCGGATATTCCATGAAGATTGTTGCTTCATCATCAACTTCAAAGTTGTTATACTTTCCAAACGGAATATTCGCGAATACTGCTTGGGGACTTCCAAACAGCCACTCCCAATAATTTAGGATATGCTGCCCCTGATTAATTAGTACGCCCCCACCCTCCCCGGTCCAGCTGCTTCTCCAACCCGCAGATTTATGATAATAATTAGTTCTGTAGTAATTACTGTTTTCAAGAATCATACGATTAATTGTTCCAATTGTATTTTCTTGTAATAGTTCTTTCAACTTTCTAATTACTGGATAGGTACGGTTATGATACATCATTGCATATTTTTTACCTGACATTTCCGCCGCTGCTTCCATTTTCTTTGCATCAATCAATGAAACGCCTGCCGGTTTTTCACAAAATACATGCTTTCCATGTTCAAACGCTTGTATGGTCAGTCTCGGATGTGATTTATGTGGTGTCGTTACCAAAACCGCATCAAATAATTCCTTATGTAAAAAAAGTTCATCGCTGTTTGAAAAAATCCTAACGTCTTCATTTAAGTTTCCCCTTGCCCAACTTTTACCAATCTCACATGTTTCACATACTGCAGTTAATATCATTCTTTGAACTTTACCATCTTCAATCTTTTTTGAATATTTTTTCCCCATATTACCAATACCGATAATAGCAATCCTTAAAACATTATTTTCACTCATATACTGACTCCCCCTTTTGTTATATTTCAATATTCCTTATTTAATATTCTTATTTCTATATATACCATACATACACTCAATACTGTAGCTTGCTTTTGCAAAAGAAACATCAAAGAATGAATTCTTTCATACTTTTGGGTAAAAATAAGCACTATAAATTACCATACCTGTAATCAATAGCGCTTAACGTTAAACTTAATATTCTCGAATTTGACTATGCTTATTTTTTTTACCTTGATTCAAATTCTTTACTATAAAATACACGCATAAAGAAGTAAGTGGAATCCATATCGAATACATTGCTACCCAAAACCAAAACGCTGTCATTGCTTTTGCACCTGCTATATTTTCCCCCATGTAATATAAAGTGATTTTACCGTCTTGATTCGCAACTATTGTAGACGTTAAATCTATGTAATGTTTTGTTCCCAAATCATCTTGCACCGCAACACTTGCTTCACCATTTTTGTATTCTGTCACAACTGAATTACCACTATACTTCAATATTAATTCTTTACTGTTCATATAAATAGTTAACCCAAGACACAATACCATTAATAAGCCTAATACCACCCATATCTTTGCTTGTGCCCAATTTTCACTTTTCTCCTCTTTCTCCGATAGATGATAATTATTTTCGTAATCAAATCCTTCAAATCCTGCATTACTCATGTTCAAAATCCTCCCTTTATTATATTATAAAATTGTTAGCATTTTTTCTAAAAAAAGTTAAAAAAAATGCCACAAAAATAAGCTAATATTTTTGCAGCTAAAAAACTATGTAGTTATAGATTGATTATCGATTTTACAAATATTAATAACAGTATCTCTCAATACTATTCCCCAAACTATTAGCTAACGCATTTCTAACTGCCCTTATTATATTCGATTATAACTTTCTTATCTAAATTTGAACCCTCATTCAACTAGAGATATAATTTAATATAGCACATAATATATATTTGTCAATTTCTTTTTTGGCTATGATAAAATTCAATTTGGGAGACGCGATAAAATTTAAAAATATTCTAAGTTCAATATTAGTGTGTATATCAATATCGCACATGTGAACCATGACCATTATCATCATATGGCATCATTTGTCCATTTACAAAATCAACGAAACCTATAATTCTATTTTCAAAATCTATATGTCTATATATACCAGTATCCAGAATAGCAACACCAATTGCTTTCTTTTTACTTGTCACATTTATATTATTACCAGTAGTATCATTTATACTGCTATTATTACTTGTAATATGACTATGAATTTTACTTTTACTATTATTTCTACTATTCCTACTATTCCTACTATTTCTACTATTCATATTTTCACTCATCACGGCTTTAATGTTTATGTTAATTCTATATTATTCGAAATCCTTGTATTGTGTACTTATATCCGAAAAGTATTGTTTGATCTATAAAATATCTTTGGATTTTTTAGAACTATGATATTTAATTTTTTTTATGCTTTAAAATATAATTTAAAATTTCATTGGATACTTCATCCTTACTCATTATCGGGTGCTCAATCGTCTCATTGGCTGTAATAAATGTTACTATGTTCGTATCCGTCCCAAATCCAGCACCATTATCCTTAAGATTATTGGCAACTATCATATCGAGATTTTTCTTTGTAAGCTTTGCCTTGGAATTTGCAATAACATTCTCAGTTTCCATTGAAAATCCACATAAGAACTGATTTTCTTTCTTGTTTTCACCAAGATATTGCAATATATCCTGAGTACGCTCTAGTTGCAGTGACATGTCATTATCTTTTTTCTTAATCTTTTCATCATTGATTGTTTTTGAACGGTAATCAGATACCGCTGCAGCCTTTATAATGATATCTGCATCTAAATAGTTCTGCTCTACTGCATCAAACATATCCTTGGCAGATTCAACATCAATGGTATTTATAAATGGAACGCTTGAGATATTGGTTTTTCCGGTTATCAGCGTCACATTAGCGCCTCTTAACATACAATTTCTAGCAATTGCATATCCCATCTTTCCAGTAGAATTGTTACTGATGAATCTAACTGGGTCAATTTTTTCTCTAGTCGCGCCAGCTGTAACTAAAACATTCATTCCAACCATATCTTTTTCGTATGCGACTTCCTTCAAAATATAATCAAGCAAAACCTGTTCAGAGGGTATCTTTCCTTCACCAATATCACCACAAGCAAGGTATCCTGTATCAGGTTTGATAACTTCCATCCCATAATGTTTTAGCTTTTCTATATTATCCTGAACAATTTGATTCCAATACATATTCGTATTCATGGCTGGTGCAATTATTTTATGACATGTACATGCCATGATAGTTGTTGTAAGCATATCGTCTGCAATGCCATTTGCTAACTTTCCTATAACATTAGCAGATGCAGGTGCAACAAGAACGACATCTGTATTCTTTGCCAAAGCTACATGTTCGACACTATACTGAAACCCCCTATCAAATGTATCAATAAGACACTTATTACCAGTAAGTGTTTCAAATGTAATAGGATTAATGAAATTAGTTGCATTCTTTGTCATTAACACATGGACATTACAATTTAGTTTTTTAAGCATACTCGCAAGATTAGCCATCTTATAAGCCGCGATACTTCCAGTAACTGCAAGTATTATATTCTTTCCTTTAAGCATATTTATCTCTTTTCTTAATCAACATTTTTGTCATAAATTATCTTTAATCCTTTTAAAAGCAATTCATTATCAAGTATTATATTTTTTTTACACAACGGAACAATTATTTTTGCTAAGCCACCAGTTGCTACCGTCGTCATAGAATGTCCAACTTCACTTTCGATTTTTTCAATCATACCATCAATGCAAGATACATTTCCATAAATAATACCACTCTTCATGCAATCTATGGTATTCTTACCAATAACATTTTTAGGTGGCTCCAAACTAATTCTTGGAAGTTGGGCTGTTCTTGAAACAAGTGAATCCAATGAAACCTTAACACCTGGTAAAATAGCGCCACCAATATAATTCTTTTTGTCATCAATAACAGAAATTGTAGTTGCCGTTCCAACATCAATTATTATCAATGGTGCTCCATATTCTTTAATTGCTGCAACCGCGTCCACTACAAGATCGCTGCCTAGCTCTTTGGGATTATCTATCAGTATATTAAGTCCCGTTTTCAAACCTGGTCCAACGATTAATGGAGTTACACCAATGATCTTTTCAATCGCACTCTTAACTGTATTAACAAGTGATGGAACTACAGAGGAAATAATTGCACCTTTAATATCGGAGCTGTTAATATTATTTAATTCTAATACTGTCTTAAAACCAATTGCATATTCTAGCTCGGTCTTTGACGAGTCGGTAGAGAGTCTTTCTTCAAAGCAAACCTTCTGGTCATTGATACAACCTATAACAATATTTGTATTTCCCATATCAATGGCTAAAATCATATTTTTACTATTTTTCAAATCATTCATTATTTCATTTTTCATATTTTCACATCACTTTTCTATTCATTTCACTACGAAATTTTCTGTTTAAAAATACTTGATAATACTTTACCAATTGCAGTTACAAGAACAGCTGCAACAATTGCTTCCGGAATACCGACTGTTCCAACTATCGTTAAAATAAAGCCGTACAATGCATCTAATGCAATCCCTTTTGCAGATGCATAATTCTCACCAAATAAGAAATAAATTCCACTCATTACAAGTAATGTATTTGTAAGTGATCCTGCAACACCTGCACAAGCAAATGCTACTACATTACTTCCTTTAGCATTCTTAAACAATCTACTGACCAAACGAAAAACATAATAAGCAACAACGCCAATCAATATACGTGGTACAAAGCAAACGATAATGCTTGCAAAATTCCCATGCACATCACCCAAACTGTAAAATGGTGAAAACACAAAGGATGTCACACCGGGATTAATCATTGTATTGTTAATCATGCTTGTCAGCCCAAACACACCACCTAAAAAAGCGCCTCTCTTTGGACCTAAAAATAGTGCCCCTAGAATTACTGGTATGTGGATCGTAGTTGCATTCATGAATCCCAATGGAATATACCCTAGATATGGTATAAATGCCATTGCAATAATAATGGCTACGAAAAGTGCCGTGAGCACCATTTCTTTTGTTGATTCTGAGTTGTAATTAATCTTTTCTGTCTTATAATTCATTTCTTTTCCTCCTGTTATCATTCTTCTTGAGAAGATACAATACATGCTAAATTATTATAATATTATTTCATATTTATAACAAGACTATTATTTAAACAAAAACAATTAATTTGTTTGCGTTTTCTGTTAGAATATTTTATAATTAAGCTATCATTTACTAGATAAAGTGAGGAAATAGATATGGAAAACAAAAAAATTGTTGTTGCTCTTGGACGTAACGCCTTTGGTGATACATTTCCTGAACAGCAAGCCAATGTAAATAAAGCTGCTAAAGCTATTGCTGATTTAGTTGAGGCAAAATATCAAATTGTAATAACACACAGTAATGGTCCACAGGTTGGTATGATTCAAACAGCTATGACAGAATTCAGCCGATTAGATTCAAAATACACAGTTGCACCAATGTCTCTTTGTGGCGCTATGAGCCAAGGTTATATTGGATATGATCTACAAAATGCAATTCGTACAGAACTTCTTAACAGAGGTATCTATAAAACCGTCTCTACAGTCATTACTCAGGTGCGCGTTGATCCTTTCGATCCTGCATTTAATAATCCATCTAAGATTATTGGACGTTATATGACAAAAGAAGAGGCTGATGTAGAAGAAGCAAAGGGAAATTACGTAGTAGAAGAAGATGGCAAATACAGAAGAATTATTGCTTCTCCAATGCCTATTGACATTTATGAAATCGACGCAGTTAAAGTTTTGATTGATGCTAATCAAATCGTTATTGCCGCCGGTGGTGGTGGAATTCCTGTATTAGAACAAGGCACTAAGTTAAAAGGCGCAAGTGCAATCATTGAAAAAGACTATGCTGCTGAAAGACTTGCGGAATTAATTGGAGCAGGCACACTTCTATTCCTTACAGCTTATGATAAGCTTACAATAGGTAGTGGTACACCATCCGAAAAATCATTTGATACAATATCTGCGAAAGATTTACAGCAATATATCAATGAAGGGCACTTCCAAGCAATCACTACACTTCCTAAAGTCGATGCTTCTATTCGCTTTGTTTCTATTAATTCAGACAACAAGGCAATAATAACAAGCTTAGCGAATGCAAAAGATGCATTATTAGGTAAAGCAGGAACTACAATTACTGCTTAGTTCATTTCAAAATATATTAGAAGCAATGCTCCTATTTCGATTTATATTAGTTCTGCTTTTAGTAATTATAATTTCATATAAGAAATCCCCACGAACATTTTATTGTTCGTGGGGATTTCTTTTTTATTTAATTATACTGCCATTTTATTGATACGATAACCACAAATATTATTTCTTTAATTATAATGATTTTATAACATTAATTTTAAATAATAATGGTAGAAGGTTATTTTTGGGCAAAAAGAAGAAGATGAAGTTTAAGGGGGGACTTCATCTTCTTGCGAGGGGAACAATATATATAGTCAAGAGTGCTGGGGGGCAACTCTTTTGTCTGAATTAAATACTGTTTGAGCAGTAGGTTTATTATATCGATTATCAAATAAAAAGTCAATACTTTCATCTGATAAATTATTGCCAAAATTTTACACATTAATACAAATATTCTTGTAAAATTTACTATATTCGGTCAGAAAAGGTAATTTCCACGAGTAAATTCAATAATCTATTATTTCTATATCTGAAATGCAAACGTACAAATGTTTGTTTTATATTTATATTATAACATAGTATAACAAAAAATGAAAGCCTAAATCCCATAGATTACAAATTACATTTAATTACATTAATTTACATTTATATACATTTGCTACATTTATAATTACGATTTTCAATTTTGTTTATTGTTTGATTTTGTTATATCGATCACATCATATTCGGAATGAAATCCAGTCCTTATAGGATAACCCCATCCAGAGATTCCAGAAGATACAATGATCTGTAAATCACCAATCTTTTCATATCCGTAATTAAATTCAACCAAGCCAAACATTTGACTAAGAACTCCTGTAGGCCAAATCTGTCCTGCATGAGTATGCCCTGATAATTGTAAATCAAACCCTAATTGGCTATTTTTCTTTAATTCGATTGGTTGATGGTCAAGTAACAGTATCAATTTATCTTTATTAATATTTTCGATAAGGTCTTGTCCACTTATTCTTTTAGCATCCTTAGTAAATGATGCATCATCTCTTCCAACAATAACAAAATCATCATTTATTTCATAAGATTCATCCACTAATAAATGAATACCATTGTTATTGATTGATTCCTTTAATTGTATTTCATCATAATAAGGTTTAGATGAGTACGTTGATAAATCATGATTCCCATATATGATAAAAGTTCCATATTCACTATGGATATTTCCAAGCAATTCCATTGCTTCTTCCATTTCTTCTAGCGTTGTAGACTCATCTACAATATCACCACATAATATGACAACATCTGGATTTGTTCCTTCTATTTCTTTGCTTACTTTTTCTAATTGTTCTTTATGCAATATAGTACCATAATGCAAATCTGCTATCATTGCAACTCGATAACCTTCTTGACGAATATTTTTTTCAGTATGTATTCTATAATCAGTTTCAATTATATTTGTCATATTCATATATCCATAACAAAATATAAGTAATGTAATTAAAATAGGAGCTAATCCACTTTTATATATTTTTGACCAAATCAAGTTATTTCTTATAACTTTTCTTTTCTTATCAATGATTTTCTTAATTCCATTAACTAATTCCATACAAAATGACAACGCTAAAATGTGAAATATTACCAGTGCTGGGATACCCCAGATATTAATACAACAAATAGTAATAATCACAGTTATTATTGTGATAACGATTTTTACTGATTTTATATTAATATCAATTTTCAAAAACTCTGCCATTCTCTTAATATAGATATTTAGATATATTCCAAGTGGTATCAATAGTATTAATGGTATCAATAAAAAATATATTAACATTTATAAATTTCCCCCTATCATTTAAAGCACTTTATTCTCTTTTTATTTATTTTTCTAAAAACATCCTTAGCTTGTATCATTTTTTTCATAATTCAAACTCCAAACAGACTATTTTTTCTCATTTTCCATATGCGTTGCACTCACCGCCGATGATTGAACACACAATAATGTTCTCTGATAGTTTCCGGTACTTCTTTTTTATATATTATTTTTTATATATTATTTTTCTTTCTTATATTCCTTTATATTTATATTCTATCATCTGGAGTGAACTTTAAGTCAAGCTTTTTTATTTTAGGGGAATAATAAGATTGCATACCTAGTACTAAATCCAGGATATTCAATTATATACTTTTATATAATTGAATATTCTTACACTTGTAGTTAATTGAATTAATATTTCCTGACACGCTTTCATTTCTTTAATTTCCTCAGTATTTGTTTTACTTCTTTTAATTGTTTCTATTAACACTTTTACTTGATCATCGTTCACGATATTATCCCACCTTTCATAGTTACGCAAAATAAAAAGAGTGGTATTATTTCAACCACTCTACATCTCAAATTCTTTATTTAATTTATTTCAATTTACTTCAATCCTAAAATAATTTCATTATACTTATCATAAGCATCTTTCATAGCAACTCTATTTAACTCTTGAGCTTTATCCATAGTAGGTTCATCAACTGAATGAGCTTCAATTAAAGTATATAATCCTGTAGAATCATCTTTCGTAACATTATAATATCCAGTCCATATAGAAGAGAGAGAAGTATTAAGTTGTGTTTCAGCGTCAGATTTAATTAAACTCTTTCTCTTTATTTCAGCTAATCTAGCATTCTCATCATCAACTTGCTGTTGTGCTTCTTGTGCCAATCTAATCTGTTCATCAATTATTGCTTGCTGTCTTTCTTGTTCAATACGTGCAAGACGTTGTTCTTCAGCTAATCGTTGTTCCTCTAAAACTCGATATTCTTCTGCAATTCTTTGCCTTTCTATTTCTGCTAGTCTATTAACTTCTGCAATTCTTGCTTCTTCGATTAACCTTTTTTCTTCAGCAATACGGTTTTCTTCTGCAATTCTTTGTTCCTCGGCAATACGATTAGCCTCAGCAATCCTATCCGCTTCAATTTGAGCTAAAGTATTACGATATGTATTAGCTTCAGTAGAATTATAAATACCATTTCTAATTTCATCAGTCGTATAAATCATCCACAAATCAACTTCATATTCTTCAGATGGTCTACCTAAATCGGAAATATATAAATCCCTAACCATTTGTTTCTTTTCTAATATCTCAGGACAGTTTAACAATGTATCTCTCATTATTGATTCAGCCATACCATTTAGCAATGCATTTCGCCATCCGTTTTTTCCTTCTTCATCAGGATCACGACCTAATATTTCATTATATGCTCTGACTATCATTTCATCTATATTAGAAGTATCTGTGTTTTGTTGAGGTTGTTCTACCACATTATTTTCTCTAGAGATTCCAAAGTATGCATATACATCTCTGTTTCCATTTGAATCAGTTAGATTAGGACAACCACTTACTCCTTCGTCACCTCTCCAAAATCTATCAGCATCATCTACATGAGTTGTGTTACGATTTCCACCACAGTTTGCACCGATATTCATTCCCATATCTTCTGCAAAACAGCTAATAATTGAAGATGGAACTAAGTTTCCATTTGTATCACATTGATAATAGTCAGAAGCGTGTCCCGTTGTATGTTGGTCATATTCACCACCACCAACTTCTAGTGAATGTTTTCCATTTCTATATCCACTTGTAATAACTGTTGATCCACCAAATTTATTATGTGACGCTTCTAGGTATTCCAAAAGCCTATCTGAAATAAGAATCCTATCAATGACTTCACCATTATTCATTACACATTTAAATTCACTAAGTTTAAAATGAGCTGCTAACTGAACATCTCCATTTGATAAAAAATATTCTCTTACTGCCATAGTTTCAATCCAACCTTTCTATTTAGATAAGTGGGTTTTAAGTTATATATTAATTTTTACATAAAAAAAGAACCTTTTTCGGTCAAATTTATCCAACCAAATGGTTCATCTATTAGTTTTGATATATTAATTTGTTCTCTGCCTACTCTGACTTGTAATTGCATAAGGTATATACTATAGCTTTAATATTAATTATTTTATTTCTTATTTTCTCTTTCTTCATATGTTCATAAAAATTTTCTGCCTGGTTCCTCAATTCCTAATGCATTTTTTTGTATATAATACATCATCTCATTAATTTCATCCCGTAATTTACTAATATTTGTCGCTAAATAACCATCTTGTGTACATCTTGTTTTTCGTAAATACGACCATTTGCACATAAATAAAGACACTAATAACTGTATTTCTACAATTAAGTAATGTCTTTATTTACACCTTCAAATTAGCTTGGTTCCCGATAGGGTGATTGATTTTTCTTGTTCTTTATTACAAGTTCAAGAAGTGCCTTTCTATGATGTCTGTAAGGTCTTTCAGTAACAGGGGTGGAGAGAATCGAACTCCCGCCAAAAGTTTTGGAGACTCCTATCATACCATTTGACTACACCCCTATATTAAATTAAACAAACAATAAATTGTTTGTTCCTTCAAAACTGCATATTAAATATATCTATCATCCGTTTTTTTATCTTTATCTCTAAAGATAACTCTCTTGTATGTTCTATCCTATGACCATTGTCTTTGCTTCGCAAAGCCATTTTAAGTTGCTACGCAACTTATCTTAACTTTACTTTTAGTAGCAAAAACAATGTTTCGCTTGGTTAAGCCCTCGACCTATTAGTATTAGTCAGCTGAACACGTTACCATGCTTACACCTCTAACCTATCTACCTCGTAGTCT
>NZ_FOJI01000004.1 GCF_900111235.1 [Clostridium] fimetarium
TAATTTATAAAACTGCAATTGGTAAGCCGTATGCCTTAATAGGGCACGTGCGGTTTGATAAGGGGGTAGCCTAGAAATAGGTTACCCTACTTTATTTAATGAAAAGGAGAATAAAATCATGGCAAAAAAACCTTATTACATTTCAACAGCAATTGCATACACATCAGGAAAACCTCATATCGGAAACACATATGAAATCGTATTGGCGGATAGTATTGCAAGATTTAAAAGGCAAGCAGGATTTGATGTATACTTCCAGACAGGAACGGATGAACATGGACAAAAAATAGAGACAAAAGCTGCAGAAGCAGGGATTACGCCTAAGGAATTTGTAGATAATGTATCTGGACAGATTCAGGGAATTTGGGATTTAATGAACACTTCATATGATAAATTCGTTAGAACAACAGACGAGTATCATGAAAAGCAAGTGCAAAAAATATTTAAGAAATTATACGAACAAGGGGACATTTATAAAGGTAATTATGAAGGTATGTATTGCACACCTTGCGAATCATTCTTTACTGAATCACAGTTGGTTGATGGAAAATGTCCTGACT
Organism: [Clostridium] fimetarium; assembly: GCF_900111235.1. Classification (GTDB taxonomy): domain Bacteria; phylum Bacillota; class Clostridia; order Lachnospirales; family Lachnospiraceae; genus Clostridium_N; species Clostridium_N fimetarium. Next base: position 561 of record NZ_FOJI01000004.1, read on the forward strand.
GTGGAAGTGAAGTAGAGGTGGCTAAGGAAGAAGCTTACTTCTTAAAACTTAGCAAATATACAGACAGATTAATTAAACATATTGAAGACCATCCAGAATTTATTCAGCCAGAATCAAGAAAAAATGAGATGATGAATAACTTTATTAAAGCAGGACTTCAAGATTTATGCGTTTCAAGAACAACTTTTAAATGGGGGATTCCAGTTGATTTTGATGATAAGCATGTTGTTTATGTATGGATTGATGCGCTAAGCAACTATATTACAGGTCTTGGATATGATGTAGATGGAAATAGCAGCGAGAATTATGCGAAATACTGGCCAGCAGATTTGCATTTAATTGGAAAAGATATTCTACGATTTCATACTATTTATTGGCCTATTATGCTTATGGCACTTGATTTGCCACTTCCAAAGCAGATTTTTGGTCATCCTTGGTTGTTGCAAGGGGATGGAAAAATGAGTAAATCAAAAGGGAATGTATTATATCCAGATGATTTGGTTGATTGTTTTGGCGTAGATGCCGTTCGTTATTTCGTACTCCACGAAATGCCATTTGAAAATGATGGTGTTATTACATGGGAACTCATGGTAGAAAGAATGAACTCGGAACTTGCGAATACACTTGGAAACCTTGTAAATAGAACAATTGCAATGTCTAATAAATATTTTGACGGTATCGTAAGCGTTGGTCAATCAGGAGAATTTGATGATGATTTAAAAGCACTTGTGACTGGAACGAAGGCAAAAGTAGCCGCTAAGATGGAAGATCTTCGCGTAGCAGATGCGATCACAGAAATATTTAAATTATTTAAAAGATGTAATAAATATATTGATGAAACGACACCTTGGATACTTGCTAAGGAGGATGCGCAAAAGGATAGGCTGTCAGCGGTACTTTACAACCTCGTTGAAAGTATTACAATTGGTGTGAATCTTCTTTCACCATTTATGCCAGAGACAGCAGAAAAGATTCTTGCACAGTTGAATGCAAAGGTAAGAGAATTTGATGATTTAGACAAATTTGGTCTATATGAATCAGATACTAAAGTGACTCAGAATCCTGAGATTTTATTTGCTAGATTAGACCTTACAGAAGTGCTTGAAAAGGCAGAAAAATTGAAAGTAGAGCAGGAAGGACCAAAGTATCCTGAAGTTGAAAAGAAAGCGGAAATTACAATTGATGATTTTGATAAAGTTCAGATTCAGGTTGGAGAAGTACTGCAGTGTGAGCCAATTAAAAAGGCTAAGAAACTTCTTGTTTCTCAAATCCGCATAGGCAATGAAGTTCGTCAGATTGTATCAGGAATTGCAAATTATTATAAACCAGAAGAGATGGTTGGTAAGAAAGTTGCTGTTATTACAAACCTTAAACCAGTGACACTTTGCGGAATGCTGTCAGAAGGAATGATACTTGCAGCAGGAGATGATGACGGAAATCTTTCGGTACTTACAGTAGATAAAGATATAATAAATGGTTCTGAAATTCGCTAAAGAGACATAATAGGAGGCTGAAATGATATTTGAAACGCATGCACATTATGACGATAAGGCTTTTGATGAAGATAGAAATGAACTGATTAAAAGCCTTCCAGGTAATGGAATAGAATATGTTGTTAATGTCGGCGCCAGTATGGATTCTACAAGAAGTAGCATAGAACTGGCAGCAAAGTATGATTTTATATATGCTGCAATTGGCGTTCATCCTTCAGAAACTGGTGAACTTTCGGAAAATGACATTGAATGGCTAAAAAAGGAAGCATTAAGTAATAAAAAAGTAGTTGCAATTGGTGAAATCGGTCTGGATTATTATTGGGATGAGCCAGAACGAAATATTCAAAAGATCTGGTTTGAGCGACAACTTGAACTTGCAAGAGAAGTGAAACTTCCCATTATTATTCATTCTAGAGATGCCGCAAAGGAAACGCTAGATATAATGAAGGCTCACAAAGCTGAAGAACTTGGCGGCGTTGTACATTGCTACTCCTACTCAAAAGAGACCGCAAAGGAATACCTTGATATGGGATTTTACTTTGGAATTGGTGGTGTCGTCACCTTTAAAAATGCTAAGAGATTAAAAGAAGTTGTGGAATATATTCCGCTGGATAGGATTCTTCTTGAAACAGATAGTCCATATCTATCACCAGAACCCAATAGGGGCAAGAGAAATTCATCACTTAACATCCCATATATAGCGAGTGCTATTGCACAGTTGAAAGGCGTAGAGTATGATGAGTTGGTAAGCATTGCTTATCAAAATGCAAAGGATATGTATTTTAAAAAATTGGAACAAATTTGATTTGCGCAAACATATGCGTAGAAATGGAGAAAAACATGAAACAATCTGATGATGAAATAATAAATGCTAGAATTAAAAAAAGTAAAAGTATGGAATTAGCGAGTTTAATTATCTGGCTTGTAGGAATCATATTTTTTAATGTATCAAAAATAACAGATCCTGCGCTGGAAGTGGTATTGATCGTGATTTCTCTGTCGGCAATGGTATTCTATATTCTTTTAAGATTTAGAAGATACCAGTATGAAAGTAAAAAGTAATCATTCAAGCTGATGTTGTGAAAGGCAGGAAATAAATGGAACAAAATCCAAAAATCGATATAGAAAATAAAGAACAAAATCAAGTCATAAAACATTTGGGAAATCCAAAGAATACCCTTGAAATAATTAAAAAATATAACTTTTCAATTCAGAAAAAGTTCGGTCAGAATTTCTTGATAGATGGAAATGTAGTTGAAAAGATTGTCAGAGAAGCTGGAGTAACAAAAGATGATTTTGTGCTTGAAATTGGTCCAGGAATTGGAACAATGACACAGATTCTATGTGAACAGGCCAGAGAAGTGGTAGCAGTAGAAATTGATACGAAGCTTATTCCAATACTAAAAGAAACACTAAGTGGATATGATAATGTGTTAGTTATTAATGAAGATGTACTTAAATTAGACATTAATCAATTGGCAAAGGAAAGAAATGGCGGCAAGCCAATTAAAGTTGTAGCCAATTTGCCTTATTATATTACCACGCCAATTATAATGGGACTTTTTGAAAGCCATGTTCCACTTGAAAGTATTACAATAATGGTTCAAAAGGAAGTAGCCGACAGAATGCAGGTTGGCCCTGGAACCAAGGACTATGGCGCGCTTTCGCTAGCTGTTCAGTACTATGCGGAGCCACAGATTATTTTAAAGGTGCCAGCAAACTGTTTTATGCCAAGACCGAATGTGGATTCAGCAGTAATAAAGTTGACAACTCACCCCAAAACGCCAGTCGATGTGGATAACGAGAAACTAATGTTTAAAATTATTAGGGCATCATTTAATCAGAGAAGAAAGACACTTGCAAATGGTCTTAACAATAGGGCAGAAATTGAACTCTCTAAGGAGATAATACAGGAATCTATTGAAGAAATGCAATTATCTGCAAGCATTCGTGGTGAGGCATTGACGTTGAAACAGTTTGCTGAACTATCTAATATAATTAATGCGAAACTGAGTGTACAATAGTGTATCTGGAGGGGAGTTTGGATATGAACTGTGATTGTTTGATCGTAGATGACGAGATAGAGCTTGCAAAGGCAACTTGTGAATATTTTGAAATGTTTGGGGTTAGTTGCGCATATGTGACTAACGCAAATGATTGTATGAGCTTTACTGAAAATAATTCGGTAAAGCTTATTTTGCTTGATATTAATCTTGGTGCGGACAGTGGATTTGTACTATGCAAGGCGCTTCGAGAAAAAACGGATGTGCCAATTCTTTTTATTAGCGCAAGACAAAGCGATGACGATGTGTTGATCGCTTTGAATATTGGTGGTGATGATTACATCAAGAAGCCCTATTCACTTAGCGTAATTCTTGCTAAAGTTAAGGTTATATTGAAGCGTTATGAAGGCAAAAGTATAGTTGACAAAAGTAATGATACAAATTCCAGTTCTTTGAATGACAATATATGTGGCGAGCTTAGAATAGAGGTCGATGCCATGAAGGTATACATTAGCGGAAAAGATGCAGGTCTTAAGACCAAGGAATTCAAGCTGTTTTACTATCTTTATTCCAATAAAAACAAAGTGATTACAAAGGATGAATTATTTGCACAAATCTGGGGTGATACATTTTTTAGTGATGGGACTTTAAATGTACATATCAGGAAAATTCGTGAAAAGGTTGAAGAAAATCCAAATAACCCAAGGTATATCAAAACTGTCTGGGGTACAGGATACATATTTGAATTGCTGGAGCATTAAATATATTTGGGGGAACATATGAAAATAAATAAGATTATAATCGGTGTGACACTAATACTGATTATCATATATGCATTTACATTTGGATACATTAATAAGACAAATATTGAAACTGTTGATGTTACCAAGGTAAATAATGTGGTAAAAAGTATTGAAAAAGAGTTTGATAAGCAACAGTATAGTATTTCCAAAACGGGCGAGATTGATAATTTGTCATATAAGGTAGTGTATGTTGACGATGAAAATTATAATTCAGTTATATTTGATGCGATGAAAAGTAGAAGTACAGTTGCTGATTTGACATCTAATATTAATAATGAAAATGAGACAAAGTTAATTGGAAAGGTCATTTTCCTGATTGATGATAATCAAGAAAATAGGATGAAGAAAGATGTTATAAAATTAGTTACAGTTGCATTCTTAGCAACACTCATTATTTTTTATGTTATTGTTGGCATAATATATGTTCAAATTTTAAAGCCATTTGCAAAAATGAAGCGGTTTGCTGCAAAAATTGCTGAGGGAGATTTGGAGTTTCAACTTTTGATGGATAAAAACAACTATTTTGGTGCATTTACTGAGAGCTTCGATATGATGAGGGAAGAACTTATGAAGGCAAAACAGAGTGAATATAAGGCTAATATTAGCAAAAAAGAATTAGTGGCTGAACTTTCTCATGATATAATGACGCCGGTAGCTACGATTAAAGCAATTTGCGAATTATTACAGGTGAAGCTTCGAAGTGAAGAAGATATTAAATTTGGAACCAGTTTAGACAGAAATGCACTTGGCGAGACTGCAGAAAAAATTGAAGTCATTTATAACAAAGCTGATGTAATTGATAAGTTAATCAGCGACATGTTTCACACGACGTTGGAGGAACTTGAGATGTTAAAAGTAAATATAACTGAGCAACCAAGTACAATAATCACTCAGATGTTTATGGGCATCAATAATTTTGAAAAAATACATTTTCAAAATAGCGTAACGGAGTGCCTTATAAAATGTGATCCGTTACGACTTGGACAGGTAATTGATAATATAATAAGTAATTCTTATAAATATGCAGGAACAGAAATAGATGTACGTTTTGACATGAATGAACCAGAAAAAATCCTTGGCATAAAAGTTAGAGATTATGGAGGCGGCGTGGATGACAATGAACTACCGCTTGTATGCGAAAAGTTTTATAGGGGCTCCCAAGAAACGGAAAAAAAATCATCGGGTTCCGGCTTGGGATTGTATCTTGCGAGACAGTTTATGGAAGGTATGGGAGGAACTTTTGATTGTTATAATGAGGACGGGTTTGTAGTGGAAATACATATAAAGATAGTTTAAGGTGATAAGTGGGAAGGCAGGATGTTTTATTAGTGGAAGAATTTTAAATTTTTCAAAAATCATATAAAGTTATGTATATAAATCAAAATTAGGTGAATACTTTTAGCGTGATATAGTATATTCGTGATAAGTGGAAACTTGTAGCAATATGTTCTATTCATAGGTATCCTACAAAGGCGTGGGGTACCTTTTTTTATTTGATATTAGGGGAAATGAAATAATTCAAAAAATTCGGATAAACGCATGGTAATTTTTGTTATATTTAAGAAACAGTTAAGAAATTCATAAGAGTTGGTAAAAGACCTATTAATAAACAGTAATATATAATAAGACTATGGAAAGCAAATTGCAAACGGTAGTCTTTTTGTTATGTATTGGCAGGTAGGATAACACTTGCATTTGAAATCCATAAATATCTACAAGTATTTAAAAGAAACCATAAAGATTTATAAAAATTTAAAAGAAATCATAAGGATTTTATAAGAAAAGGGGAAATACAATGGAAGATATAATTTTAAAAGCAGAAATGCTATGCAAAACTTATTCCAATGGAAGTGTGATGCAACACGTTTTAAAAAATATGAATATTAACATTAAAAAGGGGGACTTCACTGTAATTATGGGAAGCTCGGGATCTGGAAAGTCAACACTTTTATATGCGTTATCCGGAATGGATAAACCTACACTTGGAAGTATTGCATTTAAGGGTGAAGAGATTTCAAAGTATTCAAATGATACACTTGCAATATTTCGAAGAAAACATTGCGGGTTTGTGTTTCAACAAATGTATCTGAATGATACGATGAGCGTGCTTGATAACATAATTATAAGTGGACTTCTTGTGAGCAAGGACAAAAAGGCAATTGCACAAAAAGCCAAGGAGCTTCTTGTGAAAGTTGGAATGACCCAGGAGTGCTATAACAAATATCCATCTCAGCTTTCAGGTGGTGAAGCACAGAGAGTAGCAATTGTTAGGGCTCTTATCAACTCCCCTGAAATCGTATTCGCAGATGAGCCAACAGGTGCACTTAACTCAACGAATTCAACAAATGTCCTAGATGTAATGACTGATATTAATGCACTGGGTCAGAGTATAATTATGGTAACGCATGATATGAAAACAGCCAGAAGAGCCAATCGAATATTATATTTAAAAGACGGCGTAATCATAGATGAATTAAATATCGGAACATATGCAAAGGATGATAACAGTAGACACAACAAATTAAGAGAATTTCTCGAGAGAATGGGGTGGTAGAATGAAACTTTTTATGATTGCAAAAAACAATATTAAGAAGGCAAAATTTTCTACCGCAACATTGGTTATTTTAATCGCTATTACTACGGTATTTTTATACATAGGAACGAATGTACTTGCAAATATTGGAACATTTATTGAAAATAAAAATACCGAAGTAAATGGAGCACATTTCATTGCTATCGTAGATGGTAAATTTGATAAAGCCGTGAAGGATATTTGTGAGTCAATTGATGGATTTCAATATATGGAAAGAGAAGACGCCATAATGTCATTGTCTTCAGAATTTCAAGATATAAATGTTGGTGAAAAAAACTATTCCATGTCATCAATCCTATTAAATATTGGCACGAAGCGAGCAATATCGACTGTTCATATAATCGATCAAGCAAACATAATCCCTGAAAATGGAATTATTGTCCCTTATGTTCTAAAAGTTTCTAGAGAATATAAAACAGGAGATACTTTAAGATTTTCTGTAAATGGTAAATCTATAGACTTCGAGATTGCAGGTTTTTATGAGGATTTAATATTTGCAAACCCTAGTAATGTAAGTACATATAAATTATTTATAGTTGATAAAAAATTGAATGATTTGATTAATAATCCTGATTATGGAGTTAAATGTAGTTATACTCCAGTAATTACAAATAACATAAACAAATCAGAAGATTTTGAAAATCAGTATACGAATAAATTAAAATCAGTCATCACAGATGGGGATGGAAGTTATGCATCACTTAATTACTCAACAATGAAAACAGGTTCATCTGTATTTATTAATATTATCATGGCTGTATTAGTTACATTTTCAATTATTGTACTAGCGATTGCTTTAATTGTTATCAGATTTTCAACAGCAACGCACATTGAAAATAATATTAAAAATATTGGAGCAATGGAAGCGACAGGATACACAACAAGGCAAATATTAAATTCGATTTTGTTAGAGTATATGATTATCGCAATAGTGGGATATATAGTTGGTATCATTTCTTCGCTTTTAGTATCTCCAGCGGTAAGTGGAATTGTATCCTCGTCAATAGGCCTTAGATGGAAGACTGACATAAGTCTAAAGGCAGTGACTGTGAGTTTTGTTGTAATTGTGCTTTCCGTGCTCGCTATTGCATACTTCAGCGCTGTTAAAATAAAAAAAATAACGCCACTTACTGCGCTCAGAAATGGGATTGGAACTCACAATTTTAAAAGGAACAGTATTCCGTTGGATAAGACTAAATTAAATGTAAACATAGCACTTGGAATTAAAGCATTTATTTACAATAAAAAACAAAATTTTATGGTCGGAATAATAGTTATGCTATTAAGCGTAATCTGTGTTTTTGCATTTACGATGTATTATAACTTTGTTGTTGATAATACTGAAATGATAAAACTTACGGGAATGGAAAACGCAGATGTACAAATGACAGCACAGGAAGATGAAGATAGAATATTTGATGAAATCGCGGAAATGCCAGAAGTAGAAAGTACCGTAAGAATAAATTCATATGATGGAATAATCGACTATAGTGGGAAAGAAAGCAGTGCCAACATAAAGATTACGCAGGATTATAGCAATCTAAAAATCAATACATGTGTAAAGGGAAGAATGCCATGTAATGATAATGAAATCACAATCACCAGTATTGTGCTTGATGAACTTGGAGCAAAAATTGGAGACACCATATCAATTAAATATAATGACATAACAAGAGAATTTCTGGTAGTTGGGATAACCCAGCATTTGAGCAGGAATGGCAGAGGCGCAGAAATCACAACACAAGGAATGAAAAAATTAGTTCCCTATTATGAAGAGAAAGAATTATTGATACATCTTAAGGAAAATGTAAACACAAATCAATTTGTTACAAAAATTAATAATTCATATAAAGATCAAAAAGTCCAGTGTATTAATTGGTATGAAGTAATAGATATCATGTTGAAAACATTCTCATCTTCAATCAAAATCATTGTGATAGGCTGCGTTATGATTACTGCATTTATAATCATATTTGTAATGTTTCTTGTTATTAGGGTCAGAATATTAAAGGAAAGGACTAGATTAGGTGTATCTAAGGCACTTGGGTTCACATCAAATCAGCTTATCGGGCATGTTGTTATTAGTGAAATGCCGGTCATTTTATTAGCTTCGATTATTGGTTCAATATTAGGATATATTGGGACGAATCCAATGATGGCAATGATGCTTGCATCAAATGGTATTTTAAATTGTGCATTCTACATAGATATAAGTTTAATATTAATGACACCTTTGGTAATCAGTATGCTAGGACTGATTACAATATTAACTGTTTCATTTGGAATCAAAAAGATTAGCCCTTGCAAGATGTTTGAAGAAGCAAAAAATTAAAAATATAAAATTACAAAAATTTTTAACATTAAACCACTTCTCCTTTCATATGTATGTGATAAAGGAGAGTGATTTTTTGTCTGACTATAAAAGATTAGTTTCATACATTTATACGTACAACAATGGACAAAAAGATAAAAATGTCGGCTTTGCTAAGGTGGAAATTAGAAATGGGCAGTGCAAAATTAATGTTAGTCTAAAAGGCGTATATACTGATAAACCAGAAGATTATGGAGTATATTTCGTTGTAAGAAAAGATGGCGACATTGTTGGCGTTAAGCTAGGAAATATGACAGTAAAAAATGGTTTAGGAGAATATGGTGATATTACATACCCAGGAAATATTAATAATTCAGGTTATAGTTTTTCTAATATAGGTGGAATATTTATTGGGAATAGAAATGATCGCCATAATGTGTTAGCAAGCCAGTGGGATGATGAAGAAATTAACACTTCAAAGATTGTGTTTCCAGAAGAAATAAGAGTTATAAATGATAAAGCAATTGAATCTGTTAAAAAATCAGAATCCGAGGATAATGAAACACAAGACAAAGATGCAGCGCAGTTGGTGAATAAAACACAAGAGAAAGATGAATCCCAAATAATATCTGAAACACAAGTAAAAGATGTAGTTCAGCTGGTAAATGGTTCTCGAGAAGAAGATGACTCACCGTTAATAAGAAAATCATTTATGGAGGATGCGATACCAGAAGTTGATGAATTACAGTTGGAAACAGAAGCAGCGGAAGTGAAATATTCAAAGAAAGAAGAAACTTTAGGTAGCAATTTGGAAAAACAATCAGATTGGACTACTATTTTTTCGAAAAAGAATATAATTGATGCTTTTTCAGATGATGATTATTATGATTGTGTAGAGGTAACTCCAGAAGATATTAAAGAATTGCCACTGTCAGATACCAATATGTATAATAATAGTTTTCTTATGCACGGTTATTATGGATATAAGCATATACTATTTGGAAAAGTTCAAAGAAATGGAGAAAAGAACCTGTATTTCATAGGAATACCAGGGGTATACAGTAATAGAGAAAAATTTATGTCTTCCATGTTTGGATTTAATAATTTCAAAAAAAGCCATAGAAGCGATTGCAGAAACCCGTATTTTGGATATTGGTATATGGAAGTCTATATATAAAATTAGCTTGGATTAGAAATGTAGGCATAGCTAAGGTGGTCAATCCATTTACCATTCATTAAAACATAAGATTTTGCAATGCCTTCTAGTTGAAAGCCAACTTTTTCTACTAGTTTGATTGAAGGCTCATTACCTGGAAGTATGTAAGCTCCAATGCGATGCATATGACATTCACTTTCCATAATTTTTATTGAATTGGAAAGCATTTTAAAACCATAGCCATGGTTTATATATTCGGAATCTATTTTATATCCTATCTGGCATGAAAAGAATGCATTTCTTTTCATGTCAGAAAAAGAAATTGTACCAATTATCTTGTTAGGAATATTTTTATCAAACATATAAAATCTAACGTATGTTCCGTGCAGAAATCCTTCAAATTCAGCTTCTATAAGTTTTGTTTGAAATTCTAAAGTATAGAAATTCAAAGGCTTGTCTATTTCATACTGTTCAAATATTTCCTTGTTTTTATCACAAAAAGGCAGAATCAAAGATGCATACCGCTTATCTAATATTCTCAAACTTATATCGTCAAATTCATATTCTAGATTCATTTGGAGCTCCATTCTTATTTTTTGCCTTTTTTAACTCACGTAGTTCTTGGAAAAAGTTAGTAAGAAGTGAGGTACATTCTTCTTCAAGCACTCCCTTTTCAATTTCAACTTGATGGTTAAATTGCTGCATTTGTAAAAGATTAATAATAGAACCAGCGCATCCAGCTTTGGGATTCATTGCACCTATAATGACCATTGGGATTCTCGCCTGCACAATTGCGCCAGAGCACATCTGACAAGGCTCAAGCGTTATATACATCGTGCACTGCTCAAGGCGCCAGTCTCCCAAATATTTACTTGCCTTTTTAATCGCCGTTATTTCTGCATGACCAAGGGCTGTTTTGTCGGTATTACGTCTATTATAACCACGGCCAATAATGATATCGTTATGTACAATAACGCATCCGATAGGTACCTCATTAAGTTTGAGCGCCTTTAGAGCCTGTTTAATGGCTGCTTTCATATATTTTTCATGGACTGTCATAATTTCCTTTCAAAAATCCGTTATATAGTAAAAATAATTATAACACAGAAATAAGTGTATTTTAAGTAATAAAATGTAATATAATAAAATGTTTATAAAATAATATATTAAATCTAGCGCAGACCTTGACAAACAAAGGATTTATTTATATACTTTCAATACACTGTCAATTGGAATTCACAGAATCACACAATTGGTAGTTATTAGATTTGTTTATAAAATTTCCGCGCAGCTGGGGAGTTAGCGGCACCCTGTACCTGCAATCCGCTACAGCAGGAGTGATGTATTGCCTAGGGTAAAATTTGTGGAGCTGCCCGATATAAGTGGTGTTGACGTTTGGGTCTTTCGCAACAGAAATTCATGAATCATGTCAGGTCAGGAATGAAGCAGCATTAAGTGAAACCTTTTGTGTGCCGGAGGGTCGCCTAAACTGAGCTAACTATATCGGTAACGTCTGGGGATTCCTATTCGAAGCAATACGCGCGGATTATTAAAAAAATATATTTAGATGAATTTTAAGACATTTGTTGGTTAATAATTTTAATCTGGCAAATGTCTTTTTATTTGTATTTGAACAGGTTTTATTATATAATAGGAATATATTTTTGTATAATTGAGCATTGTAAATTTTATATTGTCTTATACGAATATGAAAAGGAGCAATCATGAGAAAAGTTGGAATAATAACAAGTGGTGGTGATTGTCAAAGTCTTAATGCATCCATGCGAGGTGTTGCAAAAGCATTGTATGGTTCAGGTGAAGATTTTGAAATAATTGGAATAGAAGATGGCTATAAAGGTCTTATTTATGGAAATTATAGAACAATGCAGTATAGTGATTTTTCTGGAATATTAACAGAAGGTGGAACAATTCTTGGAACTTCAAGACAGCCATTTAAATTAATGAGAGTGCTAGATGAGAATGGATTAGACAAAGTAGAGGCTATGAAAAATAATTATTATAAGCTTGGACTTGAATGTCTTGTTATTCTTGGAGGTAATGGAACACACAAAACAGCGAATTTACTTAGAGAAGAAGGCCTTAATATTATTACACTTCCAAAGACTATAGATAATGACCTTTGGGGAACAGATATCACATTTGGATTTCAGAGTGCAGTAACGGTTGCGGCGAATGCGATAGACAATATTCATACAACGGCATCCTCTCATGGTAGAGTATTTATTGTTGAGGTTATGGGCCATAAGGTTGGTTGGCTGACATTATATGCAGGTATTGCAAGTGGAGCTGATATTATTCTAATCCCAGAGATACCATACGATATTGATTCAATTGTTGAAGCAATTAAAAATAGAACGAAACAAGGTAAGAGATTCTCTATTTTAGCAGTTGCAGAGGGTGCTATTTCAAAAGAAGAAGCAGCACTTTCAAAAAAAGATTTGAAAGAAAAGAAAAGAAATCCAAAATATCCATCCATTTCTTATGAAATCGGTCATGCGATTGAGGAAAAAACAGGACAAGAAATTAGAGTTGCTATTCCGGGGCATATGCAAAGAGGTGGCAGTCCATGTCCATATGATAGGGTTCTTTCATCTAGGTTTGGTGCAGCAGCAGCGAATCTGATTCTCAAAAGGGAATATGGAGTTATGGTTGGAATTAAAAATGGTGAGATGGTGAAAGTGGCATTGGAAGATGTTGCAGGAAAGCTGAAATATGTCGATCCACAATCAACTATCGTACAGGAAGCGAAGCTACTCGGAATTAACTTTGGTGACTAGTATCTAAACAAATATTAGTAAGGAAGACAGAATATGTCATATACAGCATTATATAGAAAATGGCGTCCTAATGATTTTACAGATGTCAAGGGCCAAGACCATATTGTAACAACTTTGAAAAATCAAATAAAAGCCGATAGAATTGGACATGCTTATTTGTTCTGTGGAACAAGAGGAACTGGTAAGACGACAATTGCAAAGATACTTGCAAAAGCAGTTAATTGTGAGCGCCCAGTAGATGGTAGTCCTTGTTGTGAGTGTGAAACTTGTCTGTCAATTGCAGCGGGAACTTCAATGAATGTAATTGAAATCGATGCAGCATCTAACAATGGTGTAGACAATATCCGTGAGATTAGAGATGAAGTTCAATATTCTCCTACTTCAGGAAAATACAAGGTTTATATTATTGATGAAGTTCATATGCTTTCTATAGGTGCGTTTAATGCATTGCTTAAGACTTTGGAGGAACCTCCAGCTTATGTAATATTTATACTCGCGACCACTGAGGCTCATAAAATTCCGATAACGATTTTATCGCGATGTCAAAGATATGATTTTAAAAGGATTTCGATTGATACGATAACAGATCGACTTAGTGAACTTATGGTTTCAGAAAAAGTAAATGTCGAGGAGAAGGCACTTCGCTATATTGCAAAGGCGGCAGATGGATCGCTACGAGATGCACTTAGTCTATTAGATCAGTGTATTGCATTTTATTTAGGTAAGGATTTAAAATATGATAATGTGTTAGAGGTACTTGGAGCTGTAGATACAGAAGTATTTAGCAAACTACTTTCAAAGGTACTTGGGCAAGATATAGCCGGATGCATTCATTTACTTGAGGAACTTGTAATTCAAGGTCGAGATTTAGGGCAGTTTGTAATAGATTTTGTATGGTATCTTAGAAATCTTTTGCTTATCAAATCTTCGGAGAATGTAGAAGATGTTATTGATGCATCAGCCGAGAATTTAGAGTTATTAAAAGAACAGTCTCAATTAGTGGATAGTGATACGTTGATGAGATATATTAGAATATTTTCAGAATTATCTAATAATATTAAATATTCATCACAGAAGAGAATTCTAGTGGAGATAGCATTAATAAAATTAACGAAACCAGCAATGGAGCAAAGTAAAGAGATACCAGATATAATTAGCAGACTTACGATGATTGAAAAGCAGTTAGAAGAGGGCGTCAAGGTTAATATGCAGCAAGGGAATTCCGGATTTCCGGCTAGTGGTGGCACGCAGGGGCGTTTAGATAACGGTATGGATAAGGACCAACAGTCAAAGAAAAGGGTGATAGAAGCACTCCCGGAAGAACTTAAGACGGTAGCTACTCAATGGAATAATATAATTCAGTCACTTGAGGATGGAGCGCTTTACGGGATGTTAATGAGTGCCCATGTAACTATTTCTGAAGATGGTGGTACGTTGGAATTAATCTTTGAGGCATTGTCAGCATTTAATTATGTTAATCGGGAAGAATATTTAGCCCAGATTGAGAAAGTTATTGAACAAAAGACGAATAGGCATGTTCATCTAAAGGCGATTTTGTTAAAACAAAATGAAGATTTTCATAATATGTTTACAGATATAAGAGATTTAGTTAAAATAGATATTGAAATAGAAGATGATAAGGAGGATTTAATATAATGGCAAAAAAAGGTGGATTTCCAGGTGGCATGCCAGGAAACATGAATAATCTAATGAAACAGGCTCAAAAAATGCAGAAACAGATGGAAGACAGCAACAAGGATTTGGAAACAAAAGAATTTACAGCAACAGCAGGTGGCGGTGCAGTTGAAGTTACAGTATCGGGCAAGAAGGAATTAACAAAAGTTAAGTTATCACCAGAAGTTGTAGATCCTGAAGATATTGAAATGCTTGAAGATTTGATTTTGGCTGCTACGAATGAAGCACTTAGAAAGATGGAAGAAGCAACACAATCACAGATGTCTAAAATCACAGGCGGCCTAGGAGGCATGGGCGGCGGCTTCCCATTCTGACCGCGATGCATATAGAAACTCGCGAAGCGTGTATTTATATGCGCTTTTAGCGGAATTCATCAGATGTAGGAACTTGCGAAGCAAGTTCCTACATGCCATACGTACGTAAGATGTTTTTATAGAGTATAACGACAGATAATTTGGAAGGTTACGGTAAACATATGGATTTGTACAGTAGTCATATAAATAAATTAATAGAAGAATTATCTAGATTACCAGGCGTAGGACCTAAGTCCGCACAACGCCTGGCTTTTCATATTATTAATATGCCTAGTGAAGAAGTGGCACAGCTTTCGGCTTCAATCATTGAGGCAAAATCAAATGTTAGATATTGCAAAATATGTTTTACACTTACCGATGATGAGTTGTGTCCAATCTGTAAAAATGTAAAACGTGATCACAAAACAATAATGGTGGTTGAATCCACCAGAGATTTGGCCGCATACGAAAAAATAGGAAGATTCGAAGGTGTGTACCACGTGCTTCATGGTGCAATTTCACCCATGTTAGGAATAGGCCCCAATGAGATTAAACTCAAAGAACTCATCCAGAGACTTCAAGAGGATGTAGATGAAGTTATTATAGCAACGAATTCCAGTCTTGAAGGCGAAACAACAGCAATGTACATAAGCAAGCTAGTCAAACCGACCGGAATCAAAGTAACCCGAATCGCAAGCGGAGTCCCCGTCGGAGGCGATCTAGAGTATATAGATGAAGTAACCCTCCTAAGAGCCCTAGACGGCCGAATCGAACTCTAAACGTTAAATCACGAGCCATTAGAACTTTCTTTTGCGCAAGGTATCAAACTCTTCAAAAAGTAAATCATGAATAGAAATGTATAAGGATTCATTTTGGCGTCGACCGGCTGAAAGTCGCGCCTATGTTTTGTTAAGACTCAGATGAAAAATGAACGCAAGCGAGTCTTTTCATCATCTCTGAGGCTTATAAAAAACATACGACTTGAAGGAAAGGCAGCCAAAATCAATCCTTATACATTCCTATTCATTCACTACCTACCGGGAGTCCCAATACCTCCCCAAAATCACTGAATTACGAGGCGATAAAATGGCACAGGAACATATCTTGCTAAATGATATAATTTCAGATCATAGAGAACGAATGTTAAACTTGAAAAAATATTATCCTTTTTTTAAACTCACAGAGGTATCGTTCTCGCAATTCAAAGACGGTAAGTATGATATATTGGATATGGGCTATCTTATAATGGCTATTTTGCGCTTTTTTATTGAAGAAAATAATTTCAAGCAAAAAGATGTTACATATCATGAATATGTAGAATTTATTACAACTTGTGTGAATCGGGATTTTGGGCTTACTGTTGTAGACTCTGAATCAAAAGAGATCGCTGACTATATCTTTGATAAGATAAAGAATGAAGGAAAGCCATTCTGCTTTGAGTATTTTGATCCAGTGGATAGAAAAAAACGTACGTCAAGAATGAAAATAATTGAAAGCAAAATTATAGATAGTACAGTGTGGTATTCAATCAGTGCAGATGCGATTGAATTCTATTTGGAAACCAAGGAAATCAAGGATGAAAGCAGGATAAGCGTCCAGCAACTGCTCCTCGAAAAGATGATTCGTTCACAGAACTTCAAAGGTGGAACCGAAGTAATTCAAAGAATTAATGAAGAAGTAAACAGGCTTCAGATTAGAAAAAATGAAGTCTTAAATATATTGACAACCGACGTGTTTGCAGGAATAGAGGCTTATGAAAGCTTTGTTGATATTGGAATGCGTTGGTTCGAAGAGGAAGAGAAGCTTTTTGTCAAAAACAGAGAGCTTATTTTTGCGGCCCGTTCTAAGGCTGAAGCAAGCAAGGACAATGGATCAAATGAAAGTTATTATAGAACGGTTGATGAAATCTATCAGCTTGAAATTCAGCTGAAAGTGGCAATGAATAAGCACAGTGAGTTGCTTAGAGCTTGCACTGATATGCAGAAGCTTACGGATGAAATTGTAAAAAAGAATAAGCTGAGCAGACTCCGTAGCCATTTTGATTTTAAAAATACGCTAAATTCTTTAATCAAGAATGATGATGTTGATCTTCTTGGACTTATAATAGCGTCAATGTTAAAACCAAAAGCGAAGAAGACATTTAACATAATAAGTATGGACGACTGCCTGACATACAGGCCTCAAAGATATGATAAGGCCGAAACTGTCAGTAAAGCGGTGGCTGAAGATATCAAATTCGTTGATGAAATCGAAGATGAGAGAATCGATAATAATTACCGATTTCTCATGCGCAACCTTTTAATTTACATGAATAAATATAGCACATTTACACTTAGGCAGTTTAATGAAGTATTAGAACAAAATTATACTGAAAAGATCTTTAAAAATGGTGATTACTATTCATTTTTCATAAATTTATGCCAAAAGAAAGAGTATGAAATCGGCGAGGGAGCAAGTGCCAAGGAAAGTTTTCTGGATGAAATTATTCAAGAAGAATTCAAGGATCACAAGAGGGTTAATTTTACAATTGCTATGGCAGAGGGTAATGAAGATACAATTTTATTATTAGATTCATTTGAGATTTCGAATATAACATTTACGAGAAAGGATAATACAGACAATGGAACAGAAAAATCTTGATAAAGCACTTGATATTGTAGCAAAATTGATCGTAGGTACTGAGGTAAATGAGAAGGGCGAAAATGCATCATTATATCAAGAATATAGCTCTAATTCAGAAGTCTTTGATATTGTCCACATGGCACTTAAAAAAATGAATCTCTACGTGTATGAATATAGGAATTCTCTATTTGTTAGTCCGGGGGAGAACAATCACATTTTCGGATACAGCAATGAAGAGCTTAAGAAGGAAATTGGCGTTAAGCTGAATAAGGAATTATATCTATGTTATTTTATTATATATAATACGATTACCGAATTCTACAGTGATTCGAACAGCTATACATATTCAGAATTCGTTAGGATAGAAGACGTTATTAAAAATGTTGAGGCTAGCGTTTCCGGAATCATCGATAAATCAAAAGGAATTATTCTGGATGAAATCGAAGAGAACAGTTTCAAGCAGATTGCACTTGTATGGGATGAACTTCCAGTTACTAGTATGGAAGATTCAACTGGAATGAGAGCTGCAAGGAACTCCAAAGTAGGATTTGTGAAAATGGTATTTAACTTTTTGACTTATCAGGAATTATTTATTGAAGCACAAGAAAGATATTATCCGACCGACCGTTTTAAGGCGTTAGTGGAAAATTATTTTGACGATTTCAAGGGGCGTTTGGCTGAAATCATGAGTGCAAAGGGGGAAGAGCAGAATGCCACAAATTAATAGAATCAGAGTAAACAACGTAAAATATAATTTCGGAACACAATACTATGATGATTTTGTAATGAGGTTCTCGGGAAAAAATACAATCTATGATTTGGCAAATGGTGGTGGAAAGAGCCTTCTTATGCTTCTCATTTTACAGAACCTTATTCCGAACTGCACACTAGATGAAAAACAGCCAATAGAAAAATTGTTTCGTGGAAATGGTGGGAATAATACGATTCATTCGTTGGTAGAGTGGAAGCTTGATCCTTGTTATATGAAGGATAATTTTAAATATATGACAACTGGATTCTGCGCTAGAAAAGGTAGAAGCGGGGGTGGGGATGACACTGATTTCCAAGGTGTTTCACAGGCAAATGCTTCGGAAGACGCAAGTGGGACGTCAAGAGATACTGCAAGTGTGGAATACTTTAATTATGTCATTTTTTATAGAGAATTTGGAGATAATGATATTCGTAATCTTCCGCTAAGTAATGGAAATGAGCGAATTACATATGCTGGACTGAAGAATTTTCTTAGGGATCTTGAAAAGAAAGACTTTGGAATTTCGGTTAAAATATTTGAGCGAAAAGGTGACTACCAGAAATTTATAAGTGATTATGGACTATATGAAAGTGAATGGGAAATAATATGCGGAATTAATAAAACAGAAGGACATGTAAGAACTTATTTTGAAACGAATTACAAGACTAGCCGTAAAGTTGTTGAAGATTTGCTGATTGAGGAGATTATTCAGAAATCATTTAATAATAAGTTAGGTGTTTCTAATGATGAAGGTGAAATGGCTAAGACACTTCTTGATATTAAGGACAAATTAGTTGAACTTTCAAAGAAGCACAGCGAAATGAACGGTTACGATAATCAGGTTCTTGCGATGCAGGAATTTGCAAAACAAATTGTGACATTTGAAGATATATATAGCAAGAAAGAGGTACTGCAAAAACAGCTTTTTGACATGCTTATTTCGTGTAAGATTGATTTACGATTAAAAAATGATGAGTACGATAAAACGGTTAGTCAACACGAATATATGAAAGAAGAATTGTCAGAGGAGCAGAAACTAATTAGTACGGCGCAGGTTATTGCAGAACAATATTCACTTAATATAATAAGCTCACAGCGCGAAGAGACAATTCAGAGCAAAGACAATCTAACTGATCTTAACAAAGAGATGAGAATGCAGCTTTTGAATAAAGAGTCAGCAAATGATTACAAAGATTATTTAGAGTATACAAAGCTTCATGATGAGATTCTAGAGACAATAAATAACAGATTGCGTGATCATGGGGATATCATTAACGAACTCAAGGTTGTTGCATTGGTTAAATATGAAAAAGACAAGATAGAATTTGAAGCGTTAGAAAGCAGGAAATCTGAGGCGGATAAGGAATTACAAGAGGCTGAGCAAGATCTGGAAAAAATAGATTTATTGGAACGTAATTCAGATAGAAATGCAGCAGTTCTTGAAAGTAAGGCGGAAGTAATTGAAAAAGAAATCAAGAAAGATGAGGCAGCCTTAAAAATATTAATGGAAGGCGGCTTGCTTCTTGTATCTGAAAATGCAACGGAAGTGATTGGAGAAACTGCAGATAAATTATCAAATATGCAACGTAAACTACAGCAGGATCAAGAAAATCAAGATGATGCCATTAACAAGCTCGAGAGCTGCAGAAACAAAATCAATAAGAATAATGTTACCATGGATGTGCTAAATGAAGAGTTAAGGGAATTAGAGCACAGTAGAGTGAAGCAAGAAAGTGTTAATAAAAGATGTGAATCTCTTTTTAAAGTTTATAATGAGACGGATATTAAGGTATTGTTAAACATAATTACCAATACATATAAAAATGACTCAAAAGAAGCAGATGAACTTGATGATAAATTAAAATCACTTAAAGAGTATGAAGAAAACCTGGTAGAGGGAAAATATATCTGTAATGGAAAGCAGTATCTAAAAGTGAAAGATTATCTGTTTAGACATTATGGTGAAGATGTAATTGACGGACAGAGTTGGTTTAAAGTCCTTAATCCGGGTCAAAAAAGAGATGTATTAAAAAGAACCCCATTTGTGCGCTATGGTTTTATAATCAAGAATAATTTTGAAAAGATTAAAGCGGATACCATGCTTCAAAATTTCAATCAAAGCTCATATGTAGTACCAATTATGAGTGAGGCGATTCTATTTGATATGAAACTTGAAGTGAATTCTGATATGGTAAGATTTGCGACAAAGGACCTTGAGTTTTTAAATGATGAATCAAAAGTAGAAATCGAATTAAAGAATGCTAGAGAAGAAATTGAGAATTTGGAACATAAGTTGACCAAGTTAAAGGATAGAGTTGCACTGATATGGGAGGATTATGAGTTTATTCTATGCTACGCACAAAATGCTAGGCACTCAAATGATAATCAGGGCTTAAGACTTGAAAAGGTTCTAGCGAAACTTAAAAATCTAAATGAAGAAAAAAATTTATTACTCGATGTGAAACAAAAGCTGGAAGCACGATGTGCAGAAATAAAGAAAACCGTAAAAATCAGCGTAGATACTATTCGAGAGCTAGAAAATAATATTTTGGTTCTAAATAAAATCAAAGAATTAAATGACAAGATTCAGGGAAAATACATTGAATTTAAAGAAGATAAAAAGAATGCAAAAGAGTCAGTAGTTCAATTTGAATCTGCTAAATCACAGTTAGATCAGGCAAGAGTGAATGTTCAAGCAAAAAAGATGTCGGCAGATACACTGCTTGAAGAAAAGACAAAAAAAGATATTGACTGGAAAAACATATATTTGCCATATTATTCAGAGGCAGCAGACATAAGCACTGCTAGCCAATATAGTGGACTTACTGCAGATCAGCTTGAAAGCAAGTTCTTGGGACTTAGGACAGTTGTTGAAAAGGAAACGGCTGACATAAGTGATAAGGATGCGCTTATGAATACATACAAGGCTTCGATTGAAAAATGCAAAAATAACATTACATATAGAGACTTAGATTTTGATCATGTTGCAAAAATGTTCGAAAACAAAGAGATATATGCGTGCACGGCAAGCGAACTTAAGGAAGTCAAAAATAAATTAAAGCAATATGATTTAGATATATTAAAGTTTGATAAAGAGCTTGAAGCACAGAGCGCTTTGATGAATAGAATCGAAGGAAGTATAGAACATGCAAAGCTTCTGATTACAGAAAAATACGGAGAAGTTGAGCTATTCGCCTGTGATAATCCAACGGTATTTATTGAACAGCACAAGACCTTAAGCAAGAGATTACGTGAGAATATCAAAGAGATGGAAATCAAGATAAAAACGGCTGAAAACAAGATAAAAGAAGCTCTTTTAATTGAAAAAGATTTAGAAAGAATCGTAAAAAATGCTAGTCTTATAGTTCCAGAAAATATAGACATATTTGGAAATACAAATGATTTACTTCCAGAAGTGAATGATATTAGTGTGCAAGATTATGAGCGGGTCCAAAAGGAATTTGAATCGATTCTCAAGTTAGAGTACAAAAAAAAGGAAGAATTCCAGAAGCAGAAATCAATTCTTGTGGACAAACTGAATAAACTGAATGCATTTGAACTTGCAAGCGAAGTAACTGGAAGTGTAAAAGTTCCGGAAACAGTTGAAAAAGCCAGGGAATTAAAGGAGAACATTTCTGAAACCAATACATTTATAATGCTCGAAAAGGACAGAATATCCAAGGGCATTGAGGATATGGAGCGTATTAAAGATAACTTTGAAAACCGTTGTGTGCAGACGTGTGTCAATATAAAGACTGAACTTGATAGGCTTCCAAGTCTATCAACGATTACACTTGAAGATGAAGTGATTTCAATTATTGGACTTCAGATTCCCTATGTAAAAGACGAATTTTATAAAGACAGAATGTCCTCATATATTAATGAAACGGTAACTGGCGCTGAAAGCTTCAAAAATGCTGATGAACGTCTGAAATATATCAGAAACCGCCTGACATGGAAAAAACTATTTTCTGTTATTGTAACTGATATGAATACAATTCGTATTAATTTGTACAAACGTGAAAGAATAAAGGACCAAAGCCGCTATCTAAAATATGAGGAAGCAGTTGGAAGTACGGGTCAATCACAGGGCATCTACATCCAATTCCTGATTGCCATAATTAACTATATTTCCAGTATAAATGCGACTTCACATGAAAATTCAATTCTTGGAAAAGTTATTTTTATTGATAATCCATTTGGTGCTGCAAAAGATATCTATATCTGGGAACCAATATTTAAGTTGCTTAAAACGAATCATGTACAGTTAATTGTTCCAGCACGTGGTGCAACCCCTGCAATTACTGGCAGGTTTGATGTTAATTATATTCTTGGGCAGAAACTCGTTGATGGAAAGCAACAGACCGTGGTGGTTGATTACCAAAGTCAAATTAAAGGGGAAGAGATAGAATACACGACAATGGATTTTGAACAGACTACACTATTTGATATGCTGTAGAAAATATTTTGAGTTATGTAAACTGATTGTAATTAAAATAGTAAACTTATAATGAAACTCTACATTATCTTTATAAAAAAAAATATCATAATAGAATATGACATCAAATTTATAAAAGCAGCAGTGTCTACAAACACTGCTGCTTTTATAAATTCAAGTCATCACTATCTAATACAATTGTGAAAGGTCCATCGTTTTCCAAAGAGACCATCATATCTGCTCCAAATATTCCAGATTCAACTACGGGAACCTGAAGCTTACAAAGCAACTTAAACTCCTCATACAAGGCATCGGCAAGGTCAGGTGAACCTGCATGAATAAAACTTGGTCGGTTTCCTTTACGACAGTCTGCATACAATGTAAATTGGGAAACAATCAAAAGTGCTCCCTCCACATCTAACAGCGAGAGATTTGTTTTGCCATTTTCATCTGAAAATATACGCAGTTTTATCAGCTTATCCACATAACGCTGTAAAATATCTAGCGTATCCGTTTTCGAGATACCCAAAAAAACAAGTAACCCTTTCCCAATCTCCCCCACAACACCCCCATCAACACTAACCGCCGCCCGTTTCACACGCTGTATTACAAATTTCATATCTCAATTCACTCCTTCCCCGTTTTTCAACGCCTCTCAACGCCGATTTTATTCGTTTTGCACCCTATCAATCTTATTAATAAACCTTCTGGTGAATATTGTGTTATTAGTATTCGTTTTGGCGTAATCCGGCTGAAAGTAGCGTTTATATTTTGTCAAGACTCAGAGGTAAAATGCGAACTTTAGTGAGCCTTTTACCTCGTTATGAGGCTTGTAAAAAATATGCTGCTTGAAGGAAAGGTAGCCAAAATGAATGCTAATAACTCAATATTCACTCAATATTTATAGCGATGTCCATCAAAACAAATAAAATATCCCTATATTTCCGGTAGCGAAGGTTATGATAACATTGCTCTAGAATCTATAGGGATGCTTTTTAAATATCCAAACGGAATACTTGGATTTACTTATAAAACCAATCTAAGATGTTGAGGAAGACCATCTACCATAATTGGGGTTAATTCAGCTTGAATAAGTGGATTGATATAATTAATAAGATCATTAGTCACATAATCATCATCTGTTATCCATTCCAAAGGTACTTTCTTTTCGAAGTTAGCAATTTTGTGCACATCTTGAACGTCAGTGATACAAATATATGGATCATCTGAAATCCTTTTGAGTACAACAACTTTACCCGTTTCACCTTCAAAAGCCGCCTTGACAGCGGCTCCACCAACCTGGTAAGCTTCTGTGATATCAACTCGTGAAGCTAGATGAGAAGCACAACGCTGAAGCGTGCTAAGTTCAAGTGCACGAGTCTTGATTCCGATTTCAGAACTAATCTTGTCTGCAAGAAATTGAGCGGAACCTTGTAACTGTTTATGACCAAATGCATCAACAAATTCCAAATGGTTAGTAAGCTCAAATACATATCTTCCATCTGCTACCTTAATTCCTTCGGAAATAGCAATGACGATTGAACGCTTGCTATTTACAATGTTTTTGACTTTGTTCATAAACTTGTCCACATCAAAGGGGATTTCTGGTAAGTATAACATATCAACACCTTCACAGTCTTCACCTTTTGCAAGTGCAGCTGCGGCAGTAAGCCATCCAGCGTTACGACCCATAATTTCAACAATAGTAATAGTTGGATAGTCGTAAACAAGACCATCTCTAATAATTTCTTTCATTGAGGAAGCAATATACTTAGCAGCACTACCATAACCTGGGGTATGATCTGTTGCAACTAAATCGTTATCAATCGTTTTTGGTACTCCAATAAATTTGATATCGCTATTAATAAGAATAGCAAAATCAGAAAGCTTTTTGATAGTATCCATTGAATCATTACCACCAATATAGAAGAATGCAGAAATTTCTAGTTCTTCCAAAAGCTTAAAAATCTTTTCATATACTTTCCTGTTATCGCAAATTTCTGGCAATTTATATCGGCACGAGCCAAGAAATGAAGATGGTGTCCTCTTAAGTAAATCAATATCAAGATTTGTTTTAATATGCTCTGATAAATCAATATACTGTCCGTCTAAAAGCCCCTTAACTCCATGGAGCATGCCATATATCTTAGTGGCTCCTCTATCCTTTGCTGTCTTGTAGACTCCGACAAGACTAGAGTTGATTACAGCTGTTGGACCACCTGATTGACCAACAATAACATTACCTATCATATTTTAAATCCTCCTAGAATTAATAATCTTCTAAAGTATTATTATAGAGACATATTATCATATAAAACTCTAACGTACAATATATATTAACGTAAAATATATTATCAAACTTATTTATGAAAGATAATGATATGTAAATACTCTTGACTTTATACTATAAAGAGTATTATATATAGAAGAATAAGTTAATAAATTTAGCCAGAAATCAAGCTAAATGAACTACATATTATTAAATGAATGAAGAATGTAGAAAATGCTAGAACATAAAAAGTATATAGAAATGCATAGAAGGAAAAAATATGGAATATTTAAATAAAAGGGTGGAATATATTAAGAATAAACATACTAATAGGGACAAAGATAAAGAAGAATTTGTGAAAATGATTGGATATGTTGCTAACCACGAGAAAGTAAAAGAAATGAAAAACTACAACCATCATAGTTATACGAATTGTTTTGAGCATTCAATGCATGTTTCCTATTATAATTATATAATATGCAAAAAACTTGGATGGGATGCTAAAGCAAGTGCTAAAGCAGGGCTTTTGCATGATATGTTTCTATATGATTGGCACGGGTATAAACCTCAAAATGGTGAAAGGCTTCATGGTTTTGAACATCCATTAAAGTCGTTGAAGAATGCAAGGTCATGTTTTAATATTACAGAAAAGGAGGGCGATATCATCAGTAAGCATATGTTTCCGCTTACAATTACACCCCCTAAATATAAAGAAACATATGTAATTATCATGACAGACAAATTTTGCAGCGCATGCGAGGTGATGGACAGATTTTTGAATAAAAAAGCGAGAGTGCGTAACAAAAATCTAAAAGCGATGGGAAGAAAGTAAAAAGAACTTAATATACAAAATCTTGATAAAAATGGTAAATTGTGTTATGGTTTAAAAAGAATATAAATAAATTTTCAGGAGGAGTTAATAATGGCGTTTTGTACTAAATGTGGGAGACCTTTACAAGATGGAGAAGTTTGCTTATGTCAAGCAGCAACGCAGCCACAAGTTACACCAGTAACACCAGTTCAGGTATCATCAGTTCAGACAGCTGCGTCACCAGCTCAGGCAGCAGTAATAAATCAACCAACGCAGCCAAATGTATTTCTAGTTTTCTTCAAAGAATTATGGGCAATTGTCCTTGGCGTTTTAAAAACACCTGTAACTACTATTAATACATATGTTCAAAAAGCAGATGTGAAAATATCGTGTGCGTTAATTGGTATCAGCGCATTTGTTGCGGCTTTAGTTACCTTGTTTGGCTTATTACAGGCGAAAGCACAATCATCTAGTTTATATGACCTTGATAATATTGACCTAAGTAATATAACAAGTCTGTATGATCAATATAGTGGAACATCATATTCAGCTAAATATATATTCAAACAGATGTGCTTCTCTGCATTTCTTATAATTGCAGTAGCGGCTGCAATTGCATTAGTAATAATGATTGCAGTTAATACATATGGTAAAGCAAAAGCAACCTACTTACAAGGTATTGCGATTGTATCATTAACAGCAATTCTAGCAATTCCAGCAGCAATTCTTGCATATATTTTTGGAGCGTTCGGAGTATCATTCTTCTCAGCATTCGGAGGATGGATATCTGTATTTGCATCAGCAGTAGGTGCAATATACATATTCATAGGAGTTAGAGTTGTATGTAAGGACGAAAACAAACTTCCTTTTATTGCAGGTTTATGTGCAGTTGGCGCAGCAATGGCCAGGTACTTAATCGGGCTAATGTTCTAATTTGAAAAATTATTAATTTATAAAAATGATATTTTAAGGACTTCTGTGAATGTTTTAGTAGCAATTGCAGAAGTCTTTTTTTATATTTAAAAATGTGGTATTCTAGAGGTATGTAATTTTGTGATATAAAATAAGGAATAGCATATATTATACTATATAAGCGAATTCCAAAACCAAAAGATATCTTGAGATTATAAATTTATGAGATACAATACAGGCAGATGGGAGTTAATATGAGATATTTAGAGATGGACAAGGCAAATATGTTTTTGGGCACAGGTGAAAACAATAGTGATGGATACAGCTTAGATGAATTTCTAGAAAATTATGATCCAAATCGGTATCAACACCCATCCAATACGGTAGACACGCTTGTGTTTACTTATGTAGAGGAAAAAGGAATTAAGAAAGTTAGCAAATTACTTATGATAAAGCGTGGTAATCACCCAGGTATTGGCTGGTGGGCGTTGCCAGGAGGATTTGTCGATTTCAGAGAAAATCTTGATGATGCAGCAAAAAGAGAGCTTCAAGAAGAAACCGGCGTTGAGAATATAGAAATTGAGCAATTAGGATGCTACGGCGATTTTGATAGAGATCCACGGACAAGAATAATTACGACTGCATATGTTGCACTTGTAAAAGACGGTAGCGTTAGTGCGCAGGCCGGAGACGATGCCAAAGATGCTGGCTGGTTTAGTATAGAAGAGAATTTACTGTTTTGTGGCGCAGATAAAGAGACTTATCTTTTAAAGCTAGAAAATGCAGATAATGATTTGAGGCTCCAAGCAAAAGTAGAGGTTACATTGAATCCGAAAGCGATTCTTAAAAATAAGAAATATACTGTGGTTGAGAGAGATTTATTATGTGCAGACCATGGCGCAATTATATTAGAAGGCTATCATTATATTAAAAAACTATTAGAGAAATAAGAATGGAGAACAGATAT
Source organism: [Clostridium] fimetarium (assembly GCF_900111235.1). Lineage (GTDB taxonomy): Bacteria > Bacillota > Clostridia > Lachnospirales > Lachnospiraceae > Clostridium_N > Clostridium_N fimetarium. The sequence goes on from NZ_FOJI01000004.1 coordinate 28,476, forward strand.
GGGAAAAGTGAATTTCAAACCAGGAAATATGTTATATCCACTTCCAGCAGTTATGGTAAGTGCATCAGATAAGAAGGGGAACGATAATATTGTAACCATTGCTTGGACAGGTACGCTATGTACTGATCCACCGATGGCATATATTTGCGTTAGACCGGGAAGACAGTCCTATTCAATGATTATGGAAACGGGTGAATTTGTTATTAATCTTACAACTGAAAAGCTTGCAACTGCAACGGATTATTGTGGCGTTAAATCAGGAAGAGATGTGGACAAGTTTCAGGAAATGAATCTGACAAAGGAAAAAGCACAAAAAGTAAAAGCGCCATTAATTGCTGAGTGTCCAGTTAACATTGAATGTAAAGTGAAAGAAACCAAAGATCTAGGGTCTCATACAATGTTTATCGCAGATGTGGTAGCAGTAAATGTCGATGATAAATATATAGATAAGACAGGAAAATTCAATTTAAATGCATCTGATTTATTGGTTTATTCACATGGTGAGTACTTTGGACTGGGCGAAAAAATAGGTAAGTTTGGATATTCGGTAAATAAAAAGCTTATAATTAAGAACGAAAATTACAAAAAAAGCTCACAAAATAACACAAGCAGATTAAGAGCAAGCAATTATTCATCGGACAGTGACAAATCAAGTAGGTACGGAACCGAAAATGGTATAAGTGCAAGTGACAGTACAAGTAAGTACGGCTCAGATAATAATACAAGCAGAAGCGGCAGGACAAGCAAGTACGGATCAGATAATAGTACAAGCACAACTGGAAGAACAAGCAAGTACGGATCAGATAATAGTACAAGCGGAACTGGAAGAACAAGCAAGTACGGATCAGATAGTAGTACAAGCACAACTGGAAGAACAAGTAAATACGGATCAGATAATAATACAAGTGGAACTGGAAGAACAAGTAAATACGGATCAGATAGTAATGCAAGTGCAACAGGCAGAACAAGCAACTACAGATCAGATAATAATACAAGTGGAACTGGAAGAACAAGTAAATACGGATCAGATAATAGTACAAGCACAACTGGAAGAACAAGTAAATACGGATCAGATAATAATACAAGTGGAACTGGAAGAACAAGCAAGTATGGATCAGATAGTAATGCAAGTGCAACAGGCAGAACAAGCCAGTACGCTTCAGGCAATAATACAGGTAGTAGTGATAGATCAAGTAATAGTACTTCAGACCATAAAACAAAAAGTTGGAATACAGCCGGAAATAAACCACAAGGAAAGAAAAAAAGTATATATAAAAAGAAATTCGGAAAATAGTAAATCTTAGTTTAGGCTTGCGCTAGAATTCATTTTATATTTTCACGGTAAATAAAAGGATAAGAATGAAAATGATATACTTAAAGAGCATATTAATGAAGCAAATGAAAGAAATATTGTGAGATATTTTTGATTATTTTGATAAATTAATATGCTCTTTTTGTAAAATAAAATGGCATATATGGTATAAAAATAAAAATAAAAAATATATCTTGTGTATTATAAAGATATAGAAAAATGTGTCAAAGAAATTTTAGTGAAAGTACACAAAAAAAACATTAAAACAGGTTAAAATTCTTTAAAATTACCAAATTTAGTGTTTACAAATACAGGCTATAGTGTTAATATAAATTTGTTACAGAATTATTACAGAATGATTAATAATTTGTATTGGAGGAGCTATGAAGCCGTTAACACGATATAATAGAAGAATAAAACTTACATTAATTAAAGCTATGTCTGTCACTTGTCTCTTTTGCTTGTTTTACATTCCGATTATGCAAAATAACGGATTTCGTAACGACGTGGGATATTATACAGTTGTACTAGATGGCAAAGAATTAGGTGCAGTTAATTCGGTTGATGAAGCTAATCAAGCATATATAAGTGCTAGACTTAGACTAAGTAGTGAATCAGATTCTATATTATATATGAACCCAGAGTTTAATGTGTACGAGCAATCAAGACTTGTTGGAACAAGGATGTCCGCAACTGATATTGAAGATGCGATTTATCAAAATCTTGCATCAAGTATTGTTAAGCTAGACAACCAAACAGCCTATACCGTCCGTATTAATGATTTTACAGTAACGGTTGCTAGTAAAGATGATGTTGTAAAATTAATTGAAGGCACGAAGGTTAATTATGATACTGAAAATGAATTTCAGGTTACACTTCAAAATATAGGTGTTAATTCGGATGCATATTCGGTTAATATCGTTAAATCAGGAATTGGAAGCAACAATAATAATATAGTAGCAGCTACATTGAATGGACAAACTTCAACAGCAGTTACTGAAGGTAGTGTATCAACAGATGGACTTAAACAAATTTCGTTTTCACAAAATGTTGTAGTAAGTCAGACAGTAGCAACTAATACTGCAGTTATGAGTGTAGATGATGCGCTTGCAGCAATTACTAAGGAAAAAGAAGCAAAGACAATATATACAATAGCGAATGGCGATTGCCTTTCAACAATTTCAACGAAGATTAATATTTCACTTGATGAGTTATTTGCTCTTAACCCAGGAATTACAGAGAATTCAAAGATTATGCCTGGTCAACAGCTTATTATAACTGTACCTACTTCTGAATTGTCCGTTGTTACAACGCAGAGATCTACTTATGAAGAAGATTACAGTGCTGATGTACAATATGTAGATAATACTTCAATGTACAGAGGAACGAGCAATGTTATTCAGCAAGGTACAACAGGACATAGAATTGTTACTGCGGATATTAGTAGCGTAAATGGTACTGAAAGCAATAGACAAATCATACAGCAGAAAGTTACTATAGAATCAGTGCCACGTATTGTTGAAATTGGTACTGTAACACCGCCTACTTACGTTCGACCAATTAATGGCGGATCATTTTCATCTGCATTTGAAATGAGATGGGGCGTAATGCATACTGGGGTAGACTGGTCTTGTTCTCAAGGTACACCAGTTATGGCAGCAGCCAATGGAACCGTAATTAGAGCTGGATGGTTTTCAGGATATGGTAATTGTATAGATATTAGTCATGGTAATGGTGTAGTCACAAGATATGGTCATTTGAGTAAGATTTTAGTATCTGTTGGTCAATCAGTTTCACAATCTGGTGTAATTGCGAATAGTGGTAACACAGGTGATAGTACTGGACCACATTTACATTTTGAAATCATTATGAATGGAACAGCAGTTAACCCATTAACTTATGTTAATAAGTATTAATGTATAACACGATAGAATAATTGATAAATCAAGAAATAGAAAAAGTGGTACGGATATGTTTTCGTACCACTTTTTCATTTAAGAAAGTATTGAATTATCCTGCTAATTTTTGGAAATAACAAAAATTAGTTTACAAATTGATGTATTATGTTATAATTCTTTAAGATATATTTTTATTAAAATGTTAGAGGTGCGTATATGGAACAATTTATAATTAAGGGCGGAGTCCCACTTCACGGTGAAGTTTCTATCGGTGGAGCAAAGAATGCAGCGCTTGGTATTTTGGCTGCGGCGATAATGACAGATGAGACTGTTACAATAGAGAATGTTCCGAATGTTAGAGATACAAGAGTTTTATTACAGGCAATAGAAGGAATTGGAGCAAAAGTAAAGTTTGTTAGCAATAATACAATTGAAATAAATGGTGGGTCGATTTGTGATGTTATCGTAGATTATGAGTATATAAGAAAAATCAGAGCATCTTATTATTTGCTTGGTGCATTGCTAGGAAAATATAACAAATCACAAGTTGCATTACCAGGTGGCTGTAACATTGGAAGCAGGCCAATTGATCAACATCTCAAAGGATTTAGAGCATTAGGTGCAACGGTTGATATATCACATGGTATGATTAATACATCAGCAGAACAACTTGTTGGTGGACATATATATTTTGATGTTGTTTCAGTTGGTGCGACAATTAATGTTATGATGGCGGCTTGTTTGGCGGAGGGTAATACTATTCTTGAAAATGCGGCGAAAGAACCACATATTGTTGATGTAGCGAACTTCCTAAACTCGATGGGCGCTAATATTAAGGGAGCAGGAACTGATATAATTAGAATTAAAGGAGTTGAAAAACTTCATGGAACAACTTATTCAATTATACCTGATCAGATTGAAGCAGGAACATTTATGTGTGCAGCAGCAGCAACAGCAGGGGATGTTTTAATTAAGAATATAATTCCCAAGCATTTGGAATCATTAACAGCCAAACTGATTGAAATTGGATGTACAGTTGAGGAATTTGATGATGCAATTAGAGTTGTTGGAACTGAAAATTTACAGAGTACAAATGTGAAGACATTACCATATCCTGGTTTTCCAACAGATATGCAACCACAAATGGCAGCAGTTCTTTCAATTGCTAAGGGTTCAAGTATGATTATAGAAAGTATATTTGAAAATAGATTTAAATATGTTGATGAAATCGTAAGAATGGGTGCGAAGATTAAAGTGGAAGGTAACACCGCATATGTAGAAGGCGTTGAAAAGTTAACTGGAGCACAGATGTCATCACCAGATCTTAGAGCCGGAGCGGCATTAGTAATTGCTGCACTATCAGCGGAAGGTATTTCACAGATTGATGAAATTGAATACATTCAACGAGGATATGAAGATTTTGAGATTAAACTGCAAGACTTAGGCGCAATTATAGAACGTATTGATTCAGAAAAAGAAGCTTTAAAAACGAAGTTAAAAATAGGTTGATGAAAATCACTGCATAATAAGCTGAACCCCAGATGTTATAACTAATGTTAGGGTCCCTGCTTATTATGCATTTTTTAATAGTAATTTAATAATTTTCGAAATATGTTTTAAAAACATAATAAGTATATAATGTGATATAATAAGACTTGATAAATTATTTTAAAAAAATTTGATATACAGAATAAAATCATTTTATGGAGGGATGTTTGTGAAGTTAAGCACAAAGTTAAAAATATCATTTTTTATAATGATAATATTACCAATAATGCTTTGTTGTTTGACGATAGGATCGTTAATGAAGCATCAGGCAAAAAATATAAGTGAATATTATGGAGTTGATGATATATCAGCTTTTTCAAGTATATATACACCAGTTTCACTTCTTACAAAGATGACAACTAGTTTGTATGTGGAGATGAAAGATGTGGCTTTAGTATATCCTAATCAATTTGAAAACAAGGAATTTTTAAGCGGGTATGCAGAAAAAGCACATCAAAAGTTGTCTACACTTATTGTTAGAAAAAATGGAGTGATTATATATTCTAGCTCAAAGATGAAAGAAAGTGAATTATACCAAATGTTACCGCAGTTTGGAGCTGCAGAAAATAACGCTGAGTCTAGTACTTATTATGGTGGAGTATACCAAAGCATGGTTAAACAGCTTGATTTTACAGATATCAATAATAATTATTTTAGCGTTTCAATTGCTACTTCTGTTAAGCAGATTATTCCACAAATAAAGTTATTTATTACAGAAGGAATAATTATAATAATTTTAGTATTAGTAGCAACAAGTTCTTTTTTGATTATGTGGATATATAAGTCGGTAATTAGACCACTTGCAAGGCTTAAGTTAGCAACACAAAATATTAAAGAAGGTAATCTTGATTTTGAAATGCCAATCGAGGGCGAAGATGAAATCGCATATTTATGTCATGACTTTGAAGAGATGAGAGTGATTCTGAGTAAATCAACGCAAGAAAAGGTTAAATTTGATATAGAGGAAAAAGAATTAATTAGTAATATTTCACATGATTTACGAACTCCACTAACAGCAATTAAGGGCTACGTTGAGGGATTGATAGATGGAGTTGCTGATACACCACAAAAGAGAGAAAAATATTTAAAAACAATATTCAATAAAGTAAATGACATGGACAGACTTATTAATGAGCTAACAATTTACTCAAAGATTGATACAAATAGAATCCCTTATGTTTTCAAGAGGCTTAGTGTAAATGAGTATTTTGACGATTGCTACCATGAAATAAGGACGGATCTTGAAGCAGAGGGAATAGAACTTGAATATCGTAATCATGCAAATTCTAAGATGTTTATATTTGCAGATGCAGAACAACTCAAAAGGGTAATTAATAATATCATAAGTAATTCTATCAAATATTTATCTGATAGAAAGGGGCGTATTAAAATTGATATATATGATAAAGGCGCTTATGTACATATAAGAATCGAAGATAATGGAAAAGGAATAAGTAAGGATGACTTGCCACATATTTTTGAGCGCTTTTATAGGGCTGATTCTTCTAGAAATTCAGCACAAGGAGGAAGTGGAATTGGACTTGCTATTGTAAAGAAGATAGTTATCGATCATAATGGGAATATATGGGCAGAAAGTAAAGAAAATATTGGAACAGTAATGCATTTGGAATTATTAAAGGAGGATTATAAAGATGAGTAAAGTATTAATTGTAGAAGACGAAGAAAGTATTGCAGAAATTGAAAAAGATTATTTGGAGTTAAGTGGATTTAGTGTAGTGATAGAAAAGGACGGAACTGTGGGTATGGCTAAAGCATTGGGAGAAGATTTTGATATCATAATTCTTGATCTGATGCTTCCTGGTTCAGATGGATTTGAAATATGCAAGCGTGTTAGAGAAGTTAAAAATACGCCAATCATTTTAGTATCTGCGAAGAAAGAAGATATCGATAAAATCAGAGGGTTGGGACTTGGAGCTGATGATTATATTACAAAGCCATTTAGTCCAAGTGAATTAGTTGCCCGAGTGAAAGCACATTTATCAAGATATGACAGACTTGTAAGCACGTCAAAGAGCGATAATGAAATTGTTGAAATTCGTGGAATTAAAGTTGATAAAACAGCAAGAAGAGTATTTGTAAATGGAGAAGAACGAGTCTTTACTACGAAGGAATTTGATTTGCTCACATTTTTAGCACAAAATCCGAATAGGGTATATACGAAAGATGAGCTGTTTAGAGAAATATGGGACATGGAATCAATCGGGGATATAGCGACAGTTACCGTTCACATTAAGAAAATCAGAGAAAAAATTGAATTTGATACTTCAAAACCACAGTATATTGAGACAATATGGGGTGTAGGATATCGCTTTAAAGTGTGAAAAAAGTGAATCAAAGATATACTTATAAGATTAGTGCCTGTGGCACAAACTTGTGATGTGTCTTGCTAAATCAAGCTAGAGTAATGAGGATAAGTATGAATTTACAGATTATATATGAAGATGATAAAATGTTCGTTTGCAACAAGCCAACAGGTGTTTTGGCTCAAAGTGGAAAGTCCTTTGATGTGGATATGGTAAGTGCCCTTATGACTTATCGCAAGAAGAAGGGCGAGGATACATTTGTTGGCGTTATTAACAGGTTAGACCGCCAAGTAAGTGGTCTTATGGTCTTTGCAAAAACAAAGGAAGAAGCGGCAGCACTGAATAAGCTTATGCAAAAAAATGAATTTAATAAATATTATTATGCGGTAGTTTGTGGAAAACCAGTCAATGATAAAGGAAGTTTTGTTGATTATCTTTTGAAAGATGGTAAGGCCAATACGTCTACTGTTGTATCTAAAGATATCAAAGATGCAAAGCGTGCTGAACTAGAGTATGAAGTTATAAAAACCATTGTTGATGAGAATACGGGCAAGAACTTAACTCTTGTTAAGATTCATCTAATTACAGGACGTCACCATCAGATTCGTGTACAGTTTGCAACTAGGGGACTAGTGCTTGAGGGCGATAGCAAATATGATGATACTGATAATTCTATACACAAGATTTGTGACGGTGCCACAAATGACTCAAATGGAATTGCACTTTGTGCTTATTCCCTTCAAATTGGGAAACAAAAGTTTGAGATTAACCCAGAAGCGAGTATATTTAAATTATTTGCATAGATAGATGTATAATCCGTTGTGGTACCGCTAACAATATAATCAATAATGATTGTATTGAGGGTGACTTTTATGGATAGAGAGATTAAAAATAAACTAATTATGTTAGTAAGTGGAATCGGAGTTGCAGGAAGTGTATACTTAATATTTAAGTACATATTTCCAATTGTAGCTCCGTTTGTAATTGCATTTTTATTGGCATATGCAACTGAAAAATCTGCAAAGCGATTAAGTAAACGGTTTCGGGGAAATAAGATTATAGCTTCTAGTATTATTATGGTTGTACTTGCGGTTATTGTAATTTCAATTATTAGCTTTGTAAGTTATAGAGTATTTCTTGAGACAAAATCATTTATTAATAAGTATGATTATTATATGGAAATGGCGAATGCAAAGGTAAGTGATGTCTGTAATAACCTGGATGGTTGGATGGGGATAAAGAGTGGTGACACCATCAAATTTTTAAATAATAATATGGATGGATTTATGACGAAATCAGAAGAAAACATGATTCCTACAATTGTGGATGGTTCTATTCCTCTGATATTTAAAATTGTGACTTTTATTGCAGTGTTTTTTATAATACTTATGTCAGTTGTGTATATTAGTAAAGATTATGAAAAAATAAAGGAATGGCGTGAGCGCTCTATGTTTGCATCAGAAGTTAAGGTGATAACGGACAAGCTAGATGCTTTGACCAAAATTTATTTTAAGGTCCAATTGTTAATAATGCTATTGACGGCTATCATATGCGTTTTTGGATTTATACTAATTAAAAATCCCTATGCAATTGTATTGGGAATTATACTGGGATTGCTTGATGCATTACCTATGTTTGGTACGGGAACGGTGCTGATTCCATGGTGTATTATTTTGTTAGTTGCAGGGCATTTTTTCTCGGCGGCGGTACTATTTACAGTGTATATTATTACGTATTTGTTAAGAGAGTTTATGGAATCGAAGTTTATGGGTGATCGTTTAGGAATTGCCCCATTTACAATGATGGTCATTATTTACATGGGTCTTGTGCTATATGGGATACTGGGATTTATATTAGGACCAGTTTCTTACGTAATCATTAAAACAATTATACTTTACTTGAAAAGCCAACTTGAACGTGGTAAACTTAGTAAAATATGACAGATTGAAACATGGAAATATTATTTCTAGTAATTCAAATGGAATTTAATATTAAGAATTGATAAATAAGGAGATCTTAAATGGCGGTGGATAGTAAGTTAGTAGAGGCGATTACTTCGATGGAAGTGGATTTTGCACAATGGTATACAGATGTTGTTAAAAAGGCGGAACTTATGGGCTATTCAAGCGTAAAGGGATGCATGATATTTAAACCGTCAGGCTATGCGATTTGGGAAAATATTCAACATGAATTAGATAGACGTTTTAAAGAAGTAGGTGTAGAAAACGTGTATTTGCCAATGTTTATTCCAGAAAGCCTTCTTGAAAAAGAAAAAGATCATGTGAATGGATTTGCCCCAGAAGTTGCTTGGGTTACAATGGGTGGACTGAATCAATTACAGGAAAGACTCTGTATAAGACCTACATCAGAGACGCTTTTTTGCGACTTCTACAAAGATGAAATTCATTCCTATAGAGATTTACCTAAAATATATAATCAATGGTGTTCTGTTGTTCGTTGGGAAAAGGAAACAAGACCATTTCTTCGTTCAAGAGAATTCTTATGGCAAGAAGGACATACAGTCCATGCAACTGCACAGGAAGCTGAAGCTAGAACACAGCAGATGCTTAATTTGTATGCTGATTTTTGTGAGGAAGTTCTTGCAATGCCAGTTATTCGAGGTAGAAAAACAGATAAAGAAAAATTTGCTGGAGCTGAATCAACCTATACAATTGAAGCACTTATGCATGATGGTAAGGGTCTTCAGTCAGGAACAAGCCATAACTTTGGGGATGGCTTTGCTAAGGCATTCGGTATTCAGTTTACAGATAAAGACAATACATTAAAATATGCACATCAGACTTCTTGGGGTATGTCAACTAGACTGATTGGCGGAATTATAATGGTTCATGGTGATGACAGTGGTCTTGTACTTCCACCAAGAATTGCCCAAATTCAAGTTGTTATTATTCCTATTATGCAAAAAAAGGAAGGCGTTCTTGAAAAAGCTGCAGTTGTTAAGACTATGTTATCGGATTTTAGAGTTAAGGTTGATGACAGCGATAAGAGTCCAGGTTGGAAGTTCTCAGAACAAGAAATGCGTGGAATCCCAATTCGTATAGAAATGGGACCAAGAGATATTGAAGCGAACCAGGCAATTATTGTTAGAAGAGATACACGAGAAAAAATCACTGTATCATTTGATGATTTGAAAGAAAAAGTTGGAGAAATCCTTGAAACGATGCAGATAGAGATGCTTGAAAGAGCAAAAGCACATAGAGATGCTCATACATTTGTGGCTGTTAACTATGAAGAGTTCAAAGAAATCGTTGCAACAAAGCCAGGATTTATTAAGGCAATGTGGTGCGGTGATCAAGCATGTGAAGACAAGATAAAGCAAGAAACAACAGCTACTTCAAGATGTATGCCATTTGTGCAGGAGAAACTTTCTGATGTGTGCGTATGTTGCGGAAAACCAGCAAAATCAATGGTATATTGGGGTAAGGCTTATTAGAATGAAAAAAGAAAATATTTATGTAGATTTGCCGGAGAATGTAGTTAACATAATCTCAAAACTTGAGTCTGATGGAAATCAGGCTTATGCGGTCGGTGGATGTGTAAGGGATTCAGTTCTTAAACGTACGCCAGAGGATTGGGATATTACAACTTCCGCGGTTCCTCAGCAAGTGAAGGCTTTGTTCAAGCGTACTGTTGATACAGGAATAAAGCACGGCACAGTTACTATTATGATTGACAAAAGTGGATATGAAGTCACAACTTATCGTATTGACGGTGACTATGAGGATGGACGACATCCGAAATCAGTTGAATTTTCAGTCTGCTTGGAAGATGACCTAAAACGAAGAGACTTTACGATTAATGCTATGGCATATAATAATGCAACGGGATTGGTTGATCAATTTAATGGAATTGACGATCTGAATAGTAAAATCATAAGGTGTGTAGGTAATCCCACTGATAGATTTTCAGAAGATGCACTTCGAATGATGCGTGCAATAAGATTTTCTGCACAATTAGGATTCTCTATTGAAGACCAAACCTATGCAGCTATTAAAGAACTAGCTGTTAATATTAATAAAGTAAGTCGCGAAAGAATTCATGTAGAGCTTAACAAGACTTTACTTTCAGACCATCCAGATTATATTATGATGATGTATGAAACAAGACTTACAAAACAAATACTTCCTATAATAGATGTTGTTTTGTCAGGTAGGCGTAGCGTAGTAACACTTACAATGCTTAAAATTTCTCCCAAAGAGCTAGTTTTAAAATATGCAGCACTTCTAAATGATATTCCGGCGGATAAGGTTACAGAGACATTAAAAGACTTAAAACTTGATAATAATACTATATATACGGTAACGAAACTAGTAGAGTGTTCTAAATTGGTAATTCAGGAAAAAGAGCCGTCTGTGAGAGAAGCAATATATAAATATGGAAAAGATATTATTCCACTTATAATTTTGCATCAAGAAACTATTTTAAAGGCGAAGGAAATATCAACAGGAATAAAGATGACTGGTGGGAAAAATCATATAGCAGTATTGAAACGCCTTTACCAAGAAATTATGGATAGAGGAGATTGTATATCTGTTAAGGATTTGAATGTGAATGGTTCTGACCTTATGGAATACGGTTTGAAGGGTCCAATAATTGGAGAAACTCTTGATGAATTGCTTCATATAGTCATGGAAAATCCTAAATTGAATGAAAAAGAAACATTAATTGCAATGATTGAAAATAGATAGTATACATAAGGTATTTTTTATCCCTCTCTCACATATTATTAGAAAGATATGTGGAGGGGGATTTTTTTGGAATGAATGAAAAATCATTGAGTGTTTTAGAACAATACGATTTTAATGTCTACAAAACAAGTAGAGATCGTGGTGGAATCATTTTAAATACAAATCAAGGATTAAAATTATTATATGAATGCAATAAAGCAGAAACACATTATGAGCATGAAGATAAAATCACACAAGCTCTCCTACAAACAGGGTTTGTTAATGTGGATACCTATTGTAGAAATAAAGAGGGAAAATTAATTGCCATTAGTGATGAAAATAGAAAGTATATTGTTAAAGATTGGTTTGATGGGCGTGAATGCGACATTATGAACCTAAGTGATGCTTGTGGGGCGGTAAGAACCTTGGCACAACTACATATAAACCTTAATACATTGTCTTCCTCTAATGAAGATATGATGTCTGGTTTGGAATTTACAAGTAATGTGATTGATTATAATTTTCAATTTCTAAAAAAAACAAAGGAACTTAAGATGGTTAATAACTATCTTCGAAATAAGAAAAAAAGGACAGAATTTGAACGTATTGCAAGAGATCATTTTCAGATGTTTTATGAAGAGGCGTTAAGAGCTACTAAGATGATTGAGAATTTAAATTATAGTGAGAGGTTGGAAAATGCAAAGAGGACATCTGAGTTATGTCATGGCAACTATAGTTATCATAATGTTTTGTTTTCTAGTAGATGTATTGCAGTTACTAATTTTGATAGGTGTAAAATCAACAGTCAAATTTCTGATTTATATCAATTCATGCGTAAACTTCTTGAAAAAAACAACTGGGATATAAAGCTCGCCTATAAAATGATTGAGGAGTATGATAATGTAAAGAAAATAAGCGATATAGATTTGCAGTTACTTGCAGTTTTGTTTGCATATCCAGAAAAATTCTGGAAGATAATTAATTACTATTTCAATTCTAACAAATCCTGGATTCCAAGAAAAAGTATAGAAAAGCTCGAATTGGTTATTTCGCAGAATCCGTTACGTGAAAAATTTGTTGATACAATTGCATAAACAGCGTCATTATGTTAAAATCGTTACTATATTCATTGTGATAACTTAATTAATGTACACTTGTACGAACAGAGGAAATATTATGAAAATTACAAAAGAGCACTTAAATATAAAGGATATAAAATTAGTAGTTATATTATTGGTTTTGGTAATGGTAGCTGGATTGATGGCAGGGTGTAGTTCTTCAACTAAAAAATCAGCAGCAGTCCCAGGAAGCTCCATATTACCAATTTATAGTAAAACAAATTCTAGCACGGAAAAAACGAATAGTAATGAAATTAAAATGACGGGTGTACTCACATATTTGGATGCAACTAAACTAAAGATGCATTTTGTTGATGTTGAGTCTGGAAGTGAGTACGAAGTCAATTATACAGGTGGTACTGATATTCAAAATAAGCATCAATCAATCATTGCATCATCTCAGATGGCTTTAGGTGATGTGTTTAATGTTGTATGCAATAAGAGTGGAAAGGCACTTACCATATTTGAATCAAGTGATGTTTGGGAAAATTCAGGCATCACTAATTTTGGCGTTAATGAAGCATCACTTATTATGACGATTGGCACTACAAACTACAAATATACAAGTAGTACTGTGACTTTATCTAATAACAGTAAAATAAATCCAAACGAGATAATGAGTCAAGATGTTTTAACTGTTCGTGGAATTGGGAAGACTATATATTCGGTAACGGTTGACAGAGGGCATGGATATGTAAGGTTTTCAGGATATAGTCCCTTTGTAGGGGGCTATGTTGATATTGGAACTAAATTAATCCTTCTTGTTTCAGAAAATATGGTAGTCACGGCACCTGAAGGAGAATACAAGATTGCTATGCAGCTAGGAAGTTTACAAGGCTCAAAAACGGTTGTTATTCAAAGAGATAAAGATATTACTGTAGATTTTAGTGAGTATAAAGCAGAAGTGGTAAAAACGGGAGCAGTGCTATTCTCCGTTACGCCTTCGAATGCGGTTATTTATATAGATGGTAGTCAGGTAGATTACAGCAAAGAATTACAACTTAATTATGGAAGTCATACAGTAATTCTAAAAGCGAATAATTATACTACATATAGTGAAACATTTATTGTGAATTCGGTATATGAGAAGAAAATTATAGATATGGTATCGACATCTACAACCTCGACAAGATCAACAAAATCAGCAACGACTGCAGATTTGACATCAGGATATTCGGTTAATATAAAATTGCCAGAGGGAGCTGCTGTTTATGTAGACAGTGTGTATATTGGAATTGTACCAGTTTCATTCACTAAGTCATCTGGAAATAAAGTGATTTCATTTACAAAATCAGGTTGTGCAACAAAGAGTTACACCATATCGATCGCGAATGCGACTGGAGATTTGAATTATTCATTTCCAAATATGGAAGCTGAGACAGCGACAGTAAGTGCAACAAAATAATTATCTGTTGAATAAGTTATAAAAAAAAGGTATAATTTATAAAATATAGATAAAATTAACTAATATGATTGAACATAAGATTAGAATTTAGACAAGCGTAAGAGAGGCTTTAAAATTATGAATATAAAAATGAATATTCCTTTTTCTCCTCCAGACATAACGGAAGAGGAAATTAATGCGGTTAGTGAGGTACTTCGTTCAGGATGGCTTACGACTGGACCTAAGACAAAATCCCTAGAAAATGAAATTGCAATATATTGTCATACAAGTAAAGCTGTATGCTTGAATTCAGCAACGGCATGTGCAGAGATGGCGCTTCGTTTATTCGATATAGGTGAAGGTGATGAAGTGATTGTCCCAGCCTATACCTATACAGCATCTGCAAGCGTTGTTTGCCACGTAGGCGCAAAATTAGTATTGGTAGATACGGCACCAGGATCATATCATATTGATTACGATGCCCTAGAGATTGCAATCACAGAGAAGACAAAGGCGATTATTCCAGTTGATATAGCAGGAGTAATGGCAGATTATAATAGAATCCTTGAAATCGTTGAGTCTAAGAAACACTTGTTCAAAGCGTCTAGCAAGATGCAGGCAGCACTTGGAAGAATTCTTGTGTTATCGGATTCCGCACATGGTTTTGGCGCAAGCAGACTTAAAAAAATGAGTGGGGAAGTTGCTGATTTTACGAGCTTTTCATTTCATGCAGTTAAGAATTTTACGACAGGAGAAGGCGGAGCCCTAGTTTGGAAAGATATAGTTGGAGTTGATAATGAAGAGATCTATAAGAAACTTATGCTTCTAACGCTTCACGGTCAATCAAAAGATGCACTAGCAAAGACTCAACTTGGTTCATGGGAATATGACATCGTAGCACCCTATTACAAATGTAATATGACTGATATAATGGCAGCTATTGGTTTGGTACAGATGAAACGTTATGAAGGGCTTTTGAAAAGACGGAAAGTCATTATAGAAGCTTACACAAGAGGCCTTGAAGGCGAAAATATTGAAGTTATTCAACATTTCAGTAATCTGACGGGGACAAGTACTATTTTGTGCAATAGTGGGGATAATGGAACGAATGATTGTTTTATATCTAGTGGACATTTGTATCTGGTACGTCTTATTGGAAAAGATAGCACATACAGGAATGGCTTGATTACTAAAATGGCAGAAAATGGAGTTGCTACGAATGTCCATTACAAACCATTGCCTATGCATACAGCGTACAAAAATCTTGGATTTGATATAAATGATTATCCCAATGCCTATGCAATGTTTGAGAATGAAATCACATTACCCTTGAATACATGCCTTACAGATGAGCAAGTTCAGTATATTATTGATGTATTTAAGGAATGTAATAGATAATAAAGAAATTGAATTGAGGATCCCTTATGCAGTTGAAAAAATGGTCTGAACTTCCAAGCTATATGAAAACCAAGGAAGTGAAGAAGTATTATGATATTATCAAGAAAAGGCAGTGCAGCATGCTTTTCAAGAGAATATTTGATGTAATAGCATCTATGATTATGCTATTGATAATATCACCTTTTATGGTAGTACTTATGATAATGATTAAACTAGACTCAAAAGGCCCGGTTTTTTTTCGCCAAGAAAGAGTAACTCAGTATGGTAGAATATTTCGTATATTTAAATTTAGATCAATGGTAAACAATGCTGAAAAATTTGGCGTGCAAGTAACAGCAGTTGGCGATGCTAGAATCACAAGAGTTGGAGCTATGCTTAGAAAAAAAAGGATCGATGAATTGCCACAGTTAATTAATATATTAATTGGTGATATGACATTTGTTGGGACAAGGCCAGAAGTTAAGAAGTATGTAGACTGTTATACAAATGAAATGTATGCAACGCTTTTGTTGCCAGCAGGCCTTACCTCTAGGACAAGTATTGAATATAAGGATGAAGATAAGCTTTTAGAGGGTGCAGATGACATTAATAAGGTATATATTGAAAAAGTGCTTCCTGAGAAAATGAAATTTAATCTTATAAACGTCAAGCAATTTTCACTTCTTTCGGATATAATGACTATGTTAGCAACTTTTTTTGCGGTTTTGAAATAAGGGAGTGATAATGTTAATAACAGTTTGCGTAATTGCTTATAATGAAGAAAATACATTGGAAAAATTACTTGGCCAAATTTGTAGTCAAGACTATGATCATAGGAATATAGAGATTGTATTTGTAAATAGCAATTCGACAGATCAAACAAAAACTATTATGGATGATTTCTCCAATCATAATGGAGAGGTTAATTATGGATTCTATAAAGTGCAAGTTTTACAAAATGAAAAGAAAACTTTGCCTTGTGGGTGGAATGTGGCGCTAGAGTCATATTCAGGAGAGGCAATACTTAAAATTGATGCACATGCAACAATCCCAAAAGATTTTGTTAGAAAAAATGTTGAAACATTGGAACTAGGTGAAGATATTGTAGGCGGCTTTCGACCTAACATTATTGATGAAAGTACACCGTGGAAAGAGACATTACTTTTAGCAGAAGGCTCTATGTTTGGTAGTAGCATTGCACCATACAGAAGAAATCAAGATAAAACATATGTTAAATCAATGTTTCATGCTTCATATAGAAGAGAAGTGTTCAAGAATATAGGGACCTTTAATGAGAATCTGGGAAGAACTGAAGATAATGAAATTCATTATCGAATGAGAGAAGCTGGTTACAAGTTATGCTTTGATCCAAAGATTATATCTTACCAGCATGTAAGAAGCAACACAAAGAAAATGATACAGCAAAAGTATGCAAATGGTTATTGGATAGGCTTAACAACTGGTATATGTCCAAAGTGCTTATCACTGTACCACTTTGTTCCATTTGCATTTGTGCTTGCAATCATTATTACAACGTTGCTATCATTTATATTAACATTCACTGATTGCAAGGTTGCAGGATTAGGTTGGTTAGTAATTATAATATATAGTATTACTGCTTTTATGTGGATCGTTTATTGGTTACTAGCATTCGTTATGGCTGCGGTTGCAGCAATAGGAGCAAAGAAAGAGCAAAGGAATATATCAAATATAGCATTGCCGTTCTTATTTTTTGTTTTACACGTAGCGTACGGGATTGGAACTCTTATAGGCATGATAAAAATGCCTAATTGGAGGAAAGGAATAAAAAATGGTACAAACTAGAAAAGATAAAATACAATTGATTGTTAGAAGAATATTTTTGATATTAACAGATATTATTTTAATAAATGGATCAGTACTGTTAGCTTTAATGATGCGATATGAGATGACAATAAAACTTATTGAACTGCAGTATATTGATCGTTATGAACGATTTTTAATTCCATTTACAATTATCACATTATTAGTGTTTTGGTGTTGTAAAATATATCATAGTTTGTGGCAGTATGCAAGTATTGCGGAATTATATAAGATTGTTGAAGCCTGTGTAATAACAGAACTGATTCACGTTGCTGCAACTATGTATTTGGGTTTGGCACTTCCAAGAAGTACTTATTTCTTGTCAGGAGTATTTCTTGTAATATCAATCAGTGCAAGTCGTTTTATGTATAGAATGATAAGAACTGTACTTCAAAGTTACCGTCAAACAGATGAAACTGTACGTATTATGATTATCGGAGCCGGAGATGCTACTAACGTATTAATTAGAGAAATTTCTAATAGTAGATATCTTGATAATAGCAAAGTTGTATGTGTAATTGATGATAAACCTGAAAAAGTAGGAAAGTATATTCATGGTATCAAGATCGTCGGCAATAGAGATAAAATTAAAGAATGTTCAGTTGATTATGATATCGATGAGATTATATTTGCTATTCCTTCAGCATCGGTAGAAGATAGAAAAAATATACTTAATATATGTAAAGAGACAAAGTGTGAACTTAAGATTTTGCCAGGCGTTTACCAAATGGTAGATGGAGAAGTTAACATTAATGATATTCGTAAAGTTGACGTATTAGATTTGCTTGGAAGAGAGCCAATTGAAGTAGATATCGATTCTATTATGGGTTATGTTAGAAATAAGACGGTTTTGGTAACTGGCGGGGGCGGATCAATCGGCAGTGAACTTTGCAGACAGATTGTGTCTCACAAGCCAAAAAAACTAATTATATTCGACATATATGAAAATAATGCATACGATATTCAACAGGAACTGCTTAGGGAGCATCCGGAAGCGAACATAGAGACATTGATTGGCTCTGTTAGAAATACGAGCCGTGTGGATTCAATATTTGCACAATACAAACCTGATATTATATATCATGCAGCAGCGCATAAACATGTACCGCTTATGGAGGACAGTCCGAATGAAGCAATCAAAAACAATGTATTTGGTACATTAAATGTAGCCAAGATGGCGGATAAATATGGTGCTGAAAAGTTTGTTCTAATATCTACAGACAAGGCCGTTAATCCAACCAATATTATGGGAGCTTCTAAGAGAATGTGTGAGATGATTGTTCAGGCATACAATGGGAAGTCAAAAACGGACTATGTTGCTGTAAGATTTGGAAATGTTCTTGGGAGTAATGGAAGTGTAATTCCATTATTTAAAAAGCAAATTGAAGCGGGTGGACCGGTTACAGTAACACACCATGATATCATTCGATATTTTATGACGATTCCGGAAGCTGTTTCATTGGTGCTTCAGGCAGGCGCATATGCACAGGGTGGAGAAATCTTTATTCTTGATATGGGAGAGCCAGTCAAAATTGATGACTTAGCTAAAAATTTAATCCGCTTGTCAGGTTACACACTTGGGGTTGATATGAACATAGAATACACAGGGCTTCGCCCAGGTGAAAAACTCTATGAAGAATTACTTATGGCGGAGGAAGGTCTTCAAAATACTAGAAATAAACTTATTCATATTGGAAAACCGCTTGAATTTGATAAAGATTGTTTCTTCGATAATTTGGATCAGTTGAAGAAAAGTGTATACGATGAAACTGATAAAGTTAGAGAGATGGTTAAAGGAATCGTAGAAACATATAAATTTTCTTGACAGATTGGAGGTATTGATGAAAGGGATTATTTTAGCAGGTGGAAGTGGAACGAGGTTATATCCATTGACACTGGTAACAAGTAAACAATTATTGCCTGTATATGATAAACCAATGATATTTTATCCATTGTCTATATTAATGATGGCTGGAATCAAAGAAATTCTAATCATTTCTACACCACAAGATTTACCAAATTTCGAAAGATTATTTGGAGATGGTAATAAGCTTGGAATTGAATTATCGTATAAAGTCCAGCCATCCCCAGATGGACTTGCGCAGGCCTTTATAATTGGCGAAGAATTTATTGATGGTGATTCTTGTGCAATGGTCCTTGGTGATAATATATTTTACGGAAGCGGACTAGTCAATCATCTGAAAGATGCGGCCCAAAGGCAAGATGGTGCTACTGTATTTGGATATTATGTTGAGGATCCAAAAAGATTTGGTATTGTTGAATTTGACAAAGATGGTAAAGCTATTTCAATTGAAGAAAAGCCTGAGAATCCTAAGTCAAATTATTGCGTTACGGGGCTTTATTTCTACGATCAATGCGTTTGTGATTATGCGAAATCAATTAAGCCTTCAGTTAGAGGGGAACTTGAGATAACAGATCTAAATCGAATATATCTTGAAAAAGGTAAGCTAAAT
Organism: [Clostridium] fimetarium; assembly: GCF_900111235.1. GTDB lineage: Bacteria > Bacillota > Clostridia > Lachnospirales > Lachnospiraceae > Clostridium_N > Clostridium_N fimetarium. The sequence continues at coordinate 48,441 of NZ_FOJI01000004.1, forward strand.
GTAGTCACACTTGGAAGAGGCTATGCTTGGCTTGATACAGGTACTATGGATGCATTAGCAGAAGCAACTGAATTTATTAAGGTAATTGAAAATAGACAAGGAATTCAGATTTCTGCAATTGAGGAAATTGCATATAAAAATGATTGGATCAGTAAAGAGCAATTATTAGAACATGCAAATAACTATGGTAAATCACCTTATGGTTTGCATTTAAAAAAAGTAGCAGAAGGTAAAATACTTTACTAATCAAAAATACTTTATTAATTAAAATACTTTATTAATCTAAAATATAGATAGAAAGTAATATTTATAATTACATAGAATGGGAGAAATATTATGAAGATTATAGTAACTGGTGGTGCAGGATTTATCGGAGGTAATTTTGTACACATGATGTTAGAAAAATACCCCGATTATAGTATTATATGCTTGGATAATTTGACATATGCAGGGAATATGGAAACGCTTTCACCGGTGATGGACAATCCTAAGTTTAAGTTTATTAAAGCGGATATTGCAGATAGGGCTGCAGTGTACAAGATTTTTGAGGATGAAAAGCCAGATATACTTGTTAACTTTGCAGCGGAAAGTCATGTTGACCGTTCAATTGAAGATCCAGGAATCTTTATCCAGACGAATGTAGTAGGGACTGGCGTACTTCTTGATGCATGTAGAAAATATGGAATTACTAGATATCATCAGGTTTCAACTGATGAAGTTTACGGGGATCTACCTCTTGACAGGCCAGATCTTTTCTTTACGGAGGATACTCCTCTTCATACTTCAAGCCCTTATTCATCATCTAAAGCAGGCGCAGATTTACTTGTAATGTCTTATCATAGAACCTTTGGACTTCCGGTTACCATTTCAAGATGTTCAAATAATTACGGTCCATATCATTTTCCAGAAAAATTAATTCCACTTATTATCGCAAATGCATTGGCAGAAAAGCAGCTTCCCGTATATGGCAAGGGAGAAAATGTGCGAGATTGGTTATATGTCGAAGATCATTGCCATGCAATTGATTTAATTATTCATAATGGTAGAGTAGGCGAAGTATACAATATTGGTGGACATAATGAAAGAACGAATCTCCAAGTAGTGAAGACTATAATTAAGGAATTAGGGAAAAGTGAAGACTTAATTACATATGTGACCGATAGACTAGGACACGATATGCGTTATGCAATTGATCCAACTAAAATCCACGATGAATTAGGGTGGGAGCCAACAACATTATTTGATGAAGGTATTAAGAAGACTGTCAAATGGTACTTAGAAAATAAATCATGGTGGGAAAACATCATTAGTGGTGAATACCAGAGTTATTATAAAAAGATGTATTCGGATCGCTAGTGAGAATGTATATTTTGGAGGATTAATTGAATGAAAGTATTAGTGACAGGAGTCAACGGTCAATTAGGATATGATGTAATGGTAGAGTTACAAAAAAGAGGACATGAAGCTGTAGGTGTTGATGCACAAGACATGGATATTACAGATTATACATTGGTTTTAAAGGTAATGAAAGAAGTAAACCCACAAGCGGTAATCCACTGTGCAGCATATACAGCCGTGGACAAAGCAGAAGAAAGCATTGATATTTGTAGAAAAGTGAATGCTGAAGGTACTGAAAACATTGCAAAGGTTTGCAAAGAGTTGGACTGTAAAATGATGTACATCAGTACTGATTATGTATTTGATGGGCAAGGCGATAGGCCTTGGGAACCAGATGATAAAGTTACCAAACCATTGAATGCTTATGGACTTACGAAGTATGAAGGTGAGAAGATGCTTCAAAAATATGTAGAGAAGTTTTTCATCGTTCGTATCTCATGGGTGTTTGGTATTAATGGTAATAACTTTATCAAAACGATGCTAAGACTTGGAAAAGAGAAAGGTAAAGTTAGTGTCGTATCAGATCAGATTGGATCTCCGACATATACGGCAGATTTAGCCGTACTTCTTTGCAATATGATTGAGTCTGATAAATATGGAATATATCATGCTACGAATGAAGGCTTATGCAGCTGGTATGATTTTGCATGTGAAGTATTTAAAGTAGCAGGCATTGATGTTGAAGTAACACCGGTCGATAGTGATGCATTTCCATCGAAAGCAAAAAGGCCTAAAAATAGTAGAATGAGTAAGGACAAGCTAACTGAAAATGGATTTGAAAAGATGCCAACCTGGCAAGATGCAACCAGGCGTTACATAAAAGAGATTCAATCCTAAGTATAAGATAGTTTAATTAGATAATAATATTAGATAATATTAGAAGAGGTATTTATATAGGGTAAATAAGATTCAGGGATAACTGGGAAGAGGTTATAATGAAAATAGTAGTTGATGCGAGAACAATGGGCAGCCAGCCAAGCGGTGTGGGTATGTATTTGTTTGATTTCCTTAAAGAATTAGTTAATTACGAGGAATTTGAATTTATATTATTAGCAGATGTGGCTACTAGTGAGTATATCGATTATTTTAGAAATCTGGGTGTAGAAATTAGGACCCAAGGAAAAGAAGTGTATCGAAGCGCAGGCGTATATGCATATTTTGGATTTATCCAAGAGGCGCTTGATGATATCAAACCCGAATTGTTTTGGGAAGTCAATGCGATCATTCCTGTTAAGCTTATTGGTAATCACAAAACAATGATCACAATTCATGATATGTTTCCAATTACACATGTAAAGTATTTTGGTTTTATATATAGTATCTATTTTAAATATAATTTGAAAAAGACACTAAAAAATACCGATATGATTTTATATAACTCAAAGCAATCTAAAACAACTACAGAAAAAATATTGCCAAGAGCTAGAAAGATTAAAAATAGCATCGCATATATTATTTCTAATCCGTTAAGAGAGGTTCCTAAGATTGGAAATGAAGGATACTTTTTATATGTGGGTAATATGGAGAAGCGAAAAGGCGTGGATTTGCTATTAAAATGCTATCAGGAATATAGAAAACGTGGTGGTGAAAGAAATTTGATTCTTGCAGGAAAGATGCAGGAAGAAGATATTAGAATTTTATTAGAAGCCACACAACAAGAAGTTGAAGGATTAGAGTATATGGATTATGTGACTCATGAGAAGAAGCAAGAGTTATTTTCTAATTGTGCGTGTTTTGTATTTCCGTCAAAGGCGGAGGGCTTTGGAATGCCAATACTTGAAGTGATGAAATATTATAAACCAATATTGGTGAGTAACCTAGAAATATACGATGAGATAATTGGCGATTGTGTAAATGAATTTGACATTCATGTTAATGAAAATGAGCAGATTAATAATTTGTGTGAAGCAATGATGACTTTTTCAAATAAGGTAGATAAGATATTATATGATCAAGCACTTGGACAATATTTGCCAGAGAAGTTAGGTGGAATTGTAAGGAAATTTATTAATGAAACCATATAAAATGAAATAATAAAAAAATACTATAATAAATAAATAATTAATTATTGGAGGAAAAAATGTCGTTTGTATCAACAGGCTTTCTATTATTTTTATTAATAGGAGTTATTGTATATTATTTTATACCAAAAAAAGTTCAGTGGATATGGCTGTTGTTTATAAGCTATTTTTATTATGCTACTTATGGTATAAAGCCGATGGCTTTTATCGCATTTACAACTATATCAACTTATATCGGTGGCAGATTGATTGAGAAGTATAGTAATGATGGTGCAAATAAAATACTAAAGAATAAATCAAATATTACGTCAGAAGAAAAGAAGAAAATCAAGGCTAACACAAAAGGCAATAAAAGAAAAGTTGTATTCATTATGCTTTTGTTTAACTTCGGAATTCTTGCAGTATTGAAATACTTTAATTTTGGAGTTGAAAATATTAATGGAATAATGCACAGATTATTTGGAATTCAATATACCATAGCTGGAATGGACCTTTTATTACCATTAGGGATATCATTCTATACATTCCAGTCAATGGGATACATAATCGATATATACCAAGGAAAATATGAAGCGGATAAGAATATATTTAAATTTGCATTGTTTGTTTCGTTTTTTCCTCAGATTCTTCAGGGACCAATTGGTAGATATAACAGATTAGCCCATCAGTTTTATGAAAAACATTATTTTAATCTAACAAAAATCCAGCAAGGGTTACAGCTTATCTGTTGGGGATTCTTTAAAAAATTAGTAATTGCAGATAGAGCAGGAATAATTGCGAATCAGGTGTTTGACCATGATGATAAATATGCTGGAGTCGTAGTGATTGTCGGCGTATTGGCATACTGCATTCAATTATATGGTGATTTTGCCGGTGGGATGGATGTAGTAATGGGTACGGCAGAGCTTTTTGATATCAAAATAGATGCGAATTTCAGACAACCATTCTTTTCACACTCTATCTCAGAATTTTGGAGAAGATGGCATATTACGTTGGGAACATGGATGAAGGATTATATATTTTATCCATTTTCACTTTCAAAGGGAATGAATAAATTTGGTAAATTTTCGAAAAAGAAATTCGGTAATGCAATAGGACGAGTACTTCCGATTTGTTTGGCGGATTTATTGATTTTCTTTATTGTAGGCCTATGGCATGGTGCGTCATGGAAGTTCATTATATATGGTTTATATAATGGATTTATTATTGCGTTTAGCGGTATGTTTCAGCCCGTCTATATAAAGATGTTTGAAATAACACATATTAATGCAAAAACTAGGACTTGGAGATTATTTCAAATATTTCGTACATTTGTATTGATCAATATTGGTTGGTATTTTGATAGAGGGAATAGTTTGAAAGATGCAGTTTATATGATGTATTATTCTGTAAAGGGATTTTCCTTTTCAGCATTAACAGATGGTTCACTTTTGAAACTTGGACTTGATTCATTACAAATTATGATATTAATTGCAGCTTGTGTCGTATGGTTTATTGTTAGTGTATTAAAAGAGAAAAACATTGAAGTACGTGAGGCAATTGCAAGAAGAATATTGCCAATTCGATGGGCAATATATATAGCACTTATCATATCGATTCCATTGCTTGGAACTGTATCGGCAAAGGTAGGAGGTTTTATATATGCGCAATTTTAAGAAGATATTAAAGTGTATTATATTCGCAATTATCTGTTGCATTATTTTTGCAATCTGTGATTTTATTTTTGTTCCATCTGGGTACGTAAGAGTGATCTTGCATACGCTTAATTATTCTGATGAAAAGTATGATTGTATTATACTGGGTGCATCACATGGACGCAGTGCAATTGATCCCTATAGGTTGGATGAGACATTAGGAACCAATTCAATTAATTTATGCATCCCTAGTGAAACAATGGAGGATTCCTATTATTTACTCAAGGAAAGCTGCAGAAATAATAGTCCCAAGACAGTTATTCTTGACTTGGATTATCAGTATTGGTATGATTTGGCAAAAAATGATTTTAGTGATGCATTTATATACTATCAATTGGAACCATCAAAGGTAAAAGCAGAATATTTCTTTCATAATCTTTTAAAGAAAGATGTTAGAATTTCATTCTCGAGATGGTCAAATTATATTAGTGATTTCAAAGGAATAAAAGATAAGGTCTCAATAAAACTTGACAATGGATATAATGATTTTAATATAGAAAGCGCTGTCGTTAAAGGTGCAGATGGACCATATGTAGGAAATGGATTCTTTTATAGGGCACCTGGTGGCCATGGGGCAAGAGGATTTATTGAAAGACGTACATGGAATGACAACAAAGTAGACAATAAAGTTGTGAAACAGTTTAAAGCTATCGTTGATTATTGTAATGCGAATGGAATTAAACTTATATGCGTCACTTCAACAATTACTCCCGCTCCGGTGCTTACGGGAACGTCTGAAGCTTCGGCGAAATATTTTGAAAAATTAACAGAAGAATATGGTGTTGATTACTATGATTTTAATTTGCTCAGACAAGATGTAATGCCAAGGGGTAATCTTGACTTTGGAGATTGGGATGGCCATATGTGCGGAGCACTTGCAGACAAATATTCTTCCATAATGGCATCTGTTATAAAAGATGCACAGGGGGGGAGCGTTGACAGAACAAAGTACTTTTATAATTCATATGCGGCCCTTTATGAAGATGTTAATACAGTTGTGTATTGCCAAACAGCGTTATCCATAATAAAAAAAGAGGATGACACTTATAATATAAGCTTTGAGATTGATGGTTTGGCAGGAACGAGAGTTGTTCCTGAGTATCAGATTATTGTTGGCACGGCAACAGGTGCTACAGTATTATCTGAATATTCAAAACAAACAAAATATTCTTTTGATTTGCCTCAAGGTACTTATACGATAAGGGTGAATGCAAGAGCAGTTGGAAGCACAGCGGAGTACGAAGAATACTGTGAAAAGGCAGCAGTTTTGGAACAGTAAAATACAGCATAATGCTGAAGAATACTGAAAAAACCTCGTACATTGCATTTGTTTAACCCATATGCTATAATGGTGTGATTAAAAATTAGATAGTGGGGTTATAATGTACACCTATGAATTTATCGAGAATAGCTATTGATATAGCAGCAAAGTGCAAGCCGATTTTAGTGAAAATAATACCAATTCAGTTACTTAGAGCTGTAAAAGATGGACTGATTGAAAAAAATACAAATAATTTAAAAAACCAAAATATTAAGGAATTTGATTCTGAAAAATATAAAAATGGAATCAATCTTATCGGAAATATTAGGGCAGATAATGGGCTAGGTCAAAGTACTAGATTAGTGGCAGATATAATCACTAATAGTGGTATTGATTTTAGTGTATATAATTATTATCAATTACCAGGTGGAAGTATGACGGATACCTCCTATGATTATAAAATATCAGAAGATTTGCCATATAATATTAATTTGATTCATGTGAATGCAAGTGAATTTACAGTGGCCTATATGCAATTAGGAAAGAAAATATGGGATAGCCGCTATAATATTGCGTTTTGGCTTTGGGAGCTAGAAGATTTTCCAGACGAATGGGTTGGATGTATTGATCTTGTAGACGAGATATGGACGCCAGCGGAGTTTGTAAGTGAAAGTATTCGAAAGAAAACGGACAAGCCAGTTAGAACGATACCATACCCTGTGAAAGCACCAACAGATGAAAGATATGATAGGATGCATTTTAATTTACCTAAGGACAAGTTCCTATTTTTTATGATGTATAATAGTGGAAGCATAATGGAGAGAAAGAATCCAATTGGAACACTGGAAGCATTTAAAAAAGCGTTTGATAAAGATAACAGCAGCGTAGGTCTCGTTATTAAAATAAATGAAATGGAAGACAGCAGTGAAATTGCGAAAATCATGGATTTCTTTGACGGTTACACTAGCATTTATTTTATTACTACAAATATGTCTAAAGTTGAAGTGAACAGTCTGGTTAAGGCAGTGGATGTGCTTGTGTCACTGCATAGAGCAGAGGGATTTGGACTTGGAATGGCGGAAGCCATGCTTGTTGGAACACCAACAATTGCTACAAACTGGTCTGCGAATACAGAATTCATGAATAGTGAAGTTGCATGTATGGTAGATTATGAACTCATTGAAATTAAAGAAGATTATGGTTTGTTTAAAAAAGGATACCGCTGGGCTGATGCTGATATTAATCAGGCGGCCGAGTATATGAAGAAACTCTATCAAGACGCAGACTTTGCAATGAATATGGCGGATAATGCTAAGAAATTCATTGAGGAGAAGTTAAGTATAGAGAGTGCGGTAAAACTGGTGAATGATAGAGTTGAGCAGATTTATTTAGAAAAGAGGAAATTAAAGTGAAAGCGATAAGTGCATTAAAAGAATTATATGCCTATAGACAGATGATATTCAGTCTTGTGAAAAAAGACCTGCGAGGTAGATATAAGGGTTCGGCGTTGGGATTTTTGTGGACATTTATTAATCCATTGTTGCAGTTAGGAGTATATACGGTTGTATTTTCATTTGTGTTGAAAAGTGATATTCAGCCTTATTCTTTGTTCTTATTTGTAGCGCTTATTCCATGGATATTCTTCAGTTCATCTGTAACAGGTGGATCAAGCAGTGTTCTTGCTTCAAAAGAGATGATTAAAAAGATTTACTTCCCGAGAGAAATTATGCCAATTGCAAATGTAACAAGTTCATTTGTTAATATGTTATTGTGCTTTATTGTAATATTTGGAGTCTTAATTGCGATGGGTTGGGGAGCTAACTTTTTTGCGCTGCTCTATTTGCCATTGATTATGATAATTGAATATATTCTATGTTTGGGAATTGCACTGCTGACATCAGCATTTACAGTTTATTTTAGAGATTTGGAATATATACTTGGAATTGTTACGATGGCATGGATGTATTTGACTCCTGTAATGTATCCATCATCAAAAGTGTTGGATACAGTGGCAACGACAAAGTATGCACAATTCGCTTATCTTTGGTATTTAAATCCAATGACACCAATTATAGATGCATACAGGGATATTTTATTTTATAAGCAGGTACCAAAGATGAGTACACTATTACTTGCGTTTGGAATAGGATTGTTCTTTGTTGTGCTTGGATATGCAGTATTTAGAAAACTTCAAAGAGGTTTTGCGGAGGAATTATAAAATGAAACAAGGAAATGCAATAGAAGTAAAGAATCTGACAAAAAAGTTCAAAGTTTTTTTTGATAAGGGAAGTCAGCTAAAAGAAAGAATATTGTTTCGAAACCGCAATCGGTATGAAGAACGATGGGTTCTTAACGGCGTTAGCTTCGAAGTCAAAAAAGGTGAAGCAATTGGTCTTATTGGCCATAACGGTTGTGGTAAAAGTACAACACTGAAGCTTTTAAGCAAGATTATATACCCAGATACCGGAAGTATTGAAATGAAAGGCAGAGTTTCTAGCTTAATTGAGTTAGGTGCCGGTTTTCATCCAGATATGAGTGGTAGAGAAAATGTCTATACAAATGCATCTATTTTCGGACTTTCAAAAAAGGAAATAGATTTAAGATTTGACGATATTGTTGCTTTTTCAGAATTAGAAGAATTTATTGATAATCCTGTTAGAACATATTCTTCAGGTATGTATATGAGACTCGCATTTTCAGTTGCGATTAATGTAAATGCAGAAATCTTACTAATAGATGAGATATTAGCAGTTGGAGATTCTAATTTCCAAGCAAAATGTTTCAATAGACTTAGAGAAATCAAAGCGCATGGAACGACGATTGTAATTGTATCTCATTCTTTAAGCCAGATAGAACAAATTTGCGATAGAACGATTTGGTTACAGGATGGTTTGATTGCAGAGGAAGGAGTACCTAGAGATATTCATCCTAAATATCTGAACTATATGGGTGAACAAAGACAGGTTATTGCTGAAAAAGAGGCTGAAAGACAAAAAGAAAAAGTCGATGATTCTAAAGGCACTAAGATATCACATGAAACAGTAGAAAAAGAGAAGATTGATAAGGAAAAAAATCGTTGGGGAAATGGAAATGCAAGAATAAGAGAAATTGTAATGTTAAATTCTAAGATGGAAGAACAACATGTTTTTGCAACGGGCGATGATATGATTCTTAAATTAGAATATAATGTGAAAGAAAATGTGAAAGATGCAGTTTTTGGAATTGGTATATTTAGAGGAGACGGATTACAATGTTATGGAACGAACACAAGAATTGACAAGCAAGATGAGTTTGACTTGTCAGAGAGTGGTATGCTTCAGCTTAATTTAAAGAATATAGGATTGCTTCCAGCAGAATATATTGTTGATATTGCAATTGAATCAGAAATCGGAGTTCCAGTGGATTATTTTAAAGTAGCAACTTCCTTTGAAGTGTATTCTAATATTGATGATGTTGGTGTTGTGCGCATTGCACATGAGTGGAATTTTAGCGAGGTAAAATAATATGAGTATTGATAAGACAATAGACGAGATCCTACTGCAAGATAAAGGGTTGAAAAAGTTAGTAAGAAAAGTGGTATACAGAGCTGCCGCTCCACTAATAAACAATTTAAAGAACGAATTGCAAAGCAGGACATCAGAATTATTATCACAATACGACAGTAAAATATCTGAAAGCGAAAGTAGAATTTCTAATCTTGAAACGAATATTAGAAATAATAATGATATTATCAAATATTTGCAAAATGAAGTGTTCAGACAAGACGCGGAACTAAAGAAAACACTAGATTATACACTTACATTAGCTGAAGAGGTTAAGAAGAATAAATCGGTTGCTAGCGTTAATACACCGCAGATAGCTACGGAAGTATCACAAACTACTTCTGCTACTACTACATCTCAAGATTCATATATAGGAATTGATTACTTTGATTTTGAAAATAGATTTAGAGGTAGTAGAGAAGCAATTAAAAAAAATCAAGAACAGTATCTTACATTTTATTTAGGCAAGAAGAAAGTTGTTGATATTGGTTGTGGAAGAGGGGAGTTTTTAGAACTTCTTAAAGATAATAATATTGGTGCTATTGGAATTGATCTTTATGGTAAGTCAATTGAGTGCTGCAAGTTAATGGGACTTAACGTATTGCAAGAAGATGCTATTACGTATTTAGGTGAGTGCGATAGCGTGGATGGAGTATTTGCCGGGCAGTTAGTAGAACATTTGACAATTGGACAGATACTGAAGCTTTGTGAAGTTGCTTATGAAAAGCTTGAAGAAGATTGTTACATGATTTTAGAAACTCCTAATCCTACATCTTTGGCCATATATACGCATGCATTTTATATGGATCCTTCCCATGGAAAACCAGTACATCCATTAACACTTCAATATTGTGCGCAAAAAGCTGGATTTAAGGATGTTAGGATTTTATATACGCAAAGTAGTCTACTTCCAGTTAGTATTCCAAAACTTGAAAGTACAAATATTGCGAATTTAGAAGAGTTTAATAGTGCAATGGAAATTGTATCTGGAACATTATTTGGCAGTCAAGATTACGCAATTATAGCTAAAAAGTAGTTATAAAGGTTATAGGAGGATAAAATGTCTATTCAAAATAGTGATATAAATATTGAATCAATCATGCAGGAAATCAAAGCAGAAATAAAGGAAAAAGGTTATACGAATGATTTGCTGAGTTTTAATGATATAGTAATAGATACAAGCAGTATGAATGCATCCCAGTTTGATAAGATTGCATTTAACGAAGAGATATATACAGTTAACCATACATGGAATGTCCAGGCCTATAGAGTACTTAGCGGTTCAAGGTTCGCCTTGTTTTACAAAAAAGTAATCAGAAAAATAGTATATTTCTTCGTAGAACCTATTGTACTAGAGCAAGATGGTTTTAATGCATCGGTTGTAAGGCTCATGAATCAAATGAATTGTTATGTAGATGAAACAAAAGATCAAAATGAAGCGTTAAAGAAACAAGTGGAAGAATTGACTGAAAAGATAAAGCAATTTGAGCAAAAGTAATTGAGGTGTATGATGCAGATATTACAACTGATTCCAACGATTGCATACGGCGATGCGGTAGGAAATGATGCAGTAGCTATAAAAAAAATTTTAAAAAAAATGGGATATGTATCTAATATATACGCTGAAAGTGTAGTAGCGCCATTGGATAGTAAAACCGCATATAAAATCGATAAGATGCCAAAGGTTGATAAGGATGATATAATCATTTATCATTTATCAACGGGCAGTGAATTGAACTTTAAATTTGCAAAATTCAAATGCAGAAAGATTGCCATATATCATAATGTTACTCCACCAGAATTTTTCGAACTAAATGATGAATTCATTAAAGGAATTAATGAATGGGGACTAGAGGGCGTAAAATTTTTAAGTGATAAAGTGGATTACTGCCTAGCGGATTCGGAACTGAATAAGCAGGACTTGATTGATCTGAATTATAAATGCGATATTGATGTATTACCAATCGTAGTTCCGTTTAAAGATTATAAAAAAACACCGAATAGAGCTGTTGTTAAGAAATACGACGATGGATATACAAATATTATATTTACAGGAAGAATTGCACCAAATAAGAAGCAAGAAGATGTCATTGCAGCTTTTTACTATTACAAAAAATACTGGAATAACAAAGCAAGACTAATTCTAGTTGGTTCCTATAAAGAAACAGATTTGTATTATATGAGATTAAAGAAATATGTAGAAGAAATTGGTATTGAAGATGTAGTATTCACCGGTCACATAAAGTTTGATGAAATCTTGGCATATTACAAAGTAGCAGATGTTTTTTTGTGTATGAGCGAGCACGAAGGATTTTGTGTTCCATTAGTGGAAGCAATGATGTTTAAGGTACCGATCATAGCTTATGATTCAACCGCAATTCCAAGCACATTAGGTGGAAGTGGGTTTTTGATTAATGACAAATCTCCTGTTTTTGTTGCAAAGTGTATAGATAAAGTTATTTCAGATAAAAAATTACAAGACGATTTGATTATAAAACAAAATAGAAGATTAGAAGACTTCAAGTATGAACATATAGCTGAGCAATTTAAAAATTATATTAATGCATTTATAGAGAGGGAAAAGAATTCATGAAATTAAAAAAAGTTGGATTTGTAATACCTTGGTATCATAAAGACATTCCAGGTGGTGCCGAAATGGAACTTAGGGGGACTGTGGGGCATCTGCATGCAAGTGGTGTAGCTGTTGAGATTATAACTACATGTGTAAAAGATTTTAATTCAGACTGGACAGAAAATTATTTTAAAGAGGGCATCGAAGAAATAGATGGTGTTGTAACAAGGCGATTTAAAGTCAGAAAAGGAAACTTGGAAGCCTTTCATAAAGTAAACTATAAAATAATGAATAATCTTCCTATTTCTATTGAAGAGGAAGATATATTTTTAGAAGAAATGGTTAACAGTCCTGATATGTATCAGTATATAGAAGATAATAAAGATGACTATCTCGCATTCGTATTTATACCCTATATGTTTGGAACAACATATTTTGGAATGCAAGCATGTCTGGAAAAGGCAGTTCTAATACCTTGTCTTCATGATGAAAATTATGCATATTTCAGAAGATTCAAAGAACTATTTAGCAAGGTAAACAGTATAATATTTCATGCGCAGCCAGAAATGGATTTGGCAAACAGGCTTTATGATTTGAGCAAAGTCAAAACAATAGCAATGGGTGAAGGCGTGGAAACTGATTTCGAATATAACGAAGTGAGATTTCGTAAAAAATATAATGTAAAAGAGCCGTATATCATTTATGCGGGAAGAAAAGACAGTGCCAAGAACGTGGATACGCTTATCACATATTTTAAAGAATATAAGAGTAGAAATGCAAATGGTATGAAACTTGTTCTTATTGGTGGGGGCAGTATGGAAATTCCACCGGAGATTCAAGATGATGTAATGGATCTTGGATTTGTACCAATTCAGGACAAGTATGATGCTTGTGCAGGTTCAGTACTTTTGTGCCAGCCGTCTAAAAATGAAAGCTTTTCAATTGTAATTATGGAGAGTTGGTTATGTGAAAGACCAGTTCTTGTTCATAAAAGATGTAATGTGACACATTATTTTGCAGAGGCGTCAAAAGCAGGTCTATATTTTGATACTTATTTTGAGTTTGAAGGATCTATTAATTATATTTATAATAATGTAGAAGTGGCAAAGAAAATGGGACAGAATGGAAGAGCTTTTGTGCTTAGCAATTTCAAATGGGATGTTATAGTAGAACGATTCGTAGAATTTTTTGAGAAGGTAAGGGAACATGAAGAAGAAAATAGCGATAATTAATCAGCGATACGGTTTAGAAGTAAATGGAGGTTCTGAGTTATACTCAAGACAGATTGCAGAGCGTTTAACTGCAAAGTATGAGGTTGAAGTACTTACAAGTTGCGCAATTGAATATGTGAAGTGGAGCAATCATTACAAAGAAGGCGTGGAGACAATTAATAATGTTTCTGTTAGAAGATTTAAAACAGAACATGAGCGTACACCTCGAAAATTCACTGCATTAGACACCGCAATGCAACAAAATCCGAAGGCATCAAAAGAGCAGTCTGATCGCTGGATAGAGGAAATGGGTCCATATTGTCCGAGCCTTGTAAACTATATTGACGAGCATCAAGACGACTATTATGCAATCATTGTAGTAACATATCTTTATTATCCTGCGGTTAAGAGTATAGTCAAAATCAAGGATAAAGCTATATTTATTCCGACAGCGCACCAAGAACCATTCATTCATTTTAAAATGTATGAGGAAGTGTTTAATGCACCAAAAGCTTATGTATTCCTTACTGAAGAAGAAAAGGGATTAGTACATGGAATATTTAAAAATGAAGAAATTCCATATGAAGTTATGGGTGTGGGTGTTCAGGTTCCTAGCCTTGTAGATCCCCAAGCCTTTAAAAAGAAATATAAGTTGGATAATTATATTATTTATGTAGGACGTATTGATGAAGGAAAAGACTGCCCTAGAATGTTTGAATACTTCTTGGAGTATAAAAAAAGAGTTAAGAGTGACTTGAAGTTAGTTCTAATGGGTAAGGCAGTAGTAGAAATTCCGAATCATAAAGATATTATCAGCCTTGGATTTGTAAGCGAAGAGGACAAGTTTAATGGAATTAAGGGCTCAAAGGCACTCATTCTACCTTCAAAATTCGAGAGTTTATCAATTTCAGTATTAGAAGCAATGACATTAGCAATTCCTGTAGTTGTTAATGGTATTTGTGATGTACTAAAAGGACATTGTACGAAGAGCAATGGTGGTTTATACTATAAGAATTATTTTGAATTTGAAGGTTGCTTAAATTTTCTGGTATCACATAGAGAAGAATATGAGAAAATGTGTCAAAATGCAAAAAAATATGTGGACGATTATTTCCAATGGGATGATATTATGGAAAAATTTGATAGAATAATTGAAAGAGTCGGTGAACAATGAAAGCACATATAAAAAAATACAAAAATGAATATGTAAGTATTGGCATATTAATGACTGCAACATTAACAATATTGATATTTTTGTTTAGACTATGGGAAATTACACCAAGTGTACCGATTCAATATGACGGTTGTGATGACATGGGTATATTGGTTAATGCTAAAATGCTAGCAACACAGACCTGGAATTTATCCTGTGATAGGCTTGGAGCACCATATGGTACACAATTTTATGATTTTACAGTTAATATGTTTCATAATTTTGATTTGATTGTGTTAAAGATATTTGTGCTTATAACGGGAAGTCCTGGAATCGCCGTTAACCTTGAATATTTTTCAACGTTCTTTTTGGTTGCAGCTATATCATACATGGTGATGCGTGAATTAAAAATTACCAATTGGATAGCAGTTTGTGGGACACTAATATTTACTTTTATGCCATACATAGTTATGAGGGGGATACTTCATATAGTATTAACCGAATATTATTTCGTCCCGTTATCAATACTGTTGTGTTTTTGGATCTATGAGAGAGAAGATATCTTAGTATTCAATAATGAATTCTTTAAAAATAAGAGGAATTGGTTTATTATTCTATTTATTATATTAATTGCTAATAATGGAATTGCTTATTATCCATTCTTTACATGCTTTCTCCTTTTAGTGACAGCAATTTCAAAGATATTAAAAACGAAGGACTTCAGGGTTTTGCTAAAATCAGGAGTAGCAATAATTGGTATTGTTGTATTCATGATGATAGATTTAATCCCTGCTTTTATATTTAATTTACAAAATGGAGCTAACAAAGAGGCAATTGTTAGACAAGGAATTAGTTTGTGTGAAGTATATGCACTGAAATTGATTCAGCTTTTTATTCCAGTGGATGATCATAATTGGCCATTATTCAGGGTAGTTATGAGTAAATATAATAACAATTCTTATTATATAAATGAGAATATGAGCTCATATCTTGGTATTATTGGAATCTGTGGTTTCCTTTTATTAATTGTTATTCTATTTGTAAAAAAAGATGGAAAAATCAATGGAAGACTTTCATTTCTTGCAGAAATGAATATTGCATTGGTTTTACTCGGAATGGTTGGTGGTTTCAGTGCGATATTTGCAGTCTTAATATCGAATGAAATCAGAGCATACAACAGAATATCAATATTTATTGCATATGTGTGCATACTTGCAGTTGCATTTGTGATTAATTCAATTTACAAAAAATACAATAAAAAGTTTATCGTTATAATCGGAGTACTTGTTACATTGTTTTGTATATGGGAACAGTTCCCTACAAGCTATATACCTAAGTATAATGATAATTATATAAATTATTACAGTGATGCCAATTTTGTCGCTGCGATAGAAGATTCAGTAAAAGAAGGCGCAATGATTTACCAGATGCCATATCATGAATATCCAGAAGGTAACCCTGTAAACAATATGGCAGATTATCAGTTGTTTGTCGGGTATGTACATTCCGATAAACTCAGATGGAGTTTTGGCTCTATAAAGGGAAGAGATGGCTCTGATTGGAATAATACGGCATATTCACAACTAACGACGGAAGACACAGTGGCGTATTTGGAAAATAGTGGATTTTCCGGGATATATATTGACAGAAGAGCTTACACAGAGGAAGAGTTGGAAAGGTTAGAGCGTCAGCTTGAAACTGTTACTGGATGTACTCCTATGTATAGTGATAATGGAAACCTTAGTTTCTTCAAATTAAAGGAGGCTTCTGAGTAATGATAAAAGAGCATTTTAAGAAAAATAGAATGGAATATATTAGTGTTACGATATTACTAGCATTAACATTTATAGTAATGATTGTATTTTTTAAATTATGGAATATGGATATAACGGTTCCGACAACATATAGCGGTGGAGATGATGCAGGATTATTAGTTAATGCAAAGATGTTTACACAGCAGGGCTGGTGTTTATCAACAAACAGACTTGGAGCTCCATTTAGTGGGGATTATTATGATTTCACTGCTAATGTAATGCATAATTTTGACCTGATTACTTTGAAAATATTCGCGATGATTACAGGAAACGCTGCAGTTGCATTTAACTTAGAATTTTTTTCTATATTTATATTCGCAGCATTGATTTCATATTTCGTTATGCGTGAACTAAAGATAGTCAATTGGATATCAATCTGTGGATCCCTTACATTTGCCTTTTCACCATTTATAATAATGAGAGGTACACAGCATATTGTATTGTCAACCTGTTATTTTATACCGCTATCCATATTATTGTGTATATGGATATATGAACGTGATGACATTTTGTGTTTCAACAAACAATTTTTTGAAAATAAGAGAAACTGGCTTGCAATATTATTTATAATCTTAATTGCAAATAATGGGATAGCATACTATCAGTATTTCACATGTTTTCTGCTGTTTGTCACAGCATTTTCAAAACTGATAAAGACAAAAAAAATTATATTCCTTTTTAAGAGCATGGCTGCAACAGCGGGAATCGTTTTATGCATGTTAGTCAGCATGATACCAATTGTTATATATACAAGTACGCATGGAGATAATGCAGCAGCAGTTGTTAGAGGCGGATTTATTGAAAGTGAAGTATATGGACTGAAATTGATTCAGTTATTTTTACCAGTAGACGGTCACGGTTTGGGATGGCTTAGCCATATTATTGATTTTTATAATAATTCGACTATTTACTTTAATGAAAATATTACTTCTTATATTGGAATCATGGGTATATGTGGTTTGGTATTATCATTCGCAATGATATTCATCAAAAAGAAGACAGACGTGTTTAATCGTTTGACATTAATGTCAGAATTAAATTTCATGATGATATTATTGGCTGCAGGAAGTGGAATCGGAACAATGTTTGCATTTATTGTAAGTGATAAAATAAGAGGATACAATCGAATATCAATATTTATAGCATATGTGTCAATATTAGCTTTTTGTATAGGACTTAATGCATTTTACGAGAAATATAAGAAAAAATGGATTATCGTTGTTGGCATTGTATTTACTTCACTTTGCTTATGGGAGCAGATACCAGTAGGGTATATTCCGGATTATAAAATTATAAAGACTGAATATGAGAGTGACGAATTATTTGTGCAGGATATTGAAGATTCAGTCAGCGAAGGAGCAATGATTTATCAGCTTCCATATCATAAATATCCGGAATCAGGTCTGGTTAACCAAATGGCGGATTATCAGCTCTTTGCGGGATATCTTCATTCAGATAAACTGAGATGGAGCTATGGAGCAATTAAGGGAAGAGAAGCTGATGTTTGGCAGACTAATGTATCAAATCTATCAGTTCAACGATTAGTTGAATTTTTGAAAGAAAATGGATTTGAAGGTATATATATCGATAGAAGGGCATATAATGCCGCAGATTTGAAGTTCCTTGAAAATAAGTTATCTGACCTTATAAAATATAAGCCAATATACAGCAATAATGAAAAGCTTAGCTTTTTCAAATTGTAGGAGAGTGAAATGATTAATAAGCTAGTTAAAAATGGGAAAAGTTTAATCGAGAGTGTGGATGGAAGAAAGTTATTTTGGATATTGAATATTGGTATATTTATATTTTATTTATTTTATTTTTATGTGATTTGTCAAAGTAGTTATAGTGCAGATGATTTGTTTAATGCGAATGCAAAAGCAGTTGATTATATACAAGGGGATTCTGTATTAAAACTTACAATCAGACAGATGAAAATTTGGATGGATGTTGGAAGGTTCTTTCCATTTTCTAATTATGTATACTTGCTCTTTGCATATGTTGTTCCAACAAGATTTTCTTATAAGTTTCTTATATTTTTGACAGTGTATTTGAACAATCTCTTGTTCGCAAAATGCATGGGAAAGATAACAAAATCGAAAGAGATAAGTCTTATTACAATGATGTTGTTTCCAATGTGTATACAGCTTACCTGTGATTTTGACAGTGCATTATATTGCTTTCATATGCTCATGCAATTGGTTCTGATGTGGAGTATGATATCATTATTATTGATATTTAAGTATCTTGATAAGATTGAAAAGGGAGCTAAAAGGATAGGAAATTACTGGTATTTGATCGCGAGCGCCTTCTGTTTATGCCTTGCTGTGGGAACATATGAAGTTGGATATATAATGGCAGCGTTCCTTGGATTAGGCGTTTGGGCCTATACGGGAAAAATCGGGAAGACATTAAAAGTTTTGATTCCGGATATAATAGCATATGTATTAATGCTATATGGAAACTATTGGTTTAGAACAAATGCGGCAACAATAGGATATGATGGGATTGCTATTAATTTTGATATAAAAAAGATAGCGTTAACATTTGTGAAGCAATGTTACAGTACACTACCGTTTGCAAATCAAGTCGCTGCAAGAATGCACAATGCCGCTTATTTGACTAAAACTCTTTTAAGTGAATTTAGAGGGCGAGATATCATTATGGTAGTTTTGTACGTTGCTATAATGATTACTATTTATATATTAATAAATAAAAAAATAAAAGATATTAAAAATCTTAAGTTTGTATTTTTTATAGGGTGTGCACTGTTTGTATTCCCAGGGATTCTGATTTCTTTTGTTGGAAGATATCAAGATATGTCATGGGGAGAGGGACATCTGTCAAATTATATTCAAAGTTTTGGACTTTTACTGATTTTGCTAACAATAATAATCAGAATCTTCAGAAAATGCAAACCGAATGTTAGAAAAGTCATTACAATTATTCTTGTATGCTTAAGTGTCGGGGTATTATTAGGCCAGCAGATGGTAGCAAGAGCTTCAGTGGAATATAGGTATCAAATATATGGTTACCCAAGAGACAATGTGACGGCTGCATGCAAAATGGGCTTATTCGATGAAGTTGAGCAGAAGAATTTAGTGTTTACAGCATCTAATTACATATTTGATCAAATTGATACAAGTTCGTTATATACAATGGCTGCTAAAAGGCATATTCAGGCAGTCTCACATAATCAGATAGTATCAATATTAGATGAAAAATTTGGTTTAAAGTCCATTTATCAGTTGCAGGACGAAACCGAGACATTTTACGCAGTAACAAGCTATGCAGTGGCGGATTATGGATATGTAATAGCAGGAAAGTGTACAAAAGTGGTATTAGATAAAGCAAAAGAAAATGTCGATTCAATGATTGTAGAGTCGCCCTTGATATATATTAACAATAGAGATAGTATAGATACTTCCAAGTGGGAACTGATTAAACAGAACGGAAATGAGTCTATTTATCGGATGAATAACACGGAAATTGATCTTTTTAACTATAATATACAGTGACAATGGTTGACAACTTATAACCAATTAAGTACAATGAAAATAATGATATAATTTGGAATACGATTAGAAAGTGAGAGTGAATAATATGAAAGTGGTACTTTTAGCAGGTGGATTTGGGACAAGAATAAGTGAAGAAAGCTATTTAAAACCAAAGCCAATGATAGAGATTGGTGGCAAACCAATTTTGTGGCATATAATGAAAATGTATTCTCATTACGGATATAATGAATTTGTTGTATGTTGCGGATACAAGCAACATGTGATTAAGGAGTGGTTTGCAGACTACTACCTTCATAATAGCGATATTACTTTTGACTTTACTGATGGTAACAAGATGACAATTCATAATAATGTAGCAGAACCTTGGAAGGTTACTTTGGTTGATACAGGACTTAACACTATGACAGGTGGCCGTGTGAAAGCGATACAAGAGTTTATTGGAGATGAATCATTTTTGCTAACATATGGTGACGGTGTATCAGATGTAAGAATTGATGAGTTGGTCGATTTCCATAAAGCACATGGAAAAATGGTTACGTTGACGACTGTGAATGTGGGTCAGAAATTTGGTGTACTTGATATAAACAAAGAAAATAGAATTGATTCCTTTCGAGAAAAAAGTGATAATGATGGCGCTATGATTAATGCTGGATTTATGGTATGTAATCCAGAGATTTTCGACTACATTAGTGGATCATCAATTGTATTTGAAAAAGAACCACTTGAAAGAACCGCAAAAGAAGGAGAGCTTATGGCCTTTAAGCATGATGGTTTTTGGAAGTGTATGGATACGCAAAGAGATAAAGTTCAGTTGGAAGAAATGTGGGAGTCAGGCAATGCTCCATGGAAGGTGTGGAACAAATAATGACTGTATCAGAGTTTTATAAAGGTAAGAAAGTATTAGTAACAGGTCACACAGGATTTAAAGGTAGTTGGTTATGCAGGATTTTAGTAAATATGGGAGCCATAGTAACAGGGTACTCATTGGTGCCACCTACGAATCCCAATTTATTTGAACTGGCAGGCGTTGAGGATAAGATTCATTCTGTAATCGGCGATATTAGAGATTTAGACAAGCTAAAAGCTGTCTTTGCTCAGGCTCAGCCAGAAGTCGTGTTACATCTTGCGGCGCAGCCGATTGTAAGAGATTCTTATAAGGATCCAGTATATACTTATGAGACGAATGTAATGGGTACTGTTAATATCTGTGAATGTGTCAGATTGAACCCATGCGTGAAATCATTTCTTAACGTAACAACTGATAAAGTATATAAGAACAATGAATGGGAATGGGGATATAGAGAAAATGAACCACTTGATGGTCATGATCCTTATTCAAACAGCAAATCATGTTCTGAATTAGTAACGCATAGTTACATTAATAGCTTTTTTAATGAGATGGATTTGGCTGTGTCAACAGCAAGGGCAGGAAACGTTATAGGCGGTGGTGATTTCGCCAATGACAGAATCGTTCCTGATTGTGTAAGGGCAGTTAGCGAGAATAAAGAGATTATTGTTAGAAATCCACATTCAACTAGACCGTATCAACATGTTTTAGAGCCATTGTTTGTTTATCTTACAATTGCACAAAAACAATATGAAGATAAGAGCCTTGCTGGATTTTATAATGTAGGACCAGACGATAGAGATTGTATTACAACAGGCGTTTTGGTTAATATGTTTTGCGAAAAATGGGGAGAAGATGCTAAGTGGGTTAATAAGTTTGTAGGTGGACCTCATGAAGCAAACTTCCTTAAGTTAGATTGCTCAAAATTAAAGACAGCATTTGGATGGAAACCTCGTTGGAGCGTTGAAGATGCAATAGAAAAAACGGTAGAGTGGTCAAAAGTTTATGTTAATGCGGGAGATATTCCTGCGTGTATGGACAAGCAAATTGAAGATTTTCTAAAATAACTATAAATTCAAACCAATGATTGGAGATAATATGTTTACAAATAAAACAGAAGTTCAAGCAAAAGAAGAGATTTTAGGTCTAGTAAAAGAGTATTGTGATACATTTCATGTCAAGAAGAATTACGAAGAGGGCGATAGAATCCCATATGCATCAAGAGTATACGATAGTGCAGAGATGACGAACCTTGTAGACAGCTCATTAGAGTTCTGGCTTACATCAGGAAGATACACAGATGAATTTGAACTAAAATTTGCTCAGTATTTAGGCGTAAAATATTGTTCATTGGTTAACTCTGGTTCATCAGCTAACTTAAATGCATTTATGGCATTGACATCATCACTTCTTGGTGATAGACAGGTTAAAAGAGGCGACGAAATTATCACTGTCGCTGCGGGATTTCCTACTACAGTAACACCTATTATTCAATATGGAGCGATTCCAGTATTTGTTGATGTAACAATTCCCCAATACAACATTGATGTAACTATGTTAGATGCAGCATTAACAGATAAAACAAAAGCGGTAATGGTTGCCCATACATTAGGTAATCCATTTGATTTATCTGCAGTAAAAGCATTCTGTGACAAAAATAACCTTTGGTTAATTGAGGATAACTGTGACGCTTTAGGAACAAAATATACAATTGACGGAGAAGAGAAATTCTCAGGTACAATTGGTGATATTGGAACATCAAGCTTCTACCCACCTCACCATATGACAATGGGCGAAGGCGGAGCTGTATATACGAACAACGCATTACTTAATAAAATCATCCGTTCATTTAGAGATTGGGGTAGAGATTGTGTATGCCCATCAGGTGTCGATAATCTTTGCGGACATAGATTTGATAAGCAATATGGAGAATTACCAGTAGGCTATGATCACAAATACGTATATTCACATTTTGGATATAATTTGAAAGCAACTGACCTGCAAGCATCAATCGGCTGTGCACAGCTTGTTAAGTTCCCAGCGTTTGTTGAAAGAAGAAGATATAATTTCGATAGATTAAGCGCAGCACTTCAGTCAGCAACTGATAAATTGATTTTACCAGTGCCATGTGAAAATTCAAAACCAAGTTGGTTTGGCTTTTTGATTACCTGTAAAGAAGGCGTTGACAGAAATAAAGTAGTTCAGTATATCGAAGCTCACGGTGTTCAGACGCGTGCACTTTTTGCAGGAAATCTTATCAAGCATCCATGTTTTGATCAGATGAGAGCAACAGGAGAAGGCTATAGAATTGTTGGAGAATTAACAAATACTGATAGAATCATGAACGATACTTTCTGGGTTGGCGTATATCCTGGAATGAACGATGAAATGATTGATTTCATGGCACAAACAATTAAGGATGCAGTGAAATAATGCAAGAAAAAGTTGGAATTGGAACGAAAATATGGGACTTTCTAGAACATATCGGAAGAGTCGTTGTAGATTCGATACTTGGGATATTTAATATTAAAATCCCCGATGAAAAATGGAATGCGTTTATGCAGTTTGTGAAATTTGGGTTTGTTGGCTTGTCCAACACCCTTATTTCATATGGCGTATATCTTGTTTGCCTATTCGCATTTGGTGAAGAATATAAACTGGTTGGACTTACACTAGGATTCATTGTCAGTGTATTGAATTCTTTCTATTGGAATGACAAGTATGTGTTCAAAAAGAAGGAAGATGAGGAACGCTCAAAGATTAAAGCATTGATTAAGGTATTCCTTTCTTATGCTTCAACAGGCTTAGTACTCAGTGGAATACTCCTGGTTATCTTTGTGGATTACCTTGGTATACCTGCAACAGTTGCTCCTTTGATAGGTTTACTTATTACAATACCATTAAACTATATAATTAATAAGGTTTGGGCATTTAAAGATGGCAAATAAAAAGAATGTTGACTGTATTAAGATTGCATTTTATGCATCAATGGTAATCGCTTTGTTATATTTGATTATATTTGGAATTGTTACGAATGAAGCACCATATAAGTTCCTTATATACAGCTATGGGAATACTATGAATGTTGATTTCTGGATGTGCGTACAGGATAATCTTACAATGCAGCCGTATGTTAACAATAGTAGCTATCCGGCATTAGCATGCCTATTTTTTGGCTTTTTCGCAAAACAGATTCCTGTTGAAGCAGATGGAGGCTTTAATTTCTCAGCTCCGGTTAATGATATATTGTTTTTAGCATATATGTTAGTAGCAATAAGTGCATTTATTAATCTTCTCAATAGCGCTAAAGCAGGAAATGGATTTGAAAAAGCCTTTTTTGGAACAATAGTACTTTTATCTGCACCATTTATTTATATGTTTGAAAGAGGAAATATTATATTTGTCGCTTTGTTATTTTTAATGGCATTTGTTTTTGGAAAGGATTCAAAGAACAAATATGTAAGAGAATTATCCTATATGTGTCTGGGAATTGCAGCGGCATTAAAAATATATCCGGCGGTATTCGGATTGTTACTTATTAAGGATAAAAATTACAAGGCAGCAATCAGGTCCACACTATATGGCATCGCATTCTTTGTGATTCCATTTTTCGCCTATAATGGAATTGCAGATATATATAGAATGTATGCAGATATCAAAGTTGCCGAAAATCAATTTGCAGGAACAGGAGTGGGCGGAAAGGTTAATCTTTCTGCAACTATTTCAGTTATTATAGGATTACTTGGAATTGATTATATGGCACCAATTATACAGAGGATATTTGTGGTACTGCCATATATTTATATGATAATTGCAGTCATTGCTTGCATGTTTCACAAATCGAAATGGAAAATATCCACACTATTGGTTTCTATGATTATTCTGGTTCCGTCATTTAGTTTTGTATATACATTAATTTTTTTCATAATTCCTTTGGTGAGTTTTTTAGATACTAGTGAAAAACGGACATGGATAGATTGGGCTTGTTTACTATGTTTTATTGCAATAATGATTCCGATAGTACATAATCCAACCGAATTGCTGAAAAATTTTCAGGCTGGTTTTGATTACTTGTTTAGTACATTTATTCAGGGAATTGCAGTTTTGGCGATTTCTGTTATACTAGTAATCGAAGGGTTAATATATGGAGCATCAAATATGAAAGTAAAAATCAAATCAAGAAAATAAGAATCATTGATTTTGCAAATAACCAACAAAGAGGAATAAATATTATGAAGAAAATCAGTATTATGGTACCTTGTTATAACGAGGAAGAGAATGTAGTACCACTTAGTGAAACATTAATTGACATGTTCAAAAATGACTTGCCAAATTATGAGTATGATATTCTATTCATTGATAATGCTTCAACGGATACAACAAGAGTCAAATTAAGAGCATTGTGTGAGAATAATCCAAAGATCAGAGCAATCTTTAATGCAAAGAATTTTGGTCAGTTTAATTCTCCTTATTATGGAATACTTCAGACTGAGGGCGATTGTACAATCCCAGTATGTGCGGATTTCCAAGATCCAATCGAACTTATTCCTGAACTTGTGAAAAAGTGGGAAGAAGGCTTCAATATCGTTTGTGCTATAAAGAGCCATAGTAAGGAAAACAAAATAATGTATTTCCTTCGTTCCGTTTATTACAAAATGATTAAGAAGATGTCTTCTTCTGAGCAGATAGAGCATTTTACAGGATTTGGATTATATGACAAGTCATTTGTACAGATTCTTCGAGATTTGGATGACCCAATTCCATTTATCAGAGGAATCATTGGTGAATTAGGATATAAAAGAACTGAGATTGAATATGTACAACCACAAAGAAGAGCTGGAAAAACCCATAATAACCTCTATACTTTGTATGATGCTGCAATGCTTAGTTTTACATCTTATACAAAAATAGGACTTAGACTTGCTACATTTATTGGTGCAATATTTGCAGGGATAAGCATTATTGTTGGAATCATATATTTGATATTTAAACTTATTTACTGGGATAGATTTGCGGCCGGCATGGCACCATTGATATTGATTGTTAGTTTTATGAGTTCTCTCCAGATATTTTTTATTGGACTTATGGGAGAATATATTCTTAGTATGAATAAAAGACTCATGAACAGACCACTCGTAATAGAAGAAGAAAGATTGAACTTTAGCAGTAAAGAACAATAATACATTGCAAATTACCGCTTATATGGTATAATATTTTAGAAATTGTTTTGTATGTAGGGAATTATTTTTCGTACATAGGAAAGGAAGTTTATGAAAAGAACAGCGTTAATAATGGCTGGAGGAAAAGGTGAGCGTTT
The DNA here is from genome assembly GCF_900111235.1 of [Clostridium] fimetarium. GTDB lineage: Bacteria > Bacillota > Clostridia > Lachnospirales > Lachnospiraceae > Clostridium_N > Clostridium_N fimetarium. The sequence goes on from NZ_FOJI01000004.1 coordinate 74,789, forward strand.
TTGGCCTAGAAGCCGAGCATCACTTCCAAAGCAGTTTTTGTCACTTACGGATGATGGAAAGACTATGATACAGCTTACAGTTGAAAGAATTAGACCGTTAGTTGATTTGGAGGATGTATATATTGCTACTAATTCAGCGTATAAAAATCTCGTAATTGAGCAACTTCCAGGACTTCCAGAATGCAATATTCTCTGTGAACCAATTGGAAGAAACACAGCACCTTGTATCGGACTTGGTGCTATTCATATTGCACAAAAATATGAAGATGCAACAATGATCGTACTTCCATCAGATCATTTAATTAAGCATAACGATATATTTATTAATACATTTACGGAGTCTTGCAAAGTTGCAGAAGAGGCGGACAACCTTGTAACAATAGGTATTACACCTAACTATCCAGAGACCGGATACGGTTATATAAAATATAATAATAAAAAAGAAATCGGAAATGCACATAAAGTAGATAAATTCGTTGAAAAACCTAGCCTTGAAGTTGCCCTAGAATATCTTGAATCAGGTGATTATTTATGGAACAGTGGAATGTTTGCATGGAAAATATCAACTATTCTTGATAATTTTAAAAAATATATGCCAGAAACATATGAAGGTTTGATGAAAATCAAAGCAGCAATTGGTACCGTTGATGAAAAGAAGATTTTAGAAGAAGAATTTCCAAACCTAGAATCACAGTCAGTTGATTATGGCATTATGGAAAAAGCGAATAACATATATATATTGACAGGCAATTTTGGATGGGATGATGTTGGCTCATGGCTTGCAGTAGGAAGAATCAAAAGCGTGAATGAAGAGAACAATGTAATTAGTGGTAATGTGATAACCGTGAACACGCAAGATTGTATTATTGAGGGCTCAAAAAAACTCATTGCTACAGTAGGACTAAGGGATATTATAATTGTTGATACACCAGATGCTACCCTAATAAGTACGAAGGAAAATGCTGGAGAAATCAAACAAATACTTGCAAAATTAAGAGAAGCAAAAAAAGAAGAATATTTATAGATAAAATATACAAAATAAGTATATATAACAAGGAGATTAGAAATGAAAAATGCATTAATTACTGGTATTACAGGACAAGATGGTTCATATTTAGCGGAACTTTTGCTTGAAAAAGGCTATAATGTATATGGTATCATGAGAAGAAAAAGTGAAGTGACTTATGGAAACGTTGAACATATCAAAGAAAAAATCCACTTTATTTATGCTGATATGACAGATCCTATTTCACTTATTTCTGCAATGAAGATTTCACAGCCTGATGAGGTTTATAACCTTGCAGCTCAATCATTTGTTGCGACTTCATGGGATACGCCATTGGGTACTGCGGATATTGATGCGTTAGGGGTTACTAATATGCTTGAAGCAATCAGAATAGTTAAACCAGAAGCGCGTTTCTATCAAGCGTCAACTTCAGAAATGTTTGGATTGGTTCAGGCTATTCCACAGTCTGAAACAACTCCTTTTTATCCAAGAAGTCCATATGGTGTTGCTAAATTATACGGACACTGGATTACAAAGAATTACAGAGAAAGCTATAATATGTATGCATGTAGTGGTATTCTTTTTAATCACGAAAGTGAAAGACGTGGCAAGGAATTTGTTACAAGAAAAATAACAGATGCAGTATCTAGAATTAAACAAAATGTTCAAGATCATATAGAATTAGGCAATATGGATGCGAAACGTGACTGGGGTCATTCGAAAGATTATGTAAATGCGATGTGGTTAATGCTTCAGCAAGAAACACCAGACGATTATGTAATCGCAACAAATGAAACAAGAACGGTAAGAGAATTCGTTGAAATAGCATTTCGTTGTGTTGATATTGAAGTTGAATGGTCAGGCGAAGGCATTAATGAAATCGGTAAAGATAAAGCAACTGGAAAAGAAATCGTTAAGATTAATCCACAGTTCTTTAGACCAGCCGAAGTTGAAATCCTTATTGGGGATCCAGCCAAAGCGGATACCAATCTTGGATGGGAAAGAGAAATTCCATTCGCTGAATTAGTTGAGAGAATGGTTAAAAATGATATGAAATTAGTGGCTAAAGAAATAAAAGCTGCAAACTTATAAATATTTTGTAAGTCCGAAATCAAAACGAGGGGTATAGCTCCTCGTTTTTGGAGTATAGGAGATAGGAGTAAATTTGAAGCAGATTAAGGCATTAATAATAGGCGGAGCTGGATTTGTTGGTAATTATCTTATTAATCATTTAGCAGACGAGCTTAATTGGGACATATATGTTACAAAAATGGGCCGAGAAGAATTGCATAATGAAAAAGCGAAAGTATATAATTTAGATATACTTAATAAAGCACAAATTACTGAGGTCTTGGTGGCAGTGAGACCAGATTATATATTCCATTTGGCTGCACAAAGTTCGGTTGCATTATCCTGGGATAATCCGGGGATTACAATCGATGTCAATATCAAAGGAAGCGTTAATGTAATGGATGCTATTCGAGAAGTTGATTTTAAGCCAAGAATGCTGTTCATCGGTTCAGGTGAAGAATATGGACATATAAAGCCGGAAGAGTCCCCAATCGTTGAAGAGAATGCAGTAAGACCGGGTAATATATATGCAGCAACTAAGGCATGCCAGAATATGATTGGTAAGATATATGCGGATGCTTATGATATGGATATAATGATGGTAAGAGCATTTAACCACATTGGGCCGAATCAAGCGCCTATGTTTGTTGTGGCTGATTTTTGTAAGCAGGTTTCAGAAATTGAAAGAGGCGAAAAAGAGCCAGTTATATTTACTGGAAATCTTAGCGCCAAGAGAGATTTTACGGATGTGAGAGATGTAGTAAGAGCTTATGGCATGTTAATTCAAAAAGGGCAAAAAGGCGAGACTTATAATATTGGAAGTGGAAATGCAATCGCAATTCAGGAAATTTTAGATAGAATACTAAAATTTTCAAAGGTTGAGATTAAGGTTGAAGTTGATTCAGATAAGCTCAGACCAGTGGATGTTCCAATTATTGAAGCCAATACAGATAAAATCAGATTGTGTACAGGCTGGGTTCCTAAAATCTCATTGAGCACAACATTACTAGAAACCCTAGATTACTGGAGAGAACATTAAAATGAAATATTTTGATAAAATGAAAACAAAAACAGCATTTGAAATAATATTTATCGCAACGGTAGGGCTTTCAATTTTATTATGGCTAATTTTCATGTTTATTGGTGGTGATTCAAGCAGTCAACTCCGTATTTTTTCTGAAAATATGTGGGATTTTTTGGCAGATAGTACGAACGTATTAGGATATAGTGCAGAACTCGACCCATATAATAACCAGATATTTGGACTAGGGGAAAAAGCATATCCTCCTCTTACTTATGCATTAATGTTTCTTGTTTCAAGAGTTGTTAATGTAAATTCATATTTAGAAAAATTTGGCGATTACAAAAAACTGTGGACTGATCCTAAAGTTTTGATTCTGATTATCATATTTACAGTTATCGTTATAATTATGATGTATACCATCATTCAGGTAACAAAGAATGGAAGTATGTTAATAAAAAGCTTAGTCGCATTTGTTTTATGCTTCTCATTTCCTATGCTATTTTCAATTGAAAGAGGTAATACGATTATCATTACTTCTATAATGTGTATGATTTACTTGTTTTATTATAATAGCGAAAATAAGATATTAAAGGAAGTGGCGCTTATATCGTTGGCAGTAGCTGTTGCATTTAAGATTACACCCGCATTTTTGGGAATATTGCTACTTTATAATAAGCAGTTTAAAGATGCAATTAGAACTGTTATATATGGGATAATAATTGTGTTTGGTCCATTTATTTTCTTGCACGGGGGATTTTTGAACATACCATTGATGTTTAATAACATTTTCCTGAATTTAAAATATTATTCAAGTCCAGAAGGATGTACACTAGCAGGAAGCCTTAATAAATTTGGACGGGTATTTACTTCAAATGACTACATAGTACCTGATATCTGGGTTGATATTTTGAAGATAACTACCGTAATAATATCAATTATATTATTATCCGTTATACCATTTTTCAAGACTCAATGGGAAAAAGTTGCGACAGTAGTCATTATACTTATAATACTGCCATCACATTCTGGTACGTATTGTGTGTTATATATGATTCCAGTAATCGTAATGTTTTTGAATGAAGAAAAACATCGAAATGTAGATATAATTTATTTGTTATGCATGATTATGATTTCATGGGTATATTTTTGCAAAGTGTCAGATTATATATTTAACATTCATTTCGCGTTACCTGTAATGACGTTAACTTTGTTAATAACCGGTATTGCAAATGCTATAAATTATTTGAAACACAAAAATCTAATTGGAAAAGGGGTATAAAGGAATGGGCGTTGTAAAATTATTGGATTGTACACTAAGGGATGGTGGATTTGTAAATGACTGGGAATTTGGACATGATGATATTGTTAATATTTTTGAGAGATTAGTTTCATCAGGTATGGATGTAATAGAAGTTGGATTTATTGACGAAAATCGTAAGTTCGATATGAATAGAACCATAATGCCCGATACAGCATCAATCAATAAAGTATTTGAAGGACTTAATCCTGGTAATGCAATGATAGTCGGAATGATTGATTTTGGAACATGTGCATTGGAAAACATCTCGCCTTGCAGCGAATCTTTCCTTGATGGAATCCGTGTCATTTTCAAGCAGAAACATATACATGAAGCGATTGAGTACTGTAGAATGATTAAGAACAAAGGTTACCAATTGTTTGTGCAGCCAGTATCAATTACAGGATATTCTGATGAAGAAATGCTTGAATTAGTTAACATAGTTAACGAACTTGCTCCATACGCAATGTCAATCGTTGATACTTACGGATTACTTCATAAGAATAATCTGAAACACTATTTTAATCTTATTGATCAAAATCTATCTCCTGAAATTGGAATAGGATATCATTCTCATAATAATTTTCAACTTGGTTATTCAAATGCGATTGAACTTATTACAATTGAAACAGATAGAACTATTACAATAGATGGCTCTGTATATGGCATGGGTAAAGGCGCCGGAAATTCAAATATAGAGCTTTTAGCAATGTATATGAATGATAATTATGGAACTAACTATGACATAAGTCAGATACTTGAATTAATTGATGTAAGTATTATGCAATGGTTCCTAAAATTCCCTTGGGGCTACTCACTTAGATACTATCTTGCAGCTTTAAATGACTGTCATCCAAAATATGTTATGTATCTAACTCAGAAAAGAACACTCTCAATGAAGTCTATCAATGAGATACTTAGCACTATAGAAACAAAGAAAAAGCTTTCATTTGATCAGGACCACATTGATGCGTTATATATGGATTATCAGCAAAAAGAAATTGATGATACAAAATCATTAAAGAAACTTTCTGAGACATTGATTGGCAGACCAATTCTTATTGTTGGACCAGGAACAAGTGCTGATAAATTTAGTGATAAGATTCAGCAGTATGTTGGCGAAAACAAACCAGTTATTATTTCAATCAACTATAATCCAACAAAAGTTGATGCAGACTTTATATTCTTAAGCAATGCGAAAAGATATATCAGACTTGTAAATAGACTGAATTCACCTGACTGTAATGTAAAAGTAATCGCTACTTCAAATGTTACTAGGGTTAATGGAACATTTGACTATACGATTGAGTATAGTTCACTTCTTGACATGGACTGTTCAATTATTGACAATTCATTGGTAATGCTTCTCAAGGTTCTTATAAAGATTGGTGTTAAAGAAGTTAACCTTGCAGGTTTTGATGGTTACACATCAAACGATACGCCTAATTATTTTGATATGGCAATGGAATATGTGTTTACAGATGAACAAGCAAACGATGTAAATAACTATGTTATTAACTTTATTTGTGAAAATAGCAATGAATTGAACGTTAAATTCATTACACCATCATTATATTTCAAATAATATTTTTCAAACTAGAATTTTAAGAGGTAATTACATTTATGGATAAGAATTATGAAATAGCGGTATTTGATGTCGACGGCACGCTTCTTGATACCACAGAAGGCGTGTTGGCGGCCGTAAAATATACGATTGAAAAACACGGATTAGAACAGATAACGGATGAACAACTTCTTACATTTATTGGACCACCAATGCAGGACTCTTTTGCAAAGGTATACGGTATTGATGGTGAACTCGTACAGGAACTTACAACAACCTTCAGAAACAGATATAAAGATTACGAACTTTTCAAAGCAAAACCGTATGATGGAATCTATGAAGTATTTGATGAACTTCAAAAGAAAGGCGTTAAACTTGCTGTTGCTACCTATAAACGTCAGGATTATGCGGAAGCGATTTTGAAACATTTTGGATTTGATAAATATACAAATATTTTATATGGTGCCGATCATCAAAATAAGCTCAAAAAAGTAGATATTATTGAAAAGTGCATGAATGATTTGGGCGTTACAGATTACAGTAATGCAGTTATGATTGGCGACAGTGGCCATGATGCAAATGGTGCAAAATTGATTGGCATGGATTTTATCGGTGTTACTTACGGATTTGATTTCAGAACAAGCGAAGATGTAGCAAAGTACCCTTGTGCGGGCTGCGCTCATACAACATTAGAATTATTAAAATTTTTCAAATAGAATAGAGGTATGACAAATGAAAATTAAAATAGCAAAATATATGGCAGATTTCTTTGTTGAACATGGCGTAACGGATATGTTTACAATAACAGGTGGTGCAGCAATGCACCTTAATGATGCATTTGGTCATAAAGAGGGCTTGCACTGTACTTACAATCATCATGAGCAAGCATGTGCAATTGCAGCTGAAGCTTATACGAGACTCACTAGAAAAATAGCACCTATATGTGTTACAGGTGGTCCTGGTGGAACAAATGCAATTACAGGTGTGTTTGGCGCATGGGCTGATTCGATTCCGATGTTTGTTATATCTGGACAAGCAAAGAGAGAAACAACTGTATGGTCAACAGATGTACCAGTTAGACAGTTAGGTGATCAAGAAGTTGAAATTGTAAAATGCGTTGCACCAATGACAAAATATGCAAAGATGATTACAGAACCAAGTGAAATCAAATATCATCTTGAAAAAGCATGGTATCTTTGCCAAAATGGAAGACCAGGTCCTGTATGGCTTGATATGCCTCTTGATGTTCAAGCTTCAATGGTTGAACTAGATGATCTAAAAGGATTTGACGTAGAAGAATATGCAAAAGAAAATGCTGAAGAGTTTGCAAATGAACATCCAGTATATGACGAAAAAACGACTGAAGTAATTCTTGAAAAGGTTAAGAATGCAAAACGTCCAGTAATATTAGCTGGTACAGGCGTAAGATTATCAGGTGGAGAAAAAGAATTTATTGAATGTATTGAAAAACTTAATATCCCAGTTGTTACAGCTTGGAATGCGCATGATATATTATGGGATGAGCATCCTTTATATTGCGGAAGACCAGGTACTGTAGGAACAAGAGGCGGTAACTTTATTGTTCAGAATAGTGATCTTTTAATTGTACTTGGAAGCAGACTTAATATTAGAATGTCTAGCTACAATTATAAGGATTTTGCAAAAGATGCCTTTAAGATATTTGTTGACATCGATAGAAATGAAATGAATAAACCAACAATCGTTCCAGATATGCCAGTACACGCTGATGTGAAGGAATTTATGAAATCAATTGCAGAAAGTAATTATGCAGCTCAGCCAAAACACGAAGAGTGGTTAAAGTGGAGTAGAGAAATCAATGCAAAATACCCAGCAACATTGCCAAGTTACTATGAGAATAAAGAAAAATTAAATCCATATGTATTTATGACAAAATTATTTCATGAGCTGGAAGAAAATGACAAGGTAATCTGCGGTAATGGTGGAGCATGCGTTATTACATTCCAAGCGGCTGAGATTAAAAAGGGTCAAAGATTATTCACTAATTCAGGTTGTGCAGCTATGGGATATGGTTTTCCTGCAGCAATAGGCGGATGTGTAGCTGAAAAAGGTAAGAGAGTTGTATGTATTGATGGCGACGGTAGTTTCCAGATGAATTTACAGGAACTTCAAACCGTTGTATATAACAATATGAATATGAAATTAATGCTTCTAAATAATAATGGTTATCATTCAATTAGACAGACGCAAAAAAATCTATTCCAGCCACCACTTGTAGGTGTGTGTGATGGAAATGGTCTTAGCTTCCCTGATTGTGAAAAGTTAGCATATGCATATGGAATTCCATATGTAAGAATAGACAGTCAAGATGGAATTGAAGAAAAAATTCAGAGTGTATTGAATTCAGAAGGACCTTGTTTCTGCGAAGTTGTTGTTGATGAAAATCAGAATTTTGAACCAAAACTATCTTCAAAAGTTCTTCCAGATGGTAAGATTGTATCACCTCAGATTGATGATATGTTCCCATTCCTTCCGAAGGAAGAATATGAAGCAAACAAGGCAATCTGCCGCTAGGAGATATTAATGAAAAGAGTTATTATTACAGGTCCAACTGGGACGATTGGTATTGCATTAATTCAGAAGCTAATAAGTGAAAATATTGAAGTAACAGCAGTTTGCCACGTAGGTTCTCAAAGAATTTCAAGAATCCCTCTAAGTCCATTGGTTAAGATTGTGGAATGTTCGTTATCAGAACTAGGTACTTTGCCTAGCTTACTAAATGGACAATATGAAGTATTCTATCACTTTGGATGGGATGGAACTTTTGGAAACAGTCGTAATAACATGCATGGCCAGAATCTAAATGTTAAATATACATTAGACGCCGTTGAAGTTGCTTCATTACTTGGATGTCATACGTTTATAGGAGCTGGATCACAAGCTGAATATGGAAGATTCGAAGGAAAACTGAGTGCACAGACACCTACTAATCCTGAAAATGGATATGGAATCGCAAAGCTATGTGCTGGTCAGATGAGTAGAATATTATGTAGTCAAAAAAACATAAAACATATTTGGACAAGAATTCTTAGCGTATATGGCCCATTTGATGGCGATAAAACAATGGTGATGAGTACAATCGGAAAACTTCTCAACCACGAAAGACCAGAGTTTACAAAAGGTGAGCAGCAATGGGATTATCTATTCTCAGAAGATGTAGCCTTAGCGATGTATTTGCTGGGAGAAAAAGGAATTAGTGGTAAGATATATTGTATCGGTGGAGGCACTGTAAGCCCACTTAGTAAATATATTGAAACTATCAAAGATAATATAGATAAGAATGCAGAGCTTGGCTTAGGCGATGTTCCTTATGGGGAAAAGCAAGTAATGTATCTATGTGCTGATATTACAGATTTGCAAGAAGATGTAGGATTTTCACCTCAGTTCACTTTTGAAGAAGGAATCAGAAAAACGATTGATTGGTATAAACAAAACATGTAAACAAAATATATCAACAAAACATGTAAACAAATATTTAACAACAAGATAAAAATATGTAAATATAAAAGCAATAAAAAAATCACTTACCGACTAATCTCGGTAGGTGATTTTTTTGTTCAAAATAAATTGTACAATTGACACAAATATCATAAGGAAAGCTTTTAACACGAGTAGATTCATTGAATCTTTAAATATAAAAATTATAAACGTAGAAAAACCCATTCCGACAAAGCAAATTGATCCATATGAAACAAATCTTTTAAATAGATTATTGGTCTTCTTAAAATTTAAAAATGTATTAGTAGGAAACGAAAAGGCTAATCCACATAATGCACCGATGATATTAACTTGTTCAGGAGACATAGAAGTGACTTTATATAAAAGGATAAAGATACAATATTCTACAAAAGCTGCTGACAGACCAAATATCCCGTATAGAAAAAGATTCTTGAAAGTAGTACTTGTGGAAAGTCTTATACTTACTAATCTAATTAATGTTTGTACATAACTTATTATGAATGGAATAAGCTTTCGTTTAGATTCTCCAAACATTCTCTGATCAAAAGTAATTGGAACTTCACCAATCTTAAAGTCCTTTCGGTTCATCTTTAACTTTAACAATACTTCCTGAAGAACATCATAGTTTTTGCATTTTAAAGATATGGATTTCAATTGATTTGTATGATACATCCTAAAATCTGTCGAGATATCACTTGCTTTAATGCCAAGGCAGATTCGAAATACTGTGTTAAGAATCTTAGACATTACTATTGATGATTTAGAATCACTAGTATGTCCACCTTTTACATAACGTGAACCAATTGCAAGATCACAATTGGAATTAACAAACATATTATAAATGTCTGGAATATATATTGGATTGTGAGAACCATCACTATCCATAATTAAAAACTTGTCCATGCATGCGTACTTGATACCAGTACGGAAGGCGCCTGCAAATCCAGGTTCTTCTTGATTAATATACTTAGCACCAAATTCTTCACATACTACTTCAGTATTATCTAAAGGTTCTGCTGTATCGATTACTAATATTTCGTATGCTTCTTTTGTCTTTTTTAGATTATCAATAATCTGAGGTAATAAAATCTTAAGATTTTCAGATTCTTTATAGGCTAAAAGAACTATGCTTATTCCCATTGTAAACTCTCTCTTCTGATATATGTATTTCCCGACCCGATATTACATTGTATATGTTTATATAAGTAATGTCAATTATTTTTTTGTGTCTAGATAACATAATGAAAAGAAATAATCATATATAACATAGCAATCTTAATTGCTGATTGTACTGTTTAAAAAATAATATTTTAATTTTCAGCAGATTGAAATCACTTGCCATTTTATTGATGCTATGATATAATCTGAACGGTTAAGTATTAAAAACAATTTATATTTTGCGGATGGATTCCCGAGCGGCCAAAGGGGGCAGACTGTAAATCTGTTGACTACGTCTTCGAAGGTTCGAATCCTTCTCCATCCATTTAGCATAGTATTATATTAGTTACATAGAAAGTAAATAGTAAGTCCAGTAAGCCGGCGTGGCGAAATTGGCAGACGCACAGGACTTAAAATCCTGCGGGAGTTGATCCCATACCGGTTCAAGTCCGGTCGCCGGCACTAAGTAGTTGTAAGGTATTTACCGCATCATCGGTAGATGCCTTTTGTTATATAAAGTGGATGTATATGAATGATTGATTTGTAAGAAGTATAAAAAACTAAAGCATGATTTATAAATTAGTACAAGTAGTTTATTACAGGGGTGCAGAATGGTTGATATAAATGGTAAACTGTCAGTGGTAATGCCGGCATACAATGAAGGTTCATGCATATATGTTAATGTTTTGAAGACAATTGAAATATTACATAAATTTGTTGATAATTTTGAAATCATTGTAGTGAACGATGGGAGTAAGGATAATACAAAGTTAGAAATTCAGCGTGTGATACAATGCGATGATAGAGTTCGTATGGTTTCATCAGAAAGCAATCATGGAAAAGGTGCTGCAATAATTGCTGGTATTTCAGAAACATGTGGAGAATATATTGCATTTGTTGATGCAGATTTGGAGTTGAATCCAGACCAACTAGAGGGATTTTTGATTAAGATGGTTGATGATAAAAAAGATGCGATTATTGGATGTAAATTACATAAGGATTCTGAGATTGAATATCCATTTATAAGAAAATTTATGAGTATGGGGTATTATGTTATGTTATTAATACTTTTTCAGCTAAATGTGAAGGATACTCAAACTGGACTAAAGCTTTTTAAGGCTGAAGCAATTAAACCTGTGGCACATCTGATCAGAACAGCGGGATTTGCATATGACATCGAAATTCTGGCGGCAATTCATAGAAGAGGATATTCTATCGGGCAAATGCCGGTTAAGGTCGTATATGTACGAGAAAAGGGAAGCAGACGAATAAGAATTAAGGATGTATTAAAAGCATTTAATGATACATGGGCGATTTTTTATAGATTAAATTTCAAAAAATATTATGATTAGTAAAAAACGTACTTACTCAATCATTGGAGGAAATTCACAAAATGTTAAAAAATAATAAAATTGAATTTAGTGTAAATGATTATGTGTTAAAAAATGGAATTGTGTATGGAATAGCATTTTTTTGTATGCTGTTAAGTCTTAGGATATATTCATCGGAAAGAATTCATGCCTATATTATAAAAAATATTACAACTTCAAATATAATCCCTTATTTGTGCTTGGTATTAATTTTTATAGCAACTGTAATTGTATGTAATATGATATTGCTAAAGCTAAGTATAGTTCAAAAAATCAATAAGGCAAACCCTATTGTTTCAAAAATAATTGCATTTGGTATCGTTTTGATTAATGTTGCGATGCTATTATATGTATATAAAACTGAGTTAAAAACATATGACTCGCCAGAAGGTTTTCGACTTCAATATCATGTGAATGATACGATCACAATTATATTAATGGTTGGGGTATTTTTCGCAGTGGTATATTTTATTGAAGCTTTAAAAAAAGCATTTTATTCAAAAAAAGAAAGCAGGATAGTTTTTTACATATTTGTTATAGTAATAGCATTTGTTTATGGGTATACCTTGTATACTCCAAATTGTTTATCCACATATGCAAACCTTCATCACGGCGATGCATATTTTAATTCTGTATATCGTGCAATGATGGGGGTTCCTCGCTCATATCTTAATACTGGAATATATGGCTGCTATGCGATTATACTTGCGCCTATCGTTAATTTGCTGGGTGGGACGTTGTCTTCATTTTTCATTGTGATTGGATGCTTAGGTGGGATATCTATTATATGTATGGCTTATGCGATAGATACTTTGACCAAGAATCCAATCATTAAAGTAATCGGTACTGTTGCACTTACAACAACTGTAATGGCGACGCAATGGTCAATTTATCCACAGCTGTATCCACACAGAGTCGTTTTTCCTGCAATATTGATTGCTTATATGGCTTTTGTTTATCGACACAAAAGGGGAGGAATAGGCTGGACAATAGGTGGATATATAGTATGCACAGTAGCAATAATATGGAATACCGAGATTGGAATGGCGTGTTTGGTAGCCTGGATGGCATATGAGCTTTATGATGCATTTGTAAAATATAATGTTATTCAAATATCTCTATATAAAAACATCATTATTCACATATTGGCAGGAATTGGTTCATTCTTTGGAGCAATATTAATCGTTAATGTTGTAAATGTATTAATGGGTGGTGGATTAGTTTCAATACAGGATTTTCTGTTTCCGTTGTTAACGCCTTCGTATATGGAAGATGTATTGATTATTGCGCTTCCTAAGACATTTACTGCATGGTTATTGGTTGTAGGTTTATTCCTTTTTCTACTTGCTCATTGTATTATGAAGACTAAAATTAGTCCCAAACGATTGCCATCAACCACCAAAGACAAGGTGTTTTGCGGTATAGCAGTTCTTGGACTTGGGCAAATCACATATTTTGTTAATAGAGCAACATACGGGAATTTAGGAATTGGACATTATATTTCAATTTTGATTGTTTGTATTATTGCTGACTGGAGTCTTCAAAAATATATTTTAAATGAAGAAAATAACACACATCTTCTTAATAATATTTATCGAGGGTTAGCATATATAACAACCACTGTTTTAATATTAATCACATTGGCTGGCGCATCAAATTATTTCGGCGTAGAGATATATAAAACATTGGTTGATACAAATTATAGAAATACTGATATGGTAGAAAGTTTTACCAAAGAGTTTGAGGAGTCCATTCCTAAGGATACCAAGGCAATTGGTAATGGAGTAGTCGAATTATACAGTTATTTACACTGGGATCCATATTACTATATTATCGATTTTTCAGATATAGGAGTTTTACCAGACGCAGCATATTATATGAATGATGAACTTGCAAAACTGGATGAACCTGTTTTGATAAATGCAGATTCACTCGCAAAGTTGGATGCATTTTCTGAAAATGGCAACAAAGAATTTTATGAAAAAAATGTTCTTTTGAAGACATTTTCCATATATAATCTTGAATTTAGATATTATGTACCAGTAAAAGTAAATTAGTATATTGAGGTTGATGTAAACGGAATAACTATTATTCAGTTTATATCAACTTTTTTTATTAACCTTGATTCGAAAAGAGTATACTTTGTGGTTTATTCTTACTAAGTAAATCTTTAAAATATTATCGTTGGTTTTTCAGTGTAAATAGATTTTCCTTACAGATTTTTAGTATCAAATCCTTCTTTTCATATGTAAAATAAACATATAATAGATTTGAAGGAGGATTATTTACATGAAAAAATTATTGATAGGTATATCGATTTTATTATCGGTTATCACCTTTGGAATCGCGCAACAAAGCGCACCAGTTAAAGCAGCCAATGTTGATGGTTATGTAGCATTAGACAGCTCAAATCCGATTGAATTTGGTGGATCTTATATTGTCTACAATGGACAAACGATTACATTAGGTTCCAAAGCAATATATGTGGATGGCTCATTATCACAGGCAGTAGCAGATTCGTACCCTAATGTATATACAAGTATAACTGCAGCATTAAGTGCAACAGCGCTAACGAATGGGTCGCAAGCAGATCCAATGACTGTATATGTGGCACCATATGTGTATTGGATTGATAATCCTGATGCAACGAACACTGTTGAAAAAACAACCGGCTATGGTGTACCATACGGGATGGTGGTTAATTGTGAATGGTTAAAGATCTGTGGTTTAACAACAAATCCAGATAATGTTATCATTGCAGGTAACAGAGGACAGTCGAATGGATCAAATGGTAATTATACAATGTTTCGCTTTAATGGAAATGGTTTAGATCTAGATAATGTTACAATTGGTAACTATTGTAGCATTGATTTGTCATATACATTAAAACCAGCATTAAATCACGTAAGAAGGACACAAGCAATTACGCAAGCACAGCTTGGTGATGTGAGCGGTGATAAAGTAGTAGCTAATAATTGTAATTTTATTAGTAGATTGAATCTTGATCCTCTTGGAGGAGGTACAAGAACGCTTTATAACAAATGCCATTTTGAAAGCACGGATGATTCGTTGAATGGTAATGCAGTATATTTAGAATGTGATTTTGATTTTTACGGTAATAGACCGTTCTATTCAACTTCAAATACAGGAGCAGTTTTATTAAAGTGTCAGTTCAACTCATTTGTATTAAATGTTGAAGCAGAGCCTGCTCAGTATTTTACAAAAGAAGGCGGACCAGTAACCGTAGTAGATTCTAATTACAGAAGTAACTTTTCAATTCCATTTAGCATTGCTTGGACAAAATATCCACTCAAATCGCTACGCTGTTATCAATATAATATTACACATAATAATAGTAGTATTATAATTGCAGGGGCAAATGCGAAAGAAACTGTTGATATGACAGGAAAATCCGTGCTAGATGCTTATAGAATCGTATATAACGGTACAGTATATTATAATACATATAATCTGCTACGTGGAACCGACAATTGGGATCCAATGAATGTAAAATCTATCGTAGAAGCGGCAGGGATTGCGGATGGAAAAGATTATACAACAGTTCCAACAATGCTTACAGTAAGCACAAGTGCTACATCAATTGAATCAGGAGTTACAACTGCTACGCTTTCAAGCAAAGTTCAAAGATTTGATGGAACACTAGACTCTGCAACTGTTACATTTTCACTTGCAACAGCAGATCAAGCATATGCCACATTGACTAGCAATGGCAATGGTACATATACACTCACGGGAACAAATGTACAGGATGATACAAAGGATGTAACAGTATATGCAACTACATCAGCTGGGCTTGAGGGTGCCACTGCAGTTTCAGTAAAACCAACTATTCTTGCAGCCCCAACATTTACATCAAATCCAGTAATTACAAATGATGGAAGTGGAAAGCTAAAAGTCAACTATACATTAGATTTGCAAGGATGCGCAGATCAATCACTTATTTCATGGTATCGTTGTACAGATGCGAGTGGTGCAAATCCTATATTAGTCGCAGTATCTCGTATGAATCAACCTGAGTATGAATATACATTAACATTAGGCGATATGGGATATTATATTAAGGCTGTAGTGGAGCCAAAGAGTATTAGAAGTAATGCTGGCACTGGTGTTTCAACAGTCTATTCAAATGTTACAAAAGTAGCAGATATTAAAGTAGCATCACTGCAAACAGATTTTAATGATCTCCCAACAATACCTCAACCTAGTATAATTCCTGGATTTTGGACAGTTGATTGTTTCAGACCTGCAGACACTTCAGGCTATAGTTCATGGGGTGGTAATACGTCAATTAATCCATGGGCGTATGGAATCACAGGAAATGGTAGTGCAGGAAGTGGATTATATCAAGCAACTCAAGGATCTAGATTGATGTATACACCAATCACTAAAGTATATGGTGATATGTCACTTAAATTAGTAGTAGATCCAGCGAAAACCGCTGGCCAAGGTTTTGGTAGTGCTAACCAGTATATGGATGTATGTATTAAGTTTGATACTACAACATTAACTGGATATGGACTTCGTATCATTAGAACTACTGCCGCTTCAAATGCTTGCACATTTGTACTTGTAAAATATGAAAACGGCCAAACAACAGAAATATCACAAAGAATCATTTCATCTACTTTTGCAACGGGATGTCAAATCAGTTTGAAGGTAGAGGGAACTAAATTTACAGTACATGTTGAAACACCTACAGCGCAATTAGCTGATCAGACAGCAGCAGGACTTGTTCATAGTGTTGATCTTAGTGCAGATATCGTAGCAAATGATTTCGGTGGTATTGCTATTCAGCATACAGGTACAACAGGAAGTGGTGGATGGCAGAATACAACAATGCTTCACAATCTGACTGTTAATTGGGCTGGAAATGAAGCAATAATAACACCACCAGTAGTTGATGAAATAATTCCTGCAGCTCCTCAAGATGGGGTTGTAGTTAATGAAAGTTCTATCATTAGTTCAACGACAACACAGACTGGAGATACGACTAGGATTAATGGCTTTGTAATTGCACTTATAATAGCAGTAGTAGCTGGAGTTGGAGTTGATTGTTTAGAAATTATAGCAAAAAAACGTAAATCAAAAGTGAAATAGAATTTAAAATAAGATTTTTAGTGAAGATGAAAGGCAGTTATAATCATTTGATTGATTATAACTGCCTTTTAATTGGCTATGAAATTCAAAGTTGGTAAGTAGATAATGTGTAAACTAGCAAAAATTAAATACGTTTTCGAAAATTATTAGGTGAAACGCCAGTAAATTTTTTAAATGAATCACCAAAGAAGTTACTATCATTAAATCCACATAAATCAGAAATATCAGTTATTGATTTATCAGTATTTAATAAATAGTTCTCAGCAGCTTTCATTCGAACACCAATCAAATACTCTTTAAAACGAAATCCGGAGAATGTTTTAAACTTTTTGGAAAGGCTCGATTCGCTCATCCCAAATTCAATTGCAACGTCGGCAAGGGAGATATTATTATAATAATACTTACATATATAATCAATTACACTTTGTATTACAAGATTAGACACATTTAACTTTTGAACGATACTATCACTATACTTATCGCAACGCATAATAAATAAAAGCAATTCGTAGAAATAAGCTTTTGCCATTGCAGTTGACATTTCATCGACGCCATTTAGTTCATAGTTAATCTGTTCAAGTAGATTGTTAATATAGGAAACTCTTTTTGCGGGTATCTTAATCACTTTTTCCTTAAAAATAAGGTCAATATTGTCTTGACCCAATTCTTTTAAAAACCAATTCATTTCCAAATTAGGAAAATAAACGAGGACTCTTTCGTGATAATTAGGAGAAAGATAAGTGGTTTTATGTAAGCATCCGTCAGGAATCATTATAAATGTGCCGGCGGATATTCTATAGATATCGTTATCGATTTGAACGGTACATTCACCTTCTTGAAGAAAGAAAAATTCATTTACTTGATGAAAATGCAAATTCTTCATTGCGTAGGAGGGACCGTGTCGACTTCTTTCGGTTGAAAATTCTTTTGGAATTTTTGTTAACATAAAAACCTCCCGATTAAGAAAATAATGGCTTTATTTCAATATAGAATTATAAATACAATGTAACTTAATACGTTGCGGCTTATTGTAAATACTTTTATAAAACATTATACCATAATATATGTAATATTTCAATTATTTTACTGTTAATCAGTAGTATATCTTTGTACGCTAATATATTATAGTGAAAGTGTATTGTGCACAAATAAAACAATATGAGAGGTGTTGCATTTATGAAAAGTACTAAAAAATCATTAGTGGTTTTAGGGATTTGTACCACAATGGCAATCGGAACCTTAGTGGGTTTCTCAGGAAAGTTGCTCCCTGTTACTCAGGCATATGGCGAGAGTTCAACAGATGCGCAGGTAGTGCAAGTCAGTGATTTGGTCATTAAATTTTTAGGAGTACCAGAATACGAACCCAATCGTTACACTAAGAGCAGTGGAGGTAAATGGGCCCCTGAGGAATTGGAAAAAGGTCTTTTAATTAAGGCTGATATGAAATTAGGCGAAGGAAATCCAGAAGGAATGATGGCACCATTAAAACATTCATTTGCAGATATTACGGCAATAGTCAATGCTGTTCAGGCAACTGGAAAGATTACAATTACTTATAACGGATTAACATTAGATATGGAGCAAGGTAGCAATACTGCTATATTAAATGATGGAACAACAACGAAAAAACTTACAATGAATGGTGCAGTCACACCATATTTTAAAGCAATAGAGGGTGAAAAAAGTGAAGATGGAAGCCAGTATTATGCATGCTATCTCCCAGTAAAATTCACCGCTGAGGCGCTTGGTGGAAATGTAGTATGGAATCAGCAGATGCACAGAATGGAAATGGGATTTGCATTTTATTACACAGATGCAGCCATTGCACCAGTGCTTAATGACAAAGGTGATTATACAACGGCTGGAATGGAAGGCGACGGAAACGGCTACTCGAAATTAGCTGGTAAATTAACGGCTTCAGGTATAGCAGATATGATGAAAGCAGCAGTAACAGTGGTTGACCCAGTTTACCAGAATGCAGATGGTGGTTGGGGAAAGACAAATGTAAAATATGATTTGTTAAATGATACATTTACAACATTATGCAAACACGCATATTCAACATTTGATAATGGATCAACATATGGTCAAATTAAATTCTTATCAAGGATAATCAGACTTTCAAAAGAAAATCCTACGTTATTTGTAGGATATGAAACTCAGTTGTCAACTGTAGAAACAGGATTTTGGAAAGGCGTTAAATATATGCTTAATGCACAAAATGCCTTGGGCGGATGGCCACAGTATTATCCATATGGTGTAGGATACTTTAAAAATATTACACTGAATGATAATGCAATGCAAAATGTAATGTTTGTTATAAGTGGACTGACTTATGATTCAGGGTTGGCAACAGATGGCGCAATATCAAACTTGTATCTTGATTTTGCATGGGCAAGAGCAGATATTGCAGCACAGACTAACCCAAAAGTAACTTCACTCGGAATTACAAGTGCAGCATTTCAGACGTGTTGGGATAATGCATTGAAATTCATAGTTGATGCTCAGATTAAAGTTGGAAATGTAACGACCGGGTGGTCTCAACAGTATACACCTATAACTGGAAAACCAACAGGTGGAAGGGCTTTTGAAATCCCAGCAATTACACCAAATGAAAGTCTACAGGTGGTAAAGGTTTTGCAAAATATCAAAAACCCATCGCCAGAAGTCAGAAATGCAATCAAGAGCTATACTGATTGGATTCAGACAGTTGGCTTTACGGGATATACAGTAGTTACAATAAGTGATCGAACTCGTGAACTTGCAAAGGATGCTTTACTCATAAAAGATCCAACTGCAACTGGGAAGCTGTTCTGTAGATTTTACGGCCTTGATACAACAGGCGAATATTATGGGATTGATGCAGCAGGAAAACTTACGACAAGTGCATTTTATGAAGTGTTTGCAGGACGTAATGGAATAGCACAGTTTACAATGAACAACGGAATGAGTGAAAGACGTATCGGCTATTCATATCTTTCTGGCGGAGCAGATACAAATACGAAGAAATTATACGATACATGGCTAAGCGTAGTTGACAAATAGGAGGTAGAAAACAGATGAATAGAATATTAAAAAAAGTGTTAGTGGGAATTTTAACCGCTTCAATGCTAGTGACTGTAGCTCCTGTGGTTAGCCAGGCAACTACTATTACAAAAGGTCGTTTTGATTTTTCACAAATGACAGTCAGAAGGGTTTGGTTCAATACAAATGATCCCGTATTTCTGATTGATAATTATAACAGAGTATGGCTTGATGAAAATGTCAATGTTCTAGCAACAGGCAACTATGCAACAATTACTTCTGCAGGCGATTTAATGGCCCCAATGAAGGAGATGTTTAAGCAGATTGGTGTTGATTACAGCGAATCAGGAAATGATATCACAATTACAATGAATGGTGAAACACTAAGACTTACAATCGGTTCTAATGATGTAGTGTTTAATGGAAATACTCTCATTGATGCATTATCAGCTGCACAGATTCCAAAGAGCGTGAATGCTAAAACAGAATATGCAGCAGCTAATACGTTCCTTACACAAGATTACTATGTTACATATCTTCCAGTAGCATATATATTGAATAAATTTGGAGCTGATATTTATTTGGATTCAAATATAAAGAGCTTTTATGCAGCAATACCTGTAATCAATACAAGTGTTACACCAAGTTATTCAACTGCAGCACAGGGTTATGGAAGCAGATATGACGGACTTCTTTTAGAAACATTAACATCTGATACAGCAATTGCAGATAATATCGTCGCATTACAAAATGCTGATGGCGGTTTTGCGTCACTTCCAAGCAATATGGATATGACTCAGTCAGACATTGTTAATAAATTAGGTTCACTTAGAGATACATCAACACTTATTGATGGTGCAACAACAGCAGAACTTAAATATCTTGCAAAGTACATAACAGAAACAAATCCTGCAGATTCGAAATATCAGGATGTATTTAAAAAAGGAATTCAATTTCTTACAGATAACCAACATGCAACAGGCGCATGGCAGATGTCACCAACAGCAGCAGTAGGTTTTAATGGTAATTTGGAAGTTGGAAATGGTTCTACTATAGCAGTGCTAGGACTACTTAGTGATGTAGCGGTCTTAAATAACCAAAACTATGTGTTTGCGAGAAAAATTGTAAACGTTGACATAGTGAAGGCAGCAGTGCTAAAAGGAAATGATTTCCTTATATCAACACAGATGTCCAATGATGGTGTGAAGGCAGGATGGGCTTCACAGTACAAGGCAGATGGGACTGTAACTATGGGACGTACTTATGAAAGAGAATCAGTAAGCTCATTTACAACAAAAGCAGTTGCGCAGTACCTGATGACAATTCATGATCCTTCAGTACTGGTTCAGGAGGCTATCAACACCTCAGTTACATGGCTAAACTCAGTGAAAATTGTGGGTAAAGAAGTAAAATCAGTTGCAGATACATCTATGAACAATGGATTTGATGTATACCTTGTAGATGGCGCTGGCACATGGGCTTCTAATTATGCATATGATGCGGCAACAAAATTATACAAACCATTATATTCAGATGTTGATCCATCACGTGCGAATCAACCATACGTCAATATGTATGAATTAAAAGGTATAAATACGACTAATGACTTAATTTTATACGCAACACGTACAACAATTTCATATTACGATAATGATCTTGCAGTGGAGCTAAGTGGAAGCGAATTTACAAATTGGAAATCATATCTATCTAACGGGTTCCCTGCAATTCCTACAGATCCAAATGTTGGCGATAATACAGGAACTGGAAGTAATCCAGTTATTACTGTTCCAGCGGGTCAAGTAGTAGATTCTTCAGTCTTTGAAACAATTAAGGCCAATGGATCAACTGTTCAGATTAATGTAACAGATCCTAATGGAAATATTATTGCTTCATGGGCGTTTGATGGTAATACGATCAATAGCTTTACTCCAGTTGCACTTGGAGTAGTTATAAATGCAACATCAACAAATGCGCAAAAATTAATTGATAAAGCGAATGTTGCAAATAAATCAGTCGTTATACATTTTGATTATTCAGGAGAACTACCAGGACCTGCAAAAGTCAAAGTGAATGTACAGGATAAATTTGCAAATGGTACACAGGTAAAATTATACTATTTTAATGAAAGTAGTGGAAAGCTAGAATTCCAAAACCAGATCATTACAGTTGCAGATGGTTCTGCTGAATTTACAATTACGCATTGTTCAGATTATGTATTATCAGATGTTTCTTTAGGTGATACATTGGATAATGTCAAATTACCTCAAACAGGAGATCATACTAATATTTGGTTATATATTATAATTGGAGTAGGTGCTTTGTGCATGGTAGGCGGATTATTTGTGTATAACGGAATGAAAAAAAAAACAACAACTGATAAATAAAAGAGTAAATGGAAAAGTAGAAAAAAATAAATAAAAAGTGGATTATAACCCAATGATAAAAGGCCGTCAGAATGTTGACGGCCTTTTATTTTGGGACTACTATTGCAGGCAAATAATTTGCATAATAAATATGAATATGTTATATTTACCTATATATGGGGATGAAATTACTAAATTAAAAGCATTCGATTCTTGATTTTCATATTGAGAATTAATAAGGAGAAACAAAATGAAGTGTCTTATTTTAGCTGGAGGAAGTGGAGATTGTTTATGGCCATTATCTAGAAAAAATTATCCAAAGCAATTTATGAATATAAAAGAAGGACGATCTCTTTTACAAGAAACAATTGTAAGAAATATGCCTTTTTGCGATGAATTTTTAATAGTTACAAATGAAAAGTATATAAATATCGTTGAAGGTCAGATGAAGGTATTCCAAAGTTTAAGATATAGAGTTTTATTAGAGGGTAACCCCAGAGGAACCGCAACTGCTATTGCTTTAGGCTGTATGTTTTGCAATCAGTCTGAACTTGTGTTTGTAGTATCTTCAGATAATCTTATCGAGGGAAAAGAATATCAAGAAGCAATACTTACGGCAAAAGAAATGGCTAAAAAAGGTGAAATCGTTTTATTTGGAGTTAAACCCGAAAAGCCATCTACTTCATATGGATATATTAAACATAATGGACAAGATATCCTTGATTTTATTGAAAAAGCGAATTACAATGAAGCAAAAAAATATACTTACGAGGAAGGCTACTTATGGAATAGTGGACTTTTTCTCTGCCGTGCAGGTGATTTTTTAAATGTACTTAGAGAAAACGCACCGGAAATATTCCAAAATTGTATTGCAGCAAGAAAAAAAGTATCAGCGATCAGATTAAGTATTAGATTCGACTATGATATTATGTCAAAAATCCCTAAACAGAGTGTTGAAAGTGCTGTTTTGGAGAAGAAAGATAAGACAAAGGTAATCGAAATTGGATTTCAATGGCAGGATGTTGGTAATGTATGTGATTTGGAAGAAATAAAAAATGAAACTGATTTAGAAGAAGTTATAATAAATGAATGTAAGAATGTATCAGTGATTAACAGATCTCAGAGACAACTCGTTGTTGCTAATGATTTAAAAGACATTGTTGTTGTTAATACAGACGATGCAGTATATGTATCAAATAAACAATCTATAGAAAATATTAAGGATATAATTAAAGAAAACCATGATAAGTACTCCCAATTTTTTGATTATAATAGATTATCTTATAGAGAATGGGGAGTTCATGAGCTACTAACTTATTCTGATTCATACAAAGTTAAAAAAGTAACTGTATTTCCTGGAATGAGTATGAATCTTCATCAACATGAATTTAGAAGTGAACATTGGTCTGTAGTTGAAGGTGTGGCAACAATCACACTAGGTCACCAAGAAAGAGAATATCATAAATATGAAAGTGTCTTTGTTCCAATAGGAATGGAGCATAAGGTTGCTAACAATACAGATGAAGATGTTGTAATTATTGAAGTTGGTATTGGTGAACAGTTAATGGAATCTGATATGGTCAAGATATATGGACATGGAAAAGGCTATAATAAAAACAACGAAGCATCACTCGTAAAACTTGATCCAGCATTTAAAGATAATCTTTGGGGTGGCACTAAGTTAAGAACCGTGTTTGGCAAGAAGTGTGACTACGATGTGATCGGTGAAAGCTGGGAGTTATCAGCACATCCAGATGGACAAAGTCGTATAGCCTCAGGCAAATATAAAGGCTTGCTATTTAATGAATACCTCCAGCTGATTGGTAAAGAACAATTAGGATGGAAATGCCAGGCTTTAGACAGGTTTCCAATACTAATAAAATTTATTGATGCCAAGCAACCTTTGTCTGTGCAGATTCATCCAGATGATGAGTATGCCCTTGAGAATGAGGGCGAGTATGGAAAAAATGAGATGTGGTATATTCTTGATTGCGAAGAAGGAGCTGTTCTTTATTGCGGTTTGTCCAAAGAAGTAAGTAAAAAAGAGATTAGCGAGCGAATTGCAAATAATACGATAACTGAAGTCTTAAACGAGATTAAAGTTAAAAGAGGTGATTGCGTTTTTGTGAAAGCAGGAACAATTCACGCAATTGGAGCGGGTATTCTTATATGTGAAATTCAACAAAACTCAAATAGTACGTATCGATTATATGATTACGACAGAAGAGATAAATTTGGAAACACTAGAGAACTTCATTTAAAGAAAGCGCTTGATGTGGTAGATATTGAGCCATACGTTAAGGATGACAGTAGTGAATTAATTGTTAGTAACGAGAATTATCAGCAAGAACTACTTGTACAGTGCAAATATTTTGAATGCTTTAAGTATGATGTATTAAGTGAAGTGAAAATTTCGGTAGATGAGACTTCATTTGTTTCGGTAATTATTCTTTCAGGTAATGGAACGATTACGGTAGAAGATACGACACTTCAGTATAAGCCAGGTGATAGTTTTTTTGTACATGCGGGCAAGAAGAATATTATTATCAGGGGGCAATGTTCTTGCATTGTAACGCATGTATAATGTTAACACATAACAAATGTAGTAGAGCCAATCCTAGGAAGACATACCCACCATTGATAGGCATATTGCTTGCTAATATTTTATACTAAAATATTGTTGAATTATAGGGAGTAACTGTGTATGAAGCTTAAGTTGAACAAAGTGTATGAGGGGATTCACATATTATCAGTTAAAGTGCTGGTGTATTTCAGCCTAGTTATATTTTCATTATTGGCGATATCAAATTTTTTGATTAGTGCATATTTCAATAAAACATATGCAGAATGGACATTATATAGGGTAGATAATATTCTTGTTATATTCGTACTATTTGTAATTACGATTTTTGTGTTTTTAACCATTGATCATAAATATTCATTAGCAAAATTAAATGCTAAAAAATTAGTCTGGGCTCTTATGATTTTTACATTTGTGTTTTCAGTAGTTTGGGTGAAAATCACACACAGTGAGCCCGTTGCGGATAGACTGTTTGTGTCTATGATTGCCTCAGAGTTTATAAAGGGAGATTATTCAGCATTTAGTGTAGGTCATTATTTATATCAATATCCATATCAGCTTGGAATCGTTGCGTTTATAGAGGGTATTTATAGGGTTGTTGGAAGTGATTATTACCAGGTGGTTCAATTATTGAATGCAATTGCGGTATGCGTTACATTTTTTTCACTATATCGCATTACGAAGCTTTCATTTGGCGAGAAAATTTCAAAAGTTATACTAATATTATTGTTTGGATGCTTTTGCGCTATGTTCTTTTGCACTTATGTGTATGGAAATCTCTTTGGCTTAGCATTTGCTTCACTAGCATTGTGGATGGAGCTTGCTTTCTTAGAAAGTGGTAAAACAAAATATATAATAATATCAATCATTTGTATCAGCATTGGAATTATACTAAAGAATAACTATTCTATAGTTCTGATTGCTATGGTTATTATGCTTCTAATCAATTTCTTTAAAAAGAAAGAGGCGCTGTATGTTATATTTGCTGTATTGATGGTGGCAAGTTCAATTTGTTCAAATAGTGCACTTAATTCCTATTATAGTATTAGAGCAAATGTTAAGATAAATGAAGGAATACCAATGGTTACATTTTTTGCAATGGGCCTTCAAGATGGCTGGTTTGGTAAAGGTACATATAACAAGTATACGGTGAAAACATATGAAGCTGCTAAATACAATGAGAAAATAGCCGCTGAAATTGGAGCTGAAAACATTAAAGAACAACTGACATATTATTCTCAAAATCCAGGAAAAGGATTGCGCTTTTTTAGTGAAAAAATAGCGTTACAGTGGACAGAACCGACATATATGTCAATATGGGAAAGTAATTGCGCCAACAATCATACTCAAGAATTATCAGAATTCACACAAAGTATGTACGTTGGATTTTGGCATAATCTCGTTGTAGGATTTATGAATTTTTACCAGTCTTTCATATGGATATGTGCGGCATTTTATATAATAGTAAAACGTAAAATTTTAAATGCCAATCAGATGCTTCTGGGAATGATTATTATTGGTGGTTTTATATTTCATATTGTGTGGGAAGCAAAATCACAGTATATAATTCAATATTTCATATTTGCAATACCCTATGCAGCAGGTGGTTTTGTTGAAATACTGAAGAGAAGTAAAGAAATTATGCAAAAACGATATGAAAAAAGTGATCTAAGATCTAACAAATAAAAAAGTGATCTAAGATCTAACAAATAAAAAAGTGATTTAAGATCTAACAAATAAAAAAGTGATTTAAGATCTAAAAAATAAAAAAAAGTTACAAAGATGGGAGAATATTATAATGGCAATTTTAGTTACAGGTGGTGCAGGTTATATTGGGAGTCATACAATTATTGAATTACAGAAGGCTGGAATGGAAGTCGTGGTAGTAGATAATTTGAGTAATTCAAGCAGAGAATCGCTTAATAGAGTTGAAAAAATCACAGGTAAGCCTGTTAAATTTTATAAGGTTGATATTAAGGATGCTGCTGGTTTAAGTGAAGTGTTCGAAAAAGAGGAGATAGACTCTTGTATTCATTTTGCAGGGTTAAAGGCTGTCGGAGAATCAGTGGAGAAGCCTTTGGAATATTATACTAATAACATTTCAGGTTCGTTAGTGCTTTTTGATGTAATGAGAAAACATAATGTAAAGAATATTGTGTTTTCATCTTCGGCTACAGTATACGGGACACCCGCATTTGTGCCTATTACAGAGGAGTGCCCTAAGGGGGAAATCACGAACCCTTATGGTCAGACGAAGGGAATGCTTGAGCAGATTTTAATCGACATTCAAAAAGCTGATCCAGAATGGAATGTGATTGTACTTCGTTATTTTAATCCAATTGGAGCACATAAAAGTGGGACTATTGGAGAAAATCCTAATGGAATCCCTAATAATCTTATGCCATATATTACACAGGTCGCTGTTGGTAAGCTTCAGTCGCTTGGCATATTTGGCAATGATTACGATACTCCAGATGGAACTGGCGTGAGAGATTATATTCATGTAGTGGATCTGGCAATCGGTCATGTAAATGCGATTAATAAAATAAATGAAAAGCCTGGTCTTAAGATATATAACTTAGGAACTGGAAAAGGTTACAGCGTACTGGATATTGTTAAGAGTTTTGAAGAGGCTTCAGGTGTAAAGATTCCTTATGTTATCAAACCAAGAAGAGCTGGGGATATAGCCACATGCTATTCGGATGCAACACGAGCAAAAGAAGAACTTGGCTGGGTTGCAACACGGGATTTGCACGAAATGTGTGAAGATTCTTGGAGATGGCAGAAAAGCAATCCGCAGGGATATTGATTTTATGGGAGGGATGCGCCGGGCGGGTTGTGGAGTGAATATTAATTTCTAATGATTCATTTTGCCTTGCCTTTCCTTCAAGCAGTATGTTTTTTTGCAAGCCTCAGAGATGATGAAAAGTCTCACTTCGTTCGATTTTTATCTGAGTCTTGGAAAAAACATAAGCACTGCTTTCAGCCGGTCTGCGGCGAAATGGATCATTAGAAATTAATATTCACGGTTACGTGTCGCAGGGCGTTTTTGTTTTATAAAATTAATATTTTGGGATTGAGGCTTTAAAAACAATACATGCTGTTGGGAATTAAGGCATATGTTTAATGGGGAGATTCCTAATATAGGTTCGCTTTATGATTAAATATAAAGATAATAGAGAGACAATAAATTTGATTAGATAAATATTAAAAATAATGAATGCAGTTAGGAGTATATGTTTATATGGGTAAATATTTTGGGACGGATGGGTTTCGTGGAGAGGCTAACGTTAATTTGACAGTTGAGCATGCTTACAAAGTTGGTAGATTTTTGGGATGGTTTTATGGTAAAGAGCACAAAGACAATAAGGCTAAGGTTGTAATCGGTAAAGATACAAGGAGAAGCAGCTATATGTTTGAATATTCATTAGTTGCAGGACTTACAGCATCAGGAGCTGACGTATATCTTCTTCATGTCACAACAACGCCAAGTGTTTCATATGTTGCTAGAACGGAAGATTTTGACTGCGGTATTATGATTTCAGCAAGCCATAATCTATTTTATGATAATGGAATCAAGCTTATTAATAGTTCTGGTGAAAAAATGCGTGAAGACGTCATCGATGAAATAGAAAAATATCTGGATGGTGAGATGGGTGAACTTCCATTTGCAGTTAAGGAAAATATTGGTCGAACAGTTGATTACAGCGCAGGGCGTAACCGATACATGGGTTATCTTATGTCACTTGCAATTTATTCATTTAAGGGAATGAGAGTAGGTCTTGATCTATCAAATGGTAGTGCGTGGTCAATTGCGAAAGGTGTATTTGATGCACTTGGAGCAAAGACTTATGTAATTAACGCACAGCCGGATGGCATTAATATTAATGCTAGCTGTGGTTCAACGCATATGGAAAGCCTTCAAGAATTAGTTAAGCGAGAACATCTAGATGTAGGGTTTGCATATGATGGAGATGCTGATAGATGTCTTTGTGTGGATGAAAATGGAGATGTTATAGATGGAGATTTGATTCTATATGTTTATGGCTCATACATGAAAGAGAGAGGCAAACTGATTAGTGATACGGTAGTTACAACTATCATGTCAAATTTTGGCCTATATAAAGCATTTGATGCTGCGGGAATAAATTACGAAAAAACAGCTGTTGGAGATAAATATGTATATGAGAATATGCTAAATAATGGCTATAGACTTGGTGGTGAGCAGTCTGGACATATAATCTTTAGTAAATATGCAACAACAGGAGATGGAATTCTTACATCACTTAAAATGATGGAAGTTATGATTGCAAAAAAGAAATCTTTGAGTCAGCTTGCGAGCCCCGTAACAATCTTTCCACAGGTACTAAAGAATATTAAAGTACTTGATAAGAAGAAAACGCAGGAGGATATTGATGTTAAAGCTGCGGTAAATAAAGTAACTCAGGAACTTGGCGATAATGGACGTATTCTTGTTCGTGAAAGTGGAACAGAACCTGTAGTCCGTGTTATGGTAGAAGCTGCCACTTTGGAAATTTGCCAAAAGTGTGTTGAAGAGGTTATCGAAGTAATTAAATCGAAGGGTTACGCTATTTAAATACAACTTAATGAATAAATAAATGCCACTCATAATAAGATATTTATATGAATCTTATTGGGTGGTATTTTTATGCAGAGAAATAAAAGGATTAAGTTGTATGGAGCTATTGTTTTAATAATTATTGCAGCAATTACAATAACAATATTTAGTTGTAAAATCACAGGAACGTCATCGAAAAAAGTAGCGGATTTGGAGTATACAGTTGTAGAAGATCAAGATATTCCGACTGAACTTATGAAAATTATTGATGAGAAGAAGCAAAACAGTCTTCGTCTGACATATACAACTAAGGATTACATATATATTGTAGCCGGGTACGGAACACAACCTACTAGCGGATATAGTATTAGGCTTAATGAAATATATTTAGGACAAAATGCAATTTATATCGATACGAACCTCATTGGTCCATCAAAAGGTGAAGAAGTAAATGAAAAGGAAACCTATCCATATATTGTAATTATGATAGAAAAACGTGATGACCCAGTTGTATTTAATATTTCTTAGCATATTTTAGTAAGGCTTGCGTATATATAATTAGAATGACTAGGTTGTTAGTAACCGAGGTTGACATAAAATCGAAGAAGGGAAGGTAATTTTGTGGAACTAGTTAAGAAAAATATTCACGAGTACAAAACCAAAAATAAGGCGACAATTCAGATTACTTTGGATGATGACTTCAATGTGCCTGACGCAAAGCCAGACATAGAACAAATTGTAAAAGAAAGAGGAGATTTACATATTCAGTCTATTCGTGTGAATGGTGACAAGGCTGAAATTTCTGGAGAATTGGAGTTTGCACTTCTTTATATGGCTGATGTTCCAGTCAATATGAGAGGGCATATGGATTTTCAAGAAAAAATTAATGTTGAGAATTTGGATGGAGATGAAACCACCACCTGTATTGGTGAAATTGAGGATTTGACGATTAAGGCAATTAACTCTCGTAAAGTTAGTATAAAAGCAATAATTTCTCTAATTGTTACAAGCGAAAGACTCGAAGACGAAGATTTTGTAGTTGATGTTGATACAGAAAAAGAAAATAATTGTGATAATCTTCAGTTTAGAAAAAAGGATATGGA
This sequence comes from [Clostridium] fimetarium, assembly GCF_900111235.1. Lineage (GTDB taxonomy): Bacteria > Bacillota > Clostridia > Lachnospirales > Lachnospiraceae > Clostridium_N > Clostridium_N fimetarium. The sequence continues at coordinate 105,545 of NZ_FOJI01000004.1, forward strand.
AATAGCAGAGTTAATCGTTAACATGAAGGATAATTTCCGCATTAAAGATAGTATAGAATTACCAGCAGGAAAACCGAATATAGACGAATTGTTGTGGTATGATGTCGCTATAAAAAGTATGGAAGTAAGGGCAAATGATGAAGGGCTTGTAATTAGTGGTGAACTAAACACATTTATACTATATAGCGCTGCTGATGAAAATCAGAGTTTGCAGTGGTATGAAACAAGTAGCGCTTTTGATGGAAATGTAGATGTAAGTGGAAGTAATGCTGATATGATAACATATGTAAGCTATCTAATACAAAGCTTGGATGTGGAGGTCAAGCCAGACTATGATGGTGAGGACAGAGTGGTTTCAGTTGAACTTGTATTAGAACTCGATATTAAAGGATATGACGAAAAACAGATATCGCTTATAGATGATATTTATTCTCCAATTAAAAATATTGAGCTTGAAACCGAGCCGGCGAAACTTCAAAAACTCCTTATTAGAAATAATTCAAAATGTAGAATCAATCAAAGATTAAAGGTTAATTCGTCAAACAAGTTATTGCAAATATGTAACTGTACAGGTACTGCAAAGGTTGATGATGTTACGTTAACTGAAGACGGGATTGAAGTAGACGGTGTCGTGAATGTTAATATCTTCTATGTGACATCTGACGATCATATGCCGATGGGATGTATGAAGGGTGCACTGCCATTCAATCATAAAATCAATGTTGCAACAGGAATCGACAATGATAAAATGAAATACAATATCAATGTAAACCTGGAACAGCTAAATGCAGTGATGGCCGGAAGTGAAGAGATTGAAATTAAAGCATCAATTTCGTTAGATACAATTTGTTTTGTTATGATATCTGAAAATGTAATAAAAGATATAAGAGTAGAGAAATTAGAGGAAAATAGTTACAGCGATATTCCGAGCATCATTGGATATATAGTAAAAGATGAAGATTGTTTATGGGATATTGCAAAAAAATATCATACAACAATGGACACAATTAAGAGTAGCAATAAATTGCAAAGTGACCACGTAAAACTAGGCGATAAGTTAGTTTTAGTGAAAAGCGAGCGAGGGTAAAACTGCGGAGGATTTCTAAAAATTCAGACGGAAAGTTGTGAACAACCTAAAATCATTCATTTGCCTTTGACTACTAGTTTCCTTGTATGTAAGTTACTAATGATTTCGTTTATATACTAAAGGCAAAGAGAAAAAGTTCTAAACTCCTCACTTCGTTCGTCAGACAGTAGAACTTTTTCTCTTAACGTATATAAACGAAATCATAAGTAACTTATCATACTCGTCAAGATATACATCAAAGGCAAATGAATGATTTTAGGTTGACGGGAGTTTACGTGATAATTTTTGAAAATCAGCACTGTTTTAGACGAAAAAAACGAGGGGCCACAGTGTATTAATGTAGTCGCTCGTTTTTTGTTAGGGTAAAATATAATTTAAGGGTCATCATTGGGATAAAATGATTGTAATTAAAGATCCAGTTAAAGACCCAGCAAAGATCCAGCAAAAGATCCAGAAAAAATCCAGCAAAAGATCCAGCAAAAGATCCAGCAAAAGATCCATTAAAATGATTCGGCAAAGGGTTCAGAAAAAATATTAAGCTAAAAAGGTTAAGCTAAAAGATTAGACCTCAGTAGTAGTGGAATTAGCAGTGGCTGCGTTGGAGGTGAACCAGTCGTCAAATTTTTTCATAGTAGCATCATAGGTATCAGTTGAAATTCCAGGGAGGTCTTTTCCCCAGGCTTTTGTTGCTTCTTTGAAACCGTCTTCTACAGCAGCTTTCATTTTTTTCATTTGTGCTTCATCTCCACCAGCAAGTGCTGATGCAAATGAGAATATTCGATCAGACGTCTGAGAGACTCCCCAATATCCATCCTCTGAAATATCTTTTTTTGCTTGTGCAATGGTATCTGCATCTGCCGTAAAATTACCACTAGCCAATGCTTTCCACATATCATCGGTTGATCCAATCACTATACCTTGCTTTTCGAACATTTTTTGGACAAGGGATTGCATCTGTGCAATTCTGTTTTCTGAATCCGCCTTCAAGTGCTCAATAAATGCTGAATTTTTAACGTTGTAAGTAGATGAATCAGATGAAGCTTCATATACAGCAGCTGAAGTATTATCTTTTGATGCACTGCTGTCACTGCCGGCCTTGCTAGCAGTATTTTCCTTGGTTTTGTTCGAAGTATCGTATTTTTGATACGCTGGTGTTGAAGTGTTAATTCCGTTTACACTCATACTTTCTCCAATCTTCCGCTTAAGCGGCATTCAAATTTAACCATCCTTGGTTCTTAGTCATATATATTATCGGAATAAAAAATGATAAAGTTAATATTTTATAAAAACATTTCTAACGCTCATAAGCTACAGTTATTAGAAACGGTCATACGAAACTTTTATATGTTACAGTTATAATGGCTTGTATTTATAATACAATACTGTTAAAATACGTTTAGATTCATACAATTGTTTGTAATGAGAGGAGCTTATATGAAACAGTTAGATTTAAATTTAGATGATGAGCCATATGAAATCAAAATGGATGATATTAAAATGGATGACTCTGAGGGGAAAGAAAAGATACAAAGGAAATTCAAGTTAAATTTCGAGATTGTAAAGAAGATTGACATAACTATTAAATTTGCAATAATTGGAATTATTGTCTCTTTTATTGGAAGCTTTTTTAACTTTTGGGGTTTAAAGGTTGAAGGGATAGGAAGACTCGATAATGGTAATTTGTTTAATGGATACAGCCTTGGGGGATTTTTAGGGATCATATTTATTCTCTCAATGATTACAATGCTTGTATTAATATATTTTAAATTTAAAAAATATGTTTTAATTGCGGATATGGTATCAATTGTCGTATTTTTGCTTCAGGTAATTATCATACTGATATGGGGAAAAAGTTCCGTTGATGAAACCTTTAGTACCTCAATATACTTTGGAAGTGGATTTTATATTTGTTTATTAGGAATTATACTTACTGCAGTTTCAACATATTTTAATTTTAAGAAGAGTATCATAAAGAAATAGTTATATCCTATATTTGGAATGGAGAAAAAAATGAAAGTTTTATTAATTAATGGAAGTCCTAAAAAAAACGGATGTACATACACTGCACTTGTAGAAGTGTCGGCAGAACTAGAAAAACAAGGAATTGAAACTGAAATATTTTACATTGGAAACGAACCTGTGAGAGGATGTACGGGATGTGGATATTGTGGGAGAACTGGTACGCATCAATGTGTATTTACAAATGATACTGTAAATGAAGCAATATTAAAAGTAAAGGATTGTGATGGGTTTATTTTTGGAACACCTGTGCATTATGCAGCAGCATCAGGGGGGATTACTTCTTTCCTAGATAGAATGTTTTATGCCGCTAGTTCTCTATTTGCATTAAAACCGGGTGCAGCCGTTGCAAGCTGTAGAAGAGGCGGAGCTTCAGCAACCCTAGATCAGATCAACAAATATTTTACAATAGCAAATATGCCAGTGGTTTCATCCCAATATTGGAATATGGTTCATGGAAACACTCCAGATGAAGTGAAACAAGATCTTGAGGGCATGCAGACGATGCGCGTTTTAGGTCGTAATATGGCTTGGCTTTTAAAGTCAATTGAAGCTGGAAAGAAAGCAGGAGTGAAACTCCCAGAAAAAGAAGATAGGATTATGACTAATTTTGTTAGATAGGTTAATCTAAAATCAAATTAGTCATTTATGTAATCGGGTACGTCGTCATCTCTATCAATCTTGACTGTTTGTTTCTTCCATATATTCGTTTTGTAAAGAATTAATAGTATGAGGGAAGATGTAGCATTACTAACAACTACAGCGTACCAAATACTTGCAACACCAAGGTGAAGAATTGATTCACATATGTAGAGAACAAGGAATCTAAATATCCATATCCTGGAGGCGTCAACAAGCATAGTAACCATTGTGTGCCCAGAACCCTGAAATAAGCCTATGGTTGCATTATAGATACCGTTTGTCCAACAACAGAAAGCCATTAGGCATAAAAAATCAGTAGCCATCGAAATAACTTCAGGATCCTTAGAAAAAATAGCAACAATTGGCTGCGCAATAGAACGTCTAGAAAGTATCAAACCACCAATAAAGAGAAATATTACGGCCATCCTCATAGCGATGTGATAAGATTTATCAGCACGTTCAATCTGCCCGGCGCCCATGTTTTGACCAACAATTGTTGAAGTGGCGGAACCGATACCGTTAGAAGGTAATGAAATAATACCATTGATTTTATTACCAATACCATAAGCAGCAGTTGCCAGTGCACCATATTTTAATACATTTTTTGTCATAAGTAAAAAGCCGAATTGCATCGTGCTACCACCCAGTGCAGTTGGAAGACCTACTTTAATAATAGACATTAATTTTGATTTTTCAAATACAAAATCTTTAAAAGTAATATGAATATCTTTTTTCTTATTTGTAATAGAATAGTAGGCTATAATGGCACAAGGAACTTTTGCAATAAGAGTAGCAAATGCAGTGCCCGCTACACCCCATTTAAATGTCAAAAGGAAGAGCGGAGCTAAAACAAGGTTTATAGCTACTCCCAATGAATTTAAAAGCATAGGTCGGACAGTGTCCCCATGTGCTTGATTAATTGCAGTATATAAGTTAATCATAAATAAGAATGGCATATCAAGTACTACAATTTGTAGATATGTAACACCTAGTTTATAGATTTCTCCATCTGCACCAAGCCAACTAACGATACTAGGCGTAGCGAAGAAACACACAATTGCGCAAATTATAGCAAATAACATAGAAAAAATAAAAATATGCGTAGCCATCAATTTTGCCTGTTTTGGCTGCTTGGCACCAATATATTGAGAAATCAGAATGGCACCTGCGGCAGTGATTCCCGCGCCAAAGTTAATTATTATATTTTGTACTGGAGAAACTAAAGTTATTGCGGCCATTGGATTTGTACCGATTTTACCTAACCAATAAGTATCCGTTAGATTATACATAGTTTGAATAAAACTATTTATAACAATTGGAACCGCTAATGTTAGAATTGTTCTAATTACATTTCCTTCTAAAATCATATTCCTTTTCTCAGTACTTATTTTTTTATTAGTTTTTTCTGACATAAACTCACCCCAAATTTTATAAATATTATTTTATATAAAATAAAGCACGAATTGATTGATGATATATCTTATATAGTGTTACAATATAGTAAGCTGTCATCAAGATAATTAATACTTTTATATATGAATTTGATTATAATGTATAAAAACAGTATAAACCACTTATTTATGGCTGTATATAGAACAAGCTACAGAAAAAACATTACTGACGGAGAACTTATCATGCAATCAAAACGACTAAATAAGTTTACAATAACAAAAATGAAGAGAAGTGCATTATTTAGTATGAAGACAACGCACTATCATCCATATCATGAGCTTTTTTATCTTATATCTGGCGAATGTAATATGTTTTTTAACCATAATATATATAAATTTAAACCAGGAGATTTGGTTATAATACCGTCAGGAGAGATTCATAAAACTAATTATCCAGCCAACGGCAACCATCAACGAGTAGCAATTAGTTTTAATGATGAAGATTTAAAGTGGATCTATGAGACATTAGGGAAAGATGAATTGAAAGACAGTTTGAGTGGGATTGTCATATCAATTCCCGATAAGAGACGTGATTATGTTGAAGGAATTATGTCAAAACTGATATTTGAAAGTGAAATGCCGGATGCGTTATCAGAAAGTTTTACCAAGTTAATATTTCAGGAATTACTTTTATTTATAATACGTTGTCAAAAATATGAGGAAAACGTTATAAAAGAAATTGATGTTGATAATAGCCTTATTCAAGAGGTTGCTACATATATATTTGATAATTATGATAAGAGTATATATCTAGATGAGGTTGCAACTAAGTTTAATATTAGTCGCTCCTATTTATCTAAGAAGTTCAAAACGATAACAGGTTTCGGATTTAAGGAATATTTAGTGAATGTTAGAATTAAGCAAGCTTGCAAATATTTACTAGAAACCGATAAAACAATTACCGATATCGCATTTTTGTGTGGGTTTAACGATAGTAATTACTTCGGAGACGCATTTAGACATAGTAAGGGAATGGCCCCAAACAAATTTCGTAAATATAAAGAAACAGTATAGGGCTTGCATTAATAATCAGTTTTATATATAATAACCATGTATACAAAGTACATAAAGAGAAGGAATTAAAACATAAGTATATGTGCTTATTAATTATGCAAAGGAAGGTGCAAATGAATAGTATTAAATTAAAAGCTCGTGCAAAAATTAATCTAGGTCTAGATGTATTGTGCAAACGTGAAGATGGATATCACGAAGTTCGCATGGTTATGCAGACGATAGGATTGTATGATAGAATTATTATGAAAAAGATAAAAGAGCCAGAAATCAAAATAGTAACAAATCTTTCATTTCTACCAGTAAATGAGAACAACCTTGTGCATAAAGCCGCTAAAATGTTAATAGATGAGTTTAATATTAAAGAAGGCGTTTCTATTGACTTAAATAAATTCATTCCAGTTGCCGCTGGTATGGCGGGTGGAAGCAGTGATGCAGCATCGGTTTTGTATGGTATGAATCGACTTTTTCACTTGAAACTTACAATGGAAGAATTAATGGTGAGAGGGGTCCATATTGGCGCGGATGTACCATATTGCATTTTACGTGGAACAGCACTTGCAGAGGGTATTGGCGAGAAACTCACCAAGCTAAAACCTATGCCAAAGTGTTATATTGTTGTAGCAAAACCGCCTATTAATGTTTCGACCAAGTTGGTTTATGAAAATTTAGATATGAAGGGCATTGCGGAGCATCCAGATATTAATGGAATTATTAATGCAATCGAGGCTGAGGATATATATGCAATAGCACAAAAGCTAGAAAATGTTCTAGAGAAGGTTACTATTCCGTTATACCCAGTTATTGCAAAAATTAAAAATGATATTAAATCAAATGGCGCTATTAACGCAATTATGAGCGGAAGCGGACCAACAGTTTTCGGTATGTTTGATGATTATGAAGTAGCAATGAAATGCATTGATGCTTTAAAAAAAGCAGACGATGCAAGACAAATATATATTACTGAAACTTATAATTTATAGTTAAGATAAATGTAACTATTCAGAAGGCAGTATTCCGCGAGACTTTTTTGCTTGTTTTAGCAAAAATCCGAGTTTTACAGCACCAAATTGCATCTTTGTGGCAATTTGTGTGCATCGCGAAGCGTGTAATTGTTCAGGTACTGAACAGTTACAGATAATTTAGTAGAAACCTGCAGCACAAACTAGAAATGCGCATTGCCTCGCAGAGCGAGCCAATGAAAGATGCGCAGAAATGAGGAAAATATGAACGGTGAATTAAAAATGGCAATTAATGATTACCTACCATTAAGAGATGTGGTATTTAATACGCTTAGGCAGGCGATATTACGAGGAGAGTTAGAACCAGGTGAAAGACTTATGGAGATTCAACTTGCTCAAAAACTCGGTGTTAGCAGAACACCTATAAGAGAAGCTATCAGAAAACTTGAACTTGAGGGACTTGTGATTATGATACCTAGAAAAGGTGCTGAAGTTGCGCATATCACAGAAAAAGATATGAGAGATGTTCTTGAGGTTCGTTCAATACTGGAAGAATTTGCAGTTACACTCGCATGTAAGAATATGACACAAGAAGCAATTGATGAGCTTAAAAAATCGAATAAGCTATTTGAAGCCTCTATCATTTCAAAAGATGTTGTCAAAATTGTTGATGCAGATGTACATTTTCACGATGTTATCTATAATATGACAGGTAATCTCCGTTTGATTCAGATTATTTTTAATCTAAGAGAACAAATGTATCGCTATAGACTTGAGTATGTAAAAGATGAACGTGCGCATTCAATCCTTATCAGCGAACATAATGATATTATTAAGCAACTTACTGAGAGAAATGTTGAGACTGCAAAAATAGTTGTAAAACAACATATTTTCAATCAAGAAAAAGGTATTGTAAGATTAATGAACAATAAGTAATTTTGTATAGAACAGTGAAATTTGGAAATAATCTCCATAATACATAGTTGGAGGTTATTATATGAAAAAATTGGCAGGATTTATAGTACTTATGTTAGTAATTATTATTGCTATTTGCACTTATAGAAAAAAGGATATGCTAGAGCTACAACAAGGAATTTCACAGGAGCTTATTCGATTTCATGTAAGGGCTAACAGTGATAGTGACAGTGATCAGAAACTGAAGCTTATGGTAAAAGACAGTGTTATTACATATCTAGAGCCTAAACTTAGTCAGTCGGAAAGCATCGATGAAACAAGGCAGATTCTCAATGATAATATGGATGTTATCCGAGACGTAGCAGTACAGACACTTGCATCAAATGGCAGTGATTATTCGGTGAAAGTATATTTTGAAGAGAGCTATTTTCCGATGAAGACTTATGGGGATATTACATTGCCACCAGGAGATTATGAGGCCTTTAGAATTGATATTGGACAAAGTGAAGGAAAAAACTGGTGGTGTGTGCTGTATCCTCCGCTTTGCTTTGTTGATGCAACGCATGGCAGTTTGCCTGATGCTTCAAAAGATAAATTGAAAAATATTCTTACAGATGATGAATATAAAACGATAACTACTGCTACAAGTAGTGCTGAGTTCAAATTTAAATATTTGACTTTTTTAAACGGGATTTTTAAGTAAAAGCAGGAGGATGTTATGGAAAAAAATGCACCAATTGGGGTATTTGACTCAGGTGTTGGCGGATTAACTGTAGTTAGAGAAATAATGAGGCAGATACCCAATGAGAGAATTGTATATTTTGGAGATACTGCTAGGGTTCCCTATGGAAGCAAATCAAAAGATACAATCATAAAATATTCAAGACAAATAATCAGATTTTTACAAGGTGAAGGAGTTAAGGCAATTGTAATCGCTTGTAATACAGCAAGTGCATTTGCTATAGATACAGTTCAGAAAGAATTTTCGATGCCTATCATAGGAGTTGTTAAATCAGGTGCTAAAGTTGCAGTTGACACTACAAAGAATGGAAGAATCGGAATAATAGGAACTGAGGGTACTATAAATAGTGGAATGTATGCATCATTTATTAAAGCCCAGAATCCGAATGCAGAGGTAATTGCGAAAGCATGTCCGTTATTTGTGCCATTAGTGGAGGAAGGAATGCTCGATGATACAATTACAGAACAAGTGGCAGGCAGATATTTAACAGCTCTTAAAAATGAGAATATTGATACACTTATTATGGGTTGTACGCATTATCCATTAATAAAATCTACAATTCAAAAAGTGATGGGTGAAGGAGTGAACCTTGTTAACCCTGCATATGAAACATCAATTGAATTGAAGCGACTTTTAGAGACAGAAGGTCTTGCAAATGTATGTGAGGTTGATAGTCCAACACTTATGTATCGCTTTTATGTAAGTGATGCAGCGGAGAAATTCAAGGATTTTGCTAACTCAATTTTGCCTTTTGATATTAAAACGATTGAGCAGATTAATATAGAAAAGTACTGATGTCAAAAGCGAAAACCAATTAAAGGAATATACATAATGACAGAAAATGTTTTAATAACCATAAAAGGCCTACAATTTGATGCTGCAGATGAAAATCTTATTGAACAGATCAATATTGGTCGACTTAGTGAAATTAATAATAAGATATACGTAAAATATGATGAAATATTAGATGGTGAAAATAGCCTTACTAGGAATTTGATAAAAATAAGCGAGGATAGTGTCGAAATCACTAAAAGGGGACCTGTCTCAGCGCATATGCAGTTTTGCGCAAGTGAAAAGACAACCTCTTTATACAAGACACCATTTGGCAGTTTACAGCTAAGCATATTAGCAAGAAACGTCGACATTGACAAAAAGAAGGAAGCAATTAATATTTTAATAGAGTATTCCATAGAAGTTAACGATGAACAGATTTCAGAAAATAAAATACAAATATGCATAAGACAACAGGAGAAGGCAGAAAACCTCATTTAAAATGTACGAGCTTAGAAACATCGCTCAAGGAGAAATATAGAAATGACACAAAAGAAAAAAAACATATTACCATGTTACTATGCATTTTTTGCCAATGGTATGATGGTATTAGTAATTGGTGCGATTTTGCCATATTTAATAGCCGAGGCAAGAATTGGGTATACCGTGGCTGGAGGACTATTATCGGCATTTGCTATCGGGAATTTATTGGCAAGTTTTGTTGCCCCGCTACTTTTGGCAAGGATAGGGAAAAAAATTTCAATCATATTGTTATCATCATTCATACCAATATTTTTAATGGTTATATCATTGGTTCCATCAGTTCCAATTATGTACCTATCATTTCTATTTATTGGGGTTGGACGAGGATCGGTAAGTATTGTTAATAATATGGTTGCAACTGAAAATGATGCAAGTACTTCCGAAATCAATCTTTTACACACGATGTTTGCAGTGGGCGCATTTTTAGCACCATTTTTAACTGTGTTATATATTACGTTTGGTTTGAATTGGAAATATGTCATATATACAGTAGTTATATTGTTAGTGATTTCAACATTTGGATATCGTAAATTTCCAAATCAAACAGAAGAGAAAATTGTTGTTCTACATAAAAGTGATAAAGAGAAGAGTTTTTTAAAAAATTTCGATTTTTACGTTGTAAGTTTAATTTTATTTTTCTATTTAGGCGTTGAAAACTGTGTGAATGGTTGGTTTGTTACATATTTTAAATCATCTGGAATAATGAGTGATTCGTATGCTACTAATTTAGTATCAATTACATGGTTCTTAATAATGATAGGAAGATTATCTAATTCCTATATTTCGAGGATGATTTCAAAACAGAAATTGATATTAATAAATTGCATGTGTTCAACAATATTTTTCTTGTTATTAATTTCTACGCAGAATTTAGTTATCATTACGATAGCTGTTGCGGGATTAGGATTCTTTTTTGCAGGAATATATCCCACATGTATTGCAAATGCAGGAGAATTCATCAAAGGTTCCAATATGGGTATGGCGATATTCCTTGCAATTGCAGCGCTAGGTGGAATTATTATGCCACAAATAGTAGGAATATTAGCGGATAACATCGGTATCACTGGTGCGATTGGTTTCCTGATAATTAGTATTGTACTTATGTGTACATTCGCAGTGATAAATTTGATAAAAAATAAGGTCGTTGACACTTCAAAATAAGAGAAAAATTAATAAAACCCGCAGAATATATTTTTACAGTTTAAGTAAAATATATTCTGCGGGTTTTGCTATATGTCAAGTTTAGAATAGTTATCTAGTAATTTGTTTTTAACTTCAAAGAGCTCTTTGGACAAATCCACATGAATTCCATGGGGATTTACTAGACGCTTTGATTCGTCCCATAATGTAGCCAATTCAAGCTTGCAATACTTCTGAATGTCCATAACTTTTGGGGATTCATAGATACATTCTCCTTGCTTAAATACTTGCACCATAATTTGACGAAGTGAGTATTCACCTGGACGAAGAAAGGTTTTCTTCCAAGTCTCAATAGGGTCAAATAGAAGCAGTGAGTCTTTTTCTGAGTATGTTTCATCTGCAAATGCAATTAAATCGGCCTTTATCATTCCATCTTTATCATATACACGATAAACTGTTTTGTTTCCAGGGTTGGTGATTTTTTCAGTATTTTCAGAAAGTTTTATCTTTGGTATAAATGTTTTGGTTTCTTCATCCATAACGGCCGCAAGTTTATATACACCGCCGAAAGCAGGGCAATCCTTTGATGTTATCAGGTTCGTACCGACGCCCCAAGAGGTAATCTGAGCACCTTGCATTTTCAAACTGTCGATTAAGTATTCGTCTAAGTCACTTGAAGCAGAAATGATCGCATCAGGAAATCCAGCATCATCTAGCATTTTTCTGGCCTTCTTAGATATGTAGGCTAAATCGCCGCTATCAAGCCTTATGCCATAAAAATTAAGTGGAATGCCGGCTTCAAACATCTCATTAAATACTTTGATTGCATTTGGAACACCTGATTTTAAAGTATCATAAGTATCTACAAGTAAAATACAAGCTTGTGGATAGAATTCTGCATATTTTTTGAATGATGTGTATTCATCGGGAAAACTCATGATCCAACTATGCGCATGTGTACCCTTAATAGGTACATCAAATAGTTGACCAGCTAGTACATTACTAGTTGCAATACATCCACCAATCACAGCAGCTCTGGCACCATAGATACCAGCGTCAGGCCCTTGCGCACGTCTAAGACCGAATTCCATAATGCCATCTCCGTTTGCAGCATATACAACGCGGGCTGCTTTTGTGGCAATAAGACTTTGGTGATTTATAATATTAAGAATTGCAGTTTCTACAAGCTGCGCTTCCATAATAGGAGCAATCACTTTCACAAGAGGTTCTTTTGGGAAAACTACAGTTCCTTCAGGAATCGCATAAATATCACCAGTGAATTTAAAAACGTTTAAATATTCTAAAAAATCATCGTCAAAAAGTCCTGTTGACCTTAAATAATCTATATCTTCTTTACTAAAATGTAAATCATTAATATATTCAATTACTTGTTGAAGTCCGCAAGACAGTGAATAAGCTGCATCATTAGGATTCTTTCTGTAAAATGCATCAAAGACAACGGTTTCATTCTTTTTGGTTTTAAAATAGCCTTGCATCATAGTTAGCTCATAAAAATCAGTTAACAAAGTCAAATTTCTACTCATAGTAATCTCCTTTTTTAAAGGTATTTTGGTTTATATTAAAAATTATAAATATTAATTTTTATTATAGCACTTAAGAAAATACTTTACTACCTAAAATCTAGGTAAAATTTTGTTATCATTATATAGTAAAAGTATGTACCCAAATAGGTGGAAAATAAGTTTTAATTGCATTATTATTATGATATAATAATGACATTATGTATTGAAAGGAAGATTACAAATGATTCGTTTAGTTTTAGTATTATTATTCTTATTAATATTTTTTATAATTAGTATTCCAATGTTTATTATTGAATGGATAATAGGAAAGTTTAATCATAAGGCAATGTCAATCAGTTCCCTGAGAATCGTTCAAATAATATTTAAGATAATTTTATTTTTATGCGGTACAAAGACAACAATTATTGGGAGGGAAAATATACCAAAGGATGAGCCAGTATTATTTATTGGAAATCATAGAAGTATTTTTGATGTTGTTATTGCCTATTCATTAATGATAAACCTCACAGGATTTGTATCAAAAAAAGAAATGAATAAAATCCCAATTATTAGAATTTGGATGAGATATTTAAATTGTCTTTTTCTCGACAGAGTTAATATCAAAGAAGGCTTAAAGACTATTCTTAAGGGAATAGAATTAATTAAAAGCGATAAAATTTCGATTTCTATATTCCCAGAAGGAACAAGAAATAGGGACGACGATGTTAAATCATTTAAGGAAGGCAGCTTCAAATTTGCTGAAAAGAGCGGCTGTAAGATAATTCCTATGATACAAAACAATACAGAGTCAATATTTGAAAAGCAGCTTCCGCGTATCAAAAGGGCTCATACAATAATTGAATTTGGAAAACCAATTATAATGAATGAATTAGAAAAAGATCAACGTAAGCTCATTGGAGTATATACTCATAAAATCATTGCTGAAATCTATGAAAAAAACAAGTCCCTTGTATAGGGAATGAGACCGTTTAAGTTCTTATTATAGAAATGAATATAATCGAGAGAATATTATTGGAGATATTGCAAAGTTATTTTAAAATTCTTTGCAAATGTATTTTCCTATGATATAATAACATCAGTGTGCGTGTTTTGCACAAAAAAGTAATCGTTATTGAATTAGGAGGATATTTTATATGCCAGCATGGTTAACAGTAATTTTGATTATTCTTGCAGTACTTGTCGTTGTTTTAGGCGTTTTGATGTTTGTGGGAAATAAGCTTCGTAAGAAACAAGAAGCACAGCAGGTACAGATCGACGAATCGAAGCAAGTTATTTCAATGTTAATAATTGATAAGAAAAGAATGAAATTGAAGGAAGCAAATCTTCCTAAAATAGTAGTAGAACAGACTCCAAGATATCTTCGTAATTCTAAGCTTCCAATTGTAAAAGCTAAGGTTGGACCTAAGATTATGACACTTATTGCGGATGCTAAGATATTTGATCAAATTCCAGTGAAGGCAGAAGTGAAAGCAGAAGTAAGCGGAATGTACATAGTTGGAATTAAGTCTGTACGTGGCGGAAAACTTGTTGTTGAACCTAAGAAAAAAGGCATTAAGCGATTAATGGGTAGATTTAATAAAAGTAAGTAATTATATAAAAAGAAGCAAGTAAATATATACGAAAAAAGAAAGGGATCCGTTAGATGGATCGCCTTTCTTTTTTGTATATATTTACTTAATAACCTTATAGACTCATAATCTGACTATAATACATAGGACGTCTGTCACGGAATAATCCCCAACTGGAACGCATTTCACTGATTTCGTCTAAATCTATTTCTGCTGTAACAATTTTTTCACTAGTGCGGTCTGCTTCTGCTATAATTTCACCAGTTTCGTTTGTAATAAATGATGAACCGTAGAAAGTAAGAGAAGAAGACTGGCTACCATTGGCGTCTGAAGGAATAACTGTTTCTATGCCTATGCGGTTTGCAGCGATTACAGGAATAATATTTGCAGCGGAATGTCCTTGCATAACACGTCTCCAATGAGGCATGCTGTCACATTCGAGGATTGGTTCTGAACCAATAGCAGTAGGGTAGATTAGAAGCTCTGCTCCCATAAGTGCCATACATCTTGCGGCTTCAGGAAACCATTGATCCCAACAAATACCAACACCAATAGTTCCGAATGCAGTTTCCCAAACCTTAAATCCAGTATCTCCTGGGGAAAAGTAGAACTTTTCTTGATAGAAGTGGTCATCAGGTATGTGAGTTTTTCTATAAGTACCAAGAACAGACCCGTCAGCATCAATAATAGCAACAGTATTAAATGTTGTGTTTCCTGATTTTTCAAAAAAACTAATTGGTAAAACAATATTTAATTCAGCTGCAACTTGGCTAAAATGCTTTACGGCAGGGTTATCTTGAGTTTTAGTGGCTAATTTGTAGTAATCGTAGTTTCTTTCCTGACAGAAATACTTCGTTTCAAATAATTCTGGCAATATAATAATCTGCGCTCCATTTTTTGCAGCTTCTCGCACTAACTTATCAGCTTTTGCGATATTTTCTTCTCTGGTGTTTGAACAGCACATCTGTACTGCAGCTATTTTTACGTTTCTCATAAGGAATTCCTTTCCATAAAATGTTTATCGCGGTATTTGTTGCGTAATGCAGTGAATGTTACCACCGCCAATTAATATATCCCGAGCATATATCTGTATGACTTTTCGCGTTGGGAAAAGTTTTTCTAAAGTCCTTTTAGCAATTTCATCATTGTCATCGCCAAATCCAGGCATAATAATCGCGCCATTAGAAATATAGAAATTAACATAAGATGCAGCTAGGCGTTCATTACCTACTCTTGTAGGTTGAAAATCCATATTGTCAAGTCCGCCACATTCCGCATCTGTAATATAAACAGGTTTAGGTAAGGGTAATTTATGAACGGTGATTTTGCGACCTTTGGCATCAACTTCATTTTCAAGAATAGTTAAGCAGCTTTTTGACATTGGATATTGGAAATCTTCTTCATCGTCGGTCCAAGCGAGTACAACATGTCCTGGTTTTGTAAATGCACATATGTTATCTATGTGTTCATTGGTTTCATCATTGTAAATACCAGATTTCAACCAGATAACTTTAGATACTCCAAGATATAGTTTTAATTTCTCGGTTATATCTTGTTTTGAAAGAGCGGGATTACGACCAGAACTTAGAAGACATGATTCGGTAACAAGAGCTGTTCCATCGCCATCAACGTGGATTGAACCACCTTCAAGGACAAAATCTTGCGCATTATAAATATCATAACAGTATAGATCACAAAGCTTTTTTGCCATGGCATTATCTTTGTCCCAAGGAAAGTAAAGCCCATCGATAAGTCCGCCCCAAGCATTAAAGTACCAGTCGATTCCGCGAATCTCACCTTTATTATTTTTTACAAATGTAGGTGCATAATCACGTGCCCATGCATCGTTACTTGACATTTCTACAACTCGAACATTTGCAGGCAGATTTTCTCTGGCATTATTATATTGACTTGCACTTGCACAGACTGTAACCTTTTCGGATTCGGCAATCGCAACTGCAACTTGCACAAATGCTTTTCTGGCAGCATATGCGCCATATTGCCATGAATCTGAACGTTCAGGCCATATTATTATGCAGCCTTCGTGTTGTTCATATTCAGCTGGCATATGAAAACCATCATTTGATGGTATGGATTCTAAAATTTTCATAGTTGGTTAATTCTTCCTTCCTATCATTCGTTAATAAAGGGTAGCAAATTAAGCTGAATTAATGAAGATTAATTCATAGAGGTTAATTAGTAACAATATACTTGGAGGCGCCACTTGAATAGTGAATCTGATCATCACTAGTAACAAAAATAGCTTCAATGCCATCCAGACTTTCAATGAGTTTAAGTCCTTCGTCTAGTCCGAGCGTAAAGCAAGTAGTGCTTAAGCAATCGCCCTGAACAGAGGAATCAGAAATGATTGTTACGGAGGTTAACTGATTATTATAAGGGTAACCAGTTTTTGGATCTAATATATGATGATATAACTGACCATCTTTTGTAAAATATCGCTCATAGGTACCGGAGGATACTACCGATTTATTACTGATTTTCAATGTCGCAAGGCTTTCGCCGGATTCAGAAAAAGGCTTTTTGACACCAATATTAAATGCAGTATCGTTCGGTTTATTTCCAATGCAAAGGATATTACCACCAAGATTGATTATTGCACTTGTAACACCATTGTCCAATAGATATTCTTTGAGTTTATCTGCAATATAGCCCTTAGCAACTGCACCAAGGTCAATAATTGTTCCGTTTGGAATTGATATAAGATAAGTATCGTCACTTCCTGGCTTCTTTTGAAGAGAAATATTTTTGTAATTAACATAGGAAAGCGCTGAATTAATATCAGATGAATTTGGAACTTGTGGCTTATCGGAGGTGAAGTCCCATAATGAAGAAACACTACCTATTGTAATATCAAATGCTCCATTTGATAAGTCGCCATATTGAATTCCATATTGAATGAGGGTTGCAAGCTCCCCTGGTATTTCGGTGATTTCGTGGTTATTTACTTTTGATAAAGTACTAGTTTGAATTGTGCGTGAATATAAATTTTCATATGTGTCGCACAATTCAAGGCACTTATCAAGTACAACACTATCCACTTTGTTATATGCAGTAATAGATATATAAGTATTAAACTTAAAACCAGAGGTAGTAGTTGGTTCAACATTATTTTTACAAGAAGCAAGTAAAATTGAAGTGATTAAGAGGAGTGAAAATATAACTGATTTCTTTAATGTTTTTGTTTGTAAATTATTATGCATAGTAATTTCCTTTTAATTTTTATTCTTTATTTTAACACGTCAACATAAAAAAAGTAAGGGAAAATAGAAAAAATGAATTATGTGTGAATTGTCTGATAATACTTTTCTTTTTGTATAAAATATGTTATAACAATATGAAGTCGTGCACAAAGTGCAATTTTGTTAATTTTGTAAATATGAAAGGAAATAAATATGAAGAAGAAATTATTAAGTGTTTTTTTGGTTATTACAATGGTATTGTCGGTTACAGCATGTGGAAAGACTACAACAGAAAATCCAACTACAGCTGCTGTTTTGACATATCAAGAGCAACTTGCAGCGGATCAGCAAAATTATGCTCAGTATGTTACATTGGGACAGTATACAGGGATTGAAGTTAAAGTGGATCGTAGTACTCTTGAAGTGACGGATCAAGCAGTTCAAGAATATATTAATGGAATTTTAACTGAAAATGCAACTACAACAACGGTAACAACTGGAACAACAAAGTCTGGTGATGCAGTGGTTTTAGATTATAGCGGGCTACTTGATGGCACAGCCTTTTCAGGCGGTACAGCAACAGATGCTACTTATACAATAGGTTCTGCCAAATTCATTACGGAATTAGATCAAGGTTTAATCGGTCTTGAAGTTGGTAAACAATACGATCTTCCAATTACTTTTCCAGCTGATTATTCAAGTACAGATTTAGCTGGCAAAAGTGTAATATTTAGAGTAACAGTGACTGCAATTAATGAAAGCACACCTGCACAATATACGGATGCATTTGTACAGTCAGTGGCAGCTAATTATAAAAGTACAGCTACAACAACAGCAGATTTTACAGTGTTTGCAAAGCAGAGTCTTGTTGAACAAGCCAAAACTACATTTGATAATACAAAATATAGTTCTATTTGGACCACCATTGCTGCAAACTGTACTGTAAGTGGATACCCAGATGCAGAAGTTCAAACGCTAATGGACACGATTGAAAACAACGTTAAATCTGAATTTGCAAGTAAAGGTTCTTCATATGGAATTACAGATTATGCAACATACCTTAAATCTGTATATAATTATGCTACAGAACAGGACTTCCTAGATTATGCAAAAGATTATTCTCAAAATTATTTGAAAGAAAAGATGATTTTGACAATGATAGCACAAAAAGAAAATATCACAGTAACTGATGATCAAATTGCAGAGATGGGCGCTCAGCTAGCAACATATTATGGCTATGACTCATTCCAACAAATCATTGAGACTTATGGTGCTTCTATAAACTTAGAAGTTGGATATTCCGTACTATCAGATTCAATTATTAAATTCCTTCTTGAAAAGTCAGTTGAGAAATAATAATATTACTACAAAATTAATTAAATATTAATAATATTAGAAATCGTTAAGTAATAGTAGGTATAAAAATACTATCACTTAACGATTTTTTTGTATTATTTACATAAAATGCCAATATTTACCCATTTTGTAGTGATATATTACCAAATAGCTTGATTTAACAGTACTAAAGTACTATAATTTAAAAAAGCTTAATCAATTACTGCTTCTGAGTTTTACAACGTTTACTGCAAATATAATTTGATCTGGGGGAATTTGCAAAATGAATATTACTAAATATAAAAGTGCAAAAGAAGAAAAGGAAATATTTTTTGGAAAAGCTTCTATTATAGACAAATTCGTGGTTGGAAATGCAGATGAATATTTCTATCAATATTTAGGTAAAAATTCATGTTTTGCATTTACAGAATTAGTTCATAAAGATGATTTGCAATCTTTTTTAGATGCAGTTGAAAAGCTCGAAAAGGGTACTCAATCTATTATAGCGCGTGTTAAATGTTACAGCGGAAGATACAGATGCTTGTGTATGACATTGGCATATAATGGTCGTATTATTGACGGATACAAATCATTTGATATTAATTTTAGTGATACAATAAGCATTCAAGAAAATTATATTAAATATTTACGTTTGACAAATAAATATAGGAAACTAATCAGTTTAATTACAACATTATACTTTGAATACGATTTTGGCACGAATCAGTTGATTATTTACAAATATAATAACGCAAAGTGTATCTTAGTTTTCAATAGTAATTTAGATAGTTTAAGGGAAGAAGTTATTTCATCAGATAATTTACCAAGTTCTGTTAAAAAACAATTTGAAGTTTTTTATGATAATATGAGAAAAGGAACTGATCAATTTGAAGCGAATATCTCTGCCGAAATTTTTCAAATAGCAAAAGAAGGTATATTTTTAAAATTAAAAAGCACTGTAATTTTCAGAGAAGATTCAAAAGAAATGGTAGTTGGTGTAATGAAGCCAAGTGAAGATCTAGATAAGGAAGTTTATTATCTTAGTGAAGCAGCTAGAGATGTTGGTACCGGCTTACTAAATAAACGAGCAATAAGTGAATATGCAATAGAAAAAATCAATAATTCCGACAAATGCTTATATCTTATTATGGTAGATGTTGATGATTTCAAGAAAATCAATGATACTTATGGACATATGTTTGGTGATGAAGTGCTTACTAAGGTTTCTGAAATTATTATAAGTGTACTGGCGTCTAGAGGTACTGTTGGAAGGTTTGGTGGAGATGAATTTCTTGTCCTAATTGAAGATGTATCTGGAGAAAGCGATTTAAGACGTATATTAAAGACAATTAATAAACATATTCAGTGGGAATGTGGTAATGCATTTGACAATTTTAAAGTTACGACATCAATGGGAATTGCTAAATTTCCGGTAGATGGAAGTACCTATGAGGAGTTATTTGATAAAGCAGATAAATCTTTATATATTGCAAAAGCGAAGGGGAAGAATAGATATATTATATATGATAAGTTAAAACATGGGACAGTTGAGACCAATACATATAATAGTAATTCAATTGGGATTAATGATATTCTTAACAATGAAAATAGAGCTGCTACCATATCAAACATTATTCTTAATCTTTTTGCAAAAGGTATCGATGCTATTATACCATCAATTGCTGTTATTCAGGAATATTTTGACGTGGATGGAATTACTGTTTATGTTGGTGATATTTTAAATAGAACATACTATATAGGAGAATATGTTGAGCCTATAGAACAATTTCACCTATTTGAAAATGAAAATTATAGAAAATTATTCAATGCAAATAACGTCTATGTTGAGACGAATATTCATAGAATTGAAAGAGACTATGCAGAAATTTATGAAGCGTATATGAAACAAGGGATAGCTGAATTTATTCAGTGTGTAACTTATTTTAAGGATAGTCCTCAAGTAGTCGTATCGTTTGATGTTTTTAACAGACCAAGAAAATGGTCAGACAAAGATATCGATTTTCTTACTATTTTAGGGAAATTAGTTGGTGATGTAGTTATAAAAAATATTTTGAATAAATGAATGTGATGTGCTATTATTAAAACTCCTACATAAGCTGCTAACACAGAAATGTAGGAGTTTGTTTTAATTGTTTTTTAGAATATGAATAATTAGAAAGGTCGTGCCATTTGTGTCAGAATCTTTAATTACAAAAAAGGCGATTGCTTCAGGATTGAAGGAGCTTACTAAAAAGAAGAGTTTCGATAAAATAACAATTCAAGATATTACAGATATATGTGGACTAAACCGTCAGACTTTTTATTATCATTTTCAAGATAAATATGAGCTTGTGGATTGGATATATTATAATGAGGCGATTTCAATTATTATTAATGATCTTACTTATGAGAATTGGGATAAAAAAGTTTTGCAGATGCTCGCTAAGATGAAAAGTGAAGACTATTTTTATAAAGATACACTAAAGTCATCAACAGAAAATGGATTTAAAGACTATTTATTCCACATTGCAAGTGAACTATTTCTTAATATTGTAGGAAGGCTTGCTGTGAATGAAAATTTTGGAGAAGATGAAAAGAAATTCATCTCCGAATTTTATGCATTTGGAATTGTTGGCGTGATTACTTCCTGGGCACAGCATGGAATGAAAGAGACGCCTGAATATATTACAATGCAGCTAATAAATGTTTCGTATGGAACGCAAAAATATGCCGCTTCCCGCTTTGTGGAAAACAACTTATAAAATAAAAGGATATATATAATTCGGCTACTTCTTAAAAAAATATTTTAATAAATAATTCACGAGCGCCCTGGGCGTCACTGCTTTTACATAAAAAAATAAGTTTTTGTAAGAAACTATCATATTCATTTTTGGCAAGTTTATCTGGAAATGTGTTGATGCCTATTTCCATTAAATTTCTTGCACATCGTTCAGGAGATTTTTTTATTCTTCTAAAGCTAATATCTACAGCAACCAATAATGCTGCCTGTTTTATTTTGGATTCTAAAAGCATTTCACATTTCCTTTCTATATTTTATAATAACTACTTTGTAAAATAAGTTTATAGTTTATTTATAAATCTTTATATAGACAAAAACTGAAATCTGTCTGAATATACGACAGATCTTTTTGCATGTTTGCATTTTCGACATTTAAAATAATGTGTCTAATTACTTTATAGTAAGTGGGTGATATACTTCCGATTAGATTAAAAAAGGAGTGAAGAAATATGAAGAGTAAATTAACAAAAAGACAATTTAAATGTATCTGTGTCATCATAGGTGTAATAATCCTTCCATTACTATATAGCTATTTTTATTTGGGGGCATTTTGGGATCCTTATTCTAGGCTTGAAACGTTGCCTGTCGCAGTTGTAAATAATGACAAAGGTGCTACGATTAATGACGTAGAGCGTAATATTGGAAAAGAAATGTGCGAGAAGTTAAAAGAAGATGGAACACTTAAATTTGTATTTACCGATGAAAATGATGCAAAGGTAGGGACAGAAGGTAAAGAATACTATGCTATGATAGTAATTCCATCAGACTTTTCAGCAGATGTTGCATCAGCAGCAACAACAGATAAGCAAACGGCGACTATTACTTTTTCGCCAAATGAAAAACGGAATTATTTAGCTAGCCAGATATTAGGAAAAGCGATTTTACAAATTGAAGTATCTGTACGTGAAAGTGTTAATAAGGAGATTGTTCAGCAGCTTGCGGATAAGTTAAATTCCGTACCTGATCAAATGACAAAGCTTCAAGACGGAATGGCTCAGTTAGATGATGGCTCAAAACAACTAAGTGACGGGGCTGCAACTTTAGCGGATGGAACCCAGACATTTAATGACAAATTCAAAGAATATCAAAAGGGCGTATCGGATCTTAAAGATGGTACAAATACGCTGAGTAATGGAATAGGAACATTAGACAGTGGAATTACGCAGCTATTAGATGGTGCAAATCAACTTAAAAGTTCAACTGCTAATATTGGAGATCTTACAACAGGTGCACAAGCGCTTGCAGTGGGTGCTGATAAATTTAATCAGGGTTTAATTCAATATACAGCAGGAGTAGATTCATTAATTGCTAATGTAAACAGTACTACAACCTTTTTATCCTATTATGTTACAAAGGTTAATCCTGCAATTATGCAAGATCCAGTTTTTGCTAAATTTATCAGCGACTTGTCAACGCCTGCTAATGCACAAAACATTAAAATCCTGCAAGCATCAAGTGCACAGTTAAAAGCAGCTTCAGTTACAATTGCGACTAGTACTGGACAGCTAGCGGCAGGAACAACAGGTCTGCCACAGCTTAAAGCAGCATTGGAACAGCTTTCACAAGGATTGGAATCAGCAAAATCAGGTTCAACAGCACTTTCATCAGGTTCACAAACGCTTAATGCTGGTGTTTCAACACTAAACAGTGCAACAGCTCAATTGAGTGAAGCAGCAGCTACGATTGCGAATGGGTCAGCTTCATTAAGCGAAGGCGCAGATAAATTGCAAGATGGAATTGTAACCGCTAAATCTGGAGTAGATAGCTCAGTTACGGATACAAATTCGCAATTAAAATCACTTGATGGTATTGCGGATTTTGCGGCAACGCCTGTAAGTATTAATCAGGCTAATATAACAAGTGTACCAAACTACGGAACTGCGTTTGCTCCATATTTCTTGTCTTTATCATTATGGGTTGGCGGTTTGATGATATTTGTTGGAATATATTATGATCCTGACAATAAATTTAAAATATTATCACGTGAGACAGAAAACAAAATTGCTCGTAGCTTTATTTATCTTCTAATTGGTTTTATACAAGCACTTGTGCTTGGAGTAGTATTACTATTTGGACTCGGACTCAAGGTTGATAATATACCATTGTATTTCTTATCGTGTTGCCTTGTTTCTATGGTATTTATTTCTATCATTCAATTCTTAATGGTATATCTAAAAGATGCAGGAAAGTTTTTATGTATGTTATTATTGATATTACAGCTTACGTCCTGCGGAGGAACCTTCCCAATGGAAACAGTACCAAAACTTTTTAATTATTTGTATAGCTTTATGCCTATGACATATTCAGTTGGGTTATTCAAACAATCCATCAGTGGGGTAAATATATCGGAGTTACTGCTTAATGCGGGGGTATTGTTTGGAATCCTTGTAGTGTTCATGTCATTGACAGTACTATCTTCTAGAATAAAATCAAAAAATGAGAATAAAATACAAGATTAAGCAAATAAATTAATGTTCATAATAAAATAGAAATCGTTTAGAGCTGAAAGTGCTAGTAGATTAGTGCTTTCAGCTCTTTTTATGTATGCGAATAGAACGGTCTGATGTTTTATCTAAAATTTACACAAATATAACAAGAAATTTGTTCTTATAGTATAAAGTGATTAATGTGGAAGTTTAAATTTAAGCAGTTATAAAAAAAAGAAATTGTAACTGCGACTAATATGGAGGAGATATGAAAAAAATGCCAAGAAGAAGAATGTCTTTGCTAATTGCAATTATAATGTTTTTAAGTTGTTTTGCAGGCAATGTAACACAGATAAAAGCTGGCACGCAGTCAGCAACACACATTGTAATACAAGAAGTGTACGGCGGTGGAGGGAATGGTGGATCAACATACAAGAATGATTATGTTATGCTGTATAATCCTACAAAAGAAACTGTAAGCTTAGATGGGTGGAGTATTCAATACGCATCGGCGACAGGTGCTTTTAGCACTAATTTAACAGCAATAAAAGGAAATATTGGAGCAGGTAAATATTATTTAATCGGTGAAGCCGCAGGTTCGGGAGGAACGGTAGATCTTCCAACAGTAGATTTTAGTGGAAATATAGCAATGGCAGCAGGGGCAGGCAAAGTGGCCCTAGTAAAGACGGCAACGTCCATAACTGGAAAAACAGATTTCAATGTCGTTGATTTCGTAGGTTATGGAAGTACTGCAAGTGCCTATGAAGGAACGGGTGCTACGCCAGTTCCTTCTGCAACATTAGCAGTTTCAAGAGCGGCAGACGGAACAGATACAGATAATAATGCGGCAGATTTTTTGGCAACAAGTCCAGCGCCGAAAAATGCAGCATATGTTGATCCATCTTCACCAAAATCAAAGGTGGCTAATGTGACGGTGGCTCCGGGGATAGGAGCCGTAAAATCTGGTCAGGAGCTGACATTAAGTTGTGCAACAGCTGACTCTATTATTTATTATCAGATTAATGGTGGAAGCATAAATACATATAATTTGAATTCGAAACCGCTTCTTAATAGTTTGCCTGCTTCAGTTGTAACATGGGGAGAGAAAACTGGACTTGATAATGGAGATAAAAATACATATCAGTATACACAAAGCATTACTGCGCAGGTATCTGCCGCACCAATTAGCGGAAATGCTACGGTAGGGGATGTGATCAAACTATCGTCAGTAACGGATGCAGTAATAAAGTATTCAGTTGACGAAGGGAAAACGTGGGTGGATTATGGTACTGGAATAACAGTTACAAAACTTCCATTTTCAGTGCAAGCAAAAGCAACGGCACCTGGCTATGTGGAAAGCCAACCTTCAACCTTTAATTATACATCAGCGCTTTCACCTGTTCATACGGGGGATTATAAAATTTACTTTGGACAACTCCATTCACATACAACATTGTCAGATGGAGCTGGAACGGTAGAACAGGCATTTGATTATGCTTCAAAAGCTGGAAACCTTGATTTCCTTGCTGTTACAGATCATTCTAATTCTTTAGAAAATACCACATATACTGCTTCACTTGCAACGGATGCAATGAATAATGCAAAATGGAATCAAGGGAAAACGGCAGCAACCGCTATAACGTCACAGGGTATTAAGAATACGGACAATGTAGCAGACTCAAATTCAACATTTTTGGGTATATTTGGTTTTGAAATGACATGGAGTGACGGAAGCGGTCATATCAATACATTTAATACACCGGGTTTTGAAAACAGAAATAATCCTATCTACGCAAATAAAGTACAGACAAGTTCAAATCCAAGCGGACTTGATTTATATTATAAAAAACTTGCTCAGGTAAGTGGTTCCATATCACAGTTTAATCATCCAGGAACAACTTTTGGAGATTTCTATGATTTTACTGATTACAGTGCACAAAATGACAATAGTATGAAGTTGATTGAGGTTGGTAATGGAGAAGGCGCAATCGGTTCTAATGGTTATTTTCCTTCTTATGGCTATTATACAAGGGCACTTGATAAAGGATGGCATCTTGCTCCTAGTAATAATCAGGATAATCATAAAGGTAAGTGGGGAGATTCCAATACGGCTCGTACTGTAATACTTGCAGATACGTTGACAGAAAACTCTCTATATGATGCAATTAGCAATTATCGAGTTTATGCGACAGAGGATAATGATTTGCAGATACAGTATAATTTAAATGGTAGTATTATGGGAACAACACTGTCAGAAAGCCCAAAGACTGTCAATATAGAGGCTAAGATTTCCGATCCTACAGATAAGTCAATTGGAAAAGTAGAAGTAATTGTTAACGGTGGTAAGGTTGCAGCGAGTAAAACAGTGGATGGAAATAGCTCAGACGTAATATTTACAATGAACAATGACTATACCTATTATTATTTAAGAATAACACAAACAGATGGTGATGTGGCTGTAACAGCACCAGTATGGACAGGCGATGTTGAAAAGGCAGGAATTGCTTCTGTACAATCAGATACAGTACTCCCTGTGAATGGAGAAAGCATCAAGTTTACAACAAATCTATATAATAATGATAGTAGTAATATGGAAATAGAAAGTATTGAATATAATGACGGAAGTCTATTTAAAACAATTAGTGGAAGCGATTTAACTGGAGGAGCAAGCTTAAATTCATTGGCAACAAAAAGTTTTTCATTTGCGTATACTCCAAATAAAAATGGTGATATTGCGATTAATGTTACCATGAAAGCAAAACTGAATGGAATTGAAAAGTTATATACAAGTGTACTCAAACTAAATATATCTGACTCCAAGACGGTTACAAAGGTATTGATTGATGGCACTCATGCAAATGATTATGTGAACGGGTATTATTCTGGAAATATGACCAATTTTATCAATATTTGTGCAAATGATGGAGTACAGGCAAGGATTGAAACTTCTAATATTACAAAAGAAATGTTAGATTCAACAGATTTGTTAGTAATTACTGCACCATTGAAATACGATAGTTCAGGAAAGTTAACGCCATCATCTTTTTTGGATGACTTTAACAAGCTTGTATCAACGTATGTAAACAATGGTGGAACTGCAATTGTATGCGGGCTTGCCGATTACCAAGATAGTACACTTGGAGATCCATATACAACGACTACACAGGTAAACGATCTGCTAAAGGCAATTGGCGCCCAAACTACATTGAATAGTGATGAGGTTTACGACACAGTTACGAATGCAGGTCAGGCATACCGATTAAAGTTGAAAAATATTAATCAGAATTCTTCAATTACCAGTGGAGTAGCAACGGCTCAGGAATATAGTGTATATAGCGGGTGTACTGTAAATCCTGCAAGCGAAAATGACTGGCTTGTGAAAGGTTTCTCTACAACATACTCTATTAATTCAAAAAAAATAACAAATAGTAAATATGAAAGCATGGCAGCCTTAAATGCCACAGTGATAGATAAAGGAAATGCCTGTGTTCTTGCAACAGAGAATGTTGGAAAAGGGAAAATATATGTAGGCGGAACAGTATTCATGTCGAACTTTGAAGTGCAAGCTACGCTAGATAACTATTCAGACTTACAATATTCAAATTATACGATTATAAATAACATACTTAATTCTGTTAAGAAAAAACTAACCGTATCAACAATTGCTGACGTAAGAAAAAATGGTGTCGTAGGAGATGTTTATGAAATTGAAGGAACTGTAACAGCTGGTTCTGAAAGTAGTAATGCATTCTTTGATGCAATTTATGTACAAGATAGTACCGGAGGAATTAATGTATTTCCAATCGCAAATGGAAGTGGCATAAAAATAGGTCAAAAAGTTAGAATTATAGGTCATGTCGATTCTTATCAGGGAGATAAAGAATTAAAAATTGGTTCTGGAATAGAAGGGTATACCGTGATTGACAGTAATGTGAAGGAGGTAATCCCAACGTTGTTAACCACGATCCAGTCGATGGATTATGATTCAAATGGTGGAAAACTTGTAAAAGTACAGGGCACAGTATCAGATGTAACTGTGGTGAATGGAACTATTTCAAGTTTTAACATCAATGATGGAAGCGGAAAAAATGCAAGAATCTTCATTGATGGATATGTAGCAAAAAGTTTCGATTATTCTAAGGTTATTGCAAATGGTTATAGTGTGAGTGCGGTGGGACTTGTTTATACTAATCCGGATGGGGTTAGCATAAGAGTTAGAAATTGCAATGAACTATTGCTCATTTCAAATAACCAAAATGTGGATCAAACAACGAACGATTCAGAAAATATTCATGCAATTATAGCAGGAAGTATTGAAATCAAGGATACCAATGGAAATAATAATCTCGAAAATAACCCTTTATCGACAAAAAAGGCTCCTCAGACTGGTGATACCGGAATGATTGTATTCTATTTTGAAGTCTTATTAGCATCATTATTGGTGGTTGCAATTACTACAAAGAGAAAGAGAAAAACTTGTGATAAATAAATTATTTTCTATGGATAAGAGCGTTAACTTTAGCAAGAACATATTAAAAAAATATGCATTACGGGTAATTTTAGCATTCATTTTTCTGATAATTTTTGCTGGTGCAGTCTGGTTTATAAATAAGGATAATAAGCGTTACCAGTCTTCATCAGCGGCAAGTTATGTATCGGGTGTTGTGACGGATGTCATAAGTGATAATACGACAGTAGATAATGAAGGAAGTGAAGGTTTAAGACTTGGAGAACAACAGCTAAAGGTTGAGGTTACAAGTGGAGAACACAAAGGCGAAATGCAGCAGATAACAAATAATATTAGCACGCTATATAATATCTATGTTCAAAAAGGAACAAGGATAATGCTTTTAATCAGTACGCAGCAAAATGGCAGCTATAATGTTTCTATTTATGGATACGACCGTTCCCTGATATTAGTGGCAGCAATATTGTTATTTATAGTAACTTTAGTACTAGTGGGTGGAGTAAAAGGGCTAAAATCAATCTTGGGATTAGCCTTCACATTAATTTGTATGATGTTCATACTGGTTCCTATGGTAAGCAAAGGGTACTCGGCAATTACTATATGTGTTGTAATTATAATAATAACAAGTATTGTATGCTTTATAATACTTGACGGTATCAATATTAAAACGGTATCAGCAATGATAAGTACAGTGGCAGGAGTGGGAATTGCTGGATTATTTTGTTTCGTTGTTGAAAAGGCAGCGCATCTAAGCGGCTATAATATGCAGGAAGCAGAAAATCTTATATTAATTTCAGTAAATAATAAAATAAATATTAAAGGGTTGCTTACGGCTGGTATCTTACTTGCATCACTAGGTGCAGTCATGGATATTGCAATCTCAGTTTCTTCGTCTGTATGTGAAATACACAGTACAAATGAATCGTTAAATGCAAGACAATTATTTAGAAGTGGTATGAATGTAGGCCGTGATGCCATGGGGACGATGGCAAATACATTGATAATGGTATTTGTTGGTTCATCATTTAATATGCTATTGCTTATATTTTCATATGGGATCCCAATTTTTAGGTTGATTAATACGGATCAGATTGCTATAGAGATTTTGCAGGCAATAGCGGGTAGTATAGGAATCATACTTTCAGTTCCCATAGCAGCATTTTGCTCGTCATTTTTCATAAGTAAGGCAAAGTAAATAAATTTATGGTGATTTGTGAATTGAAATTTTTTATAAATTAAGTAACATTAGTCATTATCTTTATTCGGCACGAATACAATGTAAAAACAAGTATTCATTGGGTGGAGTTATGAAAGGTTACATAGAAGAACGGGCAGTTGATATAGCAAATTATATCATAAAAAATAATGCCACAGTGCGCCAGACTGCTAAGCAATTTGGAGTTAGTAAATCGACCGTACATATGGATGTAATGAAATGGAACGGCTTAATATTAGGTGTGAAAATGATTTAAGCCATAGGGCGAAAGCTGGATATGCAGGATTTGCATGGGATAGAGTGATAATAGTTGTAAAGTAAGATATGGAGTTGGTAATGCTAGGTGCATTGCTGGCTCTTTTTAGTATGTAATAAATTGTAATAATATGCAAAATTATATAAATTTATAGTAGATAATATATTATCTATAATTTGACTTTCATTAATAAATGGAATAAAATATTAGCTATGAATAATTATTTTTTAAACCAAAAAACACCAAAAGAAATTAGTATGTTAATCGTAGGTCGAATCAGAGAAATTCGTAAAAGACGGAAATTATCACAGGTAAAATTAAGTGAGAAGTCAGGAGTAAGCTTAGGGACTGTGAAAAGATTTGAAACTAGTGGAGAGATATCATTGATTTCATTAATAAAATTAGCAATGGCACTTGATATAGAAAGTGGCATGGAAGCTTTATTTGAAGAGGTTCCATTTGAATCCATTCAGGAGGTGATAAATGAACAAGGTAAGTAAGCTTAAGGTTTATTACGAAGGAAGAACGGTTGG
The DNA here is from genome assembly GCF_900111235.1 of [Clostridium] fimetarium. GTDB lineage: Bacteria > Bacillota > Clostridia > Lachnospirales > Lachnospiraceae > Clostridium_N > Clostridium_N fimetarium. The sequence goes on from NZ_FOJI01000004.1 coordinate 136,174, forward strand.
AACAATGGCGCTTTATAAAAATATATTGGCTGCATTTGAATATGACAAAGAATGGCTGGTAGATGGATTTTCCATTAGTCCACTATCTCTGCCGTTAGAACAGAAAGTATTTATACCAAAGGCGGATCCTTTTGATGGACTATTTGGCGTATTTGCAGATAGCCTGCCTGATGGTTGGGGAAGATTACTAGTAGACAGGCTGATGGCAAAAAACAGGATAAACCCATTTGAAATAGGAAATATGAATCGTCTTGCAATTGTTGCAAATTCTGGTATGGGGGCATTAACTTATGAGCCGGATTATCATTTTGAACTACCGGAACCGGAACTTGATTTGGATAAGATAGCAATTGAATGTGCAAATGTTCTAAAAACAGATTACTCAGACAATCTGGACGAATTGTTCCGGCTTGGTGGATCTTCCGGAGGTGCAAGACCAAAGATACTTACAACCTATAATAGTGAGGACTGGATTATAAAATTTCCATCTTCACAGGATAGCAAAGATATTGGTGAACAGGAATATAGATATTCCTTATGCGCAAAAGAATGTGGCATCCATATGGAGGAGACAAAGCTATTCCCATCAAAGATATGTGCTGGTTATTTTGGAACCAAGAGGTTTGACAGAAAGAGGTTTGGGGATGAAAAAGTTAATAAAATCCATATGATTTCAGCAAGCGGACTGCTTGAAACTTCACATCGTTTACCCAATCTTGACTATAATATATTAATGAAACTTACGTTGGAATTAACGAAAGATTATACGCAGATAGAAGCGTTATACAGACTAATGTGCTTTAATGTATTTGCACATAATAGAGATGATCATTCAAAGAATTTTACCTATATTTATGATGAGAGAAGTGCGACATGGAGGCTTTCACCAGCGTATGACTTGACTTATAGTTCGTCTATAGGTGGAGAACATGCAACAACGATTAATGGAAATGGAGTTGATCCAGGTATGAAGAATTTAATTGCAGTTGCAGATAATATTGGAATAAATCTAAGTAAGGCAAAAGAAATTGCACAGATGGTTGAGACGTGTGTGAAAAAATATGGATTAGTATAGAATACGCATATTAAATATTTAATAATATTATTAATCCAATAAACATACTAAAATAAATAGTTTTGGGATTATATTCCTAAAACTATTGAAGAATAGAAATCTCTTGGATATAATATGCGTAGAGGTGATGAAATTGAATAAACGAATTTTAAGAACAGCTTATTTGCAAATATTAGAAGAATTTAAAGATAAAGATATAATAAAAATTATAACAGGAATTAGAAGATGTGGTAAATCTACATTGATGGAAATATTTCAAGATTACTTAAGAGAAAATGGTGTAGATGAAAAACATAACATTTCAATTAATTTTGAAGATTATAATTATGTGGATTTATTAGAGCCTAAGGTGTTGCATACTTACGTTCAAGAGTCGAATACATTTGAAAAGTGTGTATTGACACTGATTCGAAAATAAGGTATAGTGTAAAAGAGACGTGTATTGACACTGATCGACTTATAATAGAAGGATAATTAAAAATGAAAAAACAAAATACAACTTTTGAATTTATGCAGCAAGTATGGAGTTCCTATCAAAAAACGAATTCTTTGCAAGAGACAGCCAAAGAAATGGGTATGGCATACGCAAAGGTACGAAAAATTCTTATCACATTAGGTAAGTATGAAACGGATTTTAGCATAATGGTTGCAAAGGAACGACAAACAGGAAAGAGTATTAAGGAAATAGCTACAGAACTGGGTATGACTACAAATAGGGTGAATGCATATTTGCCCTATGAAAAGACAATTTATGATGCCCCAGAGCAAACGATTGATGCGAAGAAAAGTAAGGATTATAGAAAACGTAATAAAGTAGCACAAGAAAAGTTTGTTAAAACCAGAATAATAAAGGCAGCTAAAATAGCACATCAAAAGGAGACTAATGTGAAAATGATCATGAAAGAAGAATCAAAAGGGATTACAGCAGTACATTTGCATTTGGAATTAAAAAGCGAATTTCTAAATGATACTCAAAAAAGGATGCTAAAAAGATATGGTGAATCTTCAACGGGAGAATTTATTAGCAGAGACATTTTGATACCTTCAGATATGCCGCTACATAATCTACATTATGCAATTCAGCGATTATTTGGATGGCAGAATTCACATTTGCGAAGATTTCATTTATCTGATGAAGTGTATCAAAAAGTGACAAGTGGAACAGTAAAAGGTTGGGCTGATTTAGTTGGAGTTCTCTTTCAGGCACCAAGTGAAGGTGAAGAAGATATTTTTTGGGATGATGATTATAGAAGCGGTAGTATAAAAGCATGGCTTAAGAAAAAGTATACAGGACCATATTTTTATGGTGGGGATATGGAAGATATAGAAGAGGCAAGAGAAGATATTAAGTCACTTTTGAATCAATATCCGATGATGGATGTGAGAGAACCTTTTCATGCATATTATGAAAGAACAGAAGGGAAAGGTGTGGATTCATACAGAATTCTTAGAAAAGCGCCATTAATTGATCTGACGCTAGAGGAAATGAATGCTTCTATTATGATAGAAAATGGAACAGAAAACTTATTAGAACGATTAGAGATCGCAAAGGTTCTGGCAGTAGAAAATGAAGAAGTTCGAGAAAATGGAGTCTTTCCAATAGCTAGAGAATTGATTTATAACTATGATTTTGGTGATAACTGGGAAGTCTCCATTATAAAGAGAAGTGATTGTAATGAATTGTTAGAAAATGGAGATATATCGAAAGAAGAATTAGAATATGCTGAGTCAACAGTTATAAACAAGCATATACCAGTGTGCATATATAAGGATGGTGTAAATGTACTTGATGATGTAGGAGGACTTGGCGGATTTGCAGATTTTTTAGAAAGAATTTATGAAAATGAAGATAAGCAGGAAGCCTCGGAGCATCGCGGGTGGGCGCAAAGCCTGGGATGGAATGCAAGGAAGGTATCCAATAAAATGATATTGTAGTAGCAAAGGTAGGAGAGATAAATGGCTAGGAGAGATAAATGGCTAAGAGACGAAGAGTGCAATATCAACTTGACAGTGGAGATGTTAAGATACTTTTAGAAGATGAAATAGTAGCTATTCTACGGGCAACAGATGAACTAATAAATACAGGTGGTCGTAGTATGCTTGCTAAGGTATTAAAAGGCTCAAAAGACAGGAAGGTCCTAGAATATAACCTAAACAAATGTCCAGCATATGGATTCTACAGCCAACTGACAATTACTGAGATTACCTATAGAATTGATTTTATGATTAGGAAGGGCTATCTACGCATTGAATATAATGGAACGTTACCAATGTTAGTGTTTTCAGATAAGGGATGGGAGATAGAAAAGCAAACATATACGCAGGAATGGTAGTTTGGAAGATAAGGTGGAATAGTAGAAGCTACTAAGGAGAAGAAATGAAACGACATATTCTAAAAATTTAATCCAACATATCATACAGATAAATATCGTGTTATAGAAATTGATGGAACGAAATCCCTAGATACGTTATGTAAGGTCATACGGGAAATTTTCCCAAAAAATAATCGTTGCAAGGGGGGGAGTAATCCATATAGTTGAAAAAGAGGTAAAAGCAAATAGAAATGAAAAGCAATTAGAGATAACAGTAATTATCTTTGATGATAGAAAATAGAAAATCCTATAAATTTAATAACATTAGTCATTATCTTTATTCGGCACGAATACAATGTAAAAACAAGTATTCATCGGGTGGAGTTATGAAAGGTTACATAGAAGAAAGGGCAGTTGATATAGCAAATTATATCATAAAAAATAATGCCACAGTGCGCCAGACTGCTAAGCAATTTGGAGTTAGTAAATCAACCGTACATAAAGACGTAACTGCACGTCTTGCATTAATTAATCCAGATTTGGCTGCAAAAGCAAGGGTAATTCTAGAGATTAACAAAAAGGAACGTCATATAAGAGGTGGTTTAGCAACAAAAGAAAAATACTTACATAAAATCATATAATGAAATGGAGGCCTGTTGACATATTATAGTCAAAGACCTCCATTTTAGGGAGAAATAAAAAAAGTAAAACTAGTAGTTAAAGTATTATATAATTATAAAATAGCTTCGACATTGATTTCGTGATGCTTTGATAAATCTATAAATTCATTGTTACATTTAACGGTTGGTCGAGATAAATCATCGCGATTAATTAAAATAACTTCACCAACTAATCCATTGGAAAGTTTTACATCATTGTGGAGATAGGTGGAAATTACATGGTTAAGAAATGGAAGGAGATATTGGGGATCAAATTGATTAAAGGCATCAGCCTCCATAATTCTTATAACTTCAAAAGGGCATATGGAACCGCGATATACACGGTTTGAAGTCATTGCATCATATACATCTGCAATAGAAACAATTTTTGCGGCGAAGGGTATTTTGTCACCCTTTATTCCGAAAGGATAACCGCTACCATCACAACGTTCATGGTGGAGAAGACAAGCTTCGGTTATTCGATTATCGAGCCCTTTGTCCTTAATTTGATTATAACCAAGGCTGACATGGGTTTTAATCACATCAAATTCAATTGAAGTTAACTTCCCTGGTTTCATGAGAATTTCTTCTGGAATAAGCAGCTTTCCAATATCATGCAAAAGTCCGCATAGCGTAAGGATGTCTTGCTCCTCTTTATCACAACCTAGCCACTCACCGATTGTTGCACTTATGAGAGCAACATTAACAGAATGAACAAAAGTAATGTCGTCAAGCTCACGCATACTATGTAACATATCAAATAAATGTAAACTGTTTTTACTGTCTGCAAGCAAACTAGTAGCCTCTTTTAGCAAAACATCTGTATCAATCAGTGTAGAACTAGTGATTATTTTGTTTAAATTATTCTTTATTGTTGAAATATTACATCGATATTTCACACTAAATTTTTTGAATGATTCACTTTTTCTTACGTTGGCAAAATAAGTGGGCACAGTATTTGGAATTAAATCATTAGATTTATCAGGCTCTATTTCAACCATAATTTCAAGCACATGAAAATTTGAAATACGTTCTATTATTTCGTAGGAAAGAGGCGTACCTGCAGATAAAATGAGATGACCATCGGGCAGTACAACATCTCTAGATAAAATCATACCTTCTTCTGCCTCAAAGATAAATATTGTTTTTTCGTTCATCTTTTAAATCCCCTTTTAAATTATTTATAAAAAAAAAAAACATTAATTATATATAAAAGAATATAATTAAATTATAGGAATAATGTTGAAAAATGTCAATTTATATATATTTTATTTTTCACATATTTTACTATTGTTTTACAAATAAATTATTGTTTAGGGTTGACGATAAAATATTTATATTGTAATATTAATACTGTAAATTGAATATTTATATTTTGTCCCTTATTTAGAGCGGTGGAGATACATAGGATCTATGAAGCCCGGCAACCCCATTAGGAATGTGGAAGGTGCCAACCTGAGCGAGTGAATCGAACAATAAGAGGATTTCCTAATCGAGTAGTATGATATGGAGTCCTTTTCAAAGGACTCTTTTTTTTATGTGAAGTAATGTAGTGTGTTAATAATACTTCAAAAGTGCACCATTGTGAAAACAGCATATAGGGAAATATGGGATAAATGAAAAACGAAAGGATAGGTATAAAAATGGAAAGAAGATTATTTACTTCAGAATCAGTAACAGAAGGACATCCAGATAAAATATGTGATCAGATTTCAGATGCTGTATTGGATGCATTATTGGAGCAGGATCCTTATAGTAGAGTTGCATGTGAAACATGTACAAATACTGGATTTGTACTTGTAATGGGAGAAATTACATCAAAAGCTAGTGTAGATATAGCGCAAATAGTAAGAGACACAGTGATTGAGATCGGTTATGATGCCTCAGACAAAGGCTTTGATGGTAATACATGTTCCGTTATGGTAGCACTTGACAAGCAGTCAACTGATATCGCAATGGGAGTTGACAAAGCGTTTGAAGCTAGAGCTGGTGAAGATGAAAATGCAGCTATAGAAGCAATCGGCGCTGGTGATCAAGGTATGATGTTTGGATTTGCAACGAATGAAACAGAAGAATATATGCCTTATTCAGCAGCATTGGCTCATAAACTTGCAAAAAAACTTACAGAAGTTAGAAAAAATGGAACATTAAAATACTTAAGACCAGATGGTAAAACACAAGTAACAGTTGAATACGATGAAAATGGAAAACCAGTAAGACTTGATGCAATCGTAGTTTCAACTCAGCATGCCCCCGAGACTTCGCAAGAACAGATTCATGAAGATATTAGAAAATATGTAATTGATGAAGTTGTTGATGCAAATATGATAGACAACCATACTAAGATATTTATCAATCCAACAGGACGTTTTGTTATTGGTGGACCGAATGGTGATAGTGGACTTACAGGACGTAAAATTATTGTAGATACGTATGGCGGATATGCTCGACATGGTGGAGGAGCTTTTTCTGGAAAAGATTGTACAAAGGTGGATCGTTCAGCTGCATATGCTGCTCGTTATGTTGCAAAGAACATTGTTGCTGCTGGAATTGCTGATAAGTGTGAAATTCAACTTTCATATGCAATCGGTGTTGCACATCCGACATCAATCATGGTTGATACCTTTGGGACAGGCAAAGTAAGCGACGAAAAGATTGTTGAAATCATTAGAGAAAACTTTGATTTAAGGCCAGCGGGTATTATAAAAATGCTTGATCTTAGAAGACCAATCTACAAGCAAACTGCAGCTTACGGACATTTTGGACGTAATGATCTTAACCTTACATGGGAAGCACTTGACAAAGTCGACATATTAAAGAAATATTTATAATGTTATGTTAGAAGAATATACGATAATTCAGTGGTTGGCTTTCTTTCTAATTTATTCTTTCTTTGGCTGGTGTATTGAGTCAACCTTAGTATCTATTACAAAGAAAAAGTTCGTAAATAGAGGATTCTTGAATGGACCAATACTACCATTATATGGGTTTGGGTCTATTGTAATGCTAGTATCAACATTATGGATTAAAGATAATATAATATTTGTGTATATATTTGGGACTATTTCTGCTACATGTCTTGAATATTTTACTGGAGCTACAATGGAAGCAATGCTTCATATTAAATATTGGGACTATAGTGATAAAAAGTTTAATCTTCATGGATATATTTGTCTTAAATCATCTTTGTTTTGGGGCTTGCTTACAGTATTTCTAGTAGAAGTTATTCATAAACCGGTTGCTAACGCTGTTACAAGTATAGATGTATCAATTTTAACTATTGTGATTTTTGTTTTACTATGCATAGCAACAATAGATTCTATCGATTCATTCAGAAAAGCGTTCGATTTACAGAAACTTCTTGATTATCAAGTTCGTATTAGAAAGGAACTTTCTGATATTACGGCTAAGCTTTCAGCGATAAGAGACAATATAACAGGTAGCTTGTTAGATGATAAAATAGATAAAGAAGGTTCAGGACAAGAAGAGCAGGTTAAAAATATAGAAGTTTACATGGATAAGCTTAAGTTGGAGCTAGAAGCTGCAAAGGAAAAGGCCGGTTCATTAATGACAACTGTGTTTAAAAGATTCCCATCAGCAACTTCTAAAAGATTTAATGATGTATTACAAGAATTTAAAACACACTTTAAATAAATATATTATATTAACTATCATAAAACTAATAAACAATGACGATATTAAACCTAGAAGAGCAATTTTTACGTATGCACTTCTAGGTTTTTTTATGTTTTTCCAAAAAAAAGTTACAAAATTTTAAAATAACCCTTTTAAATTTACAATTTCTTGTATATAATGATAATTAGCCATGCAATGCGATAAAATAGTTGCATTTAATCAAGGCTGGTAATTAAAACTTTTAGAAACACTCTTTGTGAGCGTCTAAAGTTATCGCAGTACTCGTCAAATAAAATTAAATGCGATTAAACAAAAACAAGTGAGCTTACTAAGTTATCTTATTTTATTTTGCTTGACTCATTATCGCGTAAATTAAAATACAATAGTAATATTTGGAATTGAAAGGGGATTATTATGTTAACAACCGATATCGGAATTGATTTAGGAACAGCTAGTATCTTGGTATATGTTAGAGGAAAAGGCGTTGTTTTAAAAGAGCCTTCAGTGGTTGCTTTTGATAGAGATACGAATAAGATAAAAGCTATAGGAGAAGAAGCTAGGCTTATGCTTGGTAGAACTCCTGGAAATATTGTAGCAGTTAGACCATTAAGACAAGGTGTTATTTCAGATTATACAGTAACTGAAAAGATGCTTAAGTATTTCATACAAAAAGCCATAGGAAAGAGAACTCTCAAGAAACCTAGAATTAGCGTATGTGTACCAAGTGGTGTTACAGAAGTTGAGAAGAAAGCTGTAGAAGATGCTACTATGCAGGCTGGAGCTAGAGAAGTTAATATTATAGAAGAACCAATCGCAGCTGCAATTGGTGCAGGAATAGATATTTCAAGACCATGTGGGAATATGATTGTTGATATTGGTGGTGGAACTACTGATATTGCTGTTATTTCACTTGGCGGAACTGTTGTCAGTACATCAATTAAAATTGCAGGAGATGATTTTGATGAAGCGCTTGTTAGATATATGCGCAAAAAACATAATTTGTTAATTGGAGAAAGAACTGCCGAAGATATTAAAATTAAAATTGGTAGTGCATATCCTAGAGCAGAAGTAACAACGATGAACGTAAGAGGCCGTAATTTAGTAACAGGTCTTCCAAAGACAGTTGAAGTTACATCTGAAGAAACAGAAGAAGCTTTGAGAGAAGCAACTTCACAAATCGTAGAGGCAATTCATAGTGTACTTGAAAGAACCCCGCCAGAACTTGCATCTGATATTGCAGATAGAGGAATCGTTCTTACAGGTGGTGGAAGCCTTCTTCAAGGTCTTGAAGATTTAATTGAAGCTAAGACAGGAATCAATACGATGACTGCTGATGATCCAATGACAGCGGTAGCAATAGGAACTGGAAAGTATGTTGAATTCATGGGTGGATACAGAGACTTCAAATAGGAGCGTAATGCTATGGTAAAAGGTTTATATACAGCCTATACAGGATTGGCGAATCAACAAAACAGACTTGATGTGGTCACAAATAATCTTGCAAATGCGACGACAACAGGGTACAAAAAAGAAGGAACAACTGCACAATCATTTGATTCCTTGATGGCAATTAAGATTAATGACCCTACAAGTGCCAATATCAATCAAAACATTGGGACTATGAGTCTTGGTGTTAAGATAGGTGAAAATTATCGTGATTATTCACAGGGATCATTTAAAAGTACAAGTGGTTTATATGATTTCGCTTTATCAGGTAGCGGGTTATTTTCTATTGATTTTACTAGTAAAACTGGACAAGAATCAATTATGTATACTAGAGATGGTTCGTTCCAGATGGCACAAGATGGTTCTTTGGTTACCAAGGATGGCGACTTTGTTTTAGGGCAGGATGGCCCAATTGTGTTGCCAACGAATGCGACAATATCAGTTGATGAGACAGGTGGGATTTATGCAGATGGTCAATATATTGATAAATTTGCAATAACGGATTTTGAAGACAACAATTATTTAGAACAATATGGAGAGAATATGTATAGGGCGGTTGACGGCGCTACAAAAAAAGATGCCACGGCGACTGTTATGCAAAAATACCTCGAGATGTCTAATGTAAATGTAGTATCTGAAATGGTTCAGATGATTACAATTTCAAGATCATTTGAAAGTAGTCAGAAAGTTATGAATTCAATTGACGAAACACTTCAAAAAGCAGTTACACTTGGTCAATTATAATTGTTGCAGATAACTAAATGATAAGGAGGACGTGCTTATGTTACGTTCGTTATGGACCGCCGCTTCAGGAATGAATGCGCAACAGACCAATGTAGATACAATTGCCAATAATTTGGCTAATATTAATACTACAGGTTATAAGGCAGAATCAGCTGAGTTTAAATCGTTGTTATACCAAAACTTACAATCAAAGACGACATCAGCGAATGGTGCAAATAAACCAGTAAGTGCGCAAGTGGGACTTGGTGTGCGTACTGCATCGATTTCTTCTGATTTTACACAGGGTTCATTCTTGCAAAGCGATAACAACTTTAGCTTTGCCATTAATGGTAAAGGCTTTTTTGCGGTAAGCGGAGTTGATGGACAGACTGAATATACCAGAAATGGTAATTTTAATATTTCACAAGGAACTGATGGGTTGACATTGTGTACCTCTGAAGGATACCCGGTTTTGGATTCAACAGGAGCACCAATTGTATTTGATGCAACGATGAAATCTAGTAATATTACAGTAAATAGTGATGGTGAGTTCTGCTATCCGGATGCATCCAATAATCCAGCTCCAATCGGAATTTCAATTGGAGTATATCAATTTGCTAATCCAACGGGTCTTGAAAAAGAGGCTGCAAGTCTTTTTTCGGAGACGGACGCCTCTGGTGTAGCAATTAATGAAGCAGAGGATGCTGGTGTCAAGAAGAGCACAATAAAGCAAAGTTATTTAGAAGGTTCTAATGTTCAAGTTGCGACTGAGATGGTCAATTTAATAACAGCACAAAGGGCATATGAACTTAATTCAAAAGCAATTAACGCATCTGATGAAATGTTGCAGCAAGCTAATAGTTTAAAAAGGTAGGAAAGAGGTAAAGTATGAGTGATTTGGTAAGTAGTAACCTTGATTCGTTAAATACAAGTAGTACATACAATGCTAGTTCAGCTACTAAATCGTTGGAAAATTCATTATCATCCTCAGATCTATCAACTGCCTCTGATGACAAGTTGTTATCGGTATGCAAAGACTTTGAATCTTATTTTGTTGAACAAGTATTTAAAGGAATGCAGAAGATGGTCCCAAAGAATGAAGAAGATTCAACGTCGTCTTCCTCTAGTAGCCTTACAGATTATTACAAAGATGAATTAACAAGTAAGTATGCATCGAGTGCTTCAGAAGCTAATGGTGGTGAAGGCTTTGGAATTGCAAAAATTTTATATGAGCAAATGAAAAGAAACTATAGTACTAACTTATAAAAATATAAGTAAATAATATCTAACATAGAAATTTAAATAACAAATATTGGTGCGTATGGATTAGAAGAGAATGTTAGTGGTTAGATGGCATGATTCTAGTTTGTATGCACTTTTATATTTTTAGGGAGGCTTACGCAAGTGGAGCATAATAATGAAAATTCGATTGAAGGATTTGTTGATAGCATCGTCTTTCGAAATGAAGATAATGGATATACAGTATTTAACATTATATGCAACGGCAGTGAAGTTACTTGTGTAGGAGTTCTAAGCTACATTAACGAAGGCGAATTCATAGCAGCAACTGGCGAATATGTAATGCACCCTATTTATCTTCAACAATTTAAAATTACATCATATGAAATTAGAGTACCAGAGGATATCCAATCGGTAAAAAGATATCTAGGTTCAGGGGCAATCAAAGGAATTGGGGAGAAACTTGCGGAGAGCATCATAAAAAAATTTGGCGAAGATACATTCCGAATAATAGAAGATGAACCGGAACGTTTGGCAGAAATCAAAGGGATAAGTGTTAAAAAAGCTATGGAAATAGCTGATCAATTAGTGGAAAAGAAAGATATGCGCAAGGCTATGATGTTTTTACAGGAATATGGTATTAACATGAATCTTGCAAATAAGATATATACACAGTATGGTAATGATATATATAGAATTATCAAGGAAAATCCTTATAAATTAGCGGATGATATTAATGGAATAGGATTTAAAATTGCAGATGAAATTGCACAAAGAGTTGGAGTTAAGTCTGATTCGGATTTTAGAATTAGAAGCGGAATAATGTACGAATTATTATTAGCAACGACTAATGGACACGTATATTTACCAATGAAAGAGCTTATTAATTCTACCAGGCAATTGCTACTTATAGATATGGTTAATATTGATAAATTTATCATGGATTTATCAATTGATAAAAAGATAATAGTAAAACAAGTCAAAGATCAACAGGTAGTATACGCCTCGTCTTATTATTACACGGAGCTTAGTGTTGCCGGAATGCTAGTAAATCTTGATATAAAATATAGTGATGATGATTTAGAGGTCGAAAAAAGTATCGGATCAATTGAAAAATCCAATGAAATGATATTAGACGGAGTGCAAAGACAGGCTGTCAAAGATGCAATTTTAAATGGGCTCATGGTAATAACAGGAGGACCAGGTACTGGTAAAACAACTACGATTAACACGATAATCAAATATTTCGAGATAGAGGGAATGGATATTAGACTTGCAGCACCTACTGGTAGAGCAGCAAAGCGAATGTCAGAAACCACAGGATATGAAGCGCAGACAATTCACAGAATGCTTGAATTGAGTGGTAATGCAGGGGATAATACAGCCGCTATGAATTTTGAACGGAATGAGCTTAACCCGTTAGAAACTGATGTAATTATAATTGATGAAATGTCAATGGTTGACATAAATTTAATGAATTCTCTTTTAAAAGCTATTGCAGTAGGAACCAGATTAATTCTTGTAGGAGATGTGGATCAGCTTCCATCAGTTGGACCAGGAAATGTTTTAAAGGATATTATTCAATCTGGATGTGTCAATGTTGTAATGCTCACAAAAATATTTCGGCAGGCTGCGACAAGTGAAATTATTATAAATGCCCATAAAATCAATAATGGGGAAGAAGTGATTCTTAATAAATACAGTAAAGATTTTTTGTTTATAAAAAGAGATAATCCCGAAAGTATCACAGGAGCAATCTGCACCCTTATTCGTGATAAGTTGCCTGATTATGTAAATGCAAAAATTAGTGATATTCAGATTCTAACGCCAATGAAAAAAGGAGCTGTTGGAGTAGAGAAGTTAAATAAAATATTACAGGAATTTTTAAATCCAGCAGCAAAAGAAAAGACTGAGAAAGAGTATGGAGACACAGTATTTAAAGTTGGGGATAAGGTTATGCAAGTGAAGAATAATTATCAACTGGAATGGGAAAAAAGAAGTAAATATGGAATACCGACGGATGGAGGAACTGGGATATTTAATGGTGATATTGGCATAATTGAAACAATCAATTTATTCTCAGAGCAAATGATAGTGAAGTTTGATGATGAAAAGTATGTTGAATATAGTTTTAAACAATTAGAAGAATTGGAATTGGCATATGCTGTTACAATACATAAGTCTCAAGGAAGTGAATATCCTGCAGTTATTATACCAATGTTTAGTGGTCCTAAAATGCTTATGACAAGAAATCTATTATATACTGCAGTCACAAGAGCAAAAACCTGCGTATGCATAGTTGGATCCCAAAACTTTTTTCAGGAAATGATTCGCAATGTAAGCGAGCAGATGCGTTATTCTACTCTTGCAGAGCGAATTAAAGAAATGCAGTCAATAGCAGATTAAACGAGGGGGGAAGATTTGAGAAACAAAAATATATACGGCAGGGAACTATTTAGTCAGGCTAAGAAAGTTTTCTATAAAGGCGTTGAAATTATTTATCCATCAACATGTCCTATATGCACTCAAGTTCTTGATAAAAACATCGATGAAAAAGTTTATATATGTGAAAAGTGTAGAAAGAAACTGTCATATATTGAATCACCTAGATGTTTGCAATGTGGAAAACCGGTGGATAATGCTGAAACAGAGTTTTGCTATGATTGTTCAAGAGTGAAGCACATATATTCTCAAGGGGTAGGCGTTTGGGCATATACCGACGAAATCAAAAATTCCATATATCAATTTAAATATCACAACAAGAGAGAGTACGGCGAATTCTATGGTTTTGAATTGAAAAATCGTTATGAATCTATTATAAAGAATTGGGATGCAGATGTTCTTATTCCAGTTCCACTTCATAAGTCAAAACAACGAAAAAGAGGATATAATCAGGCTGAAATAATAGCAAAGTCAATAGGGAAATTATTAGATATCCCAGTTGATAGTCAATTGTTAAAGCGGGAAAAGAAAACATTGGCTCAAAAGGAGCTAAACGACAAAGAGCGGCTCAAAAACCTAGAAAATGCTTTTAAAATAGAAGAAAAAGTAGTAAAATATGATAAGGTTATTATCGTAGATGATATATACACAACAGGGACTACAATTGATTCATGCGCTAAAATTCTAATAGATGCGGGTGTAGTAAAAGTTTATTATATTAGTTTATGTATAGGAAAAGGTTTTTAAAATCAAAGGAGGTATCTACATGGAGGTTCGAAATTGTAAAAGCTGTGGACGTTTATATAATTATATTGGTGGGTCATATAAGAATTTATGCCCAAACTGTGTTAATAGTATGGAAGATAAATTTGCTGAAGTTAGGGATTATATAGAGAAAAATAGAGTTGCAACAATGCCACAGATTTCTAAAGATTGTGATGTTAGAATGGAACAGATTGAACGGTGGGTACGTGAAGAACGATTGTTTTTTTCAGACGATTCTCCAATTGGTATAGATTGCGAAAGTTGTGGAGTTACAATTAAATCAGGAAGATATTGCCCTGCGTGTAAGAATAAGATGACAAATGTTCTTTCGGATTTATATCATGATGACTCTAGTAGAAGCGATCGAGCTAAGACTGATAATGATAGTGAAAGAACTAAGTTTTTATCGAGAGAGTTTATTGACAAAGTGAATAAACAAAAATAAAAGAGACACTGTAATGTATTGATTATATTCGTTCGATTAATATATTGCAGTGTTATTTTTATGTAATTTTATAAAATGTGAAAAGGTGGTTAAGATTTTATCATAAATTACCGATAGAATTCATAACAAAGTAAATTAGATTAAGGTAATTTTATAGAAAGTGAGGTAATTGATATGCGTATAGAAGCTTATAATGCAGTTAGTCAGATTTATCAGAGTAATTCAAAGATGGTTAATAAGACCAATTCAGTGGCAAATGCGAATGATAAGTTTGAAATTTCACAAACAGCTAAAAACTATCAAGTAGCAAAGCAGGCAGTAAGTGTTGCTCCTGATATTAGAGAGGACAAAATAGCAGATATTAAGGCTAAGATGTCATCAGGGACTTACACAGTAAAGCCCGAAGATTTTGCGGATAAAGTGCTTAACAATGCATCAACAATAACATTTTAGAGATTAGATAGGAGCAAATATGGCAAGTTTAATTGAAAATTTAATTGGTATATTAGATAAAGAGAATAATGAGTATATTCAATTATTGAACCTGTCGTTAGATAAAACGTCTGTAATTGTTAAAGGTGATATTGAGAAGCTACAGGTTATTGTAGCGCAGGAACAAAAAAAAATTGAAGTCATTAATAAGTTAGAAAAAAGCAGAGAAGAAAATATCAAAGATATTGCAAATGTGCTTAATATTCCAGAGAATGAATTCAAACTAGATAGTCTAATTAAGATGTTAGAAAAACAACCAAGGGAACAAGAAGAATTGAGTAAAGTTCGTGACGCATTTAAAAGGACAATGAATAAATTAGTCAAAGTAAATGACAATAACAGGGTACTATTGCAAGAATCTATTAATATGATAGAGTTTGAACTTAACCTATCAAGGAATACCATGTTTGCGCCTGAAACCGCGAATTACAGTAAGGAAGCATATAACACAACGGGACAAAACCTGGTAGCAGGTTCATTTGATGCAAAGCAGTGAAGAGGTGATAGCAAATGTCTAATGGAATGTCGGGGCTCTATGTAGGAATATCAGGCCTTAATGTGGCACAGGCTGCATTAAATACAACAGCAAACAATCTCGCCAATATTAATACGGTTGGATATACAAGACAGCAGATAACATATTCAACAAGTAGTTATTATAGTATTGGGAATAATGCTACTACTAAATTGGTATGTGGAACAGGCGTTGATGTTTCAGAAATCAGGCGTGTTCGAGATGAACTTATAGATAAAGCTTATAGACAAGAAAAAGGAAGACTTGGTTATTATGATAGCCAATATGATGCAGTGACAGAAGTCGAATCACTATTTGGGGAATTAGATGACAATTCCTTTAAGAAAACAATGACAGATTTGCTTACTTCTATTAATGAAGTTAGTAAGAATCCAGCTAGTACGATTGCAAGGTCATCTTTGTTGCAAACTGCAAACACATTTATGGATAAGGCAAGTTCTATTTATTCTAGTTTAAAAGATTATCAGACAACTTTAAATACAAAAATTAATAATATGGTTAATAAAATCAATTCATTAGGTAAAACCATATGTGATTTAAATAAAAAGATTACGGATGTAGAATGTATTGGACAAAAGGCGAATGATTTAAGAGATCAAAGAGACAACGCTTTAGATGAGCTAAGTGGATATATTAAAATCCAATACCAAGAAGATAAAGACGGAACCGTTACAGTTACAGCTGAAGGTGCAGCATTTGTATCAAAAAATGCAGTATACAATATGGCGACAGAAAAAATAGAAGGTACAGATTTACTCAAACCAGTATGGCCATTATTAGATAACCGAGATGTCTTTGTTGATGCAGAGCAGATTTCAGCAATAGATAATAATGATATAGGAGAATTAAAAGGCTTACTCATTTCACGCGGGTACAAAGCCGTTAATTATGCAGATGTTCCAGTCGAACCTACAAAACCAGATGCTACGGGTTATGATTTGACAGATGCTACACAGTTAGCAGCATATCAAGCTGCAAAAGATAACTATGACATTGATTACAAGCAGTATGGCGCAGATTGCACATACTACAATAAATATATTGATCCATCTGTTATATTAAGCACGATGGCAAGTCTTGATAAATTAGTAAATGGTGTTGTTACATCAATGAATGATATACTTTGTCCAGAAAAGACAACAAGCTTTACAGCTGCAGATGGAACGGCATATACAGATGTATCAGTGCTTGATATGAAAAAGACTTCATATGGCAATGATGCGGACAAGAGTGTAGGCGTTGAATTGTTTGCAAGAAATAATACAGAACGTTACATAAAGGTAACTGGCAATGATGGAACAATGTATTACGTAAGAAATAATAAGAATGAGTTAGGACTACCTTCAGATTACACATTAGGTAATATAAAAATAAATGAAACAGCTACTCAAAATAAAGCTAAAATTCCACTTACAAATGCAAAGGGTGAAGAAGATTTTGTGAAAGGAAAAGCGCTTGTTGATGCTTGGACCGTAAAATTTGCATCATTGAATCCATCAACTTATGCAAAAGAAAATTTTAGCTCATTTTATAACAGCTTAGTAACTGAATTCGCTGATACAGGTAAAATCCTAAATAATATGGTTACTAATCAGAAAACGATGGCTGATGGATATAATGGTCAACGATTACAGACAGAAGGAGTTTCGTCAGATGAGGAACTTCAGAATATGATAAAATTTCAACAAGCATATAATGCTGCATCAAGATATGTTAACGTTGTAAGTGAGATGCTTGAACATATTGTTACAAGATTAGGAAACTGATAATTTGTTTAGTGACATGTCTAAATAAATTTTTAATTTATAAGATGAGTTAGGAAGAGAGGTACCATATGGCGTCTACATTTTTGGGATTGACAATATCATATTCAGGACTACAGGCGGCACAGGCTTCCATTAATACGACTGCCCATAATGTATCAAACGTAAGCACCACAGGCTATTCAAGGCAGAAGGTTTCACTAGAAGCTGATAAGGCGTTAAATACCAATTCGGGTTATGGAACAATTGGAAGCGGTGTAGTTGTAACTGGAGTGGAGCAGATAAGAGATAGTTATTATGACGTAAAGTTTAGGAATAATCAGACAAATTATGGCGAGTATGAAGCCAAAGAAAATTATATGACGCAGATAGAAGATTATTTAAATGAGTTTAAATTAAGTGGTTTTACAACAGAATATACTAATTTCTTTAAATCAGTAACAGAACTTCAAAAGACACCAACTGAAAAGTCAGTACAGAATTCAGTAATCAATAATGCACTTAGCTTATCTCAATATTTTAATACACTTTCTACAAATTTAACGAATGTACAAAAAGATGCGAATGAAGAGATAAAGAATCAAGTTGGCGAGATTAACACAATTGCTCAAAATATTTCATCTTTGAATAAGCAGATTAATTATATTGAGGCAAATAAAGGTTCAGCGAATGACTTAAGGGATAAGAGAAATAATTTATTAGATCAGCTTTCAAAAATTGTAAATATTGATACGGAGGAAACAGATATAGGAAATGGTCTTAAATCTTGCATAGTTAAGATAAACGGACAGACGCTTGTTGATACATATGATTACAATACATTGACTACACAAGCGATAACTGAAAATGTGAATGCTTCGGATGCAGATGGATTATATAATATTGTTTGGAAAAATGGACTTGAATTTAATGAGTATAGTAGTTCCCTTAATGGTTCTTTAAAGGGATTAATAGATGTTAGAGATGGGTGTAATGGATCTGTTGAGACATTAGCAACAGATGCAAGCGGCAATAAATCTTTGGAGTTGGTTAATAACACAGAAGAAAATACAGCTTATAAGGGAGTACCTCATTATATTTCTAAATTGAATGAATTTATTGAAACGTTTACTTCGGCTGTTAATGAAATTCTTACGAATGGAAAAACGGTAAGCGGAGAAGCTGGAATCCCTCTATTTACAGTGAAATCTGGCTTT
The DNA here is from genome assembly GCF_900111235.1 of [Clostridium] fimetarium. GTDB lineage: Bacteria > Bacillota > Clostridia > Lachnospirales > Lachnospiraceae > Clostridium_N > Clostridium_N fimetarium. The sequence goes on from NZ_FOJI01000004.1 coordinate 154,902, forward strand.
TCAGCGATGTCTGCACTATCAGTTAGTGTTAATGATAAGCTGATAAAAGATGTATCAAAATTGGCAACAACAACAGATCCTTCGCAAGGAAGCGCGTATTGTGATGTAGTTGATAATCTTGTAGCACTTAAGAGTGATAAACGCTATGAAGGTGGAACAGGAGCATATTTCCTTGAGAGTGTCGTTGCTGAAGTTGCTATAGATTCTGCTAAATCAACTTCGTTTTTTAAAAATTATACAAATATTAGTAGTGCAATTAATAATCAAAGGCTTTCGGTTATGGGGGTAGATCAAGATGAAGAAGGTATGGATATTCTTAAGTTCCAGCAAGCCTATAGTCTTTCATCTAAAATGATGTCTGTGATGAATGAAATATATAACAAATTAATTAACGAAACTGGATTATAGGAGGAAACAATATATGAGAATAACGAATGCTATGATGATTAACAATTCACTTACTAATATAGCTACTAATAAGTCTCAGATGAACACGCTAGACACTCAGTTATCAACACTGAAGAAAATTAGCCGACCTTCTGAAGACCCAATTATTGCAATAAGAGCATTAAGACTTCGTTCAAGTTTGAGTGAAGTAACACAATATCTCGAAAAAAACATTCCGGATGCTAACTCATGGCTTAGTGTAACACAAGGGTCACTTAAAGAAACGAATGATATAGTCTCAGATTTATATCAATATTGTAATCAAGGGTCAACGGACACATTTGCCACATCAGAACGTGCTACAATAGCAGATAGCTTGACTAATTTAAAAGAGTCATTTTATGCGCAGGGTAATGTAGATTATGCTGGAAGATATGTATTCTCAGGATTTAAAACAGATTCCGCACTTACTTTTATGACAACAGCGGAAGCATCAAATAAGAGTTATTCAATTACGCAGAACTTTAGTAATAATGATATTAATGCGAAAACGGTTTATTCAAATACGGTATCCATATCAACACTTGATGATGCAACGGTTTCCGCAAATGATATATTATCACCAAGTTCAACAAGTGTGAATAGAATTATGCTTGGATATTCAGATGTTTCTGGAGCTAAATTCACAGCAATTACTTATAATAATGGTGCTAGTTCAATCGCTGTTAATCCTATTACTACAACAGATCCGAATTATGTACCAAAAGATGACGAGGTTGTATTAAATACTAGTACAGGAGAACTGCTATTAGGAAAGACTGCCTATAATACTTTGAAGTCACAGACAGATATATCATTTACATATGATAAGACATCATTTGCAAAAGGGGATGTTAAGCCAGAGCATTATTTTACATGTGTGGACAAGACAAAGGATATTACTGCGGATAAGTCAGACCCATCCGCTTGGACTAATTATAAGAAAAGTAGCGAAGGACAGGATATTGAATATTCGGTTAATTTTGCACAGACAATTAAGGTTAATACTGAAGCAGATCAAGCATTTAGCATTCAGCTAGGAAGAGATGTTAATGAACTGGCAACATCGATTCAAAATGTTATTGATATCGAAGCGAAACAAGCAAAATTATTAAATATGAAGTCACAGAATGCCTATTCTGATGATGCATCTCAAGCTAAGATTAAGACAATGACAGAAGCTTTAAGTAAAGAACGGGATTTGGCAAATGAAACTATGCAAAAAACTTTCGAAAAAGGTATTACAAAGATGAAGAATTACCAGCAACAGATTACATCTGCTAATTCAGATGTTGGTAATCGGATAAGCAGACTTACGCTAACGAAGAGTAGATTGCAAGAACAGCAAACGAATTTTAAGGAGCTGAAATCAAAGAATGAAGATGTTGAAATAGAAGATATTTCAGTAAATTATTCTTCCGCCCAACTCGTTTATAATGCTTCACTTACAGCTGCAAGTAAGGTAGTAAAACAATCATTGTTGGATTTCTTATAAAAAATTGACAACTAAAGGGGTAAAAAATATGCAAGTTAAGACAAAATGGTTTGGTACACTCGAAATTGGTGAGGATAAAATTATTACATTTCAAAAAGGATTAATTGGGCTTGATGAATTTAAGAAATATACGATTGTATATAATACAGAAAAATCTGATACAGCAACAATTATGTGGCTTCAGTCAATAGAAGACGAAAATATTGCAATTCCTGTAATAAACCCAGAAATATTTATGCCAGATTATGATCCAATCGTTGAGGATGCATTGCTTGTGTCACTAGGGGATGTAAAAGCGGCCGAACTAATCGTTTTAGTGACACTTACAGTTCCTTCTGATATTTCTAAAATGACAAGTAACTTAAAGGCACCAATTATTATAAATGCAGATAATTTAAAAGCATGTCAGTTGATAGCAGATAATGAGAAATATACTGTGAAATATCCTGTTTATGATATTATTAAAGAAAACTCTAAGAAGGGTGGTGAGTAGGATGCTTGCATTATCAAGAAAGAAAGATGAATCAATCATTATTAATGACGATATTGAAATAACAATAATTGAAGTTAAAGGAGAACAAGTGAAATTGGGCATAACTGCTCCCAAGTCAATCCCTATTTATCGTAAAGAAGTATATGTTCAGATCCAAGAGGCGAATAAAGAAGCTGCAAAGTCAATTGATGTAAAAGGGCTGGATGATTTGTTTGGTAATAAATAATATTTTTAAATATGATTAGTATAAACTATTGTGCAATTAATCCGATATAAGGTATAGAGAAGAGAAATTCTAAAAGTTATGTAACATATTAATTTATTTTTTTATACATGGAGGTATAAATTATGGCTATAAATTTATCAACTGAAGTTAAAGGAGCACCATCTTTTCAAAATACATCATTAGTAAATGCTAGTACTACAGTTGATAAATTAGAAGCAACTGGTAATGCAACACTACAGCCTAAAGTTGTAACTGCATCAGTGCCAATAGGACAATATCAAGTTGACAGTGCCCCGAAAGGTTATTCTAATCAAGATAATCAAGATAAATCAAAAAAAGATAAACTTGCGGGTGAAACATCTATAATGGGTACATCAAAAGATATAAATAAGCTTATTAATAGTAATACTGTTGCAGAGTTTGGATTTTATGAGAATACGAATAAAGTTATCATTAAAATAAAAGATAAGTACACGAATGAAGTTATAAAGGAAATACCTTCAGAAAAGTCGCTTGAGATTTTTGAAAAAGCGTTGGAGCTTGCAGGTATTCTTGTTGATGAAAAAAGATAATAAGGTCATATGTGATTTAAAGTTATTAAATAAGATGGAGGTATTATATGTCAGTTAAATTATCAGGTTTGAACTCGAATTTAGACACGGAATCTATTATTAAGTCGCTTGTGTCTGCATATTCTGTTACAAAGGATAATTTGGTAAAAGCGCAGACTAAGCTTTCGTGGAAACAGGATTCATGGAAGAGCATGAACACAAAAATATATGCATTTTATAGTAAAAGTCTAGCAAATATGAAGTTATCATCTTCTTACAGTAAGAACGTTGCTTCATCTTCGGATGCAACTATTGCAAAGGTAACTGCATCCTCATCAGCTGTCAGTGGATCACAGAACTTGGAAGTTAATAAACTGGCATCGTCTGGATATCTTACGGGTGGAGTGGTATCAACAGAAACTACAGTAGGCGGTGTAACAACGGTTGGCAAAGCTACTGCCGATAGCAAACTAAGTGCAATAAAAGGTTTGTCTTCATTTGATGGCGGGTCAATTAGTGTTGGAGTTGGAGACAAATCTACAACGATTGAGTTGACCGCAAATACAACAGTTGCTGGATTTGTTTCTAAACTCAAGGAAGCTGGCGTAAATGCAAGTTTTGATGCAACTAATCAGAGGTTTTTTATAAGTGCAAAGGCTTCTGGTGCAGACAGTGATTTCACAATGACCGCTGGAAATGCTGGAGGTTTAACGGCATTACAATCAATGGGATTATATACTGTTAATGATACAGATAAGGCTGAATATACGAAGTGGGCAGGATATACACCTGCTGAGGTAACTGCTTTAAAGACAGATGCTTATAATGCATCGATAACAACTTTTGATAAAGTATCTGCTGAATATAAGAATATATATGATACAGCAAGTAATAATGTGAATACACTGACTGCCACGAATGCCCAATTAACAACAGAAAATTCTGCATTAGATACACAGTTATTGGATCCTACACTTACTGAAGCTGATAAGAAAATTATCAATGACAAAAAGGCAGCTATTGATGTAAAAATTACAACTAATGATGCAGCTAAAGTGACATATGCAAAAACCATGACAGACAATGAGCCATTTGTGATTCTTGCTGGCGATAGTGATGCTACAAAAGCAACAAAGACAGCTAGTATCAATGCACAGGTTGATTCTAGGAATGCAGTTATTAAAACCAACGTTGAAGCAGCAATTGACAACAAGATAGCGACTGCATCTGCCGCACTTGCGGTTGGAACTGGTTCAATAGGAGCTGTAAGAACGGTTGGAGCGGATTCACAAATCATTCTGAATGGTGCAACCTTTACTAGTTCAAGTAATAATTATAACATTAATGGTCTTACAATTCAGGCATTGAATAAAACGGAAACTGGTAAGCCAATTACACTCACATCAAGTACAGATGTTGATGGTATCTATGATATGATTAAGGGGTTTTTAACCGGATATAATGAATTGATCAATGGTCTAGATTCCGCTTATAATGCAACCAGTGCAAAAGGGTATGAACCTTTAACCGCTGATGAAAAAGACGCTATGACAGACACCGAAGTTGAAACGTGGGAAAAAAAGATTAAGGATTCTCTGCTTAGAAAAGATTCAACAGTTAGTAGTGTTAGTAATTCTTTGAAAACTGATATGCTAGGATCCTTTACTACGAATGGTAAAAAGTCTACGCTGGCATCTTTTGGAATCAATACGCTTAGCTACTTTACATCTGCTGCGAATGAAAAGGGAGCTTACCATATAGATGGGGACTCAAAAGATAGCGATACTTCAGGAAATACAGATAAGTTAAGAGCGGCAATTGCAAGTGATCCAGAGGGCGTAGTGAGTTTCTTTACACAGCTTAGCAGTTCGTTATATACGGATATGACTAAAAGAATGAAATCGTCTACACTTAGAAGTGCTTATACAATCTATAATGACAAGGAACTAAGTACCGAGTATTCAGAATATAATACTAAAATATCTGACTGGAAAGATAAAATCAGTACGATGGAAGATTACTATAATAAAAAATTCACGGCGATGGAAACGGCACTTTCAAAACTCAATTCAAATTCATCCTCGTTATCGAGCATGCTCGGTTCTTGATGAAAGGTAATTAAAAATAGGAACAATACATAACAGGAGGCTAAACAATGGCTGACATTCAGGCATACGCACAATATAATAATAGTAAAATCATGACGTCATCTCCAGCGGAGCTGTCATTAATGCTCTACGAAGGGGCGATTAAGTTTTGCAATATTGCCATTATGGGAATTGAGCAAAAGGATATAGAAAAAGCACATATTAATATAATTAAGGCTAACAACATAATTATGGAATTTCAGATAACACTTGATCACAAATATCCAATTTCACAGGAATTTGAAAACGTATATAGTTATTTATATGATAGGTTGATTGAAGCAAATATTAAAAAGGATAAAGAAATTATTGAAGAAGTACTGTTGCATTTAAGAGGAATGAGAGATACTTGGAAAGAAGTAATGCGTTTGACGAAAACGGCTTGATGAGGTGACTAATGGGAACCACGGATAATTATGTTTCCATCATGATTGATGGATTGAAAAAAAAGGTGCTAATTTTAAATCAAATTATTGGATTTAACCATAAGGAAAAGCAGTTGTTACAAAATGAGCCTTTTGATATGGATGATTTTGATGTTAATATGAAAGAAAAAGCTGCAGTATTAGATCAGTTAATTTTTTTGGATGATGGATTCACGGCTGTATTTAATAGAGTTAAATTGGAACTGGATAATAACAAACATCAGTACGAAGAACAGATTAAGCAGATGAAAATTTTGATATCTAAAGTTACAGAATTAAGTGTTAAGATTCAATCAGAAGAGGCCAGAAACAAAGAACTAGCACATAAGCAATTTTCAAGCATTAAGAAAGAAGTTAAACTGGCAAATCGTAGCGAGCGAATGGCTTCACAGTATTATAAGGCAATGAATATGGTTGATAGCGAGCCACAATTTCTTGATAAAAAAAAGTAATAAAATATGAAAAAAGTTTATAATTGGACTAAAGTTTTAAAACTTATGTCCGATATAATATATAACAGTAGTACATAAGTGCTATTGAAACCTAATAAGTATGGCAAGGATGCCATCGTAAATTCCAAGGAGGAAAAACAATATGGTAGTACAACACAATCTTTCAGCGATGAATACAAACAGACAGTTGAACACAGTAACAGGATCACAAGCTAAATCAACAGAAAAATTATCATCAGGTTACAGAATCAATAGAGCTGGTGATGATGCAGCTGGACTTACAATCTCAGAAAAAATGAGAAGTCAGATCAAGAGTCTTGATAAAGCTTCTTCAAATGCACAAGATGGTATTTCACTTATCCAGACTGCAGAAGGCGCATTGAATGAAACACATTCAATACTTCAAAGAATGAATGAACTTGCTACACAAGCAGCAAATGATACTAACACATCAACAGACAGAGCAGCTGTATCTGCTGAAATGGGTCAGTTATCAGAGGAAATCGACAGAATCCAATCAACAACTCAATTCAATAAAATGGATTTGTTGACAGGAGAGTTTAAGGATCAAAAACTTCAGGTTGGTGCTTTAGCAGGCCAGAGTATTACAGTTTCAATTGGTAAAATGGATGCTTCAACACTTGGAGTAAATTCATTGGAAGTTGATTCAAATGTACATGCAGGTAGTGCAATGAAAGCAGTTCAAGCTGCTATAAGCACAGTTTCATCAGAACGTTCAAAACTTGGTGCTCTTCAAAACAGACTTGAGCATACAATTAACAATCTTGATACAACAAGCGAAAACACACAAGCAGCTGAATCACGTATTCGTGACGTTGATATGGCTAAAGAGATGGTTAATTACAGCAAGAACAATATCTTGACTCAAGCTGGACAATCAATGCTTGCACAAGCTAACAAATCAACACAAGGTGTTCTTTCATTACTTCAGTAATCGAAAGATAACCATCAAAATAGAGCTAGCTATGCTAGCTCTATTTTTCTATAATTTCCTGCAATAACAATTAATTATTAAGAGAAGCGAAATGTATATAATATTTTGAAAGTCAAGAAGATTTGGTTGGAAAATGTAATTATTATCTTAAGAATGATAAAGAAAGAAAACAAATTGCAGACAACGGTTATGGCAAGATGAAGGAATTTCATAATTATACAAGACGATTAAATGAAATACTTGAAATTGTCGTTTAGTTTCTGATGAATCAATTATTATATAGAAAGCTTATAGGGATGAAAATGGATATTAAAGTATCGGTAATAGTACCTGTTTATAATGCTGAAAGATATCTGGCAGATTGCCTTGGAAATCTTGTTAATCAAACATTGAGTGAAATAGAAATTATAATTATCAACGACTGCTCAACAGACAACAGCATTAAAATTATAAATGACTGTAAAGCTCAATTTAAAGATAAAATCAAAGTGATAAACTTTGATAAAAATCAGGGCCCAGGAGCAGCGAGAAATGCAGCAATTGAAATTGCTTGTGGAAAATATATAGGGTTTGTTGATAGTGATGATATTGCTGATATATCAATGTATGAAAAAATGTATACAGAAGCAGAGAAACACGACTATGATGTGGTAGACTGTGGATTTTATAATGAGAAAGAGCAACAGGCCATATTATTTACCAGTGATGAATTAAAAGAAAATCTTGATAATAAAAAAAGATCTGAGTTAATAGCCGCAGGTGGATACATATGTACCAAGATATTTAAAAAGAAATATCTCATGGATTACCATTTGAGATTTAGGAATGAATATGTGCTAGAAGATTCTGATTTTTTAACATTTATATTTTCAACTATAAAATCAATTGGTAATGTAAAAGAAGTTTTGTATAAATACACATATACGAAAGATTCATTATCTTCAACTACGAATGTTGAAAGATATATGAAAAGCGTTCAAGCATCCATAAAAGCAATCTATGAGAAAACGAGCAAATTGAGCAATTATGATCAAATTAGGGGTGCAGTGGAATATCAGATAATCCAGATGTATTCTTATGCAGTTGTTATGATTCTTCTTTCTGTGCAAAAGAAAAAAGCAAAAAAGATCAAAGATTTGCAAAAAGAAGTGGTAATGTTGTCAGCAATGGCAGCTATCAAAAAAGAATTAATTGTAGGTGACTATGAAAATAATATTTATGTGAAAAATAAAATCAATGAGCATGATATTCATCTAATGAAAATGAATGATCAGAATTCAGAAGCCCTGGTTACTTTAATCGTTTAATATAATGTATAAATGGAAGGTACTTAAATTAATCCGTTAAACATCATTCCAGAATAAAGGGAAGTATGATAAGGGGTTGTAGATGGTTTTTGCGGATTCTTGTAGGAAACAATCTTATTGTTCACATAGTTCATTGGATTCAGTGAAATACTTTCAATCTTGTATTGAAGCGCATTTTTGAATTTTCCCAAGTTCCCAAAAGTATCTGAGATTGTTCCATCATTAACAGAGTCTAAAATTGTGCCTTTGTTCAATTCAATTATTCCAACATCATTAAGCTCGATTCCACTTCTTTTTAATATATCGTTATATGCATTTGAAATATTAGCAAATTCACCTTTGAGTTTTTCATTTCCTATAAATTTAGAGCTATTCTCATTTGAAGTAACACTTATGATTTTATTATATCCATCAACAAGGTGAGAAATGCTCTCAACGATTGCATCAGTATCATTTTTAAAACTGATGGTTACTGGAGTTTGGGCTGTCACTTTGCTGAATTTAAGTTCAAAATTATTATTGATAATATAGTTATTTGTATTAGAAGAATGCTCAACTCCATCAATGGAAAATATAGCATTGGCTGGATATTGCGCTGTTCTGTTGAGCCCAAGTATGCTGACAATATGATTGCTGGAGGGTTCATCTTTACCCTTATCACTAGAATCTTCCGAATCAGGACTGCTTGAGGGCTGTATTGAAAAAATAGTTGATTTTAAACTAGAAATCCCAGTACTTTCTGAATTGATTTCAATGGCTGAATTATCTAGGCTGTCAGTAGTTACGTGAGACGTTAAACCTAAGTTTGAACGATTAATTAGTCTTGATATTTTATCTTGAATTGATTTTGTATTATCATCTGTTTCGACATTAAATTCAAACTGGTAAGTTAAATTAGAAACATTTAGGTCAAATGAATAGGCTCCAGTGGAGACAAGCATGGATTTTTGCGGAAGAAAATTCCCTGTATTGATTTGCGCTTCTGCCAATTGTTTTACTTCTACCTGAAATGGATTTGCGCAAAGAGTTGAATCTTTCCCAATATAATGAGCAGATACTATCTGCTCATCAGTGGAGTCTGCTATTTTTTCATAATCAATTATAGAGGAATCGTTTGAAGAAGAAAGATCGTATATGATTTTTGAAAGCTCGTCTGCATTTTCTTTCAAATCAATGGCATATTTTTGTGCATCCTCTGATAAATCAAGCTTATAAAATGGAGTGAGACTGTTAACTTTCAGTATCTTTCCAGATATTTTTTTTAATTCACTTGGCGTATGAGTAGAGTATCTTGAATTTGCACGCGTTCCATATTGGGATAAATAGTATCTATATACATTACTAATCATTAACAGTCACCTCCTTGTTTGCTAAATATTATAGAAATTATATTTGAAATCCTTTTCAAATATATGATGTTTCTTTTAGTGGATAAAATTTATCTATTATTACATGAATTATATAACATATACAAGTATTTGTCATTAAATTAAAGTCAAATAAAAGTTTTCATTTTCTTTTATTTATAAAAAGTGCAAACTTAATTATTTCTCATCTATCTTTATGCGTTAATAAGAATTGAACTGCACATATTATAATTGTATTATCGAACATATTAGTGTAAAATTTAGTATAATTTGAAATATTATTAATATTTCAAATTATACTAATAATATGACCCTCAAAAGGTCCTTAAATATTAGCGTATTATAATGCGACGGAGTATGAAATGAAAATGATATCAATTTGCATAATAACCAAAAATGAAGAGAAAAATCTTGAGCAATGTCTTAGACCTCTCGCAAAACTGAATTATGAAATCGTAGTGGTGGACACAGGATCAACAGACAATAGTGTCGCTACAGCAAAAAAATATACGAATCAAGTATATCATTTTGAATGGTGTGATGATTTCAGTGCAGCAAGGAACTTCTCAATAAGCAAGGCGTCGGGAGATATTATTGTTGTAATAGATAGCGATGAATTTATTGTTGAATTTGATAAAGAGACAGTGGAAAAGATATTCGAACAGAACAAAAGAGTCATAGGAAGAATAAACATAAAAGAAAAGTTCGGAGCAAAAGGGGAATTTGAGGCAGTTGATCATATAAACAGAGTGTTTTCCAAAAGATATTATCATTATGTAGGCAGAATACATGAGCAGGTTGGTGCAATCGTAAATGATACAAACACTGTGAGGCAATGTAACAGATGTAATGCATTTAATAATAGTGTTGTAGATTATGAAATAGTAAATCTACCTATAACAGTATTGCATAATGGGTATGGCGGCGAAGAATTAAGGTTACGTAAGGCGGAGAGAAATATTGACCTTTTGAATAAGGAACTAGAAATTAGTGAAGATACATATATTCTTTATCAGCTCGGTAAGAGCTATTATATGATTTCAAATTATCAGAAAGCTTGTGAATATTTTTCTAAAGGTCTTGAATATGATATTAATCCTGAACTTGAGTATGTAATTGATATGGTAGAAACCTATGGGTATTCACTCATTAATACAAAGCAGTATAAAACGGCCCTTCAGTTTGAAAATATATATGATCAGTTTGGAAATACTGCAGATTTCCAGTTTCTTATGGGTCTTATTTATATGAATAATGAGATGTTTGAAAAGGCAATTGAAGAGTTTGAAAAGGCAATAAGATGTAAATATAGCAGGGTGATTGGAGTGAATTCTTATTTGGCTTGGTATAATATAGGTGTAATTTTGGAGTGTCTTGAATATAAGGATGACGCAATTATGTATTATAAGAAATGTGGTAGTTATGAAAAAGCGTTAGAAAGACTTACGTTTTTTGATTCAAAGAATAAATGATGCATGATAAAAAGTGAGTGATATAAATTATATTAAAATTAGTTCGGAAGGGAATTCTTGAGTATGGAAAAGTTACAATACAATAATCGGCTAGGCATATATAATTTTTGTCCATATATTGCATATCGAAATGAACAAATAATGAAAGACCCCTGTTTAGTTCCATATGTGTTTCATCAAATTTTTGGATACCGAGCAGTAATTGTGACAGCTAAGAGGGAAGAATATATCTATCAAAAGCTTGTTTCAGGATTAGAATTTGATATTTTACCAGATCAACCAGATCTTCAAGCGTGGGAAAATTTGTGTTGCGAATATATCAAAGATAATTATGAGAAAATAGATATTATGTTTTGCTTTGGAATTTATACTACATATTCTTCAATGATACAAACATTTAAAAAATATAAGCCTCATGGAAAGGTTATATTGAAATTAGATGCGAATATTTATTGGGTCAATCGTATTGATTTTCAAGATTCAGTATACAGAAATATATTAGAAAATTCTGATATTATTACTTGCGAATCTCACAGATTAAAGAAATATCTATCAATAAAGTGGCCTTATCGCATTGATTATCTACCGAATGGATTTATACATAACAATATTAATAGTGAAATCGAATATGGACAGAAGGAAAATCATATTATTACGGTTGGAAGGATTGGCACACCTCAAAAAGCAAATGAAATTCTCCTGGAAGGATTTGCAAGATGTGCGAATCAGATTCCAAGTTGGGAATTAAGGTTAGTGGGAAGTGTTGAAGATTCTTTTCAGCCATACCTTACAGAGTATTTTGATAAATATCCACATTTACGCAATCGAGTTATATTTACAGGAAAAATCCTGGATAAAGAGTTATTGTATAATGAGTATAAAAAAGCAAAAATATTTGTAATAACTTCAAGATATGAAGGTGGAATGCCTAATGTATGGGCTGAAGCGGCACAAAGTGGGTGTTATATAATAACAAGTGATATTGAAGCTTCTAATGATGCAATTAATAATGGAAGTTGCGGAATTAAATTCCCGATAGATAACATACAAGCCTTAGCAGATTGTTTGGTTAAAGTTTGTTCTGATGAAAATTGCATGAAAGATGCAAGCTACGAGATTCAACAATATGTGAGCCGGTTTTTCGATTATAAAATGGGGGTTAAGAAGTTATTGGAATTACTTAAAATGAGGTCATAAGTAAAAGGATCCAGGAAAATAAAAAAGAAAAAAATAGGAGAAAAATATATGGAAGACAACATTGTGGCTGGATTTAATGGAAATAAGTTTATGTTGGTGGACTATGCAAATGTAAACGAGCAGATTCTATGTGATTTCGAATCTTATTATGATAATTTCACACCATTTTCTATAGAAGAGCAAAAATTAATTTTTGATAATTTACTTGATGTAATTATGAATTCAACATTTACGGATACTCAAAAATCATTGGTGATAGTAACTTCTGCATTACTTTGCAACATTTTATCAAAACAATATTATGATAAACAAATATCTCATTATGGAGATGCTTGCTTTGATGAAGTATATAAATTCCTTTCTGCTAAGTATAGAAAGGATAATCAATACATACAAAGTGTGAAATTAAATAAAGATATATCAGATACAGATATTATGTTATGTAAATGTAATTCTCCGGATGAAATTGAAAAATTTATTGAAAATTATGCGTGGAACTTTACAAAAGAGACACAAATTATTTTCTATGGTAATTTAAAAGGGGCAAAACCAAAATATCTGAGCCAGATGGAATATTTCTATCTTGGAGAGGGACAAGCTGTGGTCAAAGGAATTTTGCATTTTGGGAGAAGATATCTTGCTTCGTTGGATTTGCAAACCTACCATGAAATAATTGATGAAGCAAATGATTTTTGTTCTGTTTTAGATAAATGTAACAAAGTTGCATCTATCAATGACTTAATAAATAATAATATAGTTAAGAAATATGAAAGTCAAATTTATGAAGCCCTTATTTATGCTGATAAATTAGAAAAGAAAATTTGTTTTAATGAAAAAATAATAAATAATACAGGTTTAAAAAATGAAATTAATGAAGTGAAAGATGCGTTATTGGATATCAGCTATATATTAGATAATAACCTTTCTGATTTAGATTATTTTTTGCAGTACTTAAATGAAAAAAAAGAACAATTTATACGGCGCTTAAACTATAGGTATGAAGAAAAAATTAAAGTTGTCATAGTTCATAATAATGAATTCGCGAAAAATATGATTGTGGGATTGAATTATCATAATGTTAATCTAGTTGGCGTGGTGACTGATGCTTACTTAAAAGCAGATCCAGAATACAGTCATGTTAATATTTCATCTTCGGAATTTTTGACAGAAATAGAAATGGATTATATTATTGTAGTGGGATATATTTTTCCATATGATATATTAGTCGAACATCTTAGAAAACATAATCAAAATCCAAAAATAATAAAATTATTGGATTTTAATTATATTGGTAGTGAGGAGCAACGGATTCTTTTTCGAACTGATTGGATTTTAAATATTCAATTAAACCAAAGAGCGAGCGATTTGAAAAAGCAACTCGAGTATTTTGAATGTCATTCGGCAAATTTACCTTATGAAATCGGTAATGACAGTTCTTTAAAGTATCCTAAGGTTATGAGCATTGAAGAGACTGTTGAGGCTATAGTTTCTAATAAACTGTCTGTAAGTCGATTTGGAGACGGAGAATTTCGTATGATGTTTGATATAAACGGACCTTTGTTTCAGAATGCTATACCAGAATTGGCTGAAAAATTACGTATGATTGTAAAAAGTAATCTGGATAATCATATGGTTGCAATTCATGATATTTATGGTATGTTTACAAATGTAAAATCTTATGTATGTGACTATTACAGGCAATATCTAAATTATAACCGTAAACAGGAATATATAATGCTAGATATGGGGAAAAAATATGGAAATTCATTTGTATCCAGATTTTATATAAATAATATGGATCGTAACCTTGCCGAAAAACGCTTTTCTGATATAAAGAGAATCTGGAATCTGAGAGAAGTTGTAATAATAGAAGGTGAAAAAACCCGTATGGGCATAGGCAATGACTTATTTGATAATGCTATAAACATTAGACGCATATTAGCACCGGCAGAAAATGCATATGATAAATATAATGATATATTAAAAGAAGCATGTAAATTGCCCACCAATACGTTGATAATTCTTGCTTTAGGACCTACAGCAACGGTGCTAGCCTACGATTTATCAAAAGCGGGTTATCAGGCAATTGATATTGGGCATATTGATATTGAATATGAGTGGTTCTTAATGAATGCACAGCAAAAAGTATCCATTCCCAATAAATATGTAAATGAAGCTAAGGACGGGAAAGGCACAAATGTAGGTGAATGTCTGGATCGTGAATATGCCGGGCAGATTATTGCAATAGTAATCTGAGGTTTATATTGGAATCTAATTAAAAAGAAATCTGTAGAAAAGAGGGCAAATGGAGGTTGATAGAAATATTAAAGTCACTATAATAGTTCCTGTGTACAATGCAGAAAAGACCATAATTAATTGTGCAATTAATCTGGTAAATCAGACATTGAAAGACATAGAAATTATTTTTATTGATGATTGTTCACAAGACAATTGTTATGAAATACTGCAACAAATTAAGTTGCAGTTTCCAGATATTGTGAAAGTCTACCGTACAGAAATCAATAGTGGACCGGGAGGTGCCAGAAATGTGGGCCTGGAACATGCTAGTGGAAAGTATATTGGATTTGTAGACAGCGATGACTTGGCAGATATAACCATGTATGAAAAGCTTTTGGCTGTGGCAGAAAATACAGGAACCGATATTGTAGACTGTGGATTTATTAGTGAAGAAATGCAGACAGTCATTATGCCTATTCCAGATGAATACACAGGAACACTTGATGATAAAAAAAGAAATAGATTAATCTCAAAGGAAGGATATATCTGGTGTAAAATATTTAAACGCGAATTACTGGAAAGATATAGCCTAAGATTTAGGGAGAATGTAGCGATGGAGGATACAGACTTTATCCTTTTTGTCTATGCGGTGGCAGACTCACTAGAATGTGTGAAAGAACCTTTATATAAGCATACGTGTAATATGGAAAGTATTATGGAAAAAATGACGAAATATAACAATTATTGTACAGTTTATAAGGCGATGGAGGCAATTTCAGAAAGGCTTAGTGCCCTCTCTGATTATGATAGTATTAGGGTTGGCTGTGAGGCAATGCTTATTAATCTATATCTGTGTGGAATTGTTAATTGTCTGGAAAGTGAATTAAAAAATAAAGAAATGTTACCATTGCTCATTGACCTTCAAAAATTAAAAGGGAAAGTGGTTCGTGGAGGTTATAATAATCCTTTCATCTTAAAGAATATTAACGAGCAGTGCATTACAATTATGAAATTAAATGATAAAAAACCATGGGAATTAATTATAAAACAATAAATATAGGGATTTGCTACATTATTTTAATTAGTAAATTTGCCGATACAATAATATAGATACTTTAAACGTATATGATTGGAAAACAAAGTCATTTGTAGAATATATTGCATAAGAGTATAATTGTGTTAGAAAATTGTCATATAAACTGGCAGGAGAAATCTTTGATGACTCGGAAAATCTATAATATTAAAAATATTGATTTATGATTAAATGATTCAAAATGAGAAAGGTAAAAATATGATTACAACGGCAATACTTTCAGGTGGATTAGGAACCCGAATGGGGAATTCTAGTGTTCCTAAGCAATTTCTGGAAATGAATGGTGAACCGATTATTAATCGAACTGTTGATGCATTATTGTTATGTAATAGTATTGATAAAGTTCTTATTGTGATTCATCCAGAGTGGAGACAATATCTTATTAATTTTATTAAGACAAAAAGCTGGTATTCCATAACTGATATAATTGACGGTGGAACTTCTAGAATAGACAGCATTGAGAATGCAGTAAATTATCTGCATGAGAAGTATATAGATGAGGATGAAAATATTATTCTTTTGCACGACGCGGTAAGGCCCTTTATAAACAAAAAGTTGATAGATACACTTATTGAAAATGTAAGGATCTATCATGCGGTTAGTCCTTCAGTACCTGTGATTGATACACTATTTTGGTCTGAGAATGGACAGGTTATTGAATCCATACCTCAAAGAAATAATTTATATCATGGGCAGACACCTGAAGCATTTGATGTTGCGTTGATTCGAGATTGTATTTTCAAACTTACCAAAGAACAGCGTGAGCAAAACACAGGAACTGCCCAAATTTGTACAGTACAGGGTGTTTCGGTTCATATGATTAAGGGCGATCAAAGTAATATCAAGATAACAACGAAGGAAGATTATATGCTGGCAAATTATTATTTTGAAAGTATACTATAGAATAATTGTAGAGAGGTATCGATACTAAATATTTATTAACTTTATAAAATAAGTTGATTATATGAAGAGTTGAGTTTGAGTATATTGGTATACTTTTATAATATATGATATAATTAAATTAGGATAAAAGCCAATAGGTTAGTTTATCTAAAAGTAAAATGAAATAAGCACTTACTAAATTTCATTATATCTTTAATTCTATATTCAAGATAATTTAAATATGATGAGGACTTTTGCCAGTATATAAAGTTTATAAAATAGATAACAGATAAATTTCACTTAAGACAAATGTCTTGAATGAAAAATTGCTAACTTATAGTGGAGGTAAAGGCACAGAATGAGAAAAGTACAGAAAGAGATGGCATTGGATCTTATTCAGACACTTTATCAATTACATAATAATATAAAATTTATGATAGATAAAAAAGAAACTGCTCAGGCAATGGAGTTATTGGAACTTTGCCAGCAAGGCGCAATACAACTCGGAAGCCGAATAGAGGAAGAAGAAGGGAAGGGCTTTGTTACAATAGGGTTATTAGAAGAATATTGTGAAATTATATATCAGATACATGAAAAAATAATGCACAATGAAAATTGTGGTAAGTCATATAAGATACTACATATACAACTTATACAAATTGAAAACAGTATTAAGAATGACATTAAACAGCGCTTTGAAGTTGTATTTCTTCCATACAAAGCATCTATGTGGGATTCCTTGGAAAGTGTATGGAAAGCAGCTGATGTAGAAGATAACTGTGATGCTTTTGTTATTCCTATTCCTTATTATGACAAAAATCCAAGTGGGGACTTAAAACAAGAATATTGGGAGGGAGATCAGTTTCCGGATTATGTACCAATTACAAGATATGACACTTATAACTTTAAAGAGCGTCTTCCAGATATGATATTCATACACAATCCCTATGATGAATGTAATTATGTAACAAGTATTCATCCGTACTTTTATTCAAAAAATATAAAACAGTTTACGGATAGCCTTATATATATACCGTACTTTATTTTAGATGAAATATTGCCAGATAATCAGAATGACGTGAATAAGATTGAGCATTTCTGCACATTACCTGCTATTGTTAATGCAGACAAAGTCGTTGTTCAGTCAAAGAATATGCGGCAGATTTATATTAATATAATGACAAAGCTTACCGGGAAAGATACCAGAGATTACTGGAAAAATAAAATATTAGGTCTTGGCTCCCCCAAAGTTGAAAAAATATATAATACAAAAAAAGAGAATCTACAAATACCAAGTGAATGGTTGAACCTCATACAAAAACCAGATGGAAGTTGGAAGAAAATAATTTTTTACAATACTAGTATCAGTGCATTATTGCAGTATAATGAAAAGATGATTGAGAAAATAGAAGAAGTATTTAGAATTTTAAAAAAGAATCGTGATGAAGTTATATTATTATGGCGTCCACATCCACTAATAAAGGTAACGATAGAATCCATGAGACCACAACTTCGTAGAGAATATCAGGGACTGGTAGAACAGTATCGAAAAGAAGGCTGGGGCATATATGATGATTCAGCAGATATAGACCGTGCTATTATAATTAGCGATGCGTATTATGGAGATTCCAGCTCGGTAGTTCAGCTTTATGAAAAGACTGGCAAACCGTTAATGTTACAAAATGTATATTCATTGGAAGAGAACAATTACTCATTAGCTATGGATAACATTATCGATTATCAGGGGGAGTGGTGGTTTCTTGCTTTGAAAGATAATGGACTGTATAGGATGACTAAAAATTCTTTAAAGGCATCCTTGATAACGAGAATACCCTGTGAACAGCAAGAAACTATTCAACAGTATGGGAAAATATATATTTATAAGGATAAGATATTTGCAATGCCTTGGAGTGCTAAAAAAATTGCGGTTTATGATATAAAAAGTAATGAATTTAGATATATTGAATTTCCGGCAGAAGAAATTTATCGTGGTATGATTTTCTTAAAAGGAGTAATTAGAGAAAATAGACTTTATTTAATACCTTGTTCTTTAGATAAGTTGATATATATAGATATGGATAAGGAAATTATACATACTTTAAAAGAATCATTAGCATCAGGGCCTCCAATTACGCAAACAACACATAGTTTTGCATGGGGGGGGGGTTTTGATGAAGGTGATTGGGTTATTTTTACAAAGCTTGAAGAAAATAAAGTTATTCGTATTAATCTAATAACGGGTGAAAAACAAATATATCAGAATGATTTACTACAATTAGGTGGAGCAGGTGTTATCGGGGATAGTCAAGGCATCTGGATTATACCACATAAAGCGAATTCAATTATATATTGGGATAGAATTAAAAAACAGAATTATATATATAGTGATTTCCCAGAAGGGTATCAATCTGGAGAATTGAGCTTTTATAAAATATATATGGATAAAGGAATCTTGTACTTGCTTCCTAGAGATGCTAATATGCTTCTTTCTATAGATAGGGAAGGACATATGAAGAATATTTTACCAAAAGAAGAAAGTATAGATTATGGACATACACTGGATCGATATATGAGATATTCTAATATTTGGAGTTATGGAAATGAACTACTATTTATTTCATCCAAGACAGGTAAGTTATATGTAATCAAGGAGAATGGAAAACTGGAACAAAAGAAAATAGAAGTTCTTAATAGTATTAATTCAACATTAGAACTTGATGAACACACTTTGATTATAGAAAAAGAAAATAGATTTGAAAATCTGGAAAAGTTTATAAATATTGTTTGTATAAATGAAAATCTGAATAAGAATATCAATGTTGATATAGAGAATAATATTGGAAAAAATATATTTATAACCTTGCTAAATCAATAATTAAACAAAGCGGAGGTATACATGTTTAACGAATTGAATAACACAAATAATGTTGACATAAAAATAATCGATTTAAATAATTTCAAAACACAACATTCACAAGACTTTATTATTTTTGGAGCTGGATGTGCAGGTATAGCGATTACCTATTTTTTAAAAAATGTGAAAAAGATAAATAGTTATATTTTTTGTGATAATAATCCAGATAAACAAAATGATAATGCCACGGTTCCAATTTATTCAGTTAAAAAAACATTATCAGAAGAAAATGCAATCTATTTAATTGGGTTCATTGACAATAATATGTCTAAACTACAATCTGCTGTTATGTGCCTAAAAGATAATGGGGTAAAGGATGATAGAATCATTTTGGTTGATATGCAATCTAGCTGGTTTGATGATACATGTATATCTTATACGGGCGCATATTTAAAAACTGTATACCGTAAAAGAAATAAAACAGAAATAATTAATAAAGTTGAGAAAATTTGCTTTTTGGCAAGTGGATTTTCGAAGGATGTTGAAAATAAGTCTAGCGGTGGATCTATTGGCGCAATATGTATGCAGAAAAAATATTTGGGTGATAAATATAAGGATATGCTTGTAGAATATCCTTATTATCAGTATAGTACGGATATGGATATGATATTTAATAAATATTGGTATATAATCGGAACTTTAGATGCAGTTCATACAATTGTAAAGAATGAATGTAATACAATTTATATTGTGAATGATTTGTTTTCTGCATTTGCTTTGTATATTTTAGGAAAAAAATATAGTTTTATTTTCCATGGACAAGGTGATATTGTTCAAGAATGGTCTTTGTGGGGGCGTAAACTTACAGATAGAGAAAAAGCAATGATACATAAAATTGAATACGTAACTATAAAGGATGCTTGTAATGTATCATTTCCAAGTAATGGTGCAAAGTGGTATTTTGAGCAGAGTCTTAATAAAGTTGTGCACTATAATAGTGGATTACCTTTGTATAATACTATTTATGATTTTCCAGAGGAGAAAAAAGTATATAATATAGAAAAAGATGAATCTAAAATAACATTTTTAAGCATAGGGCAATTCACTTTATTGAAAGGTATGGACCGTATTCCTGAATTCATCGAACATTACATACAATATACGGGGAAAAAAGTTAGATGGATAGTTGTGGCGGATGGTGTACTTAAGAAAGAAGTAAGTGATAGGATGAAGCAGCTTCAAGAGAACGGTGATATAGAATATATAAATATAGATTATAAAATATCACATGCCCAAATTTTTTACCTAATGAATATAAGTAATATTTATCTTATGCTGCATAGAGTAAGTATATTTGATTTTTCTACATTAGAGGCAATGTATTGTAATAAAGCTGTGATTTTATCTGATATACCAGGAAATTGTGAATATAATATTGAGGATAATATCATGATGATAAATGATAATATAGATTGGGATACGGTTTGCAACTATATCGATAATTATTCGTACCATGGGATCGAAAACAATAGAATATATAAGCAATGTTTTTCGGATTCCATGTTTGTTCAAAGATATAATAAATTTATGGATGAATTTATTACTACAGTAGAGTCAAAATCTTAACAATCAAATTTTAAATATAATTTATATCATAATTAATTATCATTGATTATTTAAGTATAGAAATGGATGGGAAAAATATGCAAAAAAAAATTGGAAATGTCATTTTGGATTATACTTATTATAAAGGACAGGATTTATATTCTGATGGAATAATAGAGGATAATATTTTAGATATTGTGAAAACTGGAAAAGAAAAGGACATATTGTATTCTAGTAATGAATGGCCTATACTATACCATCTATCTGATATTAGAGAAAATATTTTAGAATGGTACCCTTTTTGCGAAAATGCAAAAACATTAGAAATTGGGTCAGGGTGTGGAGCGCTTACAGGTTTATTAAGCAGAAAATCAAAGGATGTTACATGCATTGAATTATCCGAAAAAAGATCGTTGATTAACGCTTACCGTAATCAAGATTGTGAAAATATAACCATCATGCTGGGTAATTTTCAAGATATAATAATTAAAGATAAGTATGATTATATTACATTAATAGGAGTATGGGAATATGCAGGATTGTACGTTAATGACGAAAATCCTTATTTAAGAATGCTAGAAATAGTTAAGAAATTTTTAAAAAAAGATGGAAAGATTATTATAGCAATTGAAAATAAAATGGGTTTAAAATATTGGAATGGAGCTCTTGAAGATCATACCAGTAATTTGTATAGTAGCTTAAATGATTACGTAGATGATAAACATGTAAGAACTTTTTCAAAGCCAGAGATAGAAAAAATATTTAAGCAGTTAGATATAAATAATTACGCTTTTTATTATCCAGTACCAGACTATAAACTTCCGGACGTAGTATATTCAGATGAAATACTACCTAAACCAGGAGCTGAACGTAATTATAGAAAAGATTATAATGCGTGTAGAATGTACAATTTTTATGATGCTACTGCATCAGATCAAATCTGTCAAGATTCTATGTATCCATATTTTTCGAATTCCTTTTTAATCATTACTGGAGAAAAGAATACTAAAAATTATTTCCAAAAATATAATAGGTGCCGTAAGGAAAACTTGAGAATAAAGACAGAAATATATGAAGAAAATGAGCGTATATTCATTAGAAAAAAAGCATTAAATGAACCTTCAAAGAAACATATTATACAATTAAAAAATAATGAGAAGATATGGATTGGATGTTTGCCAGCATTAAAATATATTGAAGGTAAGCTTGAAGATGATGAATATATTACACAATATATTGAAGGAATAGATTTAGATACTCTTTTTTATGAATATAGAAATGATGCTGATTTATTTGTGCAAAAATATTGTTATTTTATTGATACTTATTTAAGACCTTTAAATGAAGATTTGGTACCATTTTCTATGTCAGATCAGTTTATATCTATATTTGGAAATAACGCACCTTTAAATGAAGTTTCGCTAAAAATAACTAATATAGATTTGATTTTCTCTAATTTACGTCTAACAAAAGATAGCCAATTGTATTGTTTTGATTATGAGTGGATATATGATTTTTCGATACCATATGACTACGTATTATGGAGAAATGCAACCCAATTATACTCGAAATATATGGTGTATTTAAGAAGCAAATTGTCATTAGGTGAATTTCTTAAAAGTGTAGGCATTCATTTAGATAACATTCCGATATATAATGAAATGGAAAGAAATTTTGCTAATTCTGTTTTTGGAATAAATGATAAGGAAAATTATCTTCAAAATTATCGTAAAATTGCCATTAATCAAACTATTAAATTTAGTTAGAAAGGCTAATTAAATTATATGAATCAAATATTTTGTGAAAACAGTAAAATCATAGTAGATATGCTAAATCGTATCTTAAATTGTATGCAGTTAAAAAAATTATATATTTATAGTGAAGTAAAAGAAAATTTAGACGGATTGTATGATGAAGTTGAGAAAATATACCTAGCAGATGTTCAGTATAAAGTTTATGAAGGACTTATATATATAAATATTGAATCTACGGAAAGTCTGATAAAAATCATTCCTTGGCTTAAAAAAAATAAATATCAAGTAGAAATCTTACTATATATTTCTGATAACGATAACAAGGATAAAAATGATAAAATATTAGAACAAGCATATAATTTAGAGAAGATTTCGCCCCTGAATGGTCAAATATACCTCTTTGGAAAAATATTTGAATATCCTGGAAAATTGGAGGTAGCTGTAGATTTTAAGGTGTTAGCAATTATTCACACTTATAATGAGGCAGATATTATTTCAAAGACAATGACATACATTTTGGAACAGGGATTGGACATTTACTTGGTAGATAATTGGTCAGATGATGGAACATTTGAGATAGCCCAAAATATTTACGATAGATTTCCACAAAGAGTTTATTTGGAAAGATTTCCGGAAGATGGACAAACACAATATTATGAATGGTATCATCAATTAAAAAGGACAGAAGATATTAGTAAAAATATGCCATATGATTGGTTTATTCATTATGACGCTGATGAAATGAGAATCAGCCCTTGGAGAAATGTAACATTACTACAGGCAATATATTGGATTGATACATTAGGATACAATTTGATTGAGAACACAGTAATTGACTTTAAATTAACTGAAAACAATAATGATGAAAATATTTTTATGAAAGATGTATATTTTGATTTTGGACATAAAGAAACTCATTTTATGCAGACAAAATCATGGAAAAAAACAGAATATATTAATATAAAGGATTCTGGAGGTCATATTGCAAAGGTTCCTAATCCGAAGTTATATCCTTTGAAAATATTAAACCGCCATTATCCATTTAGAAGTCTAAAACATGCTCAAAAGAAAGTGTTTATGGATAGAAGACCCCGATTTGAAAAAGAACGTAAAGAACGTGGTTGGCACGGCCATTATGACTTCGTTCAAAAGAATCAGGATTTAATTATAGAATCAGATAAATTGATAAAGTGGAATGAAAATACATTTTATGATTATTATATACCGCTGTTTTTAGGGTGTGGAATCATTGTTTTGGAAAATAATAAAGTTTATGACAGACAATTTCCAACACTCAATGAAAAAAATATTGTTATTTATGGTGCAGGAAATTTAGGGAGAGTAGCTTATAAAAATTACTCGAAATATTGTAATATAGTAGGGTGGGTTGATCAGAATTATAAATTTATTCCTAATATATATTGTGAAACTATTTTATCGGCAGACAAGATTTTAGATATGGATTATGATTATATTTTCATAGCAGTAGAGAATGATGTGATTAGAAAGGAAATTCAGGACGAATTAAATCGTAGGAAGATAAATAATAAAAAGATTCTTTAGTAAATGAATCATTAAGAACTTTATAATATGGAGGAAACTTAAGTGCAAATATTAGCAATGTACCTTCCACAATTTCATAATGTAGAAGAAAACAACCTTTGGTGGGGTGAAGGGTTTACTGAGTGGACTACCGTAAAAGGTTCAAAACCGCTATTTAAAGAACATAATCAACCCAAAGTTCCACTTGATCAAAATTATTATAATCTGCTGGATAAGGAAACTATGAAATGGCAAGCTGAACTCATGAAGCAATATGAAGTTGATGGTATTTGCATGTATCATTACTGGTTCAAGAATGGTAGGCAAATTCTTGAAAAACCAGCTGAGAATCTCTTAAAGTGGAAAGATATAGATATGCCATTTTGCTTTTCGTGGGCAAATGAAACTTGGGCAAGGTCGTGGAGTAATATACGCGAAAAGAATGTATGGGCAAATACATTTGAATGCAAAGAAATAAAAATAGAAAATGGGATATTGCTTGAACAAAAATATGGAACAGAAGAGGATTGGAAGAAGCACTTTGAATATTTACTTCCATTTTTCCAAGATGAAAGATATATAAAAGTAGATGGAAAGCCATTGTTTCTTATTTATCAGTCCTCACTTATTTCTTGTATAAAAGAAATGATTGAATTTTGGAGGAAATTATCTAAAGAGGCAGGCTTTCCAGGAATATATATTGTAGGAGCAAATTGCAATGGGCCAGCTGAAAAAGTTGTTGATGCTACATTATATATGGAACCAGGGAGAAGCAAAGAATTATTTAAGCAACAAAGTGGTAATTCAGTATATGAAATAGACTATGAAACAATTTGGAATAAGATATTAAATACTAGAAAACCAACTCTTAAAACTTATTTAGGAGCATTTGTAGGATATGATGATACTCCAAGAAGAGGGGTAGAAGGTACTGTTATAACAGGTACAACACCTCAAAAATTCGCACACTATTTAACAGAGTTAATGGCTCAAAATACAGCGTGGGGCAATGAATTAGTGTTCTTAAATGCTTGGAATGAATGGGGTGAAGGCATGTATTTAGAGCCAGATCAAAAACATGAATATGAATATTTAGAGGCTATTCCATATGCTAAGAAAAATTATGAGCATAGAGTAGTTGATTACAAAAAAAACATATACGATACTGAAACCTATGATAAAAAAGAGTTTTTCAGGATTCAGGAAAGAAGTGATAAATTTGAGCATTATTTAAATCTTCTGGATGATTGGATGAAATTGCGTGAAAGTAGGATTTATCTCACAGAATTTCTTGAAAATGCAGGATTTAATAACATTGGCATATATGGATTAGGTACTATGGGTAGACATTTTCTTAAAGAAGTTTTAGAAAGTCAGATAAAAGTTAGCTATATAGTGGATCAGCAAAGAGATAAATTACACGCAGATATTCCTGTATATCTTCCTGATGAACAACTACCGAATGTGGATGCAATTGTGGTTACATCAACTTTTTATTATGCAGAAATTGTTGAACTATTAAGTGAAAAGGGGGTTAAAAATATAATTTCACTTGAAACTATTATTAAGGAGTGTGGATAATTTGGCACATTTATATTTCAATAGATTTGTTAAAAATGAAAATGGATTAATAAATACTGTTCGTAAATATCCCTTTGTTATTGTCTATGGTGCTGGATTGGTAGGCTCATTAACGGTAAAGCGGTTGTTGGCAAATAAAATAGAAGAGGAAAAGCTAATTATTGCTGTAGGTAACGACCAACCTAACCATACTAAAATACTGTGTGGAATAAAAGTATATACTATTGAAGAAGTTCTACAATATGTAAGTAATGCACTAGTGATAATTGCAACTATGCCTGGATTACATGAAGGAGTATTTGAATCCTTGGATATGAAAGGATTTCAGCATATTATTCCGGTATCACTTTACATTTATAATAATATGTGTGAAAAATATGTTCAAAATTTTTGTGAAGTAAACCCAATTAATATAGATAAAAATGTAAAAACAAAAATTATGTTTATGGCATCGGATAACAGTATAACTTCTGGTGCATTTTTGTGTATGGTGGAGTTATGCATTTCATTAAAACAATATGGCGTTGAGGTGATTGTAATTCTTCCGTGTTATGGAAATGGCGAAATCTTGCTAAAAAAAGCTGAGATTTGTTATACTTATTTATTGTCAACGCATTGGGGATATGAAATTTCACGGGAACATGATTATTTTTATAAAAGTATTTTTAAATATAAATTATTAAGAAATAAAAAAGCATCCCAGAAACTTGTTCACATGATACAGCTGTATGGCATAAATCTCGTGCATTGTAATACATCCTACACATATGTTGGAGCAAAAGCAGCGAGACAATTAGGTACTCCTTTTGTATGGCATATAAGAGAAGATATGAATGATCAGGGCTATAATTTTTATTGTTACAAGAAAGCTAGTCAACTGATCGAACATTCAAATTTAGTGATTTTTGTCTCAAATTATATGAAATCTAAGGTGCAATTAGGTACAAGCAACCAAACGGTGGTTCTTTATGATGCAGTTAATTTTGCGGATGAATTGTATATAGCTCCTAGGGAAATATTAAATGAAGCTACAGTAAAAATGATACTTGTTGGGGCAATTTCTCCCCATAAAGGACAGAAAGAACTTATTGAAGCATGTGCTTACTTAAAGAATAACAACTTTACTGATTTCCAGCTTTTGCTTGTTGGAAAGGGAGAAGAGCATTACGTTAAGGAACTAAGAAAACAGGTAAAATTGTATCAATTAGAGGATTATATTATATTCTATGGACAAAGTGATGAGGTAAAGCGATTGTATGAGAATTCTGATTTCTCATTTATGTGTAGTAATGCTGAACCTTATGGCAGAGTTACAATTGAAGCTCAGCTTGCCGGGTGCCTTGTGATTGGTTCGGCATCAGGTGCAACTACAGAGCTCATAGAGGATGGAAAAACAGGATACCTATATGATACAGGAAATGTACAGGATTTGGCAGATTGCATATACAGAGCGATATCTGATGTGAAATGTTCAAGAAGAATTGCAAAATTTGGACAGTGTTATGCACAAAAGACTTATACAAAACAAAATCAACTTAAACGTATGATTGAGATGTATGAGAATGTACTGGAAAGGACACTAATATGAAGAAAATTATAATTTGGGGAATAGGCATTATTTATGAAGAATTTAAACAGAAGCTGTTACCTGATGTAGAAATAATAGCGTATATTGATAGCTTTAAAAAGGCAAAATTTTATGATGGGAAGAAGATTTATAAACCATCTGAATTTATTCAGCAGAATCTCAGCTATGATTTTATAGTTATAGCAAGTGTTTATACAAATGATATCTTTTATGAGTGTAAAAAAATGCTTGATATGAATAGGATAATTTTCCTACGACCACTACAACATACTAAAGATGTGGAGTCATTTTATAGAAATGTTGATGCATTAACAGATATTGCTCCGAAATATAGAGACGAGACGTTATTAGAATCAGATATTCGTATGGGAATTGATGAAGGAAAACAAATTGCTACTGATTCCTATCCTATATATTATTATGACTATTTTCGTTATAGAACTTTTGAACTTATAGCAGATCAAATTCAAAAATATGAGGGTGATATTGCAGAAGTAGGTGTTTTCAAAGGATATTTTGCAAGTATTATCAATCGAAAGTT
Source organism: [Clostridium] fimetarium (assembly GCF_900111235.1). Lineage (GTDB taxonomy): Bacteria > Bacillota > Clostridia > Lachnospirales > Lachnospiraceae > Clostridium_N > Clostridium_N fimetarium. Next base: position 183,093 of record NZ_FOJI01000004.1, read on the forward strand.
TCCATCAGATACCTTGTATCTATTTGATACTTTTGAAGGATTTGATGCGAAAGAAGCCAATAAGGAATTATATAAAGGAAATTGTGATGAAACGTTCATAGAGACATTTAAACAGACGACTGTGGAACAGGTACTGAAAAAACTTCCTTATAGAGAAAATTGTATTATTAAAAAAGGCTTTTTCCCAATGTCTGCGGAAGGAATCGATACTAAATTTAAATTTGTGTCAATAGATGTTGATTTTGAAAATTCAATTTATGCCTCTATTAAATATTTCTATCCAAGGCTTGTAAAAGGTGGATTTATTTTTATTCATGATTATAATGAGCAAAGGTTAAAGGGAGTTCGAAAAGCAGTCAAAGATTATGAAAATGAACATGGGTCATTAATTAAAATACCAATTGCAGATAAATGTGGCACATTAATTATAACGAAATAATAGGAGTAATTATGTATTATGCAAAAGAAGTGATAGAAGAATTAAATCAAAGTAAGCAAATTGTGATATTTGGTGCACGTATTGTTGCAGTGGAAGTAGCAAGTATTTTGATGGGAGAACCTTACTTGTTTCAGATACCGTATTTTCTTGTAACGGATTTGACAGATAATCCATCACAGCTGCTTGGGAGACCGGTTATAGACTTAAAACAATCAAAGGATAAAATTTCACCAGATGATACGATAGTGATTGCATCAATGGAGAAGAATATAGATTCAATATGTGAAAATCTTAGACAATTTGGTTTTTTACACCTAATACAGATGACCTTTGAAAGTGATTTGTGGAGTTTAATCAGAGGGAATTACTATATGCATTTATGTAAAAATAATCATAAACCATTTATTGCGTTAGAGAATGAATTGAAGGCAGTAGATGTTGTGGGTGAATGCACTTCGGTTAGTATATATACTGCTAAATGTCATGTGGATAAAAAAATACAAGAAGATACTTCTCGTTTTAATTGGGAGATACCAATTCAAGTAGGAACTGAGTTGACAAAAGAACGAATCTGTAAGATATGTGATAATGAAGGTGATAACATTTCAATAAAAAATAGTGGATATTGTGAATTGACAGCTCTGTACTGGATTTGGAAAAATGATTCGTCAAAATATAAAGGGTTAGGCCATTATCGGAGACATTTTGAACTAGATGAGCCTATGTTATCCAAGCTTTCTTGCTCAAATATTGATGTCATTTTGACAATACCTATTTTTAATTTTCCGAGTGTTGGAGATGTATATAAACAAGACCATAATTTTAGCGATTGGAATGTTATGATGGAAGCATTAGAAAAAAATGCACCAGAGTATTGTGATACAGCAAAACGACTACAGAATGGAATTTATTATTACGGTTATAATATGTTCGTAGCAAAGCGAGAGATTTTTGATGATTATTGTAAATGGCTGTTTCCTATTCTTACATATTGCGAAGAACATTGTGGCAAGAAGGAAGATAGATACCAAAATAGGTATATTGGTTTTTTGGCAGAAAGACTTTTATCAATATATTTCAGGCATCATGAAGATCGATATAAGATAGTTCATGCAAAAAAGCATTTTATTGAAAAGTAAAATAATATTAAGTATATTTATATGAGTGCAAATATAAATATCAAGGAGGCAATCGGGAGTTTATGGTCAAATTGTTATTTTATGGTGCTAAGTCTTTGGCCCTTGGAATGTATAAAGCGATTCAGAAGTTGTATCCAGAATACATAGTGGTTGGATTTCTGGTTAGCTCGTTAGAAAATAATCCTTCCACACTTGCAAAATTGCCAGTCATGGAATTAAGTTCTTTTGCTAGTGGACTATCAGCTAAAGAAAAAGAAGAATTACATATTTTAATTACTACCCCAGAGGATATTCATATAGAAATAGTAAATAGGCTGAAGGAATTTAAAATTTTCAATTATACTTGTATGGATTCCCTCAAAGAAGCAAAACTGATGGAGCAGTATTTTATTGAATTGGGTATTTTCCCATCCATTCATACGTATCCGTTAGGTACAGCGAAGGCTGATATACAGGTGTATCATGCTAAGTTTTATAAAGATAAGCCATTATATAATGAATATAGTATTCCTAAATGGATAAAACCTTTACAAGTTGGAGCGGAATTGACAAGTGAAAGAATTTCGGATCTTGTGGATAATAGCGGAATAAATATTTCGACGAAAAATGTAAATTATTGTGAGTTGACAGCCTTATATTGGATATGGAAAAATAAATTATTATCGGATGATAGAGCACATTATTATGGAATATTTCACTATCGTAGGATTTTAGATATAAATGATACGGACGTCTTCTGTTTAAAAGAAAATGACATAGATGTTATTTTACAATATCCAACAATACATGAGCCTGATATTAGTGAACATCACACTCGATATGTAAAAGAAGAGGACTGGGAGGCAATGTTACAAGCACTAGCGGAATTACATCCTGAATATGCTGATGCGTTTCCAGAAATATTATTACAACCATATTTTTACAATTACAATTTATTGGTGGCAAAAAGCCAGGTATTTGAAGATTATTGTAAGTGGTTATTTCCTATATTGGAACGAACAGAGGAGTTAAGTGTTCCTATGGGAAGTGAACGTGCAGATCGTTACATTGGATATCTTGGTGAAAATCTTATGACATTATACTTTCTGTATCATAAGGGTGATTTACATATTGTACACACGGGAAGATTAATGTTAACATAAAAGTATTCAGATTCTAGGGAATCCTTGATACTATTTATAAAGAGACATACCCTGACAAAAGGTTGGGAGAAAGGAAATAATCCATCCACTTTCAAAAGAGGAAAATTGGATTATATGTGTATAAAATGAATTTTGAATTATGTGCGTCAATGATGTGTGCGGATTTTGGAAATTTGGAAAAAGAGGTCAAAGATCTTGATGAAGGAGGAATAGATTCTTTTCATATTGACATAATGGATGGGCGTTATGTGCCGAATTATGCAATGTCACTTACTGATATGAAATATATTAGAAGTGCAACAACTAAACCACTGGACGTTCATTTAATGATTGAACATCCTAATAGCCATATAGACATTTTTACAAGGAATTTAAGCGCTGGTGATACAATTTACATACATCCTGAAGCAGAGTATAACCCTTCGACGGCGTTGCAGTATATTATTAATGCAGGAATGATACCTGGTATTGCAATAAATCCCGGAACGAGTGTAGAAACTATTATGGAAATGCTACGCATTGTTCAAAAGGTACTTGTGATGTCTGTAAATCCTGGAAATGCAGGTCAAATGTATTTGCCATATGTGGGCAAGAAAATAACGAAGCTTCTCTCTTTAAAAGATGAAATGGAATTTGATATTTATTGGGATGGAGCATGCAGTGCTGAAAAAATCCAGGAGTATGCGCCGAAAGGAGTAAATGGATTTGTGTTGGGAACTACTTTGCTTTTTGGAAAAGAAAGACCTTATGGGGAGATCATCAAAGATATAAGGGAACTAAAATTATAACGTAGACAGTAATGAAAAGGCTCCAGTTATTGATAGAGGTCGAAATGAGGAAACAAATGAAAGCATACGTATTAAATGCAATAAACCAACTAGATTTTACGGAAACTCCAATTCCAACAATAAATGCTTCTCAAGTGCTTGTAGAAGTGAAAGCAGCAGGAATTTGTGGTTCAGATATTCCACGCATATATGAAACAGGGACATATAGATATCCAACAATACCGGGTCATGAATTTTCAGGTGTTGTTAAAGCGGTTGGTAATCATGACAAATCATCTGATTGGATTGGAAAAAGAGTTGGTGTTTTTCCTTTGATTCCATGCCAGAAATGTTGCGCTTGCAAGAAAAAACTATATGAAATGTGCAGAAATTACAATTATTTGGGATCTCGTTGCGATGGTGGATTTGCAGAGTATGTGGCCGTCCCAGAATGGAATCTGATTCAATTGCCAGATGAAGTCAGCTTTGAAGATGCAGCAATGTTAGAACCTGCAGCTGTAGCGTTACATTCACTCCGTAGGGTACAGCTTTCGCAAAATATGACGGTTGCAGTGCTTGGCCTTGGTATGATTGGATTGTTGATTGTACAATGGATCGCAGCACTTGGAATTGAGAACGTATATGCCACTGGGCATCACAAAGAGCATGGCGAATTAATGAAATCGGTAGGAAAACACACTTATGCTTACTACGATGCTCACAACCAAAATGTTGAAAAATGGTTATTGGAAGAGACAGGTGGAACAGGCGTTGATTTAGTTATTGATTGCGCTGGTTTTTCCCAGACACTTACAGAAGCATTAAATGTTGTAAGCCCTGGTGGACAGATTTTAGTAGTGGGCAATCCTCATTCTGATATGATTTTACCCAAAGAAAGTTATTGGAAATTATTACGGAATCAGATTACAATTACGGGTAGCTGGAATTCTACATTTAATCACCAAAAGGATGACGACTGGCATAAGGTTTTGGAAGCATGTAAGGAAGGTAAAATAGATTTAAATAAAATAATTTCCCACCGGTTGCCATTTTCGGATTTAGAAAAAGGGCTTGATATTATGTATAATAAAACAGAATATAGAAATAAAATAATAATTGTCAGATGATAAATATGTATAGATATTTTTTTGTGATTTTTCTTCTTTTACAGTTTATATTGACTGCACAAATTCTTACATTTTTAGTTGTTTATGGTATTTGCGTAATTTATGAAATAAGGTTCCTGTCAATTCAAAAATAGTTTGGAATTTTATTAGTTATTTTCCTTTGTATTTAACGTTGAACAAGTTAAAAAAATCCTGCTAAAACTTCCCTATATCATAAATGAGATCAAAATATTTCAATAATATAAAAAAGTTACTTATTATATATGAAGGCTAACCTTGAATTGTTAGGTGTGGCCTTCGTTTAAGAAATTACTAAGATATTTAGGTTAAAAATATTTTGGCTATTATTTTATATATTTCACATATATACAAAAATAAGTTAAATCCCCTTGCATTCCACCCCTCACCATGTTACACTATCTCAATAAGTGTATTCAAATTTATTGAAAAAAATATTGACGATACACACTAGGTGTGCTATATTAGACTAGCTACGGAAGAGGTCTTTTTTTTATGCCTAAAAAGCCTAAAATGTGTTCAAAAACATAAATAATGTGTTCAAAAACACAAAAAACGTGTTAAAAACATAAAAAATGAGTAGAATTAAAGTGGAGGTGGCAGTTGTGCGCGTAAAAATAACATTAGCATGTACTGAGTGTAAGCAGCGTAATTACAACACGACGAAGGATAAGAAAATGCATCCTGACAGAATGGAAACAAAGAAATATTGTAAGTTCTGTAAATCACACACATTACACAAGGAAACCAAGTAATTTAATTACAGTGAGGTGAGAAATATGAGTGAAGCTGTTAAAGTAATAAAGCAGAAATCAAGCTGGTTCAAAGGTTTAAAGGCTGAATTTAGCAAAATAATTTGGCCAGATCAGAAATCACTTACTAAAGAAACAATTGCTGTATTGGTTGTGTCCGTAATCTTAGGTTTAACAATATCTTTGTTGGATTTTATTATTAGATTCGGTATTGAATTCCTAGTAAAATAAGGTAAGGGTGATTAGATGTCAGAAACAAATTGGTATGTTGTTCATACTTATTCTGGTTATGAGAATAAGGTAAAGGCAAACATCGAAAAAACAATTGAAAACAGAAATCTTGAAGACCAGATTCTAGAGGTAACAGTACCTATGGAAATGGTTGTAGAAGTGAAAAATGGCGCAAAAAAGTCTGTTCTGAAAAAGATGTTTCCAGGATATGTTCTTGTAAACATGGTTATGAATGATGATACCTGGTATGTTGTAAGAAACACAAGGGGTGTCACAGGATTTGTTGGTCCTGGTTCAAAACCGGTACCTTTGACAGAAGAAGAAATGAAACCATTAGGAATTAACAAAACATCCAATGGAATTGTAATCCATGATTTTAAAGTCGGTGATATGGTAATGGTAACCGGCGGCGTATGGGAAAGCACAGTTGGAAAGATTAAGAACATTAATGATGGTAAGCAGATTATCACAATTAATGTAGATATGTTCGGTCGTGAAACTCCGGTTGAACTAAGCTTCTTGGAAGTGAAAAGATTGTAACATGTATAGTTCGTTTTGAACGGGCGTGGGAGAATTGTGATTTGCAGGCAAATCGCTTTGCAATCAGGTTAATTCGCCAAATACCACATTATATTTAGGAGGTGCCACAATGGCAAAGAAGGTAACAGGATATATCAAATTACAGATTCCTGCTGGAAAAGCTACACCGGCTCCACCAGTTGGTCCAGCACTTGGACAGCATGGTGTAAACATTATGGAATTTACAAAACAATTTAACGCAAAAACATCAGATCAAGAAGGAATGATTATTCCAGTTGTGATCACAGTTTATGCAGATAGAAGCTTTAGCTTCATAACAAAGACTCCACCTGCTGCAATTCTTCTTAAGAAGGCTTGCAACTTAAAATCAGGATCAGCAGTACCTAACAAGATTAAGGTTGCTACTATCACTAAGGCTGAGATTCAAAAGATCGCAGAAATTAAAATGCCTGATTTAAATGCAGCATCTATCGAAACTGCTATTAGTATGATTAGCGGTACGGCTAGAAGTATGGGAATTACAGTAGTTGATTAATTAGATATGTGGGAGGAAAATGCGTTGCATGCAACGCATGAAAGCAAATCGCTGACGCGATTTCTTTTGCTGACAAACAAAACGTATGAATTTAAAAACATGGCTGATAAGCATAGATTAAGGGCATAACTTAATATGATGGTTAAAAGATATGAGATAAAGTTTTACTGAGTGAGTCAGTTAATTATAGGGCAGTGAAAAAGCTTGTCCCCTTCCGATAATACCACTAGGAGGTTCAGAAATGAAAAGAGGAAAAAAATATGTTGAGTCGGCTAAGTTAATTAACCGCGCAACTTTATATGATGCTACAGAGGCAGTTTCTTTAGTAAAGAAATCAGCAGTAGCTAAATTTGACGAAACAATCGAAGCACATATCAGAACAGGCTGTGATGGACGTCATGCAGAACAACAGATTCGTGGAGCAGTTGTACTTCCTCACGGAACTGGTAAAAAAGTTAGAGTATTGGTTTTCGCTAAAGGCGATAAAGCTACAGAAGCAGAAGCTGCTGGCGCTGATTTCGTAGGTGGTGAAGAATTAATTCCTAAAATCCAAAATGAAAACTGGTTTGGATTTGATGTAGTTGTTGCTACTCCTGATATGATGGGTGTTGTTGGTCGTTTAGGACGTGTTCTTGGGCCTAAAGGGTTAATGCCTAATCCTAAAGCTGGTACAGTAACTATGGATGTAACAAAAGCAATTAATGATATCAAAGCTGGTAAAATTGAGTACAGACTTGATAAAACTAATATTATACATGTACCAATTGGTAAAGCATCATTTACTGAAGAACAATTAACAGACAATTTCCAAGCAATTATGGGAGCACTCGTAAAGGCTAAACCAACAACATTAAAAGGACAGTATATGAAGAGCGTTGTTATTGCCTCTACAATGGGTCCTGGTGTTAAAGTTAGCCCAGCTAAATTTGTAGGTTAATTATTTAAGATTGACAATATTTTAATATGATAGTATACTATCGAATATAACTGCCAAAGACAGTATGGTCCCGAGGATATATCTTGGGTTAAAGGTAACACGCCTACCGAGGACAATAAACACTCAAGTTGAGATGATTTATTCAAGCCTTTCTGTCTAACAGAAAGGCTTTTTCTTGCTTTCAGAAACTTGCGAAGCTCGCGACTGAAAGTATATAAGAAGGTTTAGGCAGATTCAAATCTAACAGGAGGTAATCAATTCATGGCAAAAGTAGAACTTAAACAACCAATCGTAGAAGAAATCACTAGCGCTCTTAAGGATGCTAAAGCAGCAGTTTTAGTTGACTATCGTGGTTTGACAGTTGAACAAGATACTCAGCTTCGTAAACAATTAAGAGAAGCAGGCATTGTATACAAAGTATACAAGAACACATTGGTGAATTTAGCAGTTAAAGGTACTGAGTTTGAAGCACTTGTTCCACACTTAGAAGGACCTACAGCAATTGCTATTTCAACAGAAGATGCTACAGCACCAGCAAGAATTTTATTCGAGTTCGCTAAAAAAGCTGACAAGCTTGAACTTAAAGCCGGCGTAATTAATGGTAATTATTATGGTCAAGAAGCAATTCAGATAATTGCTACTATTCCATCAAGAGAAATATTGCTTTCAAGATTGCTTGGAAGTATGTTATCACCTATTACAAACTTTGCTCGTGTTATCAAGCAAATCGCTGAAAAAGACGAAGAAGAAGTTGCGTAATAATTAAAATTTATTATTCGAAAATTAAAACAATTTGAAAAGGAGATCATAACAATGACAACTCAAGAAATTATTGAAGTAATCAAAGGTTTATCAGTATTAGAATTAAATGAATTAGTAAAAGCATGTGAAGAAGAATTTGGCGTTTCAGCAGCAGCAGGTGTTGCAGGTCCAGCAGCAGCAGGCCCAGAAGTTGAAGAAAAAACAGAATTTGATGTAGAATTAACAGAAGTTGGACCAAGCAAAGTTAAAGTAATCAAAGTAGTTCGTGAAATAACAGGCTTAGGCTTGAAAGAAGCGAAAGACTTAGTTGATGCAGCTCCAAAGACAGTTAAAGAAGCAGTTAACAAAGAAGAAGCTGAAGCAATCAAGATCAAACTTGAAACTGAAGGCGCTAAAGTTACTGTTAAGTAATTTTTGACAAACGATTTATAGTAATTTTAACTTAATAAGAATACTTATTAATATAGAGAAGGGATGCAGACTAATATTGCTGTGCCCTTCTTTTTAATTAATTGTTGAAACTATCTGTATAATATAGGAAAAAATGGAAACTATTGAAGAATGTGGTAATAATAAACAAATTTCAAATAAATGAATAAAAAGTGTTGACATGGATTAGGGATTATGCTACTATGGACAATGCACTATTGTGGTGCGAATATGCCGTTATACGGATGGTCGCATTTGTAATAATAATTTAAATTATATATAAAAATAAGCACAAGGGGTGAAACGTCAATGGAAAAAAACAGAATACGTCCAAAGAAATTCGGTAAAAATGTAAGAATGAGCTACTCAAGACAGAAAGAAGTACTTGGAATGCCGAACCTTATTGAAGTCCAGAAGGATTCTTACCAATGGTTTCTAGACGAAGGTCTCAAAGAAGTTTTTTATGATATCTCTCCAATCGCGGACTACAGTGGACATTTAAGTCTTGAATTCGTAGATTTCGTATTATGTGAAGACGATGTCAAATATTCTATTGAAGAATGTAAGGAAAGAGATGCTACTTATGCAGCGCCTTTAAAAGTTAAAGTAAGACTTTACAACAAAGAAAATGATGAAATTAGCGAACATGAAATATTCATGGGCGATTTACCACTTATGACGGCTACAGGTACCTTCGTAATTAACGGCGCAGAAAGAGTTATTGTTAGCCAGTTAGTACGTTCTCCTGGAATATATTATGATTTACAGCACGACAAAATTGGAAAGGAATTGTATTCAGCTACAGTGATTCCTAATCGTGGAGCATGGTTAGAATACGAAACAGATTCTAATGATGTATTTTATGTACGTGTAGATAGAACAAGAAAAGTCCCTGTTACTGTACTTATTAGAGCCCTTGGCTTTGGTAGTAATGCAGAAATTATTGACTTATTTGGCGAAGAACCTAAAATACTTGCAACAATAGAAAAAGATACTTCTGATAACTATCAGGACGGTCTTTTAGAGCTTTACAAAAAAATAAGACCAGGTGAACCACTTTCAGTAGATAGTGCAGAAAGCCTTATTAACAGTATGTTTTTTGATGCTAGAAGATATGATTTAGCCAAAGTAGGTAGATATAAGTTTAATAAAAAACTTTCATTTAGAAACAGAATTACTGGACATATTTTAGCTGAAGATGTAGTCGATAAATCTACTGGTGAAGTCCTTGCTGAAGCAGGAGCTACATTGACAAGAGAGTCTGCAACTGCAATTCAAGATGCGGCTAGTCCATATGTATTCATTCAGCATGAAGATAGAAAAGTCAAAGTTCTTTCCAATATGATGGTTGATATTACGAAATGGGTTGACATAACAAAAGAAGAAGCTAAAAAGTTAGGAATCGGCGAGACCGTATTCTATCCTATTTTGCACCAAATCATAGAAGAAAATGAAGATCTTGATTCTATTAAGGAAGCAATTAAGAAAAATGTTAGTGATTTAATTCCAAAGCACGTTACTGTTGAAGATATTATTGCTTCAATTAATTATAATTTACATTTAGAGTACAATGTCGGTAATATGGATGATATCGATCATTTGGGCAACAGACGTATTAGAGCTGTTGGTGAACTTCTTCAAAACCAGTATAGAATTGGTTTGTCAAGAATGGAACGTGTTGTTAGAGAAAGAATGACAACGCAAGACTTAAATGGTGTGTCTCCTCAGTCATTGATTAATATTAAGCCAGTAACTGCAGCTGTTAAAGAGTTCTTTGGTAGTTCTCAGTTGTCACAGTTTATGGATCAGAATAACCCACTTGGTGAGTTAACACATAAGAGACGTCTTTCAGCATTGGGCCCTGGTGGTTTGTCAAGAGATCGTGCTGGATTTGAAGTTCGAGATGTTCATTATACTCATTATGGAAGAATGTGCCCTATTGAAACACCAGAAGGTCCTAATATCGGTTTAATTAACTCACTTGCTACATATGCAAGAATTAACGAATATGGATTTATTGAAGCACCTTATCGTTTGGTTGATAGAACAGATGCTAAGAATCCCAAAGTTACAGATAATGTTAGATATCTTACTGCAGATGAAGAAGATGATTATTATATTGCACAAGCAAATGCGGAATTAGATGATGAAGGTCATTTTGTTAGAAATTCAGTTGCAGGTCGTTTTAGAGAAGAGACTTCAGAATTTGAAAAGATTAAGATAGATATGATGGATGTATCACCTAAGATGGTATTTTCCGTTGCAACATCTATGATTCCTTTCCTTGAAAATGATGATGCGAATCGTGCACTTATGGGATCAAACATGCAACGTCAGGCAGTGCCTCTTTTGACTACAGAAGCTCCTGTTATAGGAACTGGTATGGAAAGCAAAGCAGCGTTTGATTCAGGAGTATGTATTATTGCAAAAGAAGACGGAATAGTTGAATATTCAACTTCAAAAGAAATCATCATTAGAAAAAGTGACGGAAATAAAGATGTATATAGACTTACAAAGTTCTCTAGAAGTAATCAGAGTAACTGTTACAATCAAAGACCTATTGTGTACAAAGGTGATAAAGTTACCAAAGGTGAAGTTATAGCCGATGGTCCATCAACTGCAAATGGTGAAATTGCATTAGGAAAGAATCCATTGATCGGATTTATGACTTGGGAAGGTTATAACTACGAGGATGCTGTACTTCTTAGTGAAAGATTAGTTCAGGACGATGTTTATACATCGATTCATATTGAAGAATACGAAACAGATTCAAGAGATACAAAGCTAGGACCTGAAGATATCACAAGAGATGTTCCAGGAGTAGGTCCTGATGCACTTAAAGACCTTGATGAGAGAGGTATTATAAGAATAGGTGCAGAAGTTCGTGCAGGTGATATTTTGGTTGGTAAAGTAACGCCTAAGGGTGAAACTGAACTTACAGCTGAAGAAAGACTTCTCCGTGCAATTTTCGGTGAAAAAGCTAGAGAAGTTAGAGATACATCACTTAAAGTTCCTCATGGTGAATACGGTATCGTCGTAGACGCTAAAGTGTTTACAAGAGAAAACGGTGATGACTTAGCTCCTGGTGTTAATGAAACAGTTCGTATCTATATCGCTCAGAAGAGAAAAATCTCTGTTGGTGATAAGATGGCTGGACGTCATGGTAATAAGGGTGTAGTTTCAAGGATTCTTCCAGTAGAAGATATGCCATTCCTTCCTAATGGTAGACCACTTGATATTGTATTAAATCCACTTGGTGTTCCATCTCGTATGAACATTGGACAGGTACTTGAAATACATTTGAGTCTTGCTGCTAGAGCATTAGGATTTGACGTTTCAACTCCTGTATTTGATGGTGCGGATGAAAATGCTATTATGGATACACTTGATATGGCCAATGATTATGTAAATACAGGCTGGAATGATTTTGAAGACAAATATAAGGGCGAAATCAACGATGATTTAATGACATTCCTTGATGATAACAAAGACCATAGATCTGAATGGGAAGGTGTTCCTATTTCTCGTGATGGTAAAGTAAGTCTTCGTGACGGTAGAACTGGTGAATATTTCGATAGCCGTGTTACAATCGGACACATGCATTACTTGAAACTCCATCATTTGGTTGATGATAAGATTCATGCTCGTTCAACTGGTCCTTATTCACTTGTTACACAACAGCCACTTGGTGGAAAAGCACAATTTGGTGGACAGCGTTTTGGTGAGATGGAAGTTTGGGCACTAGAAGCTTATGGTGCTGCTTACACATTACAGGAAATATTAACCGTTAAGTCTGATGATGTTATTGGTCGTGTTAAGACTTACGAAGCTATTATTAAGGGCGATAATATACCTGAACCTGGTATTCCAGAATCATTCAAGGTTTTATTAAAAGAACTCCAGTCACTTGCTTTAGATGTTAAAGTGTTAGATGAAAATGGGGATGAAGTTGATATTATGCAAAACATCGATTTTGGTGAAACAGATTTCAAACGTATTTACGATGAGAAAGATGCAATCGCTAAGGAAGAAAACCTTGCAAAATATGGATATCAGACACAGGAGTTTGAAGGCGAAGAATTAGTACCAGTTGTTGTTCCAGAAGAAGTCGAGTTTGAAGAAGATGCAGAAATCGAATTTGATGATGTTGATTTTCCAAATGAAGAAGAATAGAAAGGAGTGCAGGTAATGTCAGAAGAATTTAATAATGAATCAGTAGCAGCGGTGTATAAACCAACGACTTTTGATGCGATTAAGATTGGCCTTGCTTCTCCAGAGAAAATTATGGAGTGGTCACACGGTGAAGTTACAAAGCCAGAAACAATAAACTATAGAACTTTAAAACCAGAAAAAGATGGTTTGTTCTGTGAAAAGATTTTTGGACCTAGTAAAGACTGGGAGTGTCATTGTGGTAAATATAAAAAGATTAGATATAAAGGTGTTATTTGTGATAGATGTGGTGTTGAAGTAACGAAGGCCAGCGTTCGTAGAGAACGCATGGGTCACATCAAGCTCGCAGCCCCAGTATCTCATATTTGGTACTTTAAAGGAATTCCTAGTCGTATGGGATTAATCCTTGATTTATCACCACGTATACTTGAAAAAGTATTATACTTTGCGTCCTATATTGTTCTTGATAAAGGAGCAACAACTCTTTCAGTAAAACAGATTTTGTCAGAAAAAGAATATAGAGATTCTTATGATCAATGGGGAACCTCATTTAAAGTTGGAATCGGTGCTGAAGCAATTATGGCACTTCTTGCAGCAATAGATCTTGACAAAGATTCAGCAGATTTAAGAAATGAATTAATTGATGCATCTGGTCAAAAGAGAGCAAGAATTATTAAAAGACTTGAAGTTGTTGAAGCATTTCAATCATCAAAGAATAAGCCAGAATGGATGATTCTTACTGCAATTCCAGTTATTCCACCAGATTTGAGACCTATGGTTCAGCTTGATGGTGGTAGATTTGCAACATCTGATTTGAATGATTTATACAGAAGGATCATTAACAGGAACAATAGACTTGCACGTCTTATGGAATTAGGTGCTCCTGAAATCATTGTTAGAAATGAAAAAAGAATGCTTCAGGAAGCAGTGGATGCACTTATCGATAATGGTAGACGAGGCCGTGCAGTAACTGGACCTGGTAACAGAGCATTGAAATCTCTTTCAGATATGTTGAAAGGTAAGCAAGGACGTTTCCGTCAGAATTTACTTGGTAAGCGAGTTGATTATTCAGGCCGTTCAGTTATCGTTGTTGGACCTGAACTTAAGATATACCAATGTGGACTTCCTAAGGAAATGGCAATTGAATTATTCAAACCTTTCGTTATGAAAGAACTTGTAGCAAATGGTACAGCACATAATGTAAAGAATGCGAAGAAGATGGTTGAAAGACTTGAAACTCAGGTTTGGGATGTACTTGAAGATGTTATCAAAGAACATCCAGTTATGCTGAATCGTGCTCCTACACTTCATAGACTTGGTATTCAGGCATTTGAGCCAATACTATGTGAAGGTAAAGCAATTAAACTTCATCCACTCGTTTGTACTGCTTACAATGCCGATTTTGATGGTGATCAGATGGCTGTCCATCTTCCACTTTCAGTTGAAGCACAAGCAGAATGTAGATTTTTACTCCTTTCACCAAATAACTTGTTAAAACCATCTGATGGTGCACCAGTTGCCGTTCCTTCACAGGATATGATACTTGGTATTTACTATCTTACACAGGAAAGACCTGGCGCTTTGGGCGAAGGTAAATACTTTAAGAGTGTTAATGAAGCATATTTGGCATATGAAAATGCAGTAATCACACTTCATTCAAGAATTCACGTTAAAGTATCAAAGACTATGCCTAGTGGTGAAGTTATTACTGGTACGATTGATTCTACAATTGGACGTTTATTGTTCAATGAAATTTTGCCACAGGATTTAGGCTTCGTAGATAGAACGATTACGGAAAATATTTTAAAACCAGAAGTCGATTTTCATGTTGGTAAGAAAAAGATTAAACAGATTCTTGAAAAAGTTATCAATACACATGGCGCTACTAAAACAGCAGAATTTCTTGATGATGTCAAGGCTATCGGTTATAAGTATTCTACTATAGCGGCTATGACAGTTTCTATTTCTGATATGACTGTACCTTCTCAGAAGAAAGAGTTAATCGCAGAGGCAGAAGCTACTGTTGAACAAATCACTAAAAACTTCAGACGTGGTTTTATTACCGAAGAAGAAAGATATAAAGAAGTTATCGAAACATGGAAAGCAACTGATGAAGTTCTTACTCAGGCTCTGTTATCAGGTCTTGATAAGTACAACAACATCTTTATGATGGCAGATTCAGGAGCCCGTGGTTCTGACAAACAGATTAAGCAACTTGCAGGTATGCGTGGACTTATGTCAGATACATCTGGCCGTACAATTGAACTTCCTATCAAGTCAAACTTCCGTGAAGGCCTTGATGTTTTGGAATATTTCATTTCTGCTCATGGTGCTAGAAAAGGTCTATCTGATACTGCTCTTCGTACAGCCGATTCGGGTTACCTTACAAGACGTCTTGTTGACGTTTCACAGGATCTTATTATTAGAGAAATTGACTGTTGCGAAAGTAGAAACTTTATTCCAGGTATGTATGTATCTACATTTATGGATGGTAAGGAAGAAATCGAAGGTCTTGAAGAAAGAATTACAGGTAGATACCTAGCAGAATCTGTTGTTGATCCTGTAACAAATGTTGTTTTGCTTGAGGCTAACCATATGGTTACACCGAAACGAGCTGCAGCAATTATGAAGACGGGTATTGAACAAGTAAAAATCCGTACAATTCTTTCATGTAAGGCACATCTTGGTGTTTGTGCAAAATGCTATGGCGCTAATATGGCAACTGGTCAGGCAGTGCAGGTTGGAGAGGCTGTTGGTATTATTGCAGCTCAGTCAATCGGTGAGCCAGGTACACAGCTTACAATGCGTACGTTCCATACTGGTGGTGTTGCCGGTGATGATATTACACAAGGTCTTCCTAGAGTTGAAGAACTTTTTGAAGCAAGAAAACCAAAGGGTCTTGCAATTATTGCAGAATTCGGCGGCGTTGCTGTTATAAAAGATACAAAGAAAAAACGTGAAGTCATTATTACTGATGATGAAACTGGCGAGTCAAAAGCATACCTTATTCCTTATGGTTCAAGAATTAAGATTCAAGATGGAGTAATACTTGAAGCTGGTGATGAGCTTACAGAAGGTAGTGTTAACCCACATGATTTACTTAAGATTAAGGGTGTTCGTCCGGTTCAAGATTACATGATACGTGAAGTACAAAGAGTTTACCGTTTACAGGGTGTTGAAATTAATGATAAGCATATTGAAGTAATTGTAAGACAGATGCTTAAGAAAATTAAAATTGATACACAAGGTGGCACAGATTATCTTTCAGGTATGACTATTGATGTTCTTGAATTTAATGAAATAAATGAAAGACTAGAACAAGAAGGCAAAGAATTGGCGACTGGTACTCAGATTATGCTTGGTATTACAAAAGCATCTCTTGCTACTAATTCATTCCTTTCAGCTGCATCATTCCAGGAAACAACTAAAGTTCTTACAGAAGCTGCTATCAATGGTAAAATTGATCCATTGATTGGTCTGAAAGAAAATGTTATTATTGGTAAATTGATTCCAGCTGGAACTGGTATGAAGAGATACCGTTCGGTTAAACTTGATTCACAGCAAAAGGCACTGGACAAAATTACAGTTGCTGAAAATGCTGATATTGTATTAAGTGAAGACCTTTTTGAAAATGATGATGTTTTTGCTGTTGCAGAAACAATAGAATAATTACAAGTTATAATAAAAACAAACGGAATGGCTATCGAAAGCCATCCCGTTTGTTTTTGTATTTATAAGAAAAATAATAATTTTATAGAGAAGTAAAAAACGCTTTTGCAAATTGTTCTAAATTATATTGGTCCGATACACCCATTGTTTCCATTGCAGAATGCATAGCAAAGATTGGAGCGCCTAAATCAGCACATTTCATGGGAAGAACAGAAGAGAGTATGGAACCTAAGGTGCTGCCTCCGACTAAATCAGAGCGAAGATAGTTCACTACGAAAGGAATATTATGTTCTTCTGCTAAAGATTGAAGAATTGCACTCGTTTCGCTATCACCACAATAGTTTTGTTTGCATGTTGATTTCAAAGCGATTCCATCATTGATTTGAACCGCAGATGTTATGTCATATTTTTCTGGATGATTTGGATTGGTCGCATGGGCAACATCAAGAGAAAGAAAGAATCCATTGAGTACGGATTTTAAGTAATCGTCTCTATTAATGCCCAATTTGTTGTAAATGCGTTCTAATACGAAAGGAAGTAAATTACTTGCTGCTCCATTTTTGCTATGGCTTCCGACTTCCTCATGGTCAAACATTGCGATTAAATCAATTCCATTGGTACAGTCACTTTCAATGATTCCACTTAAACAAGCTTGAACAGAACTAATGTTATCAATTCTAGGAGCCATAATAAATTCGTCGTTAAGACCAGCTATACAGCCTTGCTCATAATTGTATACGCAAAGTTCATAACTTAATATTTCATCATTAGCAACATTTAACTTATTTGCAATAAGGTCTGTAATAAAATGCTTATCGTTATCTTTATTTGAAGTGATTCCAGCAATTGGAATCATATCAATTTGCTTGTTTAGTGCAATTCCATCATTAATTGAGCGGTTCATATGAATTGATAGATTAGGAATCATTAGAATTGGTTTCATAAAATCAACAAGTTCCATTTTGGGAGTAGAATGTGTTTCTCCTCTCAAAAAGACTCGTCCAGCGATTGAAAGTGGTCTATCAAACCATGTACTTAATATGGCACCTCCATATATTTCGGTATTCACTTTCATATAATTATCTTGAAAATGCTCTGGATTAGCCTTGATTCGTAACCCTGGATTATCAATATGAGCGGTTATAATTTTAATTATATCATTTTTGTTAAATCCTTCATTAATTCTAAATGCAAATAATGTGGTATTAAATGGGGTAATATAATATTTGCCCCCAGGTGTTAAGCACCAATCTAAATCCCATAGTAACTCTTTAAAGCCTGCATTTTTTAGCTGATTGATAGCTTCAACAGTGGTGTGAAAGGGTGAAGTAGATTTTGAAATTGTATTAATTAGACGTTTTGCTGTAAATATCATTCTAAGTTCTCCTTAAATTCTAAATATATGTTATACTATATACAATTATAGAAATATTAAAATTTTATGTCAATACAAATTTCCCTTGACAATAAAATTTGATAACTATATAATGTCTAAGTGTGCAATTGCATACAGTGCATTTTGTGCGCATATATGTTTATTCATTAAAAAAAGTCATGAATAATCGCAACCACAGTTTTTATTCTAAATTCCGGGAGGTGAAAAAGAAATGCCTACATTTAACCAGTTAGTAAATAACGGTAGAAAGACATCAGTTAAGAAATCAACTGCACCAGCTCTTCAGAAGGGATTCAATTCTCTTAGAAAGAAGGCTACAAATGTATCCGCTCCACAAAAAAGAGGAGTTTGTACAGCAGTTAAGACAGCTACACCTAAGAAACCTAACTCAGCGCTTAGAAAAATCGCTAGAGTTCGTCTTTCAAATGGTATTGAAGTAACAAGCTATATTCCAGGTGAAGGTCACAATCTTCAGGAGCATAGTGTTGTTCTTATCAGAGGTGGTAGAGTTAAAGATTTACCAGGTACAAGATACCATGTTGTAAGAGGTACACTTGATACTGCAGGTGTTGCTAAGAGAAGACAAGCACGTTCAAAATACGGAGCTAAAAGACCTAAAGCAGCTAAGTAATAGTAACTATTGAATTTATTCACATTAATTATTAACATAGTGCCGGAATTAGACTGAATCCTGAAGGTTGCAGGTTTAAGATAAATGCCGAGCGCGAACACAAGCCGATTATCCCTTAGTGGAAAAAGGTAATAATGTAATTGTGAGTACCGATGAATTAATGCTTGTTACAACGAGACTATGCTATAGAGTTTTTCCATATGGAAGAGCTCATAAATGCTAGATACTCAGTAGCAGGACAATATTAAGGAGGGAAGAACCGTGCCACGTAAAGGACATACACAAAAAAGAGACGTATTAGCTGATCCGATTTACAATAACAAAGTTGTTACTAAGCTTATCAATAACATCATGCTTGATGGTAAGAGAGGCGTAGCGCAAAAGATTGTATACGGAGCATTTGATAGAGTTGCTGCTAAAACCGAAAAAGCTGCTCTTGAAGTATTTGAAGAGGCTATGACTAATATCATGCCAGTACTTGAAGTAAAAGCAAGACGTATCGGTGGAGCAACATACCAGGTACCAATCGAAGTAAGAACAGAGAGAAGACAGGCGTTAGCGCTTCGTTGGATCACATTGTATTCTCGTAAAAGAGGCGAGAAGACAATGGAAGAAAGATTAGCAAATGAAATCTTCGATGCTGCAAACAACACAGGCGCAGCTGTTAAAAAGAAGGAAGATATGCATAAAATGGCAGAAGCTAATAAAGCATTTGCTCATTACAGATTCTAATAGAATCAAAGAGGTGAAGATTAGAAACTAATTTTCACATAAGTAACTTATAGTATTATAAGGAGGAAAGACCTTTGGCTGGAAGAGATTATCCATTAGATAGAACCAGAAATATTGGAATTATGGCTCATATTGATGCTGGTAAAACAACATTGACAGAACGTATACTTTATTATACTGGCGTAAACTACAAAATTGGTGATACTCATGAAGGTACTGCTACGATGGATTGGATGGAGCAGGAACAAGAAAGAGGTATCACTATTACTTCAGCCGCTACTACATGTCACTGGACTTTAGAAAAGGAAACAAAACCATTAGCTGGTGCTTTAGAGCATCGTATCAACATCATTGATACTCCGGGTCACGTTGATTTCACTGTTGAAGTTGAACGTTCACTTAGAGTCCTTGATGGTGCAATTGGTGTTTTCTGTGCTAAGGGTGGTGTTGAACCACAATCAGAAAATGTATGGCGTCAGGCTGACACTTACAACGTACCTAGAATGGCATTTATTAATAAGATGGATATTTTAGGCGCAAATTTCTACGGTGCCGTAGAACAAATCAAAACAAGATTAGGTAAAAATGCGATTGTCATTTATTTGCCAATTGGTAAAGAAGATGAATTTGTAGGAATTATTGATTTATTTGAAATGCAAGCTTATATCTATAATGATGATAAAGGCGATGACATTACTGTAACAACAATTCCTGAAGATATGAAAGAACTAGCAGAGACTTATCATCTTGAACTTATAGAAAAAATCAGCGAATTAGATGATGATTTAATGATGATGTATCTTGAAGGTGAAACACCAACAGTAGAACAATTAAAGCCAGTACTTAGAAAAGGTACATGCGAATGTAGAGCTATTCCAGTGTGCTGCGGTTCTGCTTATAAAAACAAGGGCGTTCAGAAACTTCTCGATGCAGTACTTGAATATATGCCATCTCCAGTAGATATCCCTGCTATTCAGGGAGTTGATGAAGATGGAAACGAAGTTATTAGACATTCTTCAGATGAAGAACCATTTTCAGCTTTGGCTTTTAAGATTATGACAGATCCTTTTGTTGGTAAACTTGCATTTATAAGAGTTTATTCTGGATCACTTAACGCTGGTTCATATGTTCTTAATGCAACAAAAAATAAAAAAGAACGTGTAGGCCGTATCCTTCAGATGCATGCTAATAAGAGAGAAGAACTTACTATAGTATACGCTGGTGATATTGCAGCCGTTGTTGGATTCAAGTCTACAACAACTGGTGATACCGTTTGTGATGAAAAGAACCCTGTTATTTTAGAGTCTATGATATTCCCTGAGCCAGTTATTGAACTTGCTATCGAACCTAAGACAAAAGATGCACAGAGTAAGATGGGCGAAGCTTTAGCGAAACTTGCTGAAGAAGATCCTACATTTAGAGCTCATACTGATAAAGAAACAGGTCAAACTATTATTGCCGGTATGGGTGAACTTCATCTTGAAATCATCGTAGATAGACTTCTTCGTGAATTTAAGGTAGAAGCAAACGTTGGTGCTCCACAAGTTGCATACAAAGAGTGCTTTACAAAAGCTGTTGATGTTGATAGTAAATATGCAAAACAGTCAGGTGGACGTGGTCAATACGGACATTGTAAAGTTAGATTTGAGCCTATGGATGCCAATGGTGAAGAATTATTTAAATTTGAATCAGCAGTAGTTGGCGGTTCTATTCCTAGAGAATATATCCCAGCTGTTGGAGCAGGTATTGAAGAAGCATCTAAGGCTGGTATCCTTTGCGGATTCCCAGTACTTGGTGTAAAAGCTACAGTATACGATGGTTCATATCATGAAGTCGATTCAAGTGAAATGGCATTCCATATCGCTGGATCTATGGCATTCAAGGAAGCTATGGGTAAAGCAGCTCCAGCAATACTTGAGCCAATCATGAAAGTTGAAGTTACAATGCCTGAAGAGTACATGGGTGATGTTATTGGTGACATTAACTCACGTCGTGGACGTATTGAAGGTATGGATGATCTTGGTGGTGGCAAAATCGTTAGAGGTTTCGTTCCATTGTCAGAGATGTTCGGTTATTCAACAGATCTTCGTTCTAAGACACAAGGACGTGGTAACTACTCAATGTTCTTTGATAGATATGAGCAAGTTCCAAAGTCAGTTCAAGAGAAGGTTATTGCATCAAGATCTAAGTAATAAAAATTATACTTGAAAATATTGTAAAAATACAATATAATTAAAAAACTATATAAGCTCAGATTGGGCACCCCTTTAGGGCAAAGCCCTAAAGGGATAATATTTCATAATTTTAAGGAGGACGTTTTAAAATGGGTAAAGCTAAATTTGAAAGAAATAAACCACATTGTAATATTGGTACGATTGGTCATGTAGATCATGGAAAGACTACTTTAACAGCAGCAATTACAAAAGTTCTTAATGTAAGATTAGGTACTGGTTCTGCAGTTGCATTTGATATGATTGATAAGGCTCCAGAAGAAAGAGAAAGAGGTATTACTATCTCTACAGCTCATGTTGAGTATGAAACAGAAGCTAGACATTACGCACATGTGGATTGTCCTGGACATGCTGATTATGTAAAGAACATGATTACTGGTGCTGCTCAGATGGATGGCGCAATTTTAGTTGTTGCCGCTACTGATGGTGTTATGGCTCAGACAAGAGAACATATTCTTCTTGCTCGTCAGGTTGGTGTTCCTTATGTTCTTGTATTCATGAACAAATGTGATATGGTTGATGATGAAGAACTTCTTGAATTAGTTGATATGGAAATTAGAGAGTTATTAAATGAGTATGAATTCCCAGGAGATGATACACCTATTATCCAGGGTTCAGCACTTAAGGCTCTTGAAGATCCTACTGGCGTTTGGGGAGACAAAGTGCTTGAATTAATGCACGCTGTTGATGAATATATCCCTGATCCAATTAGAGAAACAGAGAAACCTTTCCTTATGCCTATCGAAGATGTATTCTCTATCACAGGTCGTGGTACAGTTGCAACTGGTAGAGTTGAAAGAGGAACTCTTCACATAAATGAAGATGTTGAAATCGTTGGTATCCATGAAGAAACACGTAAAGTTGTTTGTACTGGTATCGAAATGTTCAGAAAGCTTCTTGACGAAGCTAGAGCTGGTGATAATATCGGCGCACTTCTTCGTGGAGTTCAAAGAACTGAAATTGAAAGAGGACAATGTCTTGCTAAACCAGGATCAATTACACCTCATACAAAATTTACAGCTCAGGTTTATGTTTTGACAAAAGATGAAGGTGGACGTCATACTCCTTTCTTCAACAACTACAGACCACAATTCTACTTTAGAACAACTGATGTTACAGGTATCTGTGATCTTCCAGCTGGCGTAGAGATGTGCATGCCTGGAGATAATATTGAAATGACAATCGAATTGATCCATAAAATCGCTATGGAACAAGGCTTACGTTTCGCTATCCGTGAGGGTGGAAGAACTGTTGGCGCTGGTTCAGTAGCAACAATCATCGCGTAATAATTAAGCGGTGCAGATAAAACAGAAGATGCCCGATTACAAGTTTACTTGTAATCGGGCATCTTTTGTTATATCTATAACGCGCGATAGCGCGTGTCAATTGTATTTCGCCTTTTGAAATACAATTGACTGCACTGCGCGCGGAGATGTATTTCTTGCATTGGGGTTTCATGCTTTGCAAGCACTTAGTCGTAGCACGCTTTGAGATACTTCATGCAGTGTAATACTATGAAAACAAAAAAACACATCTTTCTCTAAAAATAGGCGTATAATATGAATCATATAACAAGTTTAAGCAAAGAATTTTTTGATACTCCAATTAAGGGTTTAGCGCTTTGAAATTTAAATCGTAGTAGCCATAAAAAAATATGGCAATCTTATTTTTAACTAGAAAGAAAACAATTTCTCTGCTATAATGTTATACAAAGCATCTTTATAAATGTTAATACAAAAAAAGGAGATAAATAAAATGAAATTTTTCGTAGACACAGCTAATGTAGAGGATATTAAGAAAGCAAATGATATGGGTGTGATTTGTGGTGTTACTACTAATCCATCACTTATCGCAAAAGAAGGAAGAGATTTCAAGGAAGTTATCAAAGAAATAACAGCAATCGTTGACGGACCAATTAGTGGCGAAGTAAAGGCTACAACAGTGGACACTCAGGGGATGATTACTGAAGGTAGGGAAATCGCAAAGATTCATAAGAATATGATTGTTAAGATTCCAATGACAGTAGAAGGCTTAAAGGCAGTCAAAGTCTTGACAGCTGAAGGAATTAAGACAAATGTAACATTAGTATTTACTGCGAACCAAGCATTACTTGCAGCAAGAGCCGGTGCAACATATGTATCACCATTTTTAGGCAGACTCGATGATATTTCACAGCCTGGTATCGATTTAATCACACAGATCGCTGATATGTTTGCAGTAGCAGGCATTGATACAGAAATTATTGCAGCATCAGTTCGTAACCCAATACATGTTACAGACTGTGCATTAGCAGGTGCTGATATTGCAACAGTTCCTTATAGCTTATTAGTACAAATGACAAAACACCCATTAACAGATCAAGGCATCGCAAAATTCCAAGCAGATTACAGAGCTGTATTTGGCGACTAATCAAAAAACCGAAAATCCACTGCTGAAAACCTAGTTTTCACAGTGGATTTTTTTAAACCCGTTCAACGTACTAAAATATCACAAATCAACAAATCAACAAATCAACAAATCAACAAATCAACAAATCAACAAATCAACAAATCAAAATATCAAAAAAAATCGTATAGAAAAAAACACCCTGAATCTTTTTATACCGACGGAAATAGAAAACGCTCATATAGTTCCTCAACTGTACGCATTTGCCGTTACAGCCATACGAGATTGTCTGCAAATGGTTGACGCATCTTCACGCGTCGAACCAAGTGCAGACAATCTCGTATGGCTGTAGAGGCAATAGCGAACAAGAGGAACTATATGAGCATTTTCGTCCGTATCCGTATCTCCCTAAACCGATGCGCTCCAACGTCCAGAAGCACCGCAAGGAAGTACAAGCCCATTGCTCGTTACAGGAAGACCGACTTCATCTGATTCAACACTTCCATCGAACTTCTTAAGCTCGGTTGCAAGCATATAAGTAAGAACGGATGGTGCAAGGCCTGTTGTATATGAATTAATAAGGAAGAAAAGAGGTTTGTCGCTCATTAATTGTGCGCAAAGCTTAACTAGAGGATAAATAGCTTCTTCGATTTTCCAGATTTCACCACCTGGACCACGGCCATAAGATGGTGGATCCATAATGATCCCATCATATTGGTTGCCACGGCGAATCTCTCGTTCAACAAATTTGACACAATCATCTACAATCCAACGAATTTGCTTGTCCTCAAGCCCAGAAGATTTTGCGTTTTCCTTTGCCCAAGTAACCATACCTTTTGATGCATCGACATGCGTAACACTGGCACCAGCCGCCGCGCAGGAAAGCGTTGCACCGCCCGTATAAGCAAATAAATTAAGAACTTTAATTGGTCGGCCTGCTTTTGCTATTTTTTCACCAAACCAGTCCCAGTTAGCAGCTTGCTCAGGAAAAATCCCCGTATGTTTAAAACTAAAAGGTTTTAAGTTAAAGGTAAGAACTTTATCAAATGAAGGGCTTTGATAATCAATGGTCCACTGTTGTGGCAAATCAAAGAATTCCCATTCTCCGCCACCTTTTGCGCTTCTATGGTAATGGCCATTCATTTTGCGCCAGCCGATTTCTTCTTTTGGGGTATCCCAGATAACCTGAGGGTCTGGCCTTACAAGAAGATAATCTGCCCATTTTTCTAACTTTTCACCAGCAGATGTATCTATAACTTGATAATCTTTCCAATTATTTGCAATCCACATATTAACTCCTATCCGCACTGCTGTGTACATATTTAATGTGAATAGAATTCACATTATACAAAGCAGACACTTAAACAAAAATGGAGAAGCACTAACTTCTCTAAAATTTAAATTATATAATTCAAAATGCACATATAAAAATTAATTATACAGTATTTTTACAGTTGTTTCAATAAAATAACCCAAAATAATATTATGAAAGAATTATGGTAGAATAATATCTATGTACAAATTTATATGGCTACACTATAATAATACGTATGTATTTTGAATTAAAGGAGTAAATGAGAACAATGAATATATTAAACGTAGAAAAAGTAACAAAAGGTTATGGTGATAGAATATTACTTGATAAAGTAACCCTTGGAATTAATCAAGGTGATAAAATAGGCGTTATTGGTGTGAATGGTACAGGTAAGTCAACTATTTTAAAAATAATAGCAGGATTGGAGAATCCAGATGAAGGACAGGTGACGAAAGGAAGCAATGTAACTGTAGCATATCTCCCTCAGAATCCTGAATTTGAAAAAGATGAATCAATCATTGCATATGTGATCAAAGGGAAAAAAGATAAAAATGATAATTATAATATAGAAAGTGAAGCGAAGAAGATTCTGACGCAACTTGGAATTACAGAGTTTGATGCAGATATCAGTAAATTATCTGGTGGGCAGAGAAAAAGAATCGCACTTGCAAGAACATTATTAGCACCCTCAGACATATTAGTGCTTGATGAACCTACAAACCATTTAGATAATGAAATGGTTATATGGTTAGAACAGTATGTGAAAAAACTCAGAGGACAATTGGTTATGGTTACGCATGATAGGTATTTTCTCGATAATGTAACAAACAAAATAGTTGAAATAGACAAAACAAATTTATACAGCTATGATACCAATTATACTGGTTTTCTACAACTAAAGGCAGATCGAGAAGATATGGATTCGGCTACTGAAAGAAAGAGGCAAACCATATTAAAAACAGAGCTAGCTTGGATGTCTCGCGGACCTCAGGGTCGTGCAACGAAACAGAATGCTAGAATCGATCGATATGAAGATATGAAAGAGAGTTCCAAAGCGGCTAGGGATTCATTTGAAAAGCAGAGCTTGGAGATCAGTTCGGTAACGACAAGACTTGGAAAGAAGACACTAGAATTAAATAATATTTATAAAAAATATGGAGACAAAGAACTTATCAACGATTTTTCTTATATATTTTTAAGAGATGATAGAATAGGAATCATTGGGAGTAACGGTTGTGGAAAATCTACATTGCTCAAAATAATAACAGGATTAATTGAACCAGATAGCGGAACTGTTGAGATTGGTGATACAGTTAAGCTGGGATTTTTTATGCAGGAAAATGAAATACTCAATGAGAATTTAAATGTTCTTGAACATGTAAAGAACATTGGTGAATTTGTAACTACTGCAAGCGGCCAAATTAGTGCTTCACAGATGTGTGAGAAATTCTTATTTACATCTAAAATGCAGTGGACGCCTATCTCAAATTTATCAGGTGGCGAAAAGCGAAGACTTTATCTTCTTAACGTTTTGATGGAGGCACCTAATGTCATAATTCTAGATGAGCCAACAAATGATCTCGATATTGAGACGTTGGAAATATTAGAAGACTATTTGGATAATTTCGCGGGTATTGTAATTACAGTTTCCCATGATCGATATTTTCTTGACCGAATCGTGGATCGAATATTTGCTTTTGATGGGATGGGAAAATTAGAACAGTACGAAGGTGGATTTAGCGATTATTATGAAAAGAAGCAGTTAATGCTGTCAGGAACAAATGGAATCAATTCGTTGAGTGCTAAGGAAAAGGTTGTCGATGGATCAAAGGATAAGTATTCTAAAGATAGACCTCAGAAATTAAAGTTCTCTTATATGGAACAAAAGGAATTCCTAACAATAGATAAAGATATTGAAAAAATCGAGCAAGCAATTGAAAAACTAGATTCTGAAATAGCTGAGGCAGCAACTAAATACAGTAAACTCAATGAACTTATGGCAGAAAAGACACTGAAAGAAAAAGAATTAGAAGACAAGATGGAACAATGGGTATTTCTCACTGATCTTGCAGAAAGAATCGAAAACCAATAATTAACATTAAAGTGGTAAAAATTTGAAATAGTTTTACCTTTATGTTAATATAAATATATTGATGTTAAAATTACATCAGATTAAAATATGATAGGTATATTTTAGAGGAGGAGTGAGAAATTATGTTTTGTCCTAATTGTGGAACAAAAAATGAAAATGATGCTGCATTTTGCTTGAATTGTGGAACTTCATTAGCAGAAGAAAATATTAGTACTTCAACTGAACAAACAAAAGAGGTGGTAGATTCAACGATACCAGTAGCGCTAGATACAACAGTGGATCCAGCAACACCAGTATCACCAGTGGCTCCAGTAGCGCCAGTAGCACCGACAGAGGCATTTACAACATATACAGCGCCAGTAACGCCAACACCACAATACAAACCAAGAAAACCACTATCAAAGAAGCTGATAGCTATAATTGCAGGGGCTGCAGTAATTGTAATTGCAGTTAGTGTATTTATTGTTGTTGGAAAGAAATCAGCAGATTATGAAACTTTAGCTACTAAGTATTTTATAGCCGAGCAAGCAGGTGAATGGGATAAAGTTTTTGATAGTATTGATATTCCAAGTGGCGAATTCCTTACAAAAGATTTCTTGAAAAAGGCACAGTCAAAAACAGCTACAAAAGAAATTAGTAATTATTCTGTAAATAAGAAAAGTGATATCTATGCAAGTCCTATTAGTGGAGATAAAGATTTAGTGGATGATGCAATTTCTAAAGATGTTTATATCGACTACAGAATAAAAGGTGAATCAAGTAATAGAACAGATACAATAGGAGCAATAAAATTAAAAGAAAAGAATTTGCTATTTTTTGATAAATATAAAATCAGCTCAGACGATCTTGTTAAAACAGGTTTCTCAATTGTAGTAACCAAAGGCGCTAAAGTTTCTCTTGATGGAGTTGAAGTGTCAAGTAAGTATTTAAAAGATAGTGCAGCAGCTTCAAGTTCTAGCTATACTGTATCTAAAGATACTTATGTAATTGATTATCTTTTTAAAGGTAATTATACAATTAAAGTAACGCAGGAAAACATGGAAGATAATGAGACTGATGTTGTTGTTTCTTCTAATGATGACAGCTATACATATACAAGTCCGAAACTCGGTACGAAAATCATCAGCCAGTTAGCAACAACAGGGCAAGATGCAATGAAAACTGTATTTGACTCAGTAATCGCTCGTAAAGATTTTTCAACATTAAGTAGTCTTTTTGTAAATGATACAAAAATTCAATCTGAAGCGAAATCTACATATGTATATTTCATGGATGGACAAATAACAACTGCAGGAGTTGGCTTGACTAAAATCTCATGGACTTCCCTAACAGGAACAGCCGCTCAAAAAAGCAGTGCAAGCGATGGAATGACAGCAGTAACTGTTACTGTAAAAGGTGCATACAGTGCTACTTTAAAATCAGCATATTCTACAACTCCAAGTGATAGAACTGGAACAATTACTTGTTACTTCTATTATAGATATCAGAATGCAGCATGGAGCTTATATGATATGGATCTTTCAAGAATTTATTAATATTATTAATATTTATTAATATTTAAACGGTAAGTGAATATAATATACTTTATATTGATAGAGTCAGGAGGAATTTATCTTTCTGACTCTATTTTAATGGAGCAAAGCTCGCATTTAAAAAAAATAAAAAAATACATAAAAATAACTTGCATTGTTTTTATGTATCGTGTATAATAATCTTTGCTGTGACATTGATAGCGTAGAAGCGAGAGGTTGCTATGTACTAGATACATTGGTTTTCCGTGGAGCGAATGTCAATAAGCCAATTATCGCGATTGGCTCAACAAACTGGCGACAAGTCACTGTACAAAATATCATCTGCAACTTTGCAGAAATGACGTGTGAGAAAATTCTTAATTGCAAAATTAGGATACACACGGGAGAGTGTACAGTCACCGCTTGTCGTACTTATTTTAATAGTGCGAAAAGGAGGCGACTTTTTTTATGGCAAGTCAAGTAATGAGAATCACATTGAAGGCTTACGATCATCAATTGATTGATCAGTCAGCTAAGAAAATTATCGAAACTGTTAAGAAAACAGGGGCTCAGGTTAGTGGTCCGGTACCATTGCCTACTAAGAAGGAAATTATCACAATTCTTAGAGCTGTTCACAAGTACAAAGATTCTAGAGAACAGTTTGAGCAAAGAACTCACAAGAGACTCATCGATATCATCACACCATCACAAAAAACTGTAGACGCATTATCTAAGATAGAAATGCCAGCTGGTGTGTACATTAACATCAAAATGAAATAATTTCTTATTACAATAAGAAAAAAAACATTTTGAAACAAATTTTAGGCAAATAAGTCCTGAAGGGTTTGATATAGAAGAAACATATAACACCTAACGGTGTAGGTTCCACGTATATTGACTGTTCTAGGATGATCAAAGCAGAAGTAAGCAAGTAAGTATAACAAAAAGTTATACAGCTTTAGGAATATCGCATTTGCAAAATAAAAGCTTTGATCCGCTGTAGATTAAACAGGAGGAATTGAACAATGAAGAAAGCAATTTTAGCTACAAAAGTCGGAATGACTCAGATCTTCAATGAAGATGGTGTTTTAACACCAGTAACTGTATTGCAAGCTGGCCCTTGTGTAGTAACACAAGTAAAGACAGCTAACAACGACGGTTACAGTGCAGTACAAGTTGGCTTTGTTGACAAAAGAGAAAAACTAGTTGCAAAACCAATCAAAGGACATTTTGATAAAGCAGGAGTTTCTTATAAGAGATATGTAAGAGAATTCAGATTTGAAAATGCTGAAGAATATTCAGTAAAAGATGAAATCAAAGCAGACGTTTTCGCAGTAGGCGATAAAGTCGATGCAAGTGCTATATCAAAAGGTAAAGGTTTCCAAGGTGCTATTAAAAGATGTGGAAACTCAAGAGGACCTATGGCCCATGGTTCTAAATTCCATAGACATCAGGGTTCTAGTGGTTCAGCAACTACACCTGGTAGAGTATTTAAGGGCAAAGGTATGCCTGGACATATGGGAGCCAAGAGAATTACAGTTCAGAATCTTGAAGTTGTAAGAGTAGATGTAGAGAACAACATAATCTTAGTAAAAGGTGCAATTCCAGGACCTAAGAAATCATTAGTGACACTGAAAGAAACAGTAAAAGCTTCTAAATAGTTTTTACTAAGGAAGGAGGACCACACAGATGGCAAACGTATCTGTTTACAATATTGAAGGCAAAGAAGTTGGCTCATTAGAACTTAACGATGCAATATTCGCTGTTGAGATTAACGAACATTTAGTACACATGGCAGTTGTAAGCCAACTCGCAAATAATCGTCAGGGAACACAGAGTGCAAAAACTCGTGCAGAAGTATCTGGCGGCGGTAGAAAACCATGGAAGCAAAAGGGAACCGGTCATGCAAGACAAGGTTCAACAAGATCTCCACAATGGACAGGTGGTGGTGTTGTATTCGCACCAAAACCTAGAGATTATTCATTTAAGATGAACAAGAAAGAAAAGAGAATTGCTCTCCTTTCAGCATTGACATCAAGAGCACTTGAAAAGAAAATAGTAGTCCTTGACGATATCAAATTTGATGAAGTTAAGACTAAGGCATTCGCTTCAGTGTTGAATAACTTAAACTTAAACAAAGCATTGGTCGTTTTAAACGACAATGATAAAAATGTAATTTTATCAGCAAGAAACATTCCTACAGTAAAAGTTTCTTTGACAAATACAATTAACGTATATGATATCTTAAAGTATGATACATTGATTGTAACAAAGGCTGCTGTAGCAACGATCGAGGAGGTGTACGCATAATGGCTAATATACAATACTATGATGTAATCCTCAAACCTGTAATCACAGAGAAGAGTATGGCTGATATGGCATTTAAGAAATATACTTTCTTGGTTCATACAGAAGCTAACAAATCTCAGATTAGAGAAGCTGTAGAAAAAATGTTTGCAGGAACAAAGGTTGCTAAAGTAAACACAATGAACAGTGAAGGCAAAAAATGTAGAAAAAGAAATACAGTTGGAAGAACAGCTGCTACAAAGAAAGCTATCGTTCAGTTAACAAAAGACAGCAAAGAAATAGAAGTATTTGAAGGTCTTTAAATTACAATAAAATTAGTGTAGAAAAAAATATTACACGCACGTATTTCTAAAATACGTTAATATCATGTTGAAAGCATGAAAAGGAGTGACCATAATGGGAATTAAAACCTATAACCCCTATACACCTTCCAGAAGAAATATGACAGGCTCAGATTTCGCAGAAATCACAAAGTCTACTCCAGAGAAATCATTATTGGTTTCACTAAAGAAGACTGCTGGTCGTAATAATCAGGGTAAAATCACAGTTAGGCACCGCGGTGGCGGAAATAGAAAGAAATATAGATTGATCGATTTCAAGAGAAATAAAGTTGGAGTTCCAGCTACAGTTATCGGAATCGAATACGATCCAAACAGAACAGCTAATATAGCACTTATCTGCTATGCAGATGGCGAAAAAACTTATATCCTTGCCCCAGCAGGATTAACAAATGGCATGACAGTTATGAATGGTTCAGGTTCAGAAGTTAAACTTGGAAATTGTTTACCACTTGGTGAAATTCCAGTAGGTACACAAATTCATAATATTGAAATGTATCCTGGAAAAGGCGGACAGCTTGTTCGTTCAGCTGGAAACTCAGCTCAGTTAATGGCTAGAGAAGGCAAAACAGCTACACTTAGATTACCATCAGGTGAAATGAGAATGGTTCCAATTATCTGCCGCGCTACAATCGGCGTAGTAGGCAATGGCGATCACAGCCTTATCAACCTTGGTAAAGCAGGACGTAAGCGTCACATGGGCTTTAGACCTACAGTACGTGGTGCTGCCATGAATCCTAATGACCATCCACACGGTGGTGGTGAAGGAAAAGCTCCAGTTGGTCGTTCAGGACCTATGACACCTTGGGGTAAACCAGCTCTCGGTATGAAGACAAGAAAGAAAAACAACAAATCTAATAAGATGATTATTAGAAGAAGAGATGGCAAAGCAGTTAAGTAACAAATGTGAATAAAGTGAAACTTAATTCGTTCAGTGAATCATAGATTTACTTTGGGAATTAAGGATACACATGAAAGTTCATATTGAACTATAAATATTTAATATTATAAGGAGGTTAGAACCTATGGCTCGCTCACTTAAAAAGGGACCATTTGCGGATGAAAGCTTACTTAAAAAAATAGAAGCTTTGAACGCTACAGAAGACAAACAAGTTATTAAAACTTGGTCACGTCGTTCAACAATATTCCCACAAATGGTTGGACATACAATTGCAGTTCATGACGGAAGAAAACATGTACCTGTATATGTTACAGAAGACATGGTTGGACACAAGCTCGGAGAGTTTGTTGCCACAAGAACTTACAGAGGACATGGCAAAGACGAAAAGAGAAGTAGATAATTGAAATTTTGAAAGGAGGTTTAATCCATGGCAAACGGACATAGATCCCAAGTTAAAAGAGAAAGAAATGCTATAAAGGACACAAGACCATCAGCAAAGTTATCTTATGCTAGAGTTTCAGTTCAAAAAGCATGTTTCGTATTAGATGTTATCAGAGGCAAGGACATTGAGTCTGCATTAGGTATTGTAATGTACAATCCTAGATATGCTTCTACATTAATTGAAAAGTTAATAAAATCAGCTGCAGCAAATGCTGAAAACAACAATGGTATGGATCCTACAAAACTTTACGTAGAAGAATGCTACGCAAATAAAGGACCTACAATGAAGAGAATTAAACCAAGAGCACAGGGTAGAGCTTATAGAATTGAAAAAAGAATGAGCCATATTACTGTTGTTCTTAATGAAAGATAGGAGGACATTATGGGACAGAAAGTTAATCCTCATGGCTTAAGAGTCGGAATTATCAAAGATTGGGACTCTAAATGGTATGCTGAAGCTGATTTTGCTGATAATCTTGTAGAAGATTACAACATCAGAACATATCTTAAGAAAAAGTTATATAGTGCAGGAATTTCTAAAATTGAAATCGAAAGAGCTTCTGACAGATTGAAAGTAATCATTTTCACTGCTAAACCAGGTTTAGTTATTGGTAAAGGTGGAGCTGAAATTGAAAACTTAAAGACTCAGGTTCAAAAGATTACTGATAAAAAATTGGTTCTTGATATTAAAGAAATTAAAAGACCAGATAAAGATGCTCAGTTAGTAGCTGAAAACATCGCAACGCAATTAGAAAATCGTATTTCATTTAGAAGAGCTATGAAATCTAGTATGCAAAGAACAATGAGATCAGGAGCTAAAGGCATTAAGACAGCTGTTGCTGGACGTCTTGGTGGAGCAGATATGGCTCGTACTGAATTCTATAGTGAAGGAACCATTCCTCTTCAAACATTACGTGCAGACATCCAATATGGTTTTGCAGAAGCAAATACAACATTTGGTAAAGTCGGCGTTAAAGTATGGATATATGAAGGAGAAGTACTTCCAACTAGAACTTTTAAGGAAGGGAGCGCTAAATAATGTTACTACCTAAGAGAGTAAAACATCGTAAACAATTCCGTGGTTCTATGGCTGGTAAAGCTATGAGAGGTAACAAGATCACTAATGGTGAATTTGGTATCGTCGCAATGGAGCCATCATGGATTAAATCAAATCAAATAGAAGCTGCCCGTGTCGCTATGACTCGTTACATCAAACGTGGTGGTAAAGTATTTATTAAAATATTCCCAGATAAGCCTGTAACACATAAACCTCTTGAGGTTCGTATGGGTAAAGGTAAAGGTAACTTGGAATTCTGGGTTGCAGTAGTTAAACCAGGACGTGTAATGTTCGAGATTTCAGGAGTATCTGAAGAATTAGCAAGAGAAGCATTACGTCTTGCAGTGCACAAACTACCTTGTAAATGTAAGGTTGTATCACGTGCAGAATTAGAAGGCGGTGAAAACAGTGAAAATTAATAAATATGTAGAAGATTTAAACGTAAAATCAGATACAGAGTTAAAAGATGAATTAGTAGCTGCTAAAAAGGAACTTTTCAACTTGAGATTCCAGAACGCAACAAATCAATTAGATAATACAAGCAGAATTAAAGACGTTAGAAAGAATATCGCAAGAATTCAGACTATCATTGTTGAAAAAGCTGCTCAATAAATCTTAATTTGCGTGGCAAATTATTTTAAGAGAAAATGCTGTCGCATTTCTCACTGGATTTAATTGAATTCTGAGAAAGGAGAATTGTTGTGGAAAGAAATTTAAGAAAAACTCGTACAGGTAAAGTAGTTAGTAATAAGATGGATAAAACTATAGTGATTGCTGTAGAAGATCATGTTAAACATCCTCTTTACAAGAAAATAATTAAAAGAACTAATAAATTTAAAGCGCATGATGAAAACAATGAATGTTTCATCGGTGATGTAGTTAAAGTAATGGAAACAAGACCTTTGTCTAAAGATAAAAGATGGAGACTTGTTGAAATCATCAGTAGAGCAAAATAATTAAATTTTGCTGAAAGGAGTAGTATTATGATACAACAGGAATCAAGACTTAAGGTTGCAGATAATACAGGCGCAAAGGAAATCCTTTGTATTCGTGTAATGGGCGGATCTACTAGAAGATATGCATGTATAGGAGATATAATTGTCGCTACTGTTAAAGATGCAACACCAGGCGGAGTTGTAAAAAAAGGCGATGTTGTTAAAGCCGTAGTTGTACGTACTGTAAAAGGTGCTCGTCGTAAAGACGGTTCATATATTAAATTTGACGAAAATGCTGCTGTAATTATCAAAGATGACAAAACCCCTAAGGGCACACGTATCTTTGGACCAGTAGCAAGAGAGCTTAGAGAAAAACAGTTCATGAAAATTGTTTCTTTGGCTCCAGAAGTATTATAAGGAGGTCCCACAATGTCAACTGTTAAAATTAAAAAAGGCGATTTAGTTAAAGCTATCGCAGGTAAAGACAAGGGCAAAGAAGGAAAGGTACTTTCTATCGATGCTAAGAAACATACAGCATTAGTTGAAGGCGTTAACATGATTACAAAGCATGCTAAACCAAGCGCAGCTAATCAGCAAGGTGGAATTATCCATCAAGAAGCTTTTATTGATTTGTCAAATCTTGCGTATATATACAAAGGCAAGATTACAAAAATCGGATATAAGTTTATAGAAGGTAAAGATAAAAAAGACCTTAAAAAAGTTCGTGTTGCTAAGTCAACTGGCGACATTATCGATTAATTAAGAGAGGAGGTCAAGGAACGTGAGCAGACTTAAAGACTTATACAATAATGAAATTGTAGATGCTATGGTAAAGAAATTCGAATACAAAAACGTAATGGAAGTACCAAAGATTGATAAAATAGTTGTAAATATGGGTATCGGCGAAGCGAAGGAAAATGCTAAGATTTTAGATGTAGCAGTGAAAGAACTTGAGATCATAGTTGGTCAAAAAGTTGTTTTAACTAAAGCAAAGAATTCTATAGCGAACTTCAAATTAAGAGAAGGTATGCCTATCGGATGTAAAGTTACACTTCGTGGTGAAAAGATGTATGAATTTTTAGACAGATTAGTAAATCTTGCATTACCTCGTGTACGTGATTTTAGAGGCGTTAGCGCTGATGCATTTGATGGTAGAGGTAATTATGCTCTTGGTATTAAAGAACAAATTATTTTCCCAGAAATTGAATATGATAAAATTGACAAAGTTAGAGGTATGGATGTAATTATGGTTACAACAGCTAAAACTGACGAAGAAGCACGTGAATTGTTGAGATTCTTCAACATGCCATTCAAAAAATAATAGTAGGAGGTTAATTCGATGGCTAAAACTTCAATGAAAGTAAAGCAACAGCGACCTGCAAAGTTTTCAACTCAAGAATATACTCGTTGCAGAATATGTGGTCGCCCACATGCTTACTTAAGAAAATATGGAATATGCAGAATTTGCTTCCGTGAATTAGCATATAAAGGACAGATACCAGGCGTTAGAAAAGCTTCTTGGTAAAAAACGAATCATAGATTCGTTTGCGAATTATAGATTCGCTTTGCGAGCAATTGCTTCGCAATTCTCGTTCAAGAAAAGTTGCTTCGCAATTTTCGCATGAGTGAAATCGTTTCGCAATTCTAAACTTACGAGAATTTGCTTTGCGAATCTCGGCCTCAGTGTTCTAAAAGTTTATAAAAGGAGGAAAAATTTAAATGACAGATCCAATCGCAGACATGCTTACAAGAATCCGTAATGCCAACACTGCTAAACATGATACAGTTGATATTCCTGCTTCAAAGATGAAGAATTCTCTTGCAGAAATTCTTTTGAAAGAAGGTTATATCAAGAGCTTTGAAATTGTCGACAACGGCAACTTTAAAGACATCCGTATTGTATTAAAATACGGTAAAGATAAAAATGAAAAGATTATCACAGGTCTTAAAAGAATTTCAAAACCAGGCCTTCGTGTATACGCTAACAAAGAAGAACTACCTAGAGTTCTTGGCGGTCTTGGAGTAGCTATCATTTCAACAAATGAAGGTGTTATCACAGACAAACAAGCTAGAAAGCTTAA
Source organism: [Clostridium] fimetarium (assembly GCF_900111235.1). Lineage (GTDB taxonomy): Bacteria > Bacillota > Clostridia > Lachnospirales > Lachnospiraceae > Clostridium_N > Clostridium_N fimetarium. The sequence goes on from NZ_FOJI01000004.1 coordinate 220,103, forward strand.
TGTAGGCGGAGAAGTACTTGCATTCATTTGGTAAAAAGTGAAATATTACAATTGGCAAAGCTTATACCTTGTATAAGCTTAGAGCACAAATCAAATTAATGCAGCCATAATACAATTTGAAATTATATCTAAATCAATTATAAAACTCATAAGGAGGTGCGGCATGTCACGTATAGGAAGAATGCCTATCGCGGTACCAGCAGGCGTTAATGTTGTTATTGCAGAAAATAATAAAGTGACTGTAACAGGACCAAAGGGAACACTTGTAAGAGTATTACCTGAGGAAATGGAAATCAAGTTAGAAGGCGAAGAAATTATTGTTACAAGACCTAATGATTTAAAGAGAATGAAATCATTACATGGTTTAACAAGAACTTTAATCGCTAATATGGTAACAGGTGTTACTGCTGGATACGAAAAAGTACTTCAAATTAATGGTGTTGGTTATAAAGCACAGAAAAACGGAAATACTTTAGTATTATCTTTAGGATATTCACATCTTGTACAGATGGAAGATCCAGAAGGACTTGAATCAGTTTTAGACGGATTAACAAAGATTACAATCAAAGGTATTGATAAAGAAAAAGTTGGCCAATACGCTGCTGAAATCAGAGATAAAAGACGCCCAGAACCTTACAAGGGTAAAGGTATCAAATATTCTGATGAAGTTATTAGACGTAAAGTTGGTAAAACTGGTAAGAAATAATTAAAGGAGTGAACAAAAATGATTACTAAAAAGTCAAGAACATCAGTTCGTGAGAATAAGCATAGAAAATTACGTAACCGTTTCAGTGGTACAGCTCAAAGACCACGTTTAGCTGTGTTCAGAAGCAATAATCATATGTACGCTCAAATTATTGACGATGTAGTTGGTAAAACTATCGTTTCAGCTTCAACTCTTCAAAAAGAAGTGAAAGCTGAATTAGAAAAAACTAATAACGTTGATGCAGCAGCATACTTAGGTACTGTAGTTGCAAAGAAGGCATTAGAAAAAGGTATTACAACTGTTGTCTATGATAGAGGCGGATTCATATATCAAGGTAAAGTTAAAGCATTAGCAGAGGCAGCTCGTGAAGCTGGCCTTGTATTTTAAGCAGAGAGGAGAAATCGTATGAAACGTACAATAATTGATGCTAGTCAATTAGAAATAAACGATAAAGTAGTATCAATCAAACGTGTAACTAAAGTTGTTAAAGGTGGACGTAACTTTAGATTCGCTGCTTTAGTAGTTGTTGGAGATGGCAATGGACATGTTGGCGCTGGTATTGGTAAAGCTACTGAAATTCCTGAAGCTATTCGTAAAGGAAAAGAAGATGCAATCAAACATTTAGTTGCTGTACCTGTTGATGCAAACTCAAGCATTCCACATGATCAACTTGGAAAATTCGGAGCTGCAAATGTGTTACTCAAGAAAGCTCCAGATGGTACCGGCGTAATTGCTGGTGGCCCCGCTCGTTCAGTGCTTGAACTTGCAGGTATCAAAAATATACGTACAAAATCATTGGGCTCAAACAATAAGCAAAATGTAGTACTTGCTACAATAAATGGATTAAGTCAGTTAAAAACTCCAGAACAAGTAGCTAAACTTCGTGGCAAAACTGTTGCAGAGCTTTTCAACTAAAGGGAGGAATTAAAAATGTCAGATAAAAAATTAAAAATCACTTTAGTTAAATCTCCAATCGGAGCCGTTCCAAAGCATAGAAGAACTGTTGTAGCTCTTGGTTTAAACAAGATGCATAAATCAGTTGAAATGCCTGATAACGCAGCAACAAGAGGACAGATTCAACAAATTGGTTATTTATTAAAAGTAGAAGAAATCTAATATAAATTTTTAGATAAGGAGGTGCAATGATGGACTTATCAAATTTAAGACCTGCTGAAGGTTCAGTACACAACGATAATTTCAGAAAAGGCCGTGGACACGGTTCAGGAAACGGTAAAACAGCTGGTAAAGGTATGAAGGGTCAAAAAGCTCGTTCAGGCGCGCCAAGACCAGGCTTTGAAGGCGGTCAAATGCCATTATACAGAAGAATTCCTAAGAGAGGTTTCACTAACAGAAACTACAAGGAAATTATTGGTATAAATATATGCGCATTAGAAAGATTTGACGATGATGCTGTCGTAACAATTGAAACATTAATTGAAACTGGTATTGTTAATAATCCAAAGGATGGCGTTAAAATTCTTGGCAACGGAGAATTCACTAAAAAGCTTAATGTTAAAGCGAATGCTTTTAGTGCTTCAGCTAGAGAAAAAATCGAAATTCTTGGTGGAACCTGTGAGGTGATTTAATGCTCAAAACACTCCGAAACGCATTTAAAATTAAAGATATAAGAAATAAAATATTATATACATTTATGATGCTTGTTGTTGTAAGGATAGGAAGTTTACTTCCTATTCCTGGAGTTGATACAGAGTATTTTAGTAAGCTTTTAAGTAACGTAGGGGATTTAAGTTTCCTCGATGCATTTACAGGTGGATCATTTGAAAAAATGTCCATCTTTGCATTGAGTATTACCCCTTACATTACATCTTCTATTATCATGCAGCTTCTTACGATTGCAATTCCGAAACTTGAGGAGATGCAAAAAGAGGGCGAGGATGGTAGAAAGAAGATTACTGAGATTACACGTTATTTAACAGTTGGTTTAGCTTTAGTTGAAAGTATTGCAATGGCTATTGGCTTTGGTAATCAAGGTCTTATTAAAGGCTATGCAGCTATGAGCACAGAACATTATGTAACATCAATCGTAGTCGTAGTAGTTACACTTACTGCTGGTTCTGCTTTCCTTATGTGGGTTGGCGAAAGAATCACAGAAAATGGTGTTGGTAATGGTATCTCAATCGTGTTGTTAATTAATATTATCTCACGTTTACCAGAGGACTTTGCTGCACTATATGAACAATTTATAAATGGAAAGCATATTGCATTTGGCGTACTTGCTGGTGCAATAATTGTTGCAATTGTTATTGTAATGATTGCTTTTGTATGTTTCTTACAAGATGGCGAGAGAAGAATTCCAGTTCAATATTCACAAAAGGTTGCCGGAAGGAAAATGGTTGGCGGTCAATCAACTAATATTCCACTCAAGGTAAATACTGCAGGTGTTATGCCAATTATATTTGCATCATCATTATTGCAGTTCCCTGTAATTATTGCACAGTTGTTCTCAAAATCATCAAGTGAGTGGACGAAGTACTTAAGTTCATCATATTGGTGCAAACCTGAAATGCCAAAGTACTCAATTGGATTGTTAGTATATATAATTTTAGTTGTGATTTTTGCATATTTTTATACATCAATTACATTTAATCCTATAGAAGTTGCTAATAATATGAAGAGACAGGGTGGACTTATACCGGGTATTAATCCAGGAAAGTCAACAAGTGATTACTTAAATAAAATATTAAATTATATTGTATTTATAGGCGCTGTAGGTCTTATTATTATTGCATTGATTCCAATCTTGTGTTCCGGATTTTTAAATGCTAAAGTTTCTTTTGGTGGAACATCAATCATTATTATTGTTGGTGTTGTTCTTGAAACTTTAAAACAGATTGAATCAAAAATGTGCAATCGTTATTATCGAGGATTCTTGAGCGAATAATCATCTGCTAAAAATAGACTTGCCTGGCATTTCTTTGCCCGGTGAGTCATTTCTAGTTGTCTGAATATGAAACTGTGAGACTATTGTAAGATAAAGTGAAAATTTTCAAAAAACTTTGCTTATGATATTAGATCATCGAATGAAAGGATTTTCAAAATGAAGATTATTATGTTAGGTGCACCTGGTGCAGGAAAAGGAACGCAAGCAGAAAAACTTGCAGAGAAATATTCGATTCCACATATTTCAACTGGTGATATATTCCGAGCAAATATTAAGAATGGCACAGAACTTGGTAAAAAAGCGAAGACCTATATGAATGTAGGTGCACTTGTACCAGATGACTTAGTAGTTGACTTAGTAGTAGATAGATTTAAAGATCCAGATTGTGCTAACGGATATGTATTGGACGGATTCCCTAGAACAATTCCACAAGCGGAAGCACTTGATGCTGCGTTGATGGAAATTGGCGAAACCGTTGATTTTGCAATTAATGTTGAAGTCCCAGATGAAAAAATCATCAATCGTATGTCAGGAAGAAGGACATGTGTAGGATGTGGAGCAACATACCACATAAAATACAATCCTACTAAAGTTGAAGGTATATGCGACAACTGTGGCGAAAAATTAATTTTAAGAGATGATGATATGCCAGAAACAGTGAAAAATAGGCTTTCAGTGTATCATGCCCAAACGCAACCATTGATAGATTTCTATAATAAGAAAGATATTTTGGCTGTAGTGGACGGAACAAAAGATATGGATGACGTATTTAATGCCATTGTTAATATCTTAGGAGAATAGACTATGTCAGTATCAATAAAATCTCAAAGAGAAATAGAACTAATGAAGGAAGCCGGAGTGATTCTTGCAACGGTACTTGACGAACTTGAAAAAATAATCGAGCCTGGAATTACAACAAAACATATTGACCAGATTGGTGAAGAAATAATTAGAAGTTATGATTGTATTCCTTCATTTCTAAATTACAATGGTTATCCGGCATCAATATGTATATCAGTTAATGATGAAGTTGTTCATGGAATACCAACAAGAAAAAGGGTGCTTCATGAAGGTGATATCGTTAGCTTAGATGCAGGAGTAATACACAAAAAATATCATTCAGATGCTGCTAGAACATTTGCTGTTGGAAACATAAGCAAGGAAGCACAGCAACTTATAGATGTTACAAGACAAAGCTTTTTTGAAGGAATCAAATTCGCAAAAGAGGGATGCCATTTGTATGAAATATCAAATGCGATTGCAACATATGTAGAAAGTTTTGGATATGGAGTGGTAAGAGACCTAGTAGGTCATGGGATTGGAACTAGTCTTCATGAAGATCCGCAGATTCCTAACTTTACACAAAATAGAAGAGGCATAAAGTTACTATCAGGTATGACATTTGCCATAGAACCAATGATTAATGCTGGACACTTTAGTGTGAAATGGCTTGATGACGATTGGACAGTTGTAACAACTGACGGTTCACTATCTGCTCATTATGAAAATACCGTACTAATAACAAAGGACGGTCCAGAAATATTATCACTTAGGTAATTGTGAATGATGTTTTCATTCACGCCTCTGATTATAAATGCTACGAAAGTGGTATTGAGATCAACTCTGTGATATACTTAGTGCATATAATGCATATACTATGCATACAGAACATGCACAATGCATACAGAACATGCACAGGAGAAATATGGATAATAGAGATGGGATAGGATACTTTGGAGTATCAAGGGCTGGTCATGATTGCAATGAAATTTATGTAATAATTAATAATGATTCAGAATATGTATATTTGGCGGACGGTAAATCAAAAACCGTTGATAAGCCCAAAAAGAAGAAAAAGAAGCATGTTCAAATCATAATACACATTGACCAAGCCATTAAAACAAAACTTAGTCAAAATAAATTATTAATAAATGAAGATATAAAAAGAGCCATTAAGCTATATAAAAATAATTTGAAACTAAATTAATATTATTTAATAGGTAGCATTATATTTAGAAGGAGGAACACAAATGTCAAAAGCTGACGTTATTGAAATTGAAGGAAAAGTTATTGAAAAATTGCCTAATGCAATGTTTCAAGTTGAATTAGAAAACGGACATCAGGTATTAGCTCATATAAGCGGAAAGCTACGTATGAACTTTATCAGAATTTTGCCTGGTGATAAAGTGACTATCGAACTTTCACCATATGATTTGACCAAAGGTCGTATTATCTGGAGAGATAAATAGTCAAATCATATTAGGATTTTGACCAAAGCACGTATAATTTAGAGTGATAAGTTGACTTTAGTATTATATTTTTATGTATAAATAGGTATTTAATTGGTCTTTGATAATTATGATTTATCATAATTATTGTTGATATATATGTAGTTTAAAAAAAAGTTTCAGTTATTTTAAAGTTTTACTTGAAAATAGTATTAAAAATATGCTATAATGTGAAACGTACTTTTTTTGAAAGGAGGATTTTGCTATGAAGGTTAGATCATCAGTAAAACCAATATGTGAAAAATGCAAAATCATTAAGAGAAAGGGTGCAGTCAGAGTAATCTGTGAGAACCCTAAACACAAACAAAGACAGGGTTAATGCCCATTTTAGAAGTGAAAGAGAGCTTCTCATGTTTGTGCCGTTATTTTTTGCAATGCAAGAAATAATTTTGTTTTGCGGCTGCAGTAATGAATCACTAGGCATAGTTGTCAGCGATTAAATTACTATGATATATAACTTATGTAAGATATGTTTGCGTACACATTTCAGGCGCCAATCAGATTGGTGAGCTACGTTTAATGAATCTTATGAAACAATACTAATTAATAACTAATGGAGGTGTAATAGGCACATGGCTCGTATCGCAGGTGTAGATTTACCAAGAGAAAAACGCGTTGAAATCGGACTTACTTATATTTATGGTATTGGAAGAATTAGCGCTACTCGTATTCTAGCAGAAGCAAATGTTAATGTTGATACTCGTATCAAAGATTTAACAGATGAAGAAGTAGGCAGAATTCGTGATGCTATTGAAGCTACAGGACAAATAGTTGAAGGTGATTTAAGAAGAGAAATCTCATTGAATATTAAGAGATTAAAAGAGATTGGATGCTATAGAGGCATTCGTCATAGAAAAGGACTTCCAGTTAGAGGTCAGAAGACTAAGACTAATGCAAGAACTTGTAAAGGTCCTAAGAAAACAGTTGCTAATAAGAAGAAATAATAGAATTTATGAATAACCTGTAAAGGAAAATCATAAGGGAGGTTAGTTTAAAAATGGCTCAAAAAGTGACAAAAAAAGTGACAAAGAAGCGTGTTAAGAAAAACGTTGAACGAGGACAAGCACACATTCAGTCATCATTTAATAATACAATCGTTACTTTAACAGATACAGAAGGCAATGCGCTTTCATGGTCAAGTGCTGGTGGTCTTGGGTTTAGAGGTTCTAAGAAATCTACTCCTTATGCTGCACAGATGGCAGCTGAAACTGCTACAAAAGCAGCTTTAGTTCATGGCTTAAAGTCGGTAGATGTTATGGTAAAAGGACCAGGTTCAGGAAGAGAAGCAGCAATTCGTGCACTTTCAGCTTGCGGTCTTGAAGTTACAAGCATCAAGGATGTTACTCCAGTTCCACATAATGGATGCCGTCCACCAAAACGAAGAAGAGTTTAATAGGAGGTATAAGGAAGAATGGCAGTTAATAGAGTTCCTGTTCTCAAGAGATGTAGAGCTCTCGGTTTAGAACCTACTTATTTAGGAATAGATAAAAAATCAAAGAGAAAAGCTAAGAACGCAGGTAGAAAAGTTAGTGAATACGGTCTTCAGCTTAGAGAAAAACAAAAAGCTAAGTTTATATATGGCGTATTAGAAAAACCTTTCAGAAATTACTATAAAAAAGCTGAGAAAATGAGTGGTATGACAGGTGAAAACCTAATGACTTTACTTGAACTCAGACTTGATAATGTAGTTTTCAGATTAGGATTTGCTCGTACAAGAAAAGAAGCAAGACAAATTGTTGATCATAAGCATATATTAGTAAACGGTAAGAGAGTTAATATACCTTCATACTTAGTAAAAGCTGGCGATACAGTTGAAATTAGAGAAAAATCTAAGACATCAGTTAGATATCAACTGATTTTAGATTCTACTCACGGTAGACTTGTTCCAGAATGGCTTGAAGCAGATGCTGAAGCACTTAAAGGTACTATTAAACAGTTACCTGCAAGAGAAGTAATTGATGCTCCTGTTAATGAGATGCTTATCGTCGAATTATATTCAAAATAGTCAATTGTGATTATTAATTATGAAGTATACTTCATTACCCATAAAGGAGGGGCTAAATAGTGTTTGATTTTCAAAAACCTAAAATTGAGATTGCATCTATCTCTGAAGATAACAAATACGGAAGATTTATTGTAGAACCACTTGAGAGAGGTTACGGCACAACACTTGGTAATTCACTTAGAAGAATTATGCTTTCTTCATTACCAGGAGCAGCTGTAAGCCATGTTAAAATTGAAGGCGTTTTGCATGAATTCAGTTCAATTCCAGGTGTTAAAGAAGATGTAACTGAGATTATTATGAACATCAAGAATTTAGCTATCAGAAATAACAGCGACACAAATGAACCCAAGACAGCTTATATTGAATTTGAAGGTGAAGGCGTTGTAAAAGCGTCTGACATTCAGGCAGATTCTGATATTGAAATTGTTAACCCAGATTTAGTTATAGCTACTTTAAATGGTGGCACTGACTGTAAATTATTTATGGAATTAACAATTACAAAAGGCAGAGGATATGTTAGTTCAGATAAGAACAAGAACGATGATATGCCTGTTGGAGTAATTGCAATAGATTCTATTTACACACCAGTTGAACGTGTGAATATGGCTGTAGAGAATACTCGTGTTGGTCAGGTTACAGATTATGATAAGCTTACATTAGATGTATTCACAAATGGTAAATTAGCTCCTGATGAAGCAGTAAGTTTAGCAGCAAAAGTTCTTAGTGAACATTTAAGCTTATTTATTGATTTATCAGAGAATGCAAGAACAGCTGAGATTATGGTTGAACAAGAAACAGATGAAAAAGAGAAAGTGCTTGAAATGAGCATTGATGAACTTGAATTATCTGTTCGCTCGTACAATTGTCTCAAGAGAGCTGGAATCAATACAGTTGAAGAATTATGTAATAAGACTTCAGATGATATGATGAAAGTTAGAAATCTTGGACGTAAATCTTTAGAAGAAGTTTTTGCAAAACTTAAAGAACTTGGATTATCACTTAGTCCAAACGAAGATTAATTAATTTTAATACTTTTATAGTTCGAAAGACTACAAAGCACATATTCAGTAAGTCCGAAGAAGCATAATATGTGTTCCCAAACGGAGGTAAATTTAGAATGGCAATGTATAGAAAGCTTGGAAAATCTTCAAGCCAAAGAAAGGCTTTATTAAGAAGCCAAGTAACAGCAGTTATCTATCATGGTAGAATTGTTACTACAGAAGCAAGAGCAAAAGAAGTACGTAAAATTGTTGATCACCTTGTTGCATTAGCAGTTAGGGAAAAAGATAATTTTGAAACTGTTACAGTTACAGCTAAAGTTCCTAAAAAAGATAAAGACGGCAAAAGAGTGAAAGAAGTTGTTGACGGCAAGAAAGTTACTGTATTTGATAATGTTGAGAAGACAATCAAAAAAGACAATGCATCTCGCTTAAATGCTAGAAAGCTTATAATTAAGGAAATTTACACAGTTACTGATGTTCCTAAAGCAGTTGCTGGTAAGAAGAGAAATACAAAGGAAATTGATTTGGTTGCTAAATTATTCGACGAAATCGCTCCTAAGTATGTTGATCGTAACGGTGGATATACAAGAATAGTTAAAATCGGCTTGAGAAAAGGCGATGCAGCTATGGAAGTAGTTCTTGAATTAGTTTAAGAACTATTATATATGAGAAGTAAGTAGAATGTGAATTTAATTCATTTCTGCTTGCTTTTTTTTATTTCTACAAGGAAATTAGGTGCACTTTGAATTACGGTTTTGCTTCTTAATGTCTTCATAATTTAATTTATTAAAAATTTTATATATCACATACTATAAATATGTTATAATAAAACACAAATTACCAAAAATAAACCGAAAATAAACACATATTTAGGAGGCTGAAAGCTTACTATGGGAATTATAAGAACCAAAGACCTAACATTTGAATATATACGACGTGATGAAAATGACAATGTGGAGGGTATTACCAAAGCTGTCAATAACGTAAGCATAGATATTAAACCAGGTGAATTTATTGCGATATTAGGGCATAATGGATCAGGTAAATCTACGCTGGCGAAACACATGAACGCACTCCTATATCCAACAGAGGGAACAATATGGGTAGATGGTATAGATACGTCTGATGAAGAAAGAATTTTAGATATTAGACAGACAGCGGGTATGGTATTTCAGAATCCAGATAATCAAATGATTTGTACGTTAGTGGAGGAAGAAGTTGGATTCGGGCCAGAAAATATTGGTGTACCAACGCAGGAAATATGGACTAGAGTAGAAAAATGTCTCAAAGCGGTTGGGATGTATGAGTATAGAAAATCATCACCTACGAAGTTATCAGGTGGACAAAAACAAAGAGTTGCGATTGCGGGAATTTTAGCAATGAAGCCCAAGTGTATTATTCTTGATGAACCAACAGCAATGCTAGACCCATCGGGTAGAAAAGAAGTCATCAAAACTTTACATGAATTAAATATACAAGAAAATGTGACAATTATACTGATTACACATTATATGAATGAAGTAATAGATGCAGATAGAATATACGTAATGGATCAAGGTGATATAGTAATGGAAGGTACGCCAAGAATAATATTTTCACAAGTAGAACAATTAAAAGAGTTGCGTTTAGATGTGCCGCAAGTAACAGAAGTTGCATATGAATTGAAAAAAAATGGTGTGCCGCTCAAAGATGGAATTCTTACAACGCAGGAATTGATTGATGAGCTTATCACAGTAACGATGAAATAAGTAAATGTGGTTATGAAATAAACAATAATTTTGATAGGAGCAGTGAACTTTTAATGTCAATTATAGTAAATAAAATAAATTACACATATGAAATAGGATCTGGTTTTGAAAAACAAGCTTTAATTGATATAAGCTGCGTAATTGAAGATGGTCAGTTTATTGGTCTGATTGGACATACAGGCTCTGGAAAATCAACATTTATTCAGCACCTGAATGGGTTGATTAAGGCGACAAGCGGGAATATATATTTTGATGGTAAAGATATCTACGAAAAAGGTTTTAAAATGAAAGAGCTTAGAAGTAAGGTAGGTCTTGTATTTCAATATCCAGAGCATCAATTATTTGAAACAGATATATTTAAAGATGTTTGCTTTGGGCCATCAAATTTGGGATTAACCAAAAAAGAGGTTGAATTGCGAGCCTTTGAAGCATTAAGAATGGTAGGACTTGATGAAAGTCTATATTATCAGTCACCATTTGATTTGTCAGGTGGACAAAAGCGTCGTGCTGCAATTGCTGGTGTGCTAGCAATGAAACCACAAGTGTTGATTTTGGATGAACCAACTGCAGGACTTGATCCGAAGGGCCGCGATGAGATACTTGACTATATTAAGAAATTGCATGATGAAATGAAAATTACTGTTATATTGGTATCACATAGTATGGAAGACGTTGCAAAGTATGTTGAAAGAATCATTGTAATGAATAAAGGTGAGTTAATATATGACGACGTACCAAAGACGATATTTAGCCATTATAAAGAACTTGAAAAAATTGGGCTAGCAGCACCAGAAGTAACTTATATAATGAATGATCTTAAAAAGGCAGGATTTCCAGTCGATACAGATGCGATTACAGTTGAAGAGGCTACAGATAGCATTTTAAAGGCGTTGAAAATGCGTTAGAGTCAATAAATTAGAATTAATAAATCAAAATAAATAGAGTGTTAGAACCAATAGAGTATTAATGTCAATAGAGTGTTAGAACCAATAGAGTATTAGAGTCATATAGAGTTTTAGTACCAATAGAGTATTAGAATCAATAGAAGGGATACTTACGTGTTATGTTAAGAGATATTACAATTGGACAATATTATCAATCCAATTCAATAATCCACAAGCTAGATCCAAGAGTAAAACTATTTGGTACAATGATATTTATTATATCAATTTTTCTCGGAAGGAATATCTGGCTATATTTGATGGCAACAATATTTTTAGCGTCCGTGATAAAGATATCGAAGGTTCCATTTATATATATGATAAAGGGATTAAAGGCGATATTGTTTTTGCTAATATTTAGTGCAGTATTTAATATATTTTTGACGCCGGGTGAGCCGATTGTTACGATATGGAAAATTAAGATAACGATGGAAGGCTTAGTGCTGGCAGGATTTATGATAGTAAGGCTAATGTATCTTATCATCGGGTCCTCAATAATGACATTGACGACAACGCCAAATAACCTCACAGATGGACTTGAGAAAAGTCTTGGATTTTTAAATCATATTAAAATCCCAGTACATGAAATCGCAATGATGATGTCAATCGCACTTAGATTTATACCTATTTTAATTGAAGAAACAGATAAAATCATGAAAGCACAGAGCGCAAGAGGTGCAGATTTCGAAACCGGTGGATTGATGAAAAGAGCTAAAGCAATGATTCCGGTACTTGTACCATTATTTGTATCAGCGTTTCGTAGAGCAAATGATCTTGCGATGGCTATGGAAGCTAGATGCTATCATGGTGGCGAAGGAAGAACTAAGATGAAACCGTTAAAGTACAATAAGGCCGATATAAGTGCCTATGGTATATTGATCGGTTATTTGGTGATAATGATTATTGCTAGTGTTTACCTAGGAGGCAGTTCGATTTGAAAAGAATTAAACTAGTAGTAGCCTATGATGGAACTAATTATTGTGGTTGGCAGATACAGCCCAATGCAGATACCGTGGAAAAAGTGTTAAATGATAAATTGTCCAAGTTACTAGGTGAAGAAATTAAGATAATAGGCGCAAGTAGAACTGATTCAGGAGTTCATGCACTTGGAAATGTTGCTGTGTTTGATACAGATTCAACGATTCCAGGAGACAGGTTTTCATATGCATTAAATACCTTGTTGCCAGATGACATTACGATTCAAGATTCTTGTGAGGTGGAGAAAGATTTTCATCCAAGGCATTGTGATACAAGAAAAACTTATGAGTATAAAATATTGAATAGACAGTTTCCTATACCATCCAAAAGATTCGATAGTTACTTCTTTACATATAGTTTAGATATAGATGTTATGAAAGATGCGGCAAAATATCTTGTGGGTGAGCACGATTTTAAAAGCTTTTGCTCAGCACGCACGCAGACTGAAACAACAGTTAGAACTATATATGCAGTTGATATTTACAAGCGTGATGATGTGGTGTCCATTAAAGTGACAGGAAACGGCTTTTTGTATAATATGGTACGTATTATAGCCGGAACACTAATACAGGCAGGAACAGGCCATTATGAGCCTATAAAGGTGAAAGAGATGCTTGACTCTAATGATAGAACATTAGCAGGGCCGACAGCTCCACCGGAAGGCCTTACATTAGTAGAAATTCAATTTTTATAATATTAGACAATTTATAAAAAAAAGCGAAAAAGTAATTGACACACGTGGTCTAGTGTTATATAATTTAAAAATGTGACAAAGATTGAAAATGTTAAACCAATGCCCCGGTAAAACATTTATCATAAACAAGTTAACAATTATTTCAGGAGGTAAACCAATGAAAAGTTTTATGGCTAGTCCATCAACAATTGATAGAAAATGGTATGTAGTAGATGCTACAGGATGTACTTTAGGACGTATGTCATCACATATAGCAACTGTATTAAGAGGAAAGAACAAACCAACTTATACACCACATATGGATACTGGTGATAACGTTATCGTAATCAATGCTGATAAAATCGTAGTAACAGGTAAGAAATTAGATCAAAAGATTTATTATCATCATTCAGATTATGTTGGTGGTATGAAAGAAACAACACTAAGAGAATTACAGGCAAAGAACCCTGCAAGAGTAATCGAAATTGCTGTTAAGGGAATGCTTCCAAAAGGACCTTTAGGAAGAGAAATGTACACAAAACTTCATGTATACTCTGGACCAGATCATGAACAAGCAGCTCAAAAACCAGAAGTATTAACATTTTAATCTAAAGAACGAATAAGGAGGATATAACAGTGGCTAAGACAAGCAACGTAAAAGGAAGATTTTACGGAACAGGTAGAAGAAAAAGCAGTATCGCAAGAGTATATTTAGTACCTGGAACAGGTATTATTACTATAAACAAGAGAACAATCGATGATTATTTCGGTATCGAAACACTTAAAGTTATCGTTCGTCAGCCTTTAACATTAACAGAGAATACAGACAAGTTTGATGCAATTGTAACCGTTCGTGGTGGCGGATACACAGGCCAAGCTGGTGCTGTAAGACATGGTATTGCTAGAGCTTTATTGGATTGTGATACAGAAACATATCGCGCATCCCTTAAAAAAGCCGGATACTTAACAAGAGATCCAAGAATGAAGGAACGTAAAAAATACGGCCTTAAAGCAGCAAGAAAAGCTCCACAATTTTCAAAGAGATAAGCAGATACCTGCGAATCAAATCGCAGACAAAAAGCCCTGGAATGCTTGCATTTCGAGGGCTTTTTATATGCAATTTGGTTCATTGGAATGCAAGAAATGACCGAACAGAAGCGAAGCGGATGTGAGGTTGTTTCTTGTATTCGCAGGTAACGTCCGACCACGAAAAGTAATCATTTCCCCAAACAAGAAATATTTCAAACCAATCAACGTAAGTTGAATGACAATGTTGACTTTTAAATATATTTGTGATACATTAGCCTAAATTGAATACAAAGCTATGATAAGAATTAGTAAGCATTTTGGATTTTCAGAGAAAAGGCGGTAGGTGCGAGCCTTTAATGAAGAGATGCCCAACCTATCTTTGAGCTGTTAACCGAACAAAAAGCTATTTCTTTTTTAGTAAGTGTCACCGGGTTCTCCCGTTACAGAGATAAGGTATCAAGCAATTGCTTCGTACCAAGAGAGTGGAATGATTCCAAATTTAGGTGGTACCACGGACTTGATTATAGTTCGCCCTAAGCATGAGTGTTTGTCGTGCTTAGGGCTTTTTTTGTATTCAAAAATAAATTTGGAGGTATTGATTATGAAGTTTGAGAAGCTTGTTGGTGAAAGATTTAAGGAAAGACCAAGTGACTGTGTAATTGATAGTCATGCACTTATGATTCGTGGCGGTTATATGAAGTATGTTGGGAATGGCATTTATTCATCACTTTTGCCTTTGAAAAGGATAACTCGTAAAATTGAACAAATCATTAGAGAAGAAATGGATGGAATTGATGGACAGGAAGTTCAGTTTCCGGTTGTTATGCCGGCTTCTCTCTGGCAGGAATCTGGCAGGTATGAAAGTATAGGGAGTGAACTTGTGCGATTCAATGATAGAAATAAAAATCCACTTGTACTAGGTATGACACATGAAGAAGCCGCTGTTCAACTTGTACGTGACTATGCTCAAAGTTACTCAAAATATCCATTTATGGTGTATCAGATTCAAACAAAGTTCCGTGACGAAGCCAGACCAAGAGGTGGTTTGATTCGCGTACGAGAATTTACGATGAAAGATGCTTATTCATTTCACACAAGTCAGAGTGATTTGGGAGATTACTATGACCGCTGTCATCATGCTTATGAACGAATTTTCACCAGAGTTGGAATTCCGGAAGTGATTTCAGTTGCATCTGACTCCGGAATGATGGGAGGGAATATTTCTCATGAATTTATGCTTATGACATCAATTGGTGAGGACTCTATAGTAATATGCAGAGGTTGCGGCTATAAGGCGAATATGGAAGCGGCTGATAGTGTTATTTACAACGAAAGAGATACTGTTTCGAACAAGATTACGCTTGTGCATACACCAAATATTCATACAATAGAGGAAGTCTGCGGATTTTTTAATATTACCAAAGAAAAAAGTTGTAAGGCTGTTGCATATCAGAGAAATAGTGATGATTCATATATTGTAGTTTTAATTAGAGGGGATCTTGACGTTAATGAAACGAAACTGACTAATCATCTTGGATTTGATATTCATGCAGCGACTATTGTAGATGAGTGTGAGCTGGCTGCGGGATATATTGGACCATATTTGTTGAATAATAACTATTCGGTTTTGTATGATAAGTCCCTTGAAAACACAAATAATTTAGTTTGCGGTGGAAATGTAATTGAGTATCACTACACTGGACTTGATATACAGCGAGATATCGGAAATGTTATGTATCATGATTTTGTAAAAATTCAAGATGGTGGTATTTGTCCATGTTGCGGTAAAGAATCAATTTCCATATCCCGTGGCATTGAAGTAGGAAATATATTTCAGCTAGGTACAAAATATACAAAATCAATGAACATGACCTACATTGATAAAGAAGGAACTATCCAATATCCTATTATGGGATGTTACGGCATTGGGATTGGTAGACTTGCAGCATCAGTTTGTGAGGTGCATCATGATGACTTTGGTCCAATATGGCCTATGGCAATTGCACCTTGGCAAGTTCATATTTGTGCTGTACGATCTGATGATAATGCTGTAAAAGAATGTGCAAATAACTTGTACGAGGAGTTGCTAAGTAGTGGAATTGAAGTGATTTATGACGACAGAGCCGTTAGTGCTGGTGTTATGTTTTCAGATGCGGATCTGCTTGGTGTTCCTTTGAGAATTATTGTGAGTCCAAGAAATCTTAAAGAGAGTTGTTGTGAGATAGTATCAAGAGATAAAACGATTTTGATAAAAGTTGCATTAGATTTAACAAATGAAAAAATTTTAGAATTAGTATAGCTCATTGATAGAAAAGAGATTACGAAAGTAACATCAGTCTTAAATATAAAGAAGACATGAAAAAGATAGTATCCTTTAGAGGGAGCGCTGTTTATAAAATAAGAAATCTTGGGGATAAAGATGGTCCTTTTGTTCCTTATAATGGATATGCGGTAGATCAAATCATGGATCTTGTTAATCAGATAACTGAGAATATTAAGAATAATTTGAAATGAATTCAAAAAGGTTCAAGAAAACGAAGTTTACGTTCACGTCCCAAGACAGTTGTCTTGGGACGTTTTTGCTGTTTCGCATAAAGAAATAGGAAGTATATTGTGTAAATATCCTGCGATAAAATAAAAAAAATCACTAAAAATAAATAATACAGTGATTTTTATATAAAATTCGGGTATAATATAACTAAAGATGACAAGGAGGGACAAAAATGGAACCATTTCAAGCAAAAAGATTGCCATTAGAATATAAAATAGATAAAGAATTACTTAGATTATTAGCAGAATCAAATGAAAAATATGGAGAATACAAATCATTACTTAATACTTTAGAGTTTGATTCAAAATATTTCCTTGATTCTGTTCTGTTAAATGAAAGTTATAAATCAACACAGATTGAAGGCACGCAGATATCACAGGATGAAATGTATTATTTAAAGTATTTAGAGAAGACCGATGATAATCTAGAAATACAAAATTTAAAGAAAACAATAGAATTTGCATATGATGAACTAGGAAAACAAAAAGTGATTAATATGTATTTAGTTAATAATATGCACAAGATTCTTTTAAATAGTGTTAGAGGTTCTGAAAAAACGCCAGGGGAAATAAGAAAAACTCAGAATTGGATTGGACCACGTAGGGTGGGAATGGACGGAGCTACGTTTATTCCTCCAGCACCAGAAAATGTCATAGAACTATTGAATAATTTGTATGAATATATGAATGATGCATTTATCGACCCATTACTGATAAATGTCGCAATATCACATGCACAATTTGAGACGATCCATGCATACAAAGATGGGAATGGACGTGTTGGAAGAGCATTGATTCCAATACAAATGGCAATGCTAGAAGAAGAAAGACCAATATTATACTTATCAGAGGTTATTGAACTGTATAAGCCATCATATCAGAGGTATTTGATGGAAAGTAGACGAGGTAATTTGGCAGGATTTATTAAATTCTTTTTGCAATGTGTAATTGATCAGTGTAGTTCAAATATAAATAAAATAAATAGAATTAAAGCAATATATAAAGAAGATATGAAGAAGATAGAATCCATTAAAGGGAATTCTGTTTATAAAATAATGCCCGTAATAATGCGTCAGATAGTATTTACTAAAAAAGAAGTACAGGATGAATCGGGAGTATCTGTAAATGTAGTATCAAATATTATTAATCAATTAGTTGAAATGGAGATTCTCGTTAAAGATAGTATCGTAATTAAAAAAGGTTATAGATATCAAAGAATTTATGATGTATTTGTAGGCAACAGAGAGTATTACTAATTATTAGCATGAAGGATTGAAAATATTCTTGTTGCTGCGATTGATAAATTTATAAAAAAGGGTATGACGGAGCATCTATAGATACGATAGCTGCAAAAGCGGTGTAGATGAAACGGCCCAAAGAACTGATTTTCTTATTTTTATCCATGTCTAAGGCTTTAGAATCGATTATGTTATCGGACTGCTACAAGCAGTATGTAGATAACAGTACGCAATTTTTTCTACGCATACTTAAAAAGATACAAGGTTCAGAGTTTATAGACATGAAAAGTTTGGAATTGTCAGCCATATCGTTATTTAATAGTGTCAGATTTACTACAATTTTTACGAATGTATATAATAACCGATTACATAAAGGGGGGATTGATACTATGACAATCGTTAGTGTTAAAAGAGTCAACACAGAAGGCGGCGAGAACGGTAGCCTAGTGTTGAATATTAATTATGATAATAAGCGAAGTAATCTTATAATGTTTAGTGTTCGGTTTAATAGAATAAACTTTTGGGGAACAATTCAGGGTGGAGGGTACTCTTCAACTCTTGATACAAACGATATTGAATCCACTGTATATTTTGGTTTGAAAAAGGATGACAAAGGTACTCTTAGATTAAAAATTTCAAATACTCAATACTATCTGACGGATGCTTATAATTTGAAGTTTGACAGAAAATAGATACGTAACTAATATTGGAATCGGGTTTATTCCTTGTATCCACAGGGAACGTCCATAAAGTTAAGCGAAAGATATTTATGATTAAGATAAGTCTATTGAACCACCGTGTACCAAACGGTACTCACGGTGGTGTGAGGGGACAGAGAAGTTTGGAAAGTATTGTTATAGAATTAACCAAACAATATCCCGCAATTTTAATTACAGGACCAAGACAGGTTGGAAAGACAACAATGCTTCAAAAATTGATGGAGGGAACTGATAAAAACTATGTTACTTTAGATGATTTAAATGAACGTGCGCTTGCAAAAAGTGACCCAGATATGTTTTTCCAAATTCATAAACATCCGGTGCTAATTGACGAAGTACAGTATGCTCCAGAACTTTTTTCATATATTAAAATATTGGTGGATAATAATCATAAAGCAGGTGATTTTTGGCTTACAGGTTCTCAGATTTTCAAACTAATGAAAGGTGTTAGCGAATCATTGGCCGGAAGGGTGGCGCTGCTTAATATGACAACATTATCCCAGTCTGAGATATATGGTGGAATTAATACCCCATTTCAAGTAGATCTGAGTGTTCTTAATGAAAAGATGGCAGAAAGGAAAAGCGCTGATACAGAAGAGATTTTTCAAAGAATATTTAAGGGTTCAATGCCATCTATTGTAAATGGGACATATGTCAATAGTAATATTTTCTATAATAGCTACATTAGTACCTATATTGAAAGGGATGTTAGAGAATTGTCAGATTCAATCGATGCATTGAAATTCGTTAGATTTATGACTGCAGTAGCAGCTAGATGCTCTCAGATGCAAAATATTTCCGATATTGCAATGGATGCTGATATTAACCAAGTCCAGGCGAAAAATTGGTTAAATATTCTTGAAACATTAGGTGTTATTTTTTATCTTCATCCATATTCAAACAATATGCTTAAGCGTCTTGTAAAAACACCAAAACTATATTTTTATGACACAGGCCTGGTATGCTACCTGACAAAGTGGAGTAATGCAAAAACAGTTGAGTGAACTGGTAAAAGCGTTTCATTTACTAGATAAAGCATCTGTAACGCGTGGAAAAGGTGCGGTTGTTTGCATGAAACAAAAGTTATCGGCGGTAGATAATGAGAATTTAATTATTCCGATATATTTGATTTAGAAAAGCTTTAAGCGCTTTTATATATTTAATATATTTAAAAAAATGATAGTTATTTGTAACGAATAGATTTCATAGTCCTATATGATGAATAATCGGAGTTTGACCTTTCAAGAAGTAGTAATGAGTTTATTCAGTAGTAATACAGAAGATTGTTTGGAGGACACTATAGTTATATCGTGGGATAGTGATGACAATTCTATATTATGAATTAGAAGTTATTATACGTTCTATCTCATTTTTCGTAATTTCTAATTCTAATATTACAAGGATAGAAGAGGCAGGTCTAGAATTATGCATGCAACTTCCGGGGATTGCGTTTTATGGAGTGTATAAATTCATATTTTACTGTGTTTTACCATATGGAATTATCGTTGTTGTGGTTTTTACTATAATCACAAGTATAATTTGGAAAAAAGGGATTAGGTATTATAACAGTGCCAGCTCATAGAATGAAGGAAATTATCGAATCAGAATTTATAGAAAAGAGGACAAACTATAATGAAACTTATGTTAAAACATCTATCTTCTTGTTATAAAGTGAAACAAATTTTAGAAGAAGATATTTGGGATGTATATATTCTTTGTAAAGGGAATCCAACTTACTATATATATATGAAATCAGAACCAACAATTGAAAATGTGAAGGAAGATTTGACTGCCTTTCCGCCAGGTAAAGCTATGGATGATAAGCATTTCGTGGGGTTTTATAAAGAAAATCAATTGATCGCAATTATGGATTTGATTATAGAATATCCCAATAATAATACAATATTCATTGGTTTATTTATGCTGAATAAAGAGTATCAGGGAATTGGAATTGGAACTAAAATCATAAATGATGCTTTAAATTTTCTCAAAAAGGAAGGCTACGGTTGTGCGCGTCTGGGATTTGTAAAAGGCAATTTACAAAGTGAGAAATTTTGGACTAAAAATAAATTCATCCCTACTGGTATTGAGGTTGAAAAAGAAAACTACACTGTCGTAGTTATGCAAAGGGATTTGTGAAAATTTAATACTATGAATAATAATATTGACAATATCGATATTCGAGTATACAATGTAGATATTCAATATCGATATTCGACATAGACATATAATACAGATAATCGATATACGTATTCGAGAAACGAGGAGTTCAACATGGCACGAAAAAAGTTTGAAACTTTAACAGAGCAAATGTTTTATATTTTACTATCACTAGAAGAAGAATATTGTGGAATTGATATTATGGATAAAATTCAGAATATGACTGAGGGAAGAATAAGTGTAGGCTCAGGAACACTCTACACTATATTAGGGGAATTTGAAAAGAATAACTTGATTAGGGAAACTGCAGTTGAGGGAAGAAAAAGAAGTTATATTATCACACAAGAGGGCCAGAAAATATTAAGTAATGAAATATCTAGGTTAACTCAGCAATTAGAGGACTATAAAAAATTTGGACGAGAGAATTCGATAGAATAAGGGGGAATGTTAATATGAGAAATGATAATATTTTGAAAAAACAGGTACGAATGATGCCAGATAATCTTGAGGCTACGAAAAAGGAGTTAGAGGATTTAGCTGCAAGAGGATGGATGTTAGTTGAAAAAGAGGGAAATAAGTTCGTCTTTAAGAAGATAGAGGGGAAAACACTCAATTTTGCTGTAGAAATATTTGATAAGGCATCAAACTATGATACATTTCCTAATGAACATAATATGGAGTATATTGAATTTTGTGAAAAGGCAGGTTGGAATTTTATATGTGCAGCAGGAAAAATTCAGATTTTCTATTCAGAAGATTTGAATTTGACGCCAATTGAAACAGATGACAATATGAAATTTGATGTAATATGTAAGATGAGTCGCACAACATTATGGATAGGATCTGTGCTGTTGCCAATAATCGGGTTCTTAAATTTAGTAATGAGTATAACGGTTAATCGAAATTCAGTCGAATTATCGTTTGCGGCATTATCAACCGTTGTAATTTGGTTGTTATGTATTTTGATGGCAATGACTAGAACTATTCGGTGGGTTCTTTGGAAAAAGAGATGTAAGAAGAGTGTAGAATTAGGGGATGGAATTATTCCTCGTAAATATATGACAATAAAGGCAGGTTACTTTATGATAGGCACAATTTTTGGAATATGGTCCGTTGGTGGGCTTGTTGCATGGATTATGCTGGGTCAATTAGAAGCTGCAGGTATTGGGTTCCTTTGGTTAGTGGTGCTTGCGATGTTCCCACTAATTAATGGTATCTCAAAGATAGCACAAAAGAAAAAGTTAAAATCAAGTGACAATGCAATTGCACAATTTGTAATTCCATTTGTATTTTTATTATTTTTTATAGTTATATGGAGTATGTTTATAATATCGGGAATGAATAGAAAGGCAACTAATGAAAATGAAATACCATTAACATTGTCTGCTATAGGAATAGAAACAAATATTGAAGCAAATATTGAAGCAAATGGAAATGAGAATAATACTGATCATAATAATGACGGCAAGTTTTTAATGTCCTTGGACTATTATTCAGAATCTTCAAGGGCAGGAGCTACTGATGATAGGGAGATAAAATATTATATATACAGAACGGATTTTCCTATTATTTATAATAGACTGATGAAGGATGCAAAAACTGGAGTTTTTAGAACCTATGGTATAATGTATGATTTTGATTTGGCAACCAGTGTGGAGGGTTTAAAAGCTGATAAGGCATGGTATTATGAAGAAAATGGCCATCACTATTTGTTTGAGTATGATGGTATGATAATAAAATTAGATTCAAATTTTGCGTTTAATAAGGAACAGTTGAAAACGGCAGATACAATTTTTGATTCACTGGTAAAGTGATGTTGTGCTGAAGGGAACGGTCCTTAAAGTTCTCAGTAAAAAATATATGCAAATTATGCAAAAGGTGCAAATGCAAAATAGAAAAAATCAGTGAGACTTTTTCCATTTTTAAACGCTTAATAAGTGAATAATAAAAATACAGAAAATGAGAGGGATAATATGGATAACGGTGCAAGTAGCTACCATCGTTTTCTAGAGGGTGACGAAAGCGGACTTGAAGAGTTGGTTGAGATGTATAATGATAATTTGATATTTTTTTTAAATGGATATGTAAATAACATAACAGTAGCAGAGGATTTGGCGGCTGAAACTTTCTTTGAAATAATGGTTCATAAAAACCATTTCAAAGAGATATTTTCGTTCAAAACATGGCTGTTTAAGGTTGGGCGCAATAATGCAATTGATTACTTGCGAAAACAGTCTAGAACCCGTTTGACGCCTATTGAAGATGTAAAAAACGAATTGTTAGATAAGTGTAATCTTGAGGATATAATTTTAAAAGATGAGCGAAAACGAAGAATCCACAATGCACTTCATATGATAAATACAGACTACCAAGATGCGATATATTTGGTGTATTTTGAGGACATGAGTTATGATGAGGCCGCTGTTGTACTTAAAAAGAATACAAAACAAATCAAAAATCTTACTTATAGAGCAAAACAAGCGCTTAAAGCTGTATTAGAAAAGGAGGACTTTTTTGATGAGAGATTTTAAAGAACAGACTGAAAATATTATTGAAAGGATAAATAAATATAAGATACATAAAAGTAGACAGAAAAAAGTAGTCTATTCTGTAACTTCATTTGCTGCAGTAGTAATTATAGTAGGCTACATTGCTATTACACAGATGCCACAGCAAGATCCGTCGTATTTTGTGGAGGGAAAATCAATTGTTTCATCAGCAAGCGCAGAAGGGGAAATTGCAAATAATGGTGCTATGCAGGATAAAAACACATTGAAAAATTCAGATGCTTCAGTTGAAAATGTTGATGGAGGGGCCGGATATAATGATACTTTAAATGATCAGAGAATAGGAGCTGTAGAATCTGTAGCTTATGCAAATAATTCAAATCTGCCTACTAGGATCATAAAATCAAATGAAAACATTATAGCTAGCAATGTTTTCGAGCAAAATCTCTCCCTTATAACAAATAAAATTTCTGGTATAGTTACGAAATACGATTACGAACCTTATAATAATATGCTTGAAGTAGTTAAATCGATGTTAGATATTTTTAATATTAAGCCAAGTAACTTGAACAATTTAACAATTGGTACTCCATTTATAATTTATGAATTAGACCGAGATGACCAAGATGGAATATTTCATTACCCGGTATTCGATAATGATAAAGTTATTTTAAACGTTAGCATTATGGTAGTGACAAGTGGATTGTCAATATCAATCGATCAAGATATGGTGCCACAATTAAATTCGATAAATTATGCCTCTGGGAGCTGTATCTTTTATGAATCAAATGGAAGTATCGTTGCTGAAAGTTCAAATCAAAATATATATCTAGCTGGAAATGAGAATAAATTGTGTCGGGAGTTTGCTAATTTAAGTTTTGCACAAAGAATTGAAAAAATAAGTACCCGTATTGACAGTTTTATTTTGACAGAGTAGGTTATTAAACAAGGTGAAGGGTGTTTAGAAAAATTGATGACAAGTAAATGTAAACGAGAATTAGTACAACGCTAATTAGAAATGAGGGTGTTATGAAAAAAACAAGTATTTTGATTGCAATTTTAGTATGTGTTTTAACTGTAACAGGTTGTACGTCTATTATAAGTAAAACTGAAGATTCTAGTGAAACGAAAGATTCTAGTGTAACGAAAGAATCTAGTGAAACGAAAGATTCCAGTGTAACGAAAGATTCTAGTGTAAACGAAGAATGCACTAAAACGAGAGCTTATCAAGACATGTTATGTAGCAAACCTGTAATCTATCTCTATCCAATGGAAGAACGCAAGGTCAACGTAAAATTAGACTATAATGGTGAACTTACATGTACATATCCGGAGTATCAAGATGGATGGAATGTAATAGCGAAACAAGATGGAACATTGAGAAACATAAAAGATAATAGAGAATATTCATACCTATATTGGGAAGGCGTTGCTGATGTAAACTGGGATATGTCCAAAGGATTCGTGGTTGCAGGAAGTGATACGGCTCGATTTCTTCAGGAAAAACTGGAGTATATGGGATTAACACCAAGAGAATATAATGAATTCATAGTCTATTGGCTTCCTATTCTTCAGGAGAACAAATTTAATCTGATCACATTTGCGGGAAAAGATTATGAAGAACTTGCAAAGCTTACAATAAATCCAGAACCTGATTCGGTTTTAAGGATAATGATGCTATATAAGCCGTTAGAGGAATCTGTTGTAGTAAAAGAGCAGAAGCTGGAACCATTTACAAGGACCGGATTTACAGTTGTTGAATGGGGTGGAATTGAAGTTAAAGAAGGAAAATAATGATAAAATGAAATGGTTAGGTTAATGAAAATATGAATTTAATTAACTTGAATTATATATTTAATTTTTTCTCGAAACATACTGCTTCTTTACGACCAACATATTGCAACTACAAATATGGACTTTTCACCTTCGATATCTTTCTTGTTAAAGCTAGCCTCTCCACTATTTTCAGTGATTTGATGTAATTTACTAGATAATTCTTGCAATAGTATAGTTGAAACGTCACTGTTAATATCATATTCAATAACCTGTATATCTGTATAATTTCTGCGCTCCATAAATACCTCCATATATACCTTCTCATCACTGTATAAATTTATAGTACCATATTAAATTATATAGATAAACTTAATTTAAAAATCAGAATAGATAAACTTAAATTTAAAATCAACTTGACATTTTATGCAAAGCTAACTATACTAAAAATGCAAAGTAAACTATGCGACAAATGGAAAGAGAGTAACAGTGAAATCAAAAATTAGAGAACTGCGAAAAGCAAGAAAAATGTCTCAAGAAGAATTGGCATTGGAAGTCGGGACTACAAGACAAACGATTACATCAATTGAGGTTGAGAAATATACAGCATCGTTATTGTTGGCATATAAAATAGCACATTATTTTGAGCTATCAATTGAAGAAGTGTTTGATTTTTCGGAGGTAGATGGATGATTGGAGGCGCATATGGAAGAATTTAAGAGCAAGATAAAAAAGAGAATATTTATATTTAAATGCTATGTATTCGTAGCAACTTTTGTGGTGATCTATGATGTGTTTGGTGGCGTGTTTGATATCTTGAAAAGCGGTGATTTCAAGGATGGGATGGTTGACGGACAGTCATTCGGAAGTATGATTGCACTAGCAATAATGGCGGTTATCCAGATTATACGGTTGAGTAGAGTATTAAATGACGAAATACAATTAAAGATGCTGTACAATAAAGAGCATGATGAAAGATTGAAGGCAATTCGGAGTAAAGCGGGAATGCCGATGATCATGATTATGTCCATTTTAATGTTTGCAGCTGGAATTGTAGGAAGTTATTTTAATGAAGTAGTGTTCTATACATTATTTGCAGCAGGGTTCGTGCAGTTGACAATTGGAGCAATACTTAAAATATATTACTTAAAAAAATTGTAAAGGACGGTTATATATGAAGGTCAAAGTTATTTTTAATATTAGTAGGTTGGTTATGATAATTGCACTAGGTTTTATGGCAATTAATTTCATATTATATTCGTTTCCTGATGTTTTAGTAAGATTAGTTGGAATTATTTTACTTGTTGATTTGATGCTACTTTCTTATAGTACGGTAAGTGTTCATAAAAATACAGACTAATCTATATAGAGAAGGTATAGCTGAATGTCTAATGATAAAAATAAGAATGATGTAATATAATATTGAATCTTTATCAATCCCTTTAAACGAAATGTTTATTGGGATTTTTTTCGATTAAAAAGTAGGAGAAGTATGGTTGTTATAAATGACTGATAATACGACTTACAGAAAATAAGGTTGTAGTAGCGTTAAAAATGTAGTTGACACATTGCTGTACCTACCGTATAATCACAGTAGGTACAGAACGCTAAGTGATATCATCAAAATAGTGCGAATCACTAATAACGATTAGGAAATATTGTGGCTGGCGGAAAGAAGGTAGGAATGCAAATTAAAATATCATCCATCACTCAAATACCAATATATGAGCAGATTGAGATTCAAATCAAAGAAATGATTATGGCTGGTATGTACACACCTGGAACCCAACTTCCATCCATAAGAATCTTGGCAAGAGAACTCAAAGTTGGAATCATTACCTGTAGGCGGGCATATGACGATTTATGTGCACAGGGCATTTTAGTATCGCAGCCGGGTAAGGGCGTATTTGTGGCAAATATTCAAATGGAACATTTGAAAAATATTAATATGGAACTACTCACAGATCAGCTGAAGGGGATTTGCGAATTCGCAAGGGCTTCAGGAATTAGCAGATCAGAATTAATTGAGAACATTAATGCAATCTATAACAAAAAAGAAGAATAATGGAGGAGAATATGTTTGCACTAGAACTTAAGAACGTTAATTACAAAGTAAAAGGATTTGCTCTAAAAGAAATAAACTTTACCATACCAAAGGGAATGATCACAGGATTGGTTGGACGTAATGGCGCAGGAAAAACGACGCTCATTCATATAATTGGCAATAATCTTGAGCGTGAGAGCGGCACCATCTTATACGATGGAATTAGGTTCTGGGAAGATGAAGCTGGTATAAAAAGAAAGCTTGGAATCGTGTATGACACCACTAATTTCAATGAGCAGTTTACGGCTAAGAAATTTAAAAAGAAATTCGCTCCATTGATTGATGGATTTGATATCGATTATTTCGACAAATATATGGAGAAATTTGAATTGCCATATAACATAAACTTTGTGAAATACTCACCTGGAATGAAAAGGAAATTTATGTTAATATTGACATTGTCACGCAAGCCAGAGATTCTGATTATGGATGAACCAACGAGTGGGGTTGACCCGGCGGACAGATATGAGATGCTAGATATGCTACAAGAATTCGTAGAAGATGAGAAACATTCAGTAGTTTTTTCTACCCACATTACAAGTGATCTTGATAAGATCGCAGATTATCTGATATTTATTGATAGCGGCAGGATCGTAATAGAGGGCGAAAAAGAAGAATTGTTGGAAAAATATCGAATGATTGATATCCCTAATAACCTCATTTTGGAGGGTGTTGAAAAACGCATGATAGGTGCTAAGAAAAATTCATTTGGTATTACTGGAATTACGAGTGATGTAAAACTCTGGAATACAGAAGGTGTAATCATAAGGCGTCTTGTAGTTGAAGACCTGGCAATTCACATTAGAGAAATTCATGAAAAGGGGGTGTTATAATGAAAGAATTTTGGAAAATAGGGAAAATAAGTAGCTTTGAAAAGGTGGATTTGAAAGGTCTTGGAAGATGGCTTCTGGCTGCCATTATATTAGGCGGGTTTGCATCAAGAATGAATATGCATACAACTGATGATTTTGTGAATGAGGGAATGTCAACTGGGTTTATGCCATTTATGATCTGTTTCGGATTATATGGAGTGGTATATAATACACTTACGAATATGCCACGATTTACAAGGGAACTTCCATATACATCCAGGCAGGAAATTAACATGAGGATATTTGGGTTTGTAAAATATATGATTACGATAGCAGTATTTTTTGTGATATATATAACATTTTTTGGATTCCTCAGTGGAGGTTATACTGATATTCATATAAATACTGGATATGCAATTCGCTATATTGTATTTTCATTTTTTTATTACTTGTTCATGACTGCACTTATGTTTCCACTTGGAATAATAAGAGATAAGAAAAAATGGTATATTACATTTGCAAGTATAGCAATTATGATGGCTACAATATCACTTGTATTTATCAATCTGCTTCCCGGAAAAGGTGGCTTTAGAACATCAGGAAATGTATTTGAAAATATTTCGATGATTGCTAACTGTGATGTTGTACTTTGTATTATGGGGATTATAACGGTGGCGACCTTGATTGGTTCCTATATTTTGACGCAGAAAAGGTATGCACCGAAAAGATATGAATAGCTGAAAAGACGACTAGAAGAACATAGATTATGGAGATATACATGAAAAAGAGAAGAATCATATTTGAAATATTAACAATTATATTTGGGAATTTCCTCTATGCGGCAGGGGTAGTATTCTTTATCTTACCGTCCGGACTTATCACAGGAGGTACTACAGGCATTGCATTATTTATCAATCAATATACGGGTATGCCTCTGTCATATTTTGTGTTTGGTTTTAATTTAGTCATGTTTGTTTTGGGATTATTGTTTTTGGGAAGAAAATTTGCATTTACAACGCTGATTAGTACATTTTGCTTTCCAATTGCTTTGGAGCTATTGCGTAAAATATCTGGTGATTTTGTAGTGACGGATGATATTTTTCTATGCACACTCTTTGGGGGAATCTGCATTGGCGCATCCATCGCGATTGTTATTAGGGTAGGGGCTAGTACCGGTGGTTTGGATATACCGCCTATGATCCTCCATAAATATTTCAGGTTACCGATTTCGGCTAGCCTATACGTTGCTGATTGTGTGATACTTGCATTACAGGTTGGGTTTAATAATAGAGAAAAGGTTCTGTATGGTATCGTTTTAGTCCTGATATATTCGGTGATTTTAGATAAACTTCTTATGCTTGGTACAAATAAAATGGAGATAAAAGTGATCAGCAATCGATCGAAGGATATAAAGGATGCCATTATTTCAGAAATAGACAGAGGCGTAACACTTCTACATGGAAGTTCAGGATATTTGGAAAATGAGTTGGAGATTATATTAAGTGTAGTATCAAACAGGGAGCTTTCTAAAGTGGAAAAACTAGTGCACAAAATAGATGAAGATGCATTTGTTATGATTAGTCGTGTCACTGAGGTAAGAGGTAGGGGGTTTAGCGCAAAAAAGAAATATTTATAAAACAAATCATTTTATAATAAAAGCATTACTTTAGGATAAACCAGATACATAAGGATAAACCAGATACATAAGGATACCTTGGAGGCTTAATAACCCGGATAAAGTAAAATTGGGAATAGTTTGGCATAAATTTTACATGGAAATTAGTTAGAATTAGAATCCTTTATATTTACTTTTGTTATTATTGAAATGGAACTTTAATAATAATTGAATACAGGGAGGGTTTTTATGAAAATGCAATGGAAAAAACCATTAGCAATGTTTTTAGCAATTTCAATGATATTGCCTTATACATTTACAGCAACGGCAGAATCTGTAGTTACTACTGATCAAAAAGTGATTGGATTTAATAACAGTGCTAATATACTTGGAATGGAACAGATTGGAAGATATAATTCAGGCGCAATGAGTGCAGATGGAGGATGTCTTGAAATCGTTGAATACAATGAAGTAAACGGATATGCATATGGGGTTAGCGGTGTAAAAGGTGAGATCATCGCAATCAAAATAAGTGATATTAAAAACGGTGACAAAATTACTGATTTAATGGGTACGGGTTATAATGTTAAAAATATAGTTACAGCTATTAACGCAACTTTTATGTATGGTGATATTACAAGCATTTCTATTTCGCCTGATGGAACAAAGCTAGTAGCAGCAGTCCAGCATGGTGATTATGATAAAAATGGTGTTGTTGCCATATTTGATTGCAATAAGGATGGAAGTATTGGAAATCCTAAACTTATAGAAACTGGCGTTCAGCCGGACATGGTTACATTTACACCAGATGGAAAGAAAATATTAACAGCTGATGAAGGTGAACCAAGAACTGGTTTTGGAACAGGGATTGTTGATCCAAAGGGCAGCGTAACGATTATAGATGCTGTTGCATTAACCAAGGTAGCAGTAGACTTTACAAGCTATGACTCAAAAAGAGATGAACTTACAAATGCAGGTGTGGTTTTAAAAAAAGGTGCATTGCCATCACAGGATCTAGAACCCGAATTTATTACCTGTAATAATAATGTTGCATATATAGATTGCCAGGAAGCAAATGCAGTAGCGGTCCTTGACCTTTCTACTTCAGAGATCAAAAATATATTTTCACTTGGAACAGTAGATTATTCTAAAGTAAATATTGATTTAAATAAAAATAGTACTGCTAAATATACTCCACAAAATTATGAAAATGTATTAGGTGTACGTATGCCTGACGGAATTTCGCTTAGTGAAATTGGAGGAAAGACATATTTACTTACTGCAAATGAAGGGGATTCAAGAGAATGGGGAGTTAAAAGCACTCCTAGTTACTATATTAATGAAGATAGTAAAAAGTTAACATCTATTGGTGGTGTTACGACAGATAGTAAAGTCACATTTCTTGATAGTAGTAAGATGGATGGCTTAGATAGTTCAAAAACAAATTTATATGGATCACGTTCTTATTCTATGTTTGAAGTTACAGCATCAGGGCTAAAACTAGTTTACGATAGTGCGGATGATTTTGAACGTATCACGGCGCAGTATTTACCACAATATTTTAATGCATCAAATGATAGCAATGCAGCGGATGGGCGTTCTAACAAAAAGGGACCAGAACCGGAGTATGTAACGGTTGGAGAAGTTGCAGGAAAAGAATATGCATTTATAGGACTCGAAAGAGTTGGTGGAGTAATGGCTTATGATATATCTAATCCAGAAAAACCTCAATTTGTAAATTATATTAACAGTAGGGATTTTTCGGCAAATATCAAAGGCGATGTTTCACCGGAAGGCTTATGCTTTGTTCCTGCTACAAGTTCACATAAGCCTCTGATTTTAGCCGCATGTGAGGTTAGTGGAACACTTGCAGCATATGAAATTCAAGGAAAGTCAGATGCTGCAATTTTATTATATACAAATGATGCTCATAATGCATATGAATTAACAACAGACAAATCTGGAAAAGTTACTTCCTTGGGCTATTCTGCGATTGCAGATTACAAGAAAACATTAATCAACAATGGATGTAAAGTTACATTAATTGATGCGGGTGATGCAATTCAGGGTACAACGATTGGCACATTATCAAAGGGAGAGTATATTGCACAAATTATGGATAAAGTGGGATATGACATTGCAGTTCCAGGCAACCATGAATTTGATTTTGGCATGAGCAATTTCCTTAGTTTAGCTTCAAAAGTAAAATATAAGTATCTTTCATGCAACTTTATTGACCTCAAGACGAATAAGACTGTTTTTGATCCATACAAGATTGTTGAATATAATGGATATAAGGTTGCTTATATTGGAATTTCAACACCAGAAACATTTACAAAATCAACACCATCTTATTTTCAGGATGAAAAAGGCAATTATATTTATAGTTTCGCTGAAGGTAATAATGGTCAGGCCCTTTATAGTACAGTTCAAAGTAGTATAGACAAGGCAAAGGCAGAAAAAGCCGATTATATTGTAGCTGTCGGTCATGTTGGTACAGATCCAAGTAGTTCGCCATGGACTTCAAAGGAAATTATTTCAAATACTACAGGTATAGATGCATTTATTGATGGACATTCACATAGTACAATTGCGCAGGAAATCTGCACAGATAAAGCTGGCGCTAAAGTGATACTTTCATCTACAGGTACAAAGTTAGCCGCACTTGGTCAGATTACAATTAAAGCCAATGGTACAATTTCATCAGAACTAATTACTTCGTACACAAAGCAGGACCAAGAAATGCTGGATTTTATAAGTGGAATCAAGGCAAACTTTGCGGATCTTGAAAAGACAGTAGTAGCAAAGACAGAAGTTAATTTAGTAGTAAATGACCCAGTGACAGGTAAAAGAATGATTAGAAACCAGGAGACAAATCTTGGGGATTTATGTGCAGATGCATATAGAAAGCTCTTAGGTGCCGATATCGCATTTGTAAATGGTGGTGGTGTTAGAGCTACAATTAATGCAGGCAATATTACCTATGGTGACATTATAGCAGTACACCCATATGGAAATGTAGCATGTCTGATTGAAGCGACTGGACAGCAGATCCTTGATGCGCTTGAATTAGGCTCGAAAGCTGCACCAGATGCTGAAAGTGGTGGATTCCTTCAGGTATCAGGACTTTCATATGAAATAAATACAAACATTGATACATCCGTAATAACAAATGACAAAGGCGAGTTTGTAAAAGTAAATGGTGCATATAGAGTGAACAATGTTAAAGTAGGAAACGAAAAATTAGATTTAAATAAGACTTATAAATTAGCATCACACAACTATATGTTAAAGAGTGGTGGTGATGGGTATACAATGTTTAAAAATGACAAAATCCTTCAGGATGAAGTAATGATTGATAATCAGGTTCTAATTAACTATATTGGAATTGTGATTGGTGGTAACATTACAAGCTCAGGTATTTATGCAAATCCATATGGAGAAGGACGTATTAAAGTAGTATTTGAAAGTGTAGCACCTACATTAGAAAGTGATGGCTATCAAGTCATTCTAAAAGGCGCTGATAAAATAAAGGTAGTTGTACCTAAATTAGTATATACAGATCCTAATCCTAATGTAAATGAGGATACAGGTATTAATACAGCTGTTAATACAAATGTTATTACAAACGTAAAAACAGGTGATGATCAGAATATAGTAATTTGGATGATTATTGCTGCAATGTCTGGCATAGTGTGTGTAGGCTTAAACAGAAAAAATATAAAGTCAAAGAGTAATTAATAGCGTCAACTTTATAAAAAAATCATAAAAACAAGATAGAACGTATGCTATTATTTGTAGTGTATGTTCTATTTTTGTATTCTGTTATATTCTATAGAATCTCGTTAGTTTCATAAAAAACAATGGTATATTTAAATCCTTGAAATTCACAATATTTAGGGTTATATTAATATTGGGATAAATTATAAACGAATTAATCAAATCAAACTTCGTTTCTGCAATATTAAGTACGATTTTTAGTGCGGGAGCAGTTTTTGGAATTGGATCATCTATTTTTAGTGTTTATTCAAGAAGCTATGAAATTGCTATTGTATTTGGCGCGATAGGTCTTGTTTTTTTAATGATTGAGATTTATTTATTTTATTTAGTAATTAAAAACGATAAAAGCAAAAGGACAAAAAATAATAGTTGATAACAAGTGATTCATAAAGCACGCACATCAACTAGGAGGTAAAAACAATGATAAGAACATTTAATACACATAAAATACGTACAAGTACTGAGCTAGACGGATTTTGGAAAATAAAAAATCCTCAAACAAAAAAAGAATATGAGTTACTTGTCCCTGGTGGGGCAGAAGCCATTATGGAATTGCAGAATTTTCAAGGAGTTCTTCAATATTATCGCGAGTTTGAGCTAGAACAGGAACAGAATATGCTATTTACGTTTCATGGAGTTAGCTTCTGGGCAACAGTGTTCTTAGATGAGGTGGAAATTGCAAGGCACTATAACGCATTTACTGCATTTACGGCCTTTGTACCAAGTATTAAAGCAGGGAATCATGTGCTACGCGTTGAGGTGGATAATCGTTTTAGTGAGGCGTCCTCATTACACATTCCCAATGACTATTTTTCTTATAACGCAATTAACAGACCAGTGCAGATGGATGTGGTGGGAAATGAATGGATCGAATATGTCCATGCTACACCGTTGGAAAAAAATAATGGTTGGGAAGTTCAAGTTACGGGACAAATACATTCACTGCAGTTGCAGCAAGGGATGATGGCTGAAATTGAAATTGATGGAATAAAGGAAATGACACAGATAGCTGTTGATGGCAGTTTTGTGACAACGATAGAATTGAAAAAGGCTACGTCTTGGAGTCCGCAAACACCAAATTTATATTTTGTCACGACACATCTACTCAAAGATGGCGTTATTGTAGATGATTTAATTGAGCGAACCGGTTTTCGTTCCGTTAAAGTGAGTGATGGGAAAATTTTATTAAATGATAAGCCAGTTTTTCTTAAGGGCTTTTGTCGCCATGAGGATGCTCCTATATGGGGTAATGCGCTTCCATTTGAGATGATGGTACATGATATTGATATTTTAAAACATTTGAATTGCAATTCTGTTCGTACTTCTCATTATCCAAATGATCAGCGTTTTTTGGATTTGTGCGATGAACAGGGAATTTTGGTGTGGGAAGAAAACCATGCGCGTGGTCTGAGCGAACAGGATATGCAAAACCCATCATTTAAAATTCAGTGCAAGGAATGTAATGAGGAAATGGTCCTCCAGCATTATAATCACCCATCTATCTATGTTTGGGGGATTTTAAATGAATGTGCGAGTGATACGCCTTATGGACGGGAATGTTATGCAGAGCAATTTGCACAGATACGAGCACTTGACCAAACAAGACCGTTAACATTTGCATCATGCAAATTCTTTACCGATATTTGCTTGGATCTTGTAGATATTGTCTCGATGAATCTATATGCGGGTTGGTACCATGATACACCTCCCCAAATTTACGTGAAGCAAATTTCGGAATGGGTGAAGCGTGTAGGTGGACAGAATAAGCCACTGATTATCAGTGAATTTGGAGCAGGCGCTATCTATGGATTTCATGATTACCTTGGCCGTATCAAATGGAGTGAGGAACGACAGGCTGATTTGTTGGAAGAGCAAATAACAGCTTATTTGAATGATCCGGATGTTCAGGGCTTGTATATATGGCAGTTGACTGACTGCAAGGTATGCGAGTCGTGGGCGGAAAAAAGACCGAAATGTGAAAATAACAAAGGCGTTGTTGATCGATACCGCAGGCCAAAGATGGCGTATGAATGTGTGAAAAAACTATTTGAAAGTAAGGATAAGATAAGATAAACAAAATTCAGAATTATTAGTGTAAAACAATAGTTTATAAAAGGAGATATTACGATGAATGAAACAATCAAATCGATTCAAAATCACAGATCAATTCGAAAATTTACGGATAAACAATTAGAGGAATCGGTCATAGATCAAATTATAAAATCTGCGCAGTCTATGCCAAACTCTATTAATGGGCAGCAGACTTCTATTATTGTAGTTAGAGATAAGGAAAGAAAAGCAAAGCTTGCTGAATTAGCAGGCGGACAGCCTTGGATTGATGCGGCTCCAGTATTTTTGGTCTTTGTTATGGATTTTTATAAGACGAACTTGGCTGCTCAAAAGAATCATCTCAATCAGTTGATTCATGAGAGTGTAGAAGGAACTATTGTTGGGACATTTGATGGAGGCCTTGCTATGGGTGGAGCATTGATTGCAGCGGAGTCAATGGGCCTTGGCGTCGTACCGATTGGTGGGATCCGACAAAATCCAGCTGAAGTAATTGAACTTTTGAAATTACCAGAGTATACCTACCCACTT
This sequence comes from [Clostridium] fimetarium, assembly GCF_900111235.1. GTDB lineage: Bacteria > Bacillota > Clostridia > Lachnospirales > Lachnospiraceae > Clostridium_N > Clostridium_N fimetarium. The sequence goes on from NZ_FOJI01000004.1 coordinate 256,230, forward strand.
GCTGGACTGGCCATTGGTTATCCTAAGGACCATTCACAAAAAAAACCACGCCTTCCATTTGAAACATTTAAGCATGAAGAAACATATAACAAAGAGGGATTAATGGAAGCAATTGATGAGTATGATCATACAATGGAGCAGTATCACAACGAAATTGGAAGAGAGCAGGGAGTAAACTGGAGTGGTTACACTGCAAATATCTATCAACATGTATATTATCCAAAAGTTTATCCAACGATGAAAGACCAAAACTTTCAAAACGATAAGTAACCGTGGGGAAATAACTAGTGACGACTATCTTCCAACAGATAGGAAAGATTTTACATTGTAATTTATCAATCCCAGCAAACATCTAATTTGCTGGGATTTTTAATACACATTAGAAAATGAAATTATATAATTGTCCTGATATCTTTCGGTGGCATATCGAATTTCCTTATAAATGCTCGATAAAAAGTGGTGTAATTTTTAAAACCACTTTGAAAACAAGCTTCCGTTATTGATATTCCATTTTGAATTAGTCTTTTTGAGATAAATAAACGTTTTTCGCTAATATAATTGCCTATTGTATATCCAGTTTCAGCTTTAAATAAGTGCATTAGGTAAGAGCGATTTAAGAAAAAATAACTAGAGATTGAATCAATTGAAATATCATCGCTTAGATGAACAATAATGTAATTCATAATATCTAGAACGGTTTTATTAGCAATAGTAGCATTTAAGTAAATAATATCTTCATCGATAACTGCTCGATTTATCCAAATCAGAAATTCGGTAAAGACCACTTGTTGATAAAGTTGGTGTGCATACTCAGTACTTTGAAAAGATTTTCCTAATTCAAGTATTGAAGTGTATAATCTTGTTTTTGAAATATCCTTTATTCGTATTAAGCTGGAGCGAAGTTCGAGTGCTTTGGAAAAACAATGAAACAAATCATAATCTTCATTTTTATAATCTTCAAAAAATTTAGAAGATAAGTAAATGATTATTCGTTCATATGGTGTTTCATCATGAATGATGGGTCTATGAATTTCGCCCGCATTCACCAACACAATATCATAAGGCTTAAGATGATAAGTCTTTCCTTCCACTTGATAGCTGACATTTCCACTGATAAAAATAAGAACCTTATGAAAATCATGATAATGAAAATTGAATTCTTTGGGTTCTAAATCAATTAAATGAAAAAAATGAATATTACTATTTAAGTATCCTGTTTTTGCACATGCATTATTAGATTCAATATCCATAAACTGTCACCTCGACTCATTTATAAATCATTATCATTATATTATTATATTGAACTGATTTTCTTGAATTGATTATACAGCACTATATGCAATAAATATAGCATAACTTTAATGTTAGGTTGATTTGTGATTGCAAAATATTAATTAAATAGTATATTTATTTAATAGAGTTAAGAAGGTTAATTGCACAATGATGATACAGCAAAAAAAGATAAATGGAGGTTACAATATAATGGATCCAGTAAATAAAAATGCAACGAAGGAAGCAAGAACGCTATTGGCATATTTGTATGAAATCGCGGGTAAAGCCATTATTACCGGACAGCATACGCAGACCAATCCAATGGAGGAGATTTCCTATTTAAAAAAAGTCACAGGTAAGGAACCGAAGCTACGTGGATTTGAATTGCTAGGGTATTCTCCAAACATTAATTTTGACGATGCATCACAAGCTTGTTTAACTGAGGTTTATGAAAATCAAGGGACGGCAGAAACTGCGTTGCAATGGGCAAAGGAAAATGATGGTATTGTAACATTTACGTTTCATTGGTTCTCGCCAGTTGGTGGTAGAGATAAAAGTTTCTATGCAAAACATACAGATTTTAATCCAGACAGAATACTAATCCCCAATACACTGGAGGAAAAAGCATTTTATCGTGATATGGATGTGATTGCAGAGATATTAGAGATGTTTGCAAAAGAACAGATTCCTATTCTTTGGAGACCGTTTCACGAAGCGGATGGGAAATGGTTTTGGTGGGGCAGAAATGGTCACTCCACTGGCAGAGAGTTGTATAAAAAAATGTATGATTATTATGTAAATGAAAAGCACCTTGATCATTTGATATGGGTATGGAATTCGCCTGTAAAAGAAGGGTATCCGGGAGATGAATATGTGGATGTTATTTCCAGGGATGTTTATATTAAGAAGGACGAAGAAAGTCTGGAGGGGCAGTCCAGACGATCTATAGAAACGGATTATAAGAAAGAGTATGAGGAACTGACTCAGATTACTGATGCACCCAAGGTATGTGCGCTGGCAGAGGTGGATGTAATACCTGATGCGTCAATGCTCGCACAAAGTCATATACCTTGGGCATATTATATGACATGGTCGAAGGAGTTCTGTCTCACGCAGAATTATAATACAATAGAACATACAAGGAAGATGTATGAAAGTGACTACTCCGTTTCCTTATGAGGGTTATCGTAAACAGGAAGGTTTCTATAATCGTAAATCAAATTATTGGGTCCGTAATGCAATTGCAGGATATAGAAGAAGCTTGTAATGATGTATTTTATGTATCTTATAAACATAATTAAATAAATAAAATCCACTAAAAACTTAATATATTTGCGTAAAACTCGAAAAAGAGTTATATTTATTAAGTAGCAGAATAAATGTATTGTGTAAAGACGCCAAAATTATGGGTGGCTCTTTCATTGACAATACGAAAATATAAGGAGGATTTAGGCTATGGGTTATGCAAAACAAAATGATGTATTAGGAACAGCAAACAGGGGAAATCCTGCAGAATCAGGTCTATGCACTTTGTGTCGTGCAGACTGTACCGGTAGGTGTGAAACATTTTTATCCAGCTTAAAAGGAAGAAAAATGTTGTATCCAAGAGATTTTGGTACCGTAACAGCAGGTAGTTCAAATGTAAACCATTTGGGTGTCTGCTACAATAATTTGAGAATTCAAGGGTTTAATTATGGGGCGCAAGGTATGCCTGATCGTTTATCTAACAGTGCAGATGATTGTATTTTCCCTAATGTTAATCTTGAGACAGAATTTGGCAGCGAAGTAAAAACAAAAGTAAAAATACCTATTATGACGGGCGCACTTGGATCAACTTTTATTGCAGCTAAGTATTGGGAATCATTTGCAGTTGGGGCTGCACTAGTTGGTATTCCTATTGTTGTTGGAGAAAATGTTGTTGGTATTGATAAGCAAGCAGTAATTGAAAAAGGAAAGATTATAAAAGCACCTGAATTAGATCGTCGTATTGAGACTTATTTAAAGTATTATGACGGATATGGTGCGATTATTGTACAGATGAATGTTGAAGATACACGCAATGGTGTCGCAGAATATATAATTGAAAAATATGGAGATCAGGTAATCATTGAATTAAAATGGGGACAGGGTGCAAAAGATATCGGTGGTGAAATACAGGTATCAAGTTTGGACTATGCAACATTTTTACATAATCGTGGTTACATTGTTGATCCAGATCCAACAAAACCAGAAGTGGTACAAGCTTTTGAACATGGTTCAATCAAGTCGTTTGCAAGACATAGTAGACTAGGATACACAAATTTAAACAACTACGAGCAAGTGAAAGAAGATTTTTATGCGGCAGTAGCTTATCTAAGAGGCTTGGGCTATAAACGAATCACTTTGAAAACAGGTTCATATGGTATGGAAGCATTGGCGATGTCAATTAAGTTTGCATCTGAAATGAAACTGGATTTGTTGACAATTGATGGATCAGGCGGCGGAACAGGAATGAGTCCTTGGAATATGATGGAAACATGGGGCGTGCCTTCTCTAAATCTTCATGCTAAGGCATATGAGTATGCTAGTATTTTGGCAGCACAAGGACTTAAAGTTGTTGATTTAGCATTTGCTGGTGGACTTGCTAGAGAAGATCATATTTTTAAAGCGTTGTCATTAGGCGCTCCTTATACAAAATTGATTTGTATGGGAAGAGCTTTGATGATTCCAGCATTTGTTGGAGCTAATATTGAGGGTGTACTTTATCCTGATAGAAGAGAACGTGTAAATGGAAACTGGGATGCAATTCCAGCTTCTCTTTCAAAGGAATTTGGAGTTTCAGCTGAAGAACTTTTTGCAGGGTACTATGATGTACAAAAGAAAGTTGGAGCAGATGATATGAAGAATATTCCATTAGGTGCTATGGGCGTATGGACTCTTGCTGATAAATTGGCAGCAGGACTTCAACAATTGATGGCTGGTGCTAGGAAATTCTCAGTAAGTGAAATTTCTAGAACAGATATATTCTCAGCCAATAGAGAAACTGAAAGAGAAACAAAAATTCCATTTATGACTGACTATAACGATGATTTAGCACATAAAATTTTGAATTCATAAATAGCTACGTTAAGTTTCGAAGAAATGGGTTTTCCTAAAATGATTATAGATAAAACATCCCGCAAGCCTAGTGTTTGCGGGATGTTTTTATTTAATTATATAGATATTTTTGCACCATGGCTCTGAGTGGTTTTGCGAGGTGGATGAAGCTGGGAAACCAAGTACTGGAAAGCCAATCGTTGAATTGTGGAAATGCCCATATCATAATGGGAGAATGTTTTTTGAGATGATAAGAAGATTGACAGCGTAAGTAGAATATAATATTACAATTTATTAATTCCAACAAACATAACGTTTGCTGGAATTATTTTTCGCATAACCATCCCTAAATTGTAGACATTTTAATTGAGTCTCCAATAGATGGGTAATATTTAAAATGAAATGAAGTTAATATACAAGGTGGAATCAAGGTAATATATCTTAATGAAATTAAGATAACACATAAGATAAAATTAATGTTGACATTTCTTCTCGCAAGTGTATAATACTGTATATGAATAAGATATACAGTGATACACACTTGGAAGAAGGTAGAGCAGTGAGGGTGATAATTAGCAATAATAGTGAAGTGCCAATATACCAACAAATCAAAAATCAGATTAAAGATGAAATTTTGAAAGGAAATCTTACGGATGGAGAGCTGTTACCCTCCATTAGGCACCTCGCTAATGAAACAGGCGTTAGTGTTTTGACAAGTAAAAGAGCTTATGATGAACTAGGGCAAGAGGGTTATATTAATGGCGTGCAAGGGAAAGGATTTTTTGTCGCGGCACAGAATATGGATATACTGAGGGAAGGAAAAATAAAAGAAGTTGAAAATAAATTTTTGGAAGCATTTAAAATAGCAGAAATGATAGATATAAGTAATGAAGATTTGAAGACGATGTTTGAAATATTATTACAAGATAAAGGGAGATAGTATATGAAATATTTATTAGAAGTCGATGGATTAAGCAAAACCTTCAAAGGGAAAAAGGTTTTAGAAAATGTCAGCTTTCGAATTTTTGAAGGATGTGTAACCGGATTTATAGGCGTTAATGGAGCAGGAAAAACTACGACAATTAAGTCAATTCTAGGGCTTAACTTTCCAGACGCAGGAGAAATTAAAATATTTGGAAAGTGTTTAAAAGAGAATGAAAAGGAAATTAAGGATAGAATTGGTATTGTTTTTGATAATGGGAATTTATATGAAGATCTATCTATAGAAGAGATGAAAAAAATTATTGCACCAGCATATAGCAGGTGGGATGAAAATGTATTTCGTTCTTATCTTGAACGATTTAATTTGGATAAAAAGCAGAAGATAAAGACATTATCGAAGGGTATGAAAATGAAATGTGCTTTGGCGCTGGCACTTTCGCATCATGCAGATTTGCTAATTATGGATGAACCAACTTCAGGGCTTGACCCGAAAATCAGGAAGCAATTATTGGAAATTATTAAGGAATTTATTTCAGAAGATGGAAAATCTGCATTCTTTTCTACTCACATAACAAATGATCTAGAGAAAACTGCAGACCAGATTATTATGTTGGATCAAGGGAAAATTTTAATTGATGAGGATAAGGATGTGTTATTGGAAAAGCATGCGCTTGTTAAGGGAGATAAAAGTTTGCTAACGAGGGATTGTAGAAAATTGTTTGTTAGCTTGGAAGAAAAGGGATTTGGTTTTGAGGGGCTTACAAATAATAGGGCAGCAGTAAGAAACAGTATGAAGGATATCATAATGGAAAAACCATTAATTGAGGATATTATGATTGCTTATGCAGGCAGATGAGGAGGAATGATAATATGATTGAAGCATTAATATATAAAGATATAAAGTTGCTGTTTAAGGATAATACACTACTATTAGTAGGACAATTTTTATTAGTCTTGATTATTATTTCTGCGAATTTAGGAATCGCTGGTTATTCGCTGTTGTCAGTAGGAATCTGTTGGACATTTCTTATGAATGTGTCTTCAAAAGAAAAAGCGGCGAAAGGAAATATACTGTTATTATCTACACCATATCGAAAGCAACAGCTTATAATGGCAAAATATCTAACCGCATATTTGTTATATATAAGTACTACGTTATTTTATTTTGCAATGTCCGAAATATTTAGAATGATTCATGTGGAATTATTTCCTCAAATTTCATGTGATGTTTTCTTTATTACGTTGCTGAGTGTTTCACTTTTTGTAGGAATTACATTGCCAATGTATTTAAAACTCGATGATTCTATAATAAAAATAGTTTCATCAATTATGATTTTAGGTACATTTATTATTGGATATGTAGTTTTAAAACAGTTAAGTGCTCAAGCGATTTTAGAATTAATGAATTGGACAAATAAGTATTTGGGTCTGTTAAGCATAAGTATTAGCATTTTAGCTGTCATAGTATCTTATATTATTTCATTTACATTAATGAGTAAGACAGAATATTGAAGGGTGGGATAATCATGTTACATTTATTAAAAAAGGATTTTATCCTTTTAAAATGGCGGTTAATATCATGTTTTTTTGTCTGTATTTTTTTTATGGTGATAGTAATGATTAAGTGGGATTTTTTAGAAATGGCTTCCGTAATTGTGACAACATCGTTTTTTTGCTATTTTTGTTTAACTTCGTTATTTGAAAAGGTAGAAAAAAATGCGGGAGATGAACTCCTTATTGCACTTCCGTATAAAAGAAATGAAATCGTATATGGTAAGTTTTTATCACCATTGATTTGGGTAAGTATGTATTATATCATTGCGATTATTATCTATATCATTATAAAAATAATGAATGACGGTACGATATCGTTTATAGGTACTGGAATTGGAATAATAATTTGTTCTACATGTATTTCAGTGATTACACCTATTTTTGTGAAATATGATTATGTGAAGGCAACCAATTTTTGTATGATGTTTGTGTTGGCAATAGGGGTGGTATATGTTTTAGTATTAAAATTTAGCAAGAATCTGGATTGGATTCTTAAAGTAATATCAAATTACAGTATTTCTAACGATATTATTTTAAGCACGGTTGGAGTGGTTTTTTTAGCATTATCTGTTGTTATCACAAAGCAGATATATTTAAAAAAAGAATTCTAGGTCTTATGGTGGATTGATATTGGCTTTATTGTGAATATAAGAGTTAAAGATAAAGCCAGCAAATTGAAGTTTGCTGGCTTTGTTTATTATATCTTTCAATTGAAATTATATAGGATTGCATTTCATATACCCTTTACAGAAGTTTTACTGGTGTATGATAGTAGATGTTATTTCATCTCTATATAATTTACTTATTAGATTAGATAATGGTCTATTTATACGGAACTGATATCTTATGTGAAAAATTGGAGGAATAGAAGAATTATGAAAAAAAAGTTTAGTCAAAGAGTTATATCGCTTGGGTTTTGTGCAATTCTGGCAATGTCATCAATTGTTTACTCACCAAAAAATATTATTGCAGATGAGATAACTAGTAGTGTAACGAATCAAGCATTGGCTCAGGGTATAACACAGGCACCGGGTAATAATATATGGATTACTGAACTTTATCCAAATGATGTGGACCGTAGTGCCACTTATGTAAGTAAAAGTGATTTAATGGAATTTGTAGAGATAACCAATACGGGTGATGTTGACCTTGATTTTAATAATGGATATGGACTTTACTATGAATATCCTTCAGGAACATCTACCGTCATGAAAGAACTTACAGTTACAGATGTTTTGGGAAATGCAGCTGTGACTATAAAAGCAGGAGAGACCGTTGTAATATGGAGTAAAAGAAGTGATATAGCTACTGGACCAACGGAGTCTCAATTCAGAGCTGCTATGAATATAGCCGCAGATGTGCAAGTATTAATATGCAGTGGTCAAAATGGATTTGCAGAAGATGATAGAGGTTTTGCTATAAAAACAGATGCTGGAAATATAGTTTCGTATTTTCATTATACAACTGCGATAGATACAGCGGATGGACTTGCAGTGAATTTAGAAATTCCTGATTTTGGTTATGAAATGCTACCATTTGAGCAGTTGAAGCCGACATCGGCAGGAATTGCATATTATTCACAATTAAATGGTAGAGGAAATATCACAATACCAGCAGATACTACTCCAAATGGTTTATATATCACTGAAATTCGACCAAATGATAGCAACAGAGATGCGAAGTTTGGAAGTGGTGTTAATGATGTTATGGAATGTCTGGAACTGACAAATACAACAGATAAGGACATTGATTTAAATAAAGAATATGAGTTATATTTTGTTGTAAAAGAAACTAGTAAAAAGAAGCTTCCGTTATATAAAACAGATCGTACATCAACCGAATGTATAATACCGGCTGGAGGTACAGCAGTTATCTGGTGTGACAGACAGGACTCTTTAGTTAAGGGTACAGATTATAATAACTGGCCAACAGAGGAAGAATTCAGAGGAGCTTATGCTATTCCAGATTCTTCACCAGTATTTGTATTTACAAATCAAAATGGATTAACGAATACGCAGAGAGGTTTTGAATTAAGAAAGATAAATAATGATAAAACAACAACAATCGTGTCAAATTATTTTTGGGATGGTGTAAGTGATGTGATAGATAACAAGAGTGTACAGCTAGGGGTTAATCCTGAAGGTCCTGAAATGCTTGTATATTCTCGCTCTGTGGCTTCTACCATGGGAATAGTTGTAGAAGACCAGTTAAAATATGCGGCAGATGATAAATCGTTTCCGGAGTTGAATTTGTTGGATGATTCTAATACAGTTAATCAGGGAGATTTCTTCCGTATACCATATTACTATGCAGGCACAGAGGCTATGCCCGTTAAATCAATAGAATTATATTATAAGACTTCTCAGATGAATAACTATGAGTGCGTAAAAACAACATCATTTGCAATATATAATAAATATTATGCGTTTATACCTTCTGATATAGTTTTAAATGCAGAGTATGTAGACTATTATGTAAAAGCAAATAATGCATATCATTCAACTATGACAGAAGTCCATAGAATATCAATGAATAAGGTGAATAATGCGGAGGGTCTTAGAGTAAACATAGATGGAAAAACCGCGGCAGATACAAATTCTGTATCAGGAATTATAAATATTACAGCTAAAAACTTCGCAGATGCAACCCCAAATATTTCTGCAAATCTAGATGGAAATGAGCTTACAACAACGCATTCGCTTGAAAAGGGAGCATTTTATACATTTAGCTATGCGGGGATTGACTCTTATTTTAAGAATGCACTTACTTGTGGAGATAAAATAATCAAACTTATGGCAAATTGTAGTGAGATACCAACAAATTCGTCGATGGCAATTCTAGTAGATAGCTACAATTTTACATATAAAGAGGACGGCTCGGCAACAGTTGAACTTGCAATTCGGACTGGTACATATGGTTCAACATGGGAAAGTGATACGGCTGCAAACAACGATGATTTTTCTATCAATAGCATTGCATTATCATTAACGGATGGGACGATTATATATCCAACAACATTTACAAATGAAAAGGGTGAAAGTCTTAATTATATGGGTTCCACCAAAATGGGAGATTCAACCGGATGCAATATTGCAGCTAAGGCTATTTTTGATATTCCCTTGGCTAAAGTTGACGCAACCGCTATGACAATTGATACCACAAAGCTTTCAGATGGTGTACATAATTTGGTGGTAAAGAGCGGTGATGTATCGAAAATAATATCAATAAATGTAGACAATTCCGTAAAAGTTATTGCAGAAGAAAAGGCGGTAGATTATAATGCAGCCATAAGTGTTGATGCAGTATCAACACAGGCAACAGCAGCAGTTTCAACAACGCAGGAAGCAGATACTGTATCTGTTTATGAGGCGAAAATGCTTGCAGATATGAATGTATATGAAGGATCGGGAGATAGTACATATTCTGCGGTGGCAGAATCAGGAGACAAAAAGACTACATCAGATAATGGAGAATTACCTTATCAGATATATGAAATAGCAACAGATGGTGTTGAAACGGAATCAATTAGATTTGAAGTAAATGCGGTATCAGATTATGGCAGGGATGTTCAAGTTTATGCACTAAATGTAGAAAATAATAAATGGGAGCTGCTTGAATCTGAAAAACAAGATAATAAAATTACAGTAATATTTCCACTTGAAGACAAAATCATGGGGGGTAAGGTGAAAGTTCTTGTTCAGGCTAGAGGCGATGAGTATACGCCTTATACCAATGAGGATACCAAAAAAACTGTAGCTGATAATTATAATTGGGATGGAACAACGGTTCCTGAACAATATGATTTCTCTTTGGCGTGGATTACTGATACACAGTATTACTCAGAACAGTATATGAGTAATTTTGACAGTATGACAGACTGGATTATTAATAAGCAAGCTGAGATGGGAATAGAGTATGTTATACATACAGGAGATATTGTTGATGAATTTAATGAGGAATATGAATTTGTAAATGCTTCAAACGAGTTGAAAAAATTCGAAGATGCCGGGATTCCATATGGTGTACTTGGTGGAAATCATGATGTTGCTCATGGTAATGAAAGATTTGAACTATATAATAAGTATTTTGGTAGTATACGTTATAAAGATATGTCATCTTATGGAGACTCATATAAAGATAACCTTGGACATTACGATCTTTTAACCATAGATGGACAAGAATTATTGTTTGTTTATATGAGCTGGGATATATATACACCTGAGGTGGATTGGATGAATGATGTGCTTAAGAAATATCCAGATAGAAAAGCGGTAATCTGTATTCATGGAGGAATAAATGCAAATGCAGAACAAAGTTATTTCAGCAATCTACTTCTAGATAAGGTCTGTAAGGAAAATACCAATGTTTTGGCTATATTAAACGGACATTACCATGGTTCATCAATGAACTTTGTAGGATTTGATGATAATGGAGATGGAGTAAATGACCGTACTGTATATCAGATTTGTACAGATTATCAGAGTGCCCCAGAAGGCGGCCAGGGTTATATTAAAATGTTGTATTTTGACCTAGCAAATGACAAGATATATCTTAATTCATATTCACCGGTATTAGATGACATGAATTATTATGATACCCCGAAGTTAAGTGGTTATGATGCTGGAACAATTGCTAGTAACATTGATATTACAGAATTAAATGTAGATTTTGATCAGAATACAGTTAAGACACTTGCGGTTTCAGAGGTAAAAGCATCATTGCTTACAAATAACGTATTAGGATCAGAACAGGCGAATGGAAATACAATCGTGCAGCTTAAAATTGGCGAAAGTAAAATGAAAACAGTTTATGCTAAAGTATTAGATGCAGAAGGTAAAACTGTGGCGTATTCAGCATTGGCTATCTATTCAAAGGCATCCGACCAAGTTGTTAATGATACAGGAGGGAACGGTGAAATCAATCAATATTTGATTGCATCATCACTTCCATCAACTGGGGATAATAATAGTCTGTTGTTTATGTTTATACTGTTGTTTGGAAGTGGAATTATTTTGACTTTTGTGACTAAAAAAAATAAGTGGTGGATTCAGATAGAGAAAACGAAGTGAATACAAAATATATTGTAAAAAAGCAAAGCGATTTTGTAGATAAGTAATGTTGTCCTGTCCGTAATTTTAGTATAATACTATTATATTGAAATTGAGAAGAAGAGGGGACAATTATGAGACGAAAAACAATATTTACAAGGATCGTTCAAATATTATTTATGGTCGCTATAGTAGGTATGGTGGTAGCATGTTCCAAAAACACTAGTAGTGATAATGCGTTAGGCAACGACGTTGCTACAAAGGCAGGAGCTGGTGAGAATACGTCAGTCGACGAAGCTTCTACAGTCGCACAAGATACAACAGGATTACTAAGTATAAAATATGTAGGAAATTCATGCTTTTATATCAAATTTGCTGATGGAACGAGGTTAGTGACAGATCCGTATGGTACCAGTTATGGGTCAATATTTGGAAAATTTCCTCAAATGGAAGCAGATGTTATGACGATATCTCATGAACATGAGGATCATATACTTGGAATAAAAGATGTTACTGGAAAGCCCAAGATATTACGTCTGGACAAATTAAGTACGCCGGTAACTATTGGAGATGTGGAAATAACAGGATATGACTCTAAACATGTAGCGGATTTGGGAAGTAATACAATTTTTGTATACAAAGAAAATGGCCTTACAGTAGTAAATATGGGTGAAACAGATAATATAGATAGTCCAGAGGCGCTGCAAGCGATTAAGGATGCAGATGTTATTTTAGCCTATGCAGGTGAATATGGTACCGTTAAAAATAAAGATAGTTTTATTACCTTGTTTAATCTTAAGATCAAAGCGATTATTCCAGAACATTATAGTAATAAGGCTGAGTCTATATTTTATAAGGAACCTACCATCGATACAATTTTAACTGAAATTCCAGCAGGAACGAAAGTAACGAAAACAAGTGAATTCATTGTAAAAAAAGATTTGGAAAAGCAATTTGTTGCATTAAGCCAAATGAAATAATAGTGAACATCTAGATAAAGAAAAGTCTATGCCAATGTTTATATTGGTGTAGGCTTCTTTTTTGTTTTTGATTTATAAAATGTATTATGTAATCGATATACAGTTGTGATATACTTATAAAATATCAGGGGGGCATCTGAGGTTATGGAAAATAAAAATTTTAGCTGGATGGTACGAGGTGATTATATACATCTTCTTTATTACAGCTCGCTAAATGTGTTAGAAGAAAATGTAGAATATGATTGCTTTCGACTACTTTTAATTGAGGAAGGTTTTGGCACGATGTGCGTCAGCAATCACGATGTGCATTTTTCTAAGCATGCGCTTTTTTGTATCAATGAAAAAGATACGATTCAATTTAAAAATTGTAAAGATGTAAAAGTTAAGAGTATATATTTTGTTCCTGGTTTTATTAATGATATCTTAAATTATGTTAATATTAGAGGGGATAACAATGGATTTTCAAATGCAACCGTTCAAGATTGTTACCTTCTTTTATCCTTTATATATCGAGATGATAATTGTTTTATAGGACAGTATCAATTAGAAGAAGATGTATTTCTAAAAGTGTCTCGACTATTTGAATTTATTAATAGGGAGCTGTTAGAAGAAAGAGATATGTATTGGCCTTGTCGTTCGCGTTCGTATTTATTAGAATTACTTGTATTAATTACTAGACTTTATGATTCCAATAAAAATTTAATCGGAAGTGAATTGAATCAGATACCAGAAAACATCTCAGGTGTAATTAATTATTTAAATAATAACTATAAAGAAAAAATCACGTTGCAACAGCTTGCTACTTTATTCACGACAAATAGGACAACATTAAATGATCAATTTAATAAAGTGACAAATCTTTCGGTTAATGAGTATTTAATAACAATGCGGATTGATTTAGCTACGACAATGCTAAGAGATTCGTTGATTCCGATATCTGAAATTATATGCCGTGTTGGTTTTACGAATAATTCGCATTTCTGGAGAACTTTTAAAAAATATACTTCATATTCGCCTAGTGAGTATAGAGAAAAGTATTGTTGGATAAAGGATTAATGCCTGGGTAGTTAAGCCACTACTGGATTTAAAATTTGAATTACAAATGGAGAAAAAATGAAAACATTAAATGAAAAAGATAAAAATGAATTATTAGGACAAGCATTAAAAGAAGGCGAGTCATACGAAGCAAAAGTATGGGGTTGCCTGATGGCAGATACAAAGACATTAATGTCGTTTGCTGCAGTTGGTGGAAGCCTAGCAGGGGCAATGGGAGCTTTGACAAATCAATATTGCTATGTGGGAATGACAAATTCAAAATTTGTATTTTATGTAATGGAAACCTTTGATTGTTATAAAGTTAAAGGTGCGTTTGAAGTTCCATTTGCGCAGATAGAGAAGGTGAAAGTAAAGAAAAGTTTGTTACCAGGACGACATGTAATAAAAATTTATGTTTCTAAGCAATGCTTGAAGCTTTCACTAGCTACGAATACAATCGGAACTGATATACAAAATCAAAAAGAAGGAATTGCGATGATTTTGGAAGAAATAAAGAAGAATATTAATGAAAAAGGAGAAGTTAAACGACATGGAATTAACTAAAAATGCCAACATTCAAACAGTCAATTATCAATTTAAGATATTATATGCTTTTGGAATTATTTTTATTGTTGCTGGACATACAAATTATAATGGAGGAATAGCATTTCTAGATAATTGGTTTATACCATATGCCTTCCACGTAGGATTATTTGCATTTGCATCAGGATATTTCTATAAAAGAACGCATCAAAGTAACATAATGGTTTACATAAAAAAGAAATTTACACATTTGATTATACCTTTATTTATATGGAATATTTTTTATGGAGTGCTTGTATATGCCTTGAGATTTAAGGGATTTACAATTGGTGGAGATTTTACGATTGAGAATCTACTATTGACTCCAATTACGACCGGACATCAATTTGCTTATAATCTAGCTGGATGGTTTGTAATACCATTATTTATAATAGAAGTTTGTAATATTGTTTTTAGAAAAATATTAGAAAAATTGAAAATGGAAAATGAGTTTTTGATTTTTGCATTATACTTGATTGCGGGGTTGTGTGGGGCATGGCTTTCAATGAATGGATATAACTCGGGTTGGTTACTTGTATTAGCAAGAACGCTATATCTTTTGCCTTTTTTTGCGTTAGGTTTGCTATATCATTCAAAACTTGAAAAAATTGATAAGATACCCAATATCATCTATTTTGCGATTGTCTTTATACTTCAATTGGGCGTTATAACAAAATATGGTGGAACTGTCACTTATTCGGCTAGTTGGTGCAATGATTTTGATAATATCTATATGCCATTTGTAGTAGGAATATTAGGAATCGCATTTTGGTTACGAGTTTCGCGCATTTTAGTACCGGTGTTAAAAGATAGTAAATGTATGAATTATATAGCGAATAATACATTTTCGATTATGATACATCAATTTTTGGGGTTTATGTTTGTAAAGTTTTTGTTCTCGTTAGGATATAAATATTTTTCTTTGTTTCCAAACTTTGATTGGATAGAATATAAAACAAATATATTTTATTTTTACTTGCCGCAAGGAATTGTACAGTATACCATATTGTATTTGATAGCTGGAATAATGATACCATTAGTGATTGCATATATCGTTGGATTTGTTAAGAAGCAATTGAAAAATAAGTTGAAAAAGAACTAATGCCGATTTTGCAGATAGAATGATTGTAATATCAAATGGCGTTGTAAAGTAATAATATGTTAAATCGTGACGTAAAAAGCTTGGAAATCCGCGTGAATAGTGGATTCCCAAGCTTTTTCTATCTTTTGCTATTCTTAAAGTATATGTAAGATATATTTGACATATATTAATGTATATGATACCATCAAAAGAGGCGAAAAAGAGGTATAACACATGGGAAGAAATATAAAAATAAAAGTTGCAAGAGCTGAACTGGATATAACACAAAAAAAATTAGCAGAAAAAGTAGGAATATCCAGGCAAACAATGAATGCAATTGAACAAGGAGATTATAATCCAACGATTAAATTATGCTTGGGAATCTGTAAAGTATTAGGGAAATCTTTGGATGAATTATTTGGGGAGGAATAGTATATGTGGAAATTTAATAATTTAGATGAAAGACAAAAAAATTGTGTATATCGAGCTGGATTTGAAAGTTTTTTGGGTTTAACTGTCTTATTTATTATTCAGGCTACATTAAAAAGATATGGTGTTTTGTTTTTTACAGGTGCTAAGGGAACCATGGCGTTAGTATATGTAGGCGTTTGGTATTTTAATGTTAGAAAAGCAATGCTAGATTGTGAAGTAACTGATAAAGATAGAAAATCAAATAGAATAGCAATGACGATGGTGACAATCACTGGAACAATTGTTTTTGGACTTCAAGCAGTTGTTGGAGCGTGGAGCGTTGTTGATCGAGATGGAGATATTGGGCTAGGAGTTATTATTGGCATTATGTTGATATCGGCATGGATAATTACAGTTATAGAATGGATCCAAAAAAATAAAGGTTATGAAGAGTAATACTGTATCAGTATTTTACTTTATGTCAGTAGAAGTATTTCAAAAGAAAATGTTTGTAAAAACATTAAGAATGTTTTATTATTGATGCGAGACTGGTAGCATTGTTAAGTTTAGATGCATATAGTCAGTAAATTGCCTGCTTTAAGATTAAAACGAGGAAATCTGGGAATAAAAGACATATAGATTTTCAGTATGGGGGGATTATATTATGCAAAAATCGCGAAGAAAAAAGAAATTAGATGTGGGCTTGCTTTTCACAAAAGCATCATCACTCAGCCCAAAGGGCTTAAAAAAGAAAAAGCGATTACGCAACAGAGTTGTGGGAGTTTTGCTTGTTGCACTTCAAATTATTATTTCCGCTGTGTTTTTATGGTTGTTGTTTGGGTTAGATGTTATACCTACAAAATATATTGTAATGTTGATAACCGTCATGGTTTTGACCGCTGCTTACAATATCTCATCACAGTTTACAAAAGCGCATGTATTCGGGAAGATACTTGCAGTTTTTCTTATAATAATATTAAGTACAAGTTCAGTTTATGTTTACAAAACGGGTAGTATGTTGTCTGAGATTTCAGGTTCTGATACGCAGACGAGTTACTGTTCTATCATTGTGTTAAGTACAGATGCAGCGAATAAATTAAGTGACACTAAGAATTATGCCTTTGGATATAACAACTCCGTTGATAAGACCATTAGCGAAGATGCAATCTCACAGATGAATGCTCAACTTAACACTACTTTGAAAACATCCACAAGTAAGGACTGGGAATCCCTTGTAAAGGCTCTTTACAGTGGGACAGTCAAAGCCATCGTATTAAATGAAGCTTATAGACCAGACGTTGTTGCAAAATCTAAGGATTTTGGTAGCAAAACAAAAGTTATTGATACAATTAAAGTTGAGACAAAATTGGACAAAAATTCTGTCAAGAACGTCATTACGAAACCATTTACCATCTATATAGGTGGAACGAACCAATATGGAAAGGTTAGTTCCTCTGGATTAAACGATGTCAATATCATTGCAACATTTAATCCAGAAAACAGACAAATTCTACTTGTTACAACACCTCGTGATTATCTGATTGATATATATACGCTATCAGATAAAGGGATAAAAAAAGACAAACTTACGCATGCAGGTAATTTTGGAATGGACGGTTCAGTAACAACGCTTGCAAACTTGTATGGAATTGATATCGATTACTATTTAAGGGTTAACTTTACAGGGGCGATGGGAATCGTTGATGCACTTGGAGGGATTGACATTAATTCAGAAGTCGCATTTACGACGCATCATGATACCTCCATAATTAAATATAATTTTACAGTTGGTCTAAATGCAAACTGTAATGGTGACAAAACGTTAGCTTTTTGCAGAGAAAGAATGAACTTTCCAGACGGTGATAACCAGCGTGGCCGAAATCAGACATTTGCCATCCAAGGTATCCTTGCAAAAGCGAAATCACCAGCAATTCTTACAAATTATGTAAATGTTATGGATTCCTTATCAGGATTTTTTATGACCAGCATGCCCAAAGAAACAATTACTGCACTTTTAAAGGATACGTTAAATGATTCAAAAGCATGGAATGTTCAGATGTACAGTGTAAGTGGTACAGAAGGGCCGAAAATCCGCTCAAACCTTTATCCAAACGACCCTACACTTAAGGCAATGGATGTAACTTATCCAGACCTTAGCTCAATCAATACAGCGAAAGAGCTTATGAGTAAAATCAGAAATGGGGATGTATTTAATGTGGAGGAATACCTTAGTAGTAAAGAAAAAAGCCCTACGGTAGGACGGTAAGCAAAGCTTATTAAATAAATAGAAGTTTAAATCCCACAAACATTGGTTTGTGGGATTTTTTAAGTGATAAATAATTTTCCGACTTCAATAATATTAAACTTGACTTTAATATTATTTTGATTTAATATAAATATAGTTAAAGAAAATATAAATATTGTTAAGAAGGGGGCGTAAAATGGCAATTGAAGTAGTTCCGGATTGGATGAAAAACCTTGAAGACGAAGACGTAGTATTTATAAAGAGTTTTGTTATGGCATCTGGATCATTAAAAGAGATTGCAAAGCAGTATGAGGTATCTTATCCGACAGTGCGTATCCGTCTGGATAGTTTGATACAAAAAATACAGCTAAGTGAACAGACAGAAAATGAACCATATATTGCGATTATTAAAAGGTTGGCGGTAAGTGATAAGATCGATTTTGATACTGCAAAAGTTTTGATTTCTGAATACAAAAAAATTATAGGGGAGTGATTATTATGTCATATGGTTCATTTTATATAATTCCGATTATTGGAGTGTTATATTTTATAGTATTGCCTTGCATATATATTATGAAATGCTTAAAGGCAAAGGAAAATTGGAAAAAGATAATTCCGCCATTAGTAACAATGGGTATATCAATCATATTTATAATTATATTTGCTTTAAATGCAGCAGTATCTCAGTATTATTCTTTAGATAGAGCTACTGGAAATATGATAAAGAGTTATAGAGTTGTTAATGATGTGACGTATATTGAAAAAATACCTTTTACATTAATGATAATATTTGTGTTTTATAATATTCCAACATGGATCATGCTATTTGGATATTTCTTTCAGCGTAGGAATAAGAAAAATAGAGATAATATTGAAAAAATGAAAATTTATGATTTAAAATAGTCTGAAATAAAGTCATTGGTTTTAAACGCATTATAAATATAATATGAATAAGTGTGGTAAGGAAATGCATTAATCGTGTATTTTTATTACCACACTTATTTTATTAAAAATATTGTTAAAAATGTATAATAATGGTAAAATAATTATAACGTATAAATAGCAAGTTATTTAAAAGAAGGGGGAGAACAATGATAAAACTGGACAATATATCAAAATATTATTATTCGTCAAATGCAGTGGTCCCTGCATTGAAAAAAATCCAGCTAGAATTCAATATAGGCGAATTTGTTGCAATTATTGGAGAAAGTGGAAGTGGGAAAACTACATTACTGAATATAATAAGTGGTGTGGATACATATGATGATGGGGAGCTGTATTATAATGGTGAGCCCACATCTCATTTTGATGCCAAGGATTGGGAGGAATATCGGAAAAATAAGATAGGATTCGTATTTGCAAACAATAATTTGATTGAAAATTATAGTGCACTTCAAAATGTAGAAAGTTCACTTCTGATTCAGGGAATAGAAGTACATAAAGCAAGACAAACGGCATTGGATTTGCTTGATAAAGTAGGAATGAGTGATTTTTCGGGTCAAAAAGTTGCTAAATTATCAAGTGGGCAACGTCAAAGATTGACAATCGCACGTGCGTTGGCTAAGAATACGGATATTATTATTGCAGATGAACCGACTGCTAATCTAGATAGTAAAACCGGAAAGCAGATAATTGAGCTTCTCAGTAAAATATCAAAGCACAAGTTGATATTATTAGTGACGCATAACTATGAGGGAGTCGAATCATTTGTCACAAGAAAAATCCGGATTCAGGATGGGCAGGTAGTTTTAGACATTCCAGTCGAACAAGAAAATCCGACAGAAACAGCAATGATATCTATATCAGAACCCACATCAGTACCCACATCAGAACCCACATCAGAACCTACATCAGAGCCCACATCAGAAACCACATCAGAACCCACATCAGAATCGGACATAATAATCTCTACAAAAAAGAATATAATCCCCATAAAATCATCAGGCTCAATTGCCAGACGATTTGCTCTTATGAATCTAACCTCGCAGCGTCAAAAGTCCACATTGCTTTTTACTTTTATGCTTTTGACGGCAATTGTGTCTTTTGTTTTCTTAGGAATCATTTACAGCAATCAAGATGATGTCAGGACAAG
The DNA here is from genome assembly GCF_900111235.1 of [Clostridium] fimetarium. Lineage (GTDB taxonomy): Bacteria > Bacillota > Clostridia > Lachnospirales > Lachnospiraceae > Clostridium_N > Clostridium_N fimetarium. The sequence continues at coordinate 276,547 of NZ_FOJI01000004.1, forward strand.
GAGTTATGACAAGTCCATTTTCTATCATGAAGATATGAACCGTATAGCTGTTAGGCATTCAGATGGTGCTGAGATTACGAAAACAGACATGGAATTTTTCCGATCTGCAGCGCATGTTAAAATTGCAGATATGTATGATTATGCGAATGACATTAACTACTATAGCGACACAGATTACAAATATACTTATAGTATGAGTTACGACCACAATGGTGTCTTAGCAGAAGTTCGTACACTTAATTTCCTAAATGAAGATCACTTTATGAAATCTGCAAGCGCAATAGGTGAAGACGACTTACGTGCAGGTGTATTGCCGACAGAACTTTATGAAATTGCAGTTTATTCTGAGAATGCAGATATTATAGGAACTACAATAGATTATTATTTTACGGCAAAAAACATTTGGGGTGTTACGCAGCATTATTTTACAACGTGTAAAGTAACTGGGATCTTAAAGGAAGAGCGTGATCAAATATATTTTTCTGAAAAACTATGTAGTATGCTTACAGTAGGCCTATCGAAAAATACTTATCTTCCTTTGAGATATGATTATACCGTTGATGAAAAGAGATATAAAGGTTCGGCAGCTCCAATTCCAATCATTGGAGAGGGTTTGGAATATAAACAGATACGGGGCACACAGGAGTTTTTCATGACTACAAGCTTACATCCTATTGGCAAAGCCGAATTGAGTGTACTATTACATGACGACTATGGTCTCACCTATAAGACAACCATTTACAATATGGAAATAATCCCTGAAGCTAATGAGTATAACTCCAGTCAGTTTTTCGAATTTAGTGAACAATTTTTTAATGAACTGTTTCCTCAGGGTAGTCCTCAAGCTTCTTTATATATAGATGATTATGCATATATGGATGGTGTGTTAAGTGTACTTAAAGAACAAGGATATGAAGCAATCAGCACCTATAGTACATCTGCTATCAAATATATTCCAGAGAAAGTAAAAGAGCGAATGTCAACGATTTATGCATGTATATTGATACTTTTATTTCTCTGTATTTTTGAAATACTAATCGTTGTTTCATTTTTATGTATTAAGTCAAAAAATTTTACATTGTTAAAATATATGGGAATGGATTTTAAGACAGCAAAGAAAATTACTTACTATGAACTGCCAACTTATGCTTTAGCAGCTTCTGTTGTTGTCATTTGTACAGTTATAGCAGATAAAATCTGTGGAATTGGATATTTTGCGGATTTGTTTAAATATTTTAAGATATATTCGATTATCATATACTTTGCGTATAATATCTTTATTGCTATAATAACTTCTTTTCTTTTTAACAGATATTTGCATCGGAAGATGAAAAAGGAGCTCATATGATAAAAGTTGATAACATAGAAAAATATTTTAATAAAGGAAAGAAAAATGAAATACACGCTGTTAACCGAACCAGTCTTGAATTTGATAGCAAAGGATTGGTCTGCATCGTGGGTGAAAGTGGCTGCGGCAAGACAACACTTCTTAATATCATTGGTGGATTGGATACGTTCCAAAGCGGAGAAATCACAATAGATGAAGTTACCATCAATAAATACTCTGAAAAAAATTCAGAAGAGTTGCGAGTAAGTGATTTTTCGTATATTTTTCAAAATTATTACCTTTTACAGGACTACACTGTTGACTATAATATTCATCTTGCACTATCCATGTTTGATATTTCTGATGAGGAAAAAAAATCCCGCGTAAATTATGTACTAGACGCACTTGAAATCGGAAAATATAGAAATCGAAATATATCTCAGCTTTCCAGTGGACAGCGTCAGCGTGTCGCCATTGCACGCGCACTCATAAAATCTCCATCCGTTATCTTTGCGGATGAGCCGACAGGAAACCTTGATGAGGTAAATACACTTAAAACTATGGATATTCTCAAGAAAATATCGAGAGAGCATCTCGTTATTCTTGTCACCCACGAGAAAAACATCGTTGATTATTATGCAGACAGAATCATATATGTAAAAGATGGAATTGTTGAAAGAGATGTCAATGTTGCTAACACAGAGAGCAGAAACTATAAGAGATTAGATGACTCAAATCTGTATCTTAAGGAATATGAGCCAAATGTATTGAATAATAAGAATGTAAATATCAATTTGTATCATGATGGTTCAGAAAATAAATTTACGCTTAATATGATTTGTGCGGATGGTAAGCTATATATCCAATCACCAGATGAAAAAGAAATCGTATTTCTAATGAATGATTCCAGCACTAAGATGATTGATTCGAAGAAACCGGAGTATGAGCAGTCCAAGGAGTTTGATTTCAATCTTCCGAAACTAAGTACGTGTAAGTCACCAAGACTTTCTTTTAAGGAAATTCGTAAGATGACGGCAGAAAACCTGCAGGCATTCGGGAAAAAGCAAATTTTTATGATGGTTACATTTATTCTTACGGCGGTTATACTTGTGATTACAGTGGCAAATTATATTACCTTAAAGACTGGAGATAAGACCCTTATTATCAGTGATGATTCCCACTATGTTACGGTTAAAACGGAGGCAATTAATACTGCTTCGCCGGAAACATATAATCAAAACTTTATTAATTTTTACGATCAATTACTAGACAGTGGTCATGCCAATGATGTGTATATGGAATTACGCAAAGCAAATACAACTGCAGGACCTATCCTGTTCCAAAAAGTAGAGTTGGATTTTCGCCATCCTGGATTTGGACAAATCAATAAGATCATGCATGCTGTTAAAGATATATCTTTTGTTACTATGGAGCATTTTAATGAAGCAGATTTGATTTCAGGAAGAATGCCAAAGGCGCGAAATGAAATCGTTATTGACAAGCGATTGATCAATCAATTTTGGCAAACGGAAAACGTTGTCTTTAAGTTAATGCCAGGTTATAAAGACTTTTTAGGAAATCAGGTTGAGGTAATGGGCAAAAGTGACTTCCTGACTATTGTTGGTATCTCCGATTCAGGTGAGCCATCTATTTATATTGATAAATATATGAGGGTTAGTATTGCTTCTTGGAGCGATTCGATTGCATCAGTAGAACAACTTCAGGCAATATTCCCAGGAAAATATGAAGATTTAACGCTACATGGTTTTAACGTATTAGTACCAAAATCAGTTTATGATAATATGGTCATCAGCGAACAATTTTCTAAAACGACTACATACGGCATTACATATACGGCCGTGGGTTCCTTTTCTGATGAACTCAATGTAAGTTATATTGTTACAGAAAAAACCTATGATGCAATTGTAGATGCCTTTAATGAAAAAACAAAGAGTTTTCGTATTTATTCAGACGATAAACGAGGATTGCTTACATATATTAATTCTGTAAAAGGAGATTTGAAGGAAGAAGGAATTGATATAACGGTAAATGATATGGCGGCCGATCAGCTAAAAGCATATGAAGATAAACAGGCGGCTGTTTTGACAACATGGTCGATTATGTCAGCTGTAATACTTTCCATGGCTGTGTTAATGCTATATTTTAGCATGAAATCAAATGCTATGAAACGTCTGCAGGAGCTAACAGTTTTTCGTGTTATCGGAATTGTTAAAAGCAGAATACTCGCTACATATGCTTTAGAAATTGTAATATTAACAAGCTATACCGTTTTGCCGACGGTCGTGCTTACCAGTATTGTAATTAAGATCCTTGGCAATTTCAAATCAATTGGGATTAATTTCGTATATCCATGGTATACAATGTTTTTCATACTTATTGCACTCTATACTGCGAATGTGCTTATCGGTTTGCTTCCGGTTTACAGTATTGTCAAACAACCACCGGCAAAAATGGCTGAGAAGCTTTAGAAATTAATAAAATTGATACTGCAAAAATATAGATGATTTGAATGGGGGATCATAATGGCATATTCAGCATTTGAAGGGTATGATAATAAAAGTAATGGTCAAAATAGTAAGGAAGAAAAATGGGAGAAATCCGCACATGCAGCAAAATGGATTCTATTAAGTCTAATTATTGCATGCAGTCTTATATATGCGGTTAAGTTAAATGTACAGGACATCATATTAAAAATGAATGGCAATTCAATTGCTACAGAGTTTAAGAATGGTACAACTTTTAAGGGTGTAAATAAAGATGGCAATGCAGTTACTGTAGAATACAAAAAGAAGACAACAATAAGCATCGTTAAGCGCAATCTCGCTGATTACAGCAAAACGTACAATATAACCGAGACAAATCAATACGGGAAAAACCGTATTACAGCCTTTAATGATAATAATGGTATCATACATATTGTACCAATCATGTTTTCAATGATTTCTCCATTCGATATTGAGAAAGTAACTGTATATTATTATGGTGATGATGTAGGGAAAGCAAAAGCATTGAATTCATTATGGTTTTGGGTTGTTTTATATGTGCTGTTAATTGCAATGCTTTTCATATGCGTGAAAGCTGCATATAGAATTACGTTTCCGAAAACACATATAAGATTAGAGGTAGATGAGGATAAAAAACCTCATAAATCTATATGGAAAAAAGCATAAGGGGTAAAATATGAGAAAACGAAAGCTGTTTATTAGAATAGGCTTGATATTACTTGCGCTAATTGCTATTTGTATGATTATTGTTTTAGGCATAAATCTATTTGTTAAAAAATCGGTACAAAACAATATTGTACCGGTTGAAGATGCTGTAAAATTAGGAAATGTAGATGCAATTATAATATTAGGTGCAGGCGTATGGGACAAAGATACACCAAGCCCTATGTTAAATGACAGATTACTGCGAGGCGTAGAGTTATATAAACAAGGGGCATCTCCCAAAATTTTAATGAGCGGTGATCATGGAAAAGTTGATTATGACGAAGTAAATGTAATGAAAACCTTTGCAATTAATGCTGGCATTGATTCAAAAGATATTTTTATGGATCATGCGGGATTTTCTACATACGAGAGTATATATAGAGCAAAAGAAATATTTGGTGTGCATAAGGTTATCATAGTTACGCAAGGATATCATTTGTATCGCGCGCTATATATTGCAAAACAACTGGGAATTGAAGCATACGGAGTTGCATCGGATCAACAAGAATATGGTGGACAAAGTAAGCGAGAATTGAGGGAGATATTAGCAAGAAACAAAGACTTTATCAATGCAATATTAAAGCCCAAGCCAACATATGGTGGTGAGGCGATATCTATAAATGGAAATGGTAATGTAACAAACGATAAATAAAACATTCCTTAAAGAGTTAGTCGTGCTGACTAGCTCTTTTTGTGCGACAGGCAGTCGCACCAGTTCTAACGAGAGTTAGAACTATTTTGCGTATTAGGAACAGCGGTCACGATGCGGAGCAAAAACGGAC
>NZ_FOJI01000021.1 GCF_900111235.1 [Clostridium] fimetarium
ATCAGAAATTTTTTCTACTGCCTTTTAAAAATAGATAACAAAAAATCGCTTAGCCACAACCTTGGTAGGCCATCGCGTAGCGATTTTGTTCAATTCTAATTTGTTGAGAGTTGTAATATTGTACAGGAGGATAAAAATGGATGTAAAAGATATTGTTCAAAATATAGGATACTGTGGGTTGGTTTGTACATTATGCCATGGGGCGGATAAATGCAATGGGTGTAAATCTGATAATAATTGTTGTGGAAGGCATTTAAGTGAAGAGGGGTGCTTTCAGTTTGACTGTTGTGTCAAAAAGGGTATAAATGGTTGTTGGGAATGTGCAGATGGGCCATGTGAAAAAGATATGTTTAGTGAACATCATGATGTAAGAAATCGAACTTTTGTAAAAGTGGCAAAAAATGAGGGTATAGAAGCACTAGCAGCATATGTATTGGAGAATCAAAAGAATGGTATTATGTACGGATGGAACAAGGATTATGATAACTTAGGAAACGAAGAGGCTGTTATTGATTTATTAAATAATGGATTAAATAGTAAGTATGCAAAATAATCACAGTGTATAGTTTTGAAAAATTGCTGGCAAGTAAATAAGTTTTTGCGAAACCTAAAGTAAAAATACGGTTATTATTAAGAGGAGAGAACTATAGAGAGGACCCTTTGCACTGATTTTTTTTGATTTAAGACTTGCAACTTATAGTTGCGGATATTCAATGTCTGTTTGGTGGAATGCAACTACACTGAATGTTAGAATAACAAAATAAAATAGGAGGTTGTTATTATGACTTTTGGAGAAAAACTTCAATTATTAAGAAAACAAAAAGGGATATCACAAGAACAGCTTGCTTCAAAACTATCAGTATCAAGACAGGCCATTTCAAAATGGGAATTGGATAATTCTTTGCCGGACACAGAAAATGTAATTATGTTAAGTGAATTATTTGATGTGTCAACCGATTATTTATTAAAAGACCATGTAGAAAATACAAAAGAAAATCTAATATCAGCAAGTAGCATAAAAGAAAACCTAGCGCCAGTAAATAGCAAAAAAGAAAAGTATACAATATTTTCAGGGATTGGTTGTGTGTTGTTTTCCTGTTTAAGCTTTTTTGTAGTCTGGATTTTAGAAAAAGTATATCCCGCCCCAATCGTATTTTATAATACTAGTACACATTTATGGAAAGTAGGTTTAGATAACTTTATTTGGGTGCATGGTTTGGAGGATTTTATGTTTATTATAGGCGTATTATTTGTAATCGGTATAGGTTTGATATGCCACAAACAAATTATATGGACTACACACAAGTTTCATCAATTAAAATCGAATCAAACAAAATGAATTATAAGATTATTAGTAAGTATAGAAAAACTACGTTTATTTGTAATGGTCAAACATTTTTGCAACAAATTCACTTAAAATTATTTTCCATATATTTTTGCGTCCATGTACAATTAGCTAAACATTTTAAACAGCCATTACAGTGGTATACATCTACGACTAAATCTCTATTCATACCTATTTCCCATGTAGTGCCATGGATAACTCCTGCAGGACAAATGTCCTTACATACTGTGCAATTTCGACATTTAGGCATTAATATTGACCTATTCTCAGTAGGTAATGGTGCATTTGACAAAACGGTACACATACATAACGCACTTCCGTATTCTTGGGTAACTAACAAATTATTTTTCCCAATCCAGCCTAATCCAGCCAATATAGCAATTTTTTTATGTGGAAGTGAAGATGTTTTTGTAGCTTTATCGAAAAATCCATGCATTAGATTTCTATCGGATAGTGCGAATGCTTTGTATCCTTTTGCAATTATAAAATCAGCCGTCCACTCTGCAAGCTCATGAGTAAGGTGTTCCTTTTCCTGAAACTCGGAATGGTCGATTATGTTTTCTTTAGACAACCTAAAAATATAACTAGGACTAAGAACTATTCCAATCAAAATAGAAATGTTATACCCATGATTTTCATTTGCCGAGAGCATGGATATATCAACTACCTTTACAATGGTTGCACCACGTGTATTCAACTCGGAAATCAACTCGTTCAACATATTTTATACCTCATACAATCTTTTAGTAGTATTTACTAATAGTAGCATTAGGGCTTTGTTAATACAAGCGCATACTTAATTCTTAAATAAGTATGCGCACTCAATAAAAAGTGGGTGGCATATTTCTATTATGTTTATGAAAAGTATGGGAGAACAAAAAAGAAGCAGATGAATCAGAATTAGAAGTATAGATTATTTATACTTAAACTAGGAGGTTATGATGGGTATTGATCGAATAAGTAATGAAAATATGTCAACAGTAGCTCGGTTTTTTGAAGGATGGGAAGAAACTTTGATTTTGTCATGCTTACAAGGATACATGGGAACAGCCTGGGCTGATTGTGAAAACAAGCCCCAATCGGCTCAGATTGTTATTGCGGACTTTTGTTTTCTGTCAGGTAAAGTAAGTGAAGAGTTAATAAGAAATAACCCGAAAGAAAACAATTTGGATTTTGTAATTATGGTACCTCGAAATGAAGAATGGGCAGCGCAGATTGAAAAGACGTATGGAAATAATGCAAAAAAAGTGATACGTTATGCAATTAAAAAAGAGCCGAATGTTTTTGATCTAAAAAGACTCAGAGTATTTGCTGATGAAGTAAATCAAGATTACAAATTAGAGCTAATTAATGAGGAACTATATCATATTACAAGAAAAAATAAGTGGTCATCCGATCTATGTTCTCAGTTTGATACCTTTGAGAAATATAACGAAAGAGGTTTAGGAGTCGTTGCGCTACATAATGGTGAGGTTGTTTCAGGGGCGTCTTCTTACACTGTATATCGTGACGGTATAGAAATTGAAATTGATACAAGAAAAGATTACAGAAGAAAAGGATTAGCTTTGGCGTGTGGAGCTAAACTAATTCTTGAATGTATGAAAAATAATTTATATCCGAGTTGGGATGCACAGAATAAGGGTTCGGTCGCATTAGCAGAAAAACTTGGTTATCATTTCGATAAAGAGTATATTGCTTATGAAATATCTAGATATGGTGAAGTATGAGCATTGCACGAAGCACGATAACTTCTAATCTATAAGGTGATTTAAATTTCTCATTATATTTATACTCGTTGAGTATCACTTTATCCAATTTAAAATTTCCTGAAAATAATCTTTTGCTCAATTAAATCAATTGTGACAAGTAATTTACATTTCCAAATCTGGTCTGAATTCAATTCTATCATTGTTGAATAAGGTAATCCTTTTGCTTGTGCAATATCATTTGCTTCTGTAATATCCTTCAGAGTAAGTTCAAGGCCTCCAACTTTAAGTGGAATATCTAAATGTTTTGTGGGTTTATCTCCAATAGAACTGCTGCAGTCTGGATTATATAAATATGAATAATTTTTACCGGTATCCAAATAAACGATGGTAGGTTGATTATTATATTCGGCCTCGAAAAAGAGTAAGTCCTGCTGGCCTTCACTTGTTGTCTTAAAAAGCGGAAGTACTACATATTTATCGTCCTCCAACTTTGTATAATCAATGGGATTACTGCTAATACCAATTCTATGACCTGCATAGTCTAGTGTAATAACTTTTGAGTCAAAATAAGACAATCCTATTAATCCATTAAACTTAGAAGCTGAAGACATGGACAAATCAGCGATACTGGTAGTTATATTGTTAAACTGTTCTCCAAATACTTTCATTTCACCAATTGCTATGCCCTTATTCCACCCACGGTGAGAACCATCTCTATTAAGCGCTTCGGTTTTGTCTAATAAAGTATAGTCGATTTTGCCTTCAACAACATCGGTAAATTGTACTCCAGTGCCACATCCTGTATCGAATATCAATTTAAATATATTATTATCAACTTGAATGGGTATTTCAGGGCAACTTCTATTTCCCATCGAGTAAAATGTAAGTTCATGAATTTCATTATCCTCATATCCAAAGTCTATAATCCAAGTTTTATCTGCTAATAAAACCACTACAAATCTATGGATAAAATATCCACTAACTAACACGATTAGAACAGACAACATACTTATAAATATTATATTTTTTCTTGATTTCAATTTCATTCTACATTACCTTCCTGAAATGTCATAATATTAATACTGGGAATTTATAGTGATTTATGGTATTCCTACATATTTTACAAATTTTACCATAAAAAATATCAATGTACAATAATCATATAAGAATACCTTTTATAACTGTTTAAAAAATTTATATTATCTAATTGTATGATTTTAATCAGTTTATTAGTGGGGAAATACATTAGAAAAAATTAATTTAATAAGAAATTTTCTAATGAGATAGTCTAAAAGAAGGGAAATTAATTATTTGAGATTTATGGCATATTATGGTATTATTTCTTTGGGTGAAAATCATTTATAGGGTGATACTTTGGTATAACATTGATTGAAACGCAGTTAAAAAATGCCATATAATAAGTAGGGGGATAAAATGAAATATTTAAGGCACAAAAAGTATGTATTTATTGGAGCTATCATTATGTTGCTCATTTCACTACCAATAAGTGCTTATTGTTTTAATTATCAAAGTAATGATGGACAAAAGGATTTAAAAGATTTAGTAAAGTTACAAAATAAAGAATATGATCTCGTGGTTGAAAATGGAATAGAAAAAATCGAATCAGTAAATCATGAGTTGAACACTGAAAGTACGAAGGCTGAATATGTAGAAGATAATATCACGACTAATTATGAATTGGAAACTGCATTTAATAATGTTAGAAGTAATGAAATTATTAGTGGCACAAATAATGAAATACTAGTAGATCTCAATGATAGTAATGTTGGAAATAATGATATCCAAGTAATCGAAAATCAAGATCAAAAGGAAACAGTAATAGAAACCGTAATAGAAAAAGAAAATGATATTTTATTAAATGAACAGCTACAAGCGAAAAAGGAAGCGGCTATTAAATCTTTATTGGAAAAACAAAAGGCATATAAGGAAGCTCAGTTAAAAATGAAAGAAGAAATGGAAGCTGAATTAGAAAAACATATGAATAAATAAATATAGAATTGTTCATTGTTCTTGCTCATCATATTACAACTTCATTGGAATGGACATGGTATCCGCATCAAGCAGAACGAAATATTAGGACGTGTGGTGCAGACTTGCATGCAAAAATGTGATAGAAAAGATTGCGTATTGTTTAACAGATGATGGATATTCAAATTTTGTGGTTCCATACCCAGGTAAAAGTGGTATAAGAATGAAAGATTTAGCTGACAAAACATCGCTAGGACATATCGGTGATAGTTTTTTATTCTTACATAAACAATGGGGGCCTTGGGTTCATTTAAGATTGCTATTTACAGACGCGCATTTTGAAAGCGATAAGAATTCCGATATAAATGCATGTAATCATTGCGGCAAATGTATATCAGCTTGTCCGGCTAAAGCAATATATATTGATCATTTTAAGGGGATTGATTGTGGTGAATATCAAATGTCGCAATATATTGGCGTAAAAGACAATTATTATTGGAATTGTGAAGTATGTGCAAGAATCTGTCCAATCGGAAATTCTCCATTATCATTAAAAATCATAAGTGATATATAGTAAGATATTAAACGTAGTATCAATGAGAATGAAGCTGATTTTAATACAAAAATAGTTTTTAATAGGGGGGGGATTAACTAGATATGAATATTAAGAGAAACAAAATGCAGAACACAGAGCACAACACAGAGCAGAACACAGAGAAGAATCAAAAGCAGAATCCAAAGAAGATGAAGCTTAATAAATTTGGTGTATTTTTACTAGCATATTCAGGTGTATTGATCTCGATAGTTATTGTGTTATTGGTACTTTTATACGGTACGCTAAAAGATTATGAAAAAAGTATGCCTAATAACTCAATGAGCAAAATAGTAAAGGGATTTACACCAGATAATATTGAGCAAGTTCTAAATGATAATTCAGTGAAAATCAATGACTTTGAAACTGTGAGTTCAGTTGCTGATTATTTCAAACTCAAAATGCAAGATAAAGAAGTGACATATAAGAGAAAAAGTGGTGAGTTTACAGATACAACACCAGTATACTTAGTGAAAGCGGGCGATGCTTCAATTGCAAAAGTCACTTTAGTTGAAAATGGAAAAAATGCGCATAATTTCACTAAGTGGAAGCTAGGCAGCGTCTCATTCGATGGCTTTATTGATGCAGAAAATGAGATTACAATAGCAGCGCCAAGTACAGCAGAAGTTAAATTAAATGGAGTAAAGATAAGTGATTCTTATATAACGCAAAAAAATATTATTTTTGATATCGTAAAGAATGTAGGCCCATTTGTTAAGATTCCAACAAGTGTAGAATATAAAGTTAGTGGTCTTATGGTGCAACCTGAAATCACAGCATCAATAAATGGTGTTGAACTTGAAGTGATAGTAGAAGGAAAAACATGTACCGTGAATTATCCTACAGATGAAGCCTTGTTTGAAGCACAAAAGCCTACTATTCACACTATTAATCAAGAAATTGGTAAATTTATGATTAATAGAGGATCCCTAACTACATTAAACAAATATCTGATTGGGAATGCTAAATTGAATATGAATATAGAGGGGATTTGGGCATACTCATATGGTAAATCGTATACATATGAATTTAGAAATGAAAAGACTTTCGATTTGATAAAATATTCTGATGATTGTTTCTCTTGCAGCATATATTTCGATTTATATGTGAAATGGGTTGATACTGATAAAACATATCAAACTAGTATGACGTATACATTTGTAAAAACAAATGGCAGTTGGTTAGTGGCAGAGATTCTGCAATAGATTAGAATATTAATCTATAGGTAGACAAGCTAGCATTTCCAAACGAAAAGAGGTATTTAATGAATAGACTATTTATCGTTGAAGGTATTCCGGGCTCTGGTAAAACAACATTTGCAAGAAGGCTAGCCGAACAATTTCTAAAATACAATCCGAATGTAAATTTATATGTAGAAGGTGATTTACACCCAGCTGATATGGCTTGGTGTGCTTTGCTGACAAATAAAGAATACAAAGAAATATGTGATAAATATCCTTGGTATGTGCAAGAACTGGAACACAACAAAACCGTGTGGGACGGATATATAATAGTGGCCTATACAAAGATTCAAAACCTTGACAGTAAACTGTATAACTACTTTGAATCAAAAGAAGTCTATGATGGTCGCATAGACATAGAAACATTTTGTGGTGTACATGAAAATCGTTGGAAAAATTTTGGGCAGCAAGCAACAGGCATAAATGTTTTCGAGTGTGCATTACTACAGAATGCGGTAAATGAATTGCTGTTATTTAGATGTTCAGATGAAGCTGCATTATCTAAATATATTGGCAAGCTGATTTCTTGTGTAGAAAAGCTTAAGCCAGTTATAATTTATCTTAATGTTGATACGAAATCTGCCATGAAAAGGGCGGCTATGGAAAGGATTGACCAAGATGGAAACCATGTTTGGGAAAGTCGTGTTATAGAATATATAACAGAGTCACCCTATGGCATAGAAAACGGTATCACTGGAGTTGAGGGGATGTACAACTATTTCGAAAAAAGGAAGCAGATTGAACTTAAAATCATAGAAAAGCTGGCTGTTGAGAAATATTGTATATCTATAGATATAGATAATCAGCAGGAGATGGTAGGGGAGTTTATTGAAAAGATATGCAAAATACAACGTATCTAAAGATATAATTTCGTGTTGTAGAATTCGCAATTATTTGTGAATAGGTTGAAAGCATTTATAGGGTTGATCGTGGGGGATATAAGTTCTTAAGGGTATTACAGATGATGGTATTCTTCCATTAAAGTAGATCAGATAAAGCAGATCAGAGGTGACTAGATGCAAATTAACCGAATGTTTGAAATAATATATATACTAATTGATAAAAAAACCGTTACGGCAAGAGAACTAGCACAGCGATTTGAAGTTTCTGGAAGAACTATCTATCGTGATGTTGAAATCTTATCATCAGCAGGAATTCCTATTTTTATGAAAAAAGGGAAAGGTGGCGGAATATCAATTTTAGATGACTTTGTGCTGAATAAAGCTGTATTAACTGAGGAAGAGAAAACTGATGTTTTATCCTCAATGAAAGCCGTTGGAGCAATTAATTTTAATGCAACAGATTCTGCATTAAAAAAGTTAAGCAGCTTATTTGGGGAAAACAATTCCGATTGGATTGAGGTGGATTTTTCATCCTGGTACAATTCAAAGAAAGAGTCTGAAACGTTTAATGACATTAAGTCCGCTATTCTATCTAAGAAAATAATAAACTTTACCTATTCAAGTGGAAAGAGCGAAAGCACTTCACGAGAGGTTGAGCCTTTGAAGCTATGTTTTAAAGGTATGTCACGATATTTATACGCTTACTGTAGATTAAGACAAGATTTTCGTTTTTTTAAACTTAATCGAATAAAAAATATTGTAATTACAGAGAAATATTTTGAACGAATAGTTAAGAGCCCCATATTTAAGGACGATAATATGTTTCGTGATCAATATATCACATTAAAATTAAAGCTATCCTCCAATATGGAATTTCGGATTTATGATGAATTTGATAATTATACCAGAGAACCTGATGGTAGTTTTATAATTCAAACAGTTTATCCTGTAGGTGAATGGCTATTTGCGTATATTGCTTCTTTTGGTAGTAACTGTGAGGTGTTGGAGCCTTTGGATATAAGAAATGCAGTTAAAGAGGAACTGAAAAAAACTATGAATAATTATTTGTAATATGACATACAGCTGTCATATTACCTAGTTTATAATAACTATATCAAATATATGGAGGTAGTGTAATATGAACTATGAAATTGTAAATCTCGAAGAAAAAATGATTGTAGGTGTAAGTACGGCAACAAGTAATGAAGATCCCCAAATGGGTGAGAAAATCGGCAAGCTTTGGGTAGAGTTATATCAAGGCGGCGTCAATGCAAAAGTAAATAATAAAGTGAATGATTATGCAATAGGCCTTTATTCTGATTATACAGAAAACGGTTATATTGTGACTGCAGGAAACGAAGTATCAAAGTTAGAAAATGATGAGCTTATAACAAAAGTAATTCCCGCCGGTAGATATGCAAAATTCTCTGTACATGGACCTATGGAAAAAGTAGTTGCACAAGCATGGAGCGAAATATGGAGTATGGACTTAGACAGGAGTTTCACAGGCGATTTTGAAGAATATTTAAACAGTGACTTTGAGAATGCACATATTGATATTTACATTGCATTAAAATAATGAAATAAAGGAGATACACTATGGCAACATCAGTAGAATACATTGCGTTTGTTTGTGATCAAATAAACGAAGTAGGGGATATCCGATCTAAAAAGATGTTTGGTGAATATATGATATATGTGAACGACAAACCAATTCTTCTGGTTTGTAATAGCACTGTATATGTAAAATGTCTTGATTGTATTTCTGAACAAATGAAAGATGCAGAAACAGATAGTCCTTATACCGGTGCTAAGGTACATTATATTTTAGATATCGAAAATAAAGATTTAAGTAAAGAAGTAATACTAGCTTTAGAAAAGGTTATTCCTATACCAAAGCCCAAAAAGAAGAAAGTTAGATGAATAATATGACCGAACAATTTAAAAATATAACGATAAATAATCTGAATAATGAGCACCTTTGCTGTGCTATTGCGGATAAAAAACATCAATGCGGTGTGGATACTAAAAAAGTATGGTTAAAAGAACGTATTGCTGAAGGACATGTTTTTAGAAAACTGGACGAGAAAGGCAAAGTGTTTATTGAATATGCACCGATTGAAACAGCGTGGGTGCCTGTGAATGGCGATAATTATATCTATATTTACTGCCTCTGGGTTTCAGGCTCTTTTAAGGGAAAAGGGTATGGAAAATCACTTCTTGAATATTGCATTAATGATGCAATATCACAAGGAAAATCTGGTGTTTGTATTCTGAGTTCTAAAAAGAAAAAGCCATTTCTGAGCGAGAAAAAGTTTATAGAAAAATTCGGATTCCAGGTTGTGGACAGTATAGGAGACTACGAACTTTTGGCTTTATCCTTCAACGGGACAAAGCCTACTTTTGCGGAAAATGCAAAAAAGCAAAGCTATGACAGTAACAGGCTTACAATATATTACGGTGTACAATGCCCTTATATTCCAAATTGCGTAGATCAGATTAAAAAATATTGCCATGAGAACCATATTCCGCTTGAATTAATCGCCGTAGACAGCTTGGAAAAAGCAAAAGCTGTGCCTTGTGTTTTTAATAATTGGGCAGTTTTCTATAATGGAAAATTCGAAACGCTGCATCTGCTCAACGAGGGATACTTGAAAAGGATGCTCGACATATAGAGATAGAGTAATTTCTATATCTGGAAATTATGCAACAACAATTGAATTTAAAAAAAATAGAAGTAGAATAGACTAGCTTATTTGAACTGCTCCCTGTCAGATATACAGGGGCGGTTCAAATTAAGTAGTCTGTTTTTTTGTGGTCTCAATGGAGCGAGATTAAGGTATGGAAATAGTATAAAATCTAGAAAATCAGTCATGTTTAGATTTGAATATGAATTTGAAACCTCATAAAGCTTAAGAAGCTAATTTACAGGATTTGTAAGGTGCGTATAGATAAGAATACTTTCAAAGAATATGTTGTGGAAATAGGTATATTATGGTAAAATTCGGGTAAGAAATTGTGACTTGAACTTTGTATTTTATAAGAAACTATTAGCCTGTTTGGAAGGAGAATTGACATGAATGGAAGCTGGGAGAAAATTTATACAAAACATGGAAGAGTTCAGATTGACGTGCTAGACACAGCAATCCAAGCAGCAGATATTTTTTGTAAAAATGGATTTAAAAATATCTTGGATTTAGGTTGTGGAACAGGTCGTCATACATTATTATTAGCGGATCGAGGCTTTAATGTTCATGCATGTGACATATCTGAAACAGGTATAAAGATGACACGAGAATTAATAGAAAATTCTGGCTTGAGTAATGTGAGTTATTGTATTCAAGATATGTATAATCTTAATCTAGATTCAGATTCACTAGATGGTATTTTGTGTATTTGGGTACAAGGTCATGGACTTCGAGAAGAAATTGCTAAGGGGATAAGAGAAGCATATCGAGTTTTGATAAAAGGTGGAATATTTTATACGGATTTTGTGACTACAGATGACTTAACATATGGAATTGGTAGTGAGATTGCTCCGCATACATTTGTTGGAGGAAGAACAGGTGAAGAAGGAATTCCTCATTATTATACAACAGTCGAAGAATTAAAAGCGTTATTCGACATATTTGATGAGGTTAAGATAGAGAACAAGATATACAGATTTAATGACAATGAAGGGAATGCTCATGAGATAATTGCGGCGGTAGTGATTGCAAAAAAATGAGTGATTAGGAGGGAAGAGATAAAATGACACAAGAACATATTGCAGGTTTTTTATTAATGCTTATTTCGATATTACTGATACTGTTTCCTAACCAGATATGGAAGGTTACAGAGGCATGGAAAAGCAGCACAACTACAGCACCTTCAAAAGGTTATATAATAGTGCTTCGGTGCGTAGGAACTTTTTTGATAATTGTAGGATTTATTGTATTTGTGTTTGAGTAATTGCGAAAGTGAAACAGATAATGAGTGTAGTCTACAGTGGGAGGTGATGGATAAAATATGTTTGGTAAAATGATAAGCATATAGTTGGAAAACAATAGATAATGAGAATACAAACAGCATATCAATATTGCAGAGGAGAAAATAAAATTGATAAAAAAGGTGGCAATCGTAACAGGTGCGAGTAGCGGGATAGGAAAGGCGGTTTGTACTACACTTCTTAATAATTCATTTTGTGTTTTAGCAAACGGAAGAACAATACATTCTGTATTTGAAAAGTCAGATTGCTTAGGCTTGAATGATGGAGATATGTTACTTCCTGAAACTCCTCAATTATTACTGGACGAGGCGTTAGAGAAATGGGGAAGATGTGACGTGATTTTTGTTAATGCAGGAATAATTGAATCTAATAATATTGAAAATATAAATATTGATAAAATGTGTGAAATGATTAGGTTAAAAGTAGAAATGACGTTTAGGCTGATTTATACTGCTTTAAAGTATTTTAAAAAGGTTGGGGATGGACATATCATCATAACATCTAGCGTAATGGGTACTAAAACAAGAGAAAATTCTGGAGCATATTCGGCCTGTAATTATGCGTTAGAAGCGTTATCAGAATCACTTAGAATGGAATTGTCTGATACAAATATTAAAATCACTTGTATTGAACCTGGTTTAGTTGAAACTGGATTACATCGAGATTGGGAAGTTAAACCCAAGGAATTACTTGATATTTCGTGTGCATTAAGTCCACAGGATATAGCCGATGTAGTGATTGAAATCCTTACAAAACCAGATCATATAAGAATACCTAAATATATGATTCTGCCCAAGGGACATAAAATATAGTTAGTAAAATTCCAGTATGAATATTTATATGACGTAAAAAGTAAGATTGATTCTCAACATTAAAGCTAGACCTGAATTTTAGGAGGAAGTTGTATGTGTATTAAACCTTTTAACGAAATTGAAAGAGTTTTAAATAACTCTGCATCTGCATGGATAAAGCTTGTCGGGTACATTAATACAAATTACATAATGGATGAACGTTGGAATGACAAAGATGAATTAAAATTTAAAAAAAGAGGGAAAACACTAGCAACTTTTTATGTTCGGGATGGTTATTTCCTTTTGTTGCTTATTTTTGGTAAACAGGAAAGAACTGTCTTCGAAGAAATGAAAAATACCCTTACAATATGAGCAAACTAGGAAGTTAATATGGCTTCCATATATATATTATTATTATTATTATTATTATTTAATAGGAGAGAAAAAAATATGGAATGTAAAATTCGCGGTTGGAGAATAGAAGATGCATCTGATCTTGTAGAAGCCTTGAATAATAAAAAAATCCATGATAATTTAAGGGATGGCTTGCCTTATCCCTATACAACAAGTGATGCGAAAGATTTCATAGTGGCAATGCTAAATGCAGATATAAAAACAACATACGCTTTTGCGATTACTGTGGATGATAAAGCGGTGGGGAGCATTGGTGTGTTTCGCAAAGATAATATTCATTCAAGAACCGCAGAGATGGGGTATTATGTCTCAGAACTGTATTGGGGGAAAGGAATTGGGACAAGTGCCGTAAAACAAGTATGTGAATATATTTTTGAATATACCAATATTATTCGAATATTTGCAGAGCCTTTTGCATTTAATGGAGCTTCATGTCACATACTTGAAAAAAACGGATTTGAATATGAGGGGACACTAAGAAAAAATGCACTGAAAAATGGCGCAGTTCTCGACATGAAAATGTATTCAATCATCAAGTAATCAAATTATACGGTAGGGGGTATGAACATATGGTGCGAGAAATATTAAAGCTCGGAAATCCACAGCTATATGAGATAAGCAAAAAAATAACTGAATCCGACATTGATTGTTTATCGGGATGGATATCAGATTTGCATGATACGCTAATGAATTACAGGAAAATATACGGAGCAGGACGTGCAGTAGCTGCACCTCAAATAGGAGTTCAAAAACGGCTGCTGTATATGTTTATAGATAAACCTTATGTTTTTATTAATCCGGTGATCTCGTTCCCAGATAATGAAAAATATATGTTGATGGATGATTGTATGTCCTTTCCCGTTTTAAGTGTTAAACTAGAACGCTATAAGCGCGCTGATATTGCTTATCTTGATGTTGATTTTCAACCACAGCAAATGCATCTTGAGGGCGATTATTCAGAGCTATTGCAGCATGAATACGACCATTTGGATGGAATTTTAGCAACTATGCGGGCAGTAGATAACAAGTCTCTTATCTACGATATGTAAAACTCATAGTTTTTCTATTAAGTTTATTCATCGTATCAAGTCATAGTGAAATAAAATTTTTTATTAGAGGAGGTGCAGAGTTGAAACATTTAGGGACAAAAAAACTTGAAACAGATAGATTAGTACTTCGTCGCTTTATTATGGAGGATGCCGATGCCATGTACAATAATTGGGCAAATGATCCTGAAGTTACAAAATACTTAACATGGCCGCATCACAAAACGGTTGAAATGAGTCATACAGTATTGGGCGATTGGATTAGCCAATACTGTAAAGATGATTTTTACCAGTGGGCTATCATTTTAAAAGATAATCTTGATGAGCCAATCGGCACTATATCAGTTGTACATAAAAAGGATTCGATTGAGATGGTACATATAGGTTATTGCATAGGGAAAAGATGGTGGAAGGGGGGGATTACATCTGAAGCGTTAGCTGCTTTGATAAAATTCTTCTTTGAGGAAGTAGGTGTAAACCGAATTGAATCACGCCATGATCCAAGAAATTCTAATTCTGGAAAAGTAATGATGAAATGCGGACTAAAATATGAAGGAACGCATAGGGAAGCAGATTGGAACAATCAAGGAAGATGTGATTTTACCATGAATGCAATATTATCCAAAGATTATATTTGAAGAGAGGAAATTCATGACAGATAAAGAAATATTTAAGATTGCGATGCAACAATCTGCGATTGATAGCAATTGCTTCGTTGAAGACTTTGAAAAGACAGAAAACATAATTGTAATCTCTGATAAAAGTCCTAACGCCAGGAAATACCTAGAACTGCCGTTTTACTGTGATCTAACATCTTATGGTAATAATATAGTAGCTTCTGTTTCTGAAGAATTAACTGAAACAGTAAGTGAATATATAGCAAAATATCCTATTGAGCATTGTTTTGAAACACCAAACTTGCATATTTTAATTGAAAAATTAAAACCTTTTGATTTAAATGTTTGTTTTATGGCTGAGTATTTTTTGCCAGATATGGATTCTATAAAATCGCTAGGTTGTAAATATGAAACAAAAGTTATGGAACCTGAATTCTTTTCGGATTATTATTTGCCAGAATGGGAAAATGCGTTATGTAAAAAGCGCAAGCATTTAGATAAGTTAGTTGTTGGTGCATTTGATAACGAAAAACTTATCGGACTTGCAGGGTGTTCAGCTGATTGTGATACTATGTGGCAAATTGGGATTGATGTTCTGCCAGAATATAGAAAACAAGGTATTGCTTCAAGTCTTACAAGTAAACTTGCTATTGAAATATTAAATAGGAACATAGTTCCGTTCTATTGTTGTGCTTGGTCAAACATAAAATCGGTGCGAAATGCAATTAAAAGTGGATTTAGACCAGCTTGGGTTCAAGTTACAGCAAAAAGAAATGATTTTATTGCAGATATGAACAAGTAAGATAACGAGCAATTTACGAAGTTAAAGCAACTTTCTATTATGTTTGCATAAGGAAGATTAGTTGTTGTTGTTGTTGTTGTTGTTGTTGTTGTTGTTGTTGTTGTTGTTGTTGTTGTTGTATGTTATCAGGTCTTATAAGCTCTTGAAATAGGAGCTTATGAGATCTTTTCTTTTTTATAATTGGGAGTGTATGTATTCGTGTTTTGTTAAGAAAAAATGTCTTAAAAGAACCCCAGTTGACATAGAAAAAATATTATGATAGTATGTAGCTAGACGATATGTCGAGATACGACATATCGAGAGTGAACATATGAAGTTACAACTCATAAAACGTCAGCGAATAGAAAGCACCACATAGAATGCACCACAAAAATTAACAACGCATAAAGCTGAATTGATCTAAAGCAATGAAAGGAGTGAAATTTATTGAATGAATTAATTTTAAAAAAATATATTCCAATGACAGAGACAACGTATTATACGTTACTAGCTTTAAATGAGCCTCGTCATGGATATGCAATTATGCAATTTATAAGTGAGTTAACCCAAAAACGAATCCAGATGGGAACTGGAACTTTATATACAATGTTAGGCAGGCTTGTTGAAGATAGACTAATCAAAATAGTTTCACAAGACAGTGTTAAAAAAGTATATCATATCACAGAAGAAGGTAATGAGTTAATTAAAATGGAAATTGATAGACTCACACATCAATTAGAAAATGGAGAACAAATATATGGAAAATAATATGATAAAGAAAACAAAGTTTTTTGTTAGTATAATGAAAGAGAAAATATGGCTTGAGCAGATGGCATTAGAAGGCTATAAGTTGATTAAAATGACGATGGGAATGAGATATACATTTGAAAAGATTGAACCGACAAGATTAATATATGAAATTGATAGATTTAATCTCCCCAAGAATCCTACGTTGAGAGAAATCAAGAGTAAACACGACTCAATTGCTATGGCAGAGGAAATGGGTTGGAGGATTGCATTACATGATGAGGATTTGAATTATTATTTATGCAAGGAATATGTAGAAGGCGATATCAACGAATTATACAACGATCAAGAATCAAGACAGATTCATGCAGAAAAATACAGAAAAAGATATACATCAATTGGTAAAGATATGTTAAAATTAATTATTTTTTTAAATGCAATGCTTATTTTTGTTGGAATAGTGGAAATGTTTGATATTGATAAAGTTGGCTCTGCATATACTTGGCTTGTTGTTGGATGCACAATATTTAGTGTTATTATGGCAATTGCCTATAATAAAGTGGGTGAATTGTATTACAAAGAATTTATGATGACAGAAGAGGATTGGATTGAAAAAAATGACTATCTTAACAATAACTCCAAGAAGGTAACCAAATTTATATTTAGAAGTAGCACACTTCAAAGGTTTCTTGAAAAAGAAGGCGAGAAAGGATGGTACCCTCAAAAATTATCACTTATTAAATATACATTTGTTAAGAATGATAGTGGAAGATATCAATACATAATGGATTCAAAGCATTTGACAAACAAAAGACTAAAAGCGATTGGTTCTAGCAAAATCAAAGATCTCAAAGATTTGGGAGGAATGGGAAATGATTGGCAGGTTCAAAGTGTCGACGATGCTGAGAAATTAGGATGGGAATTTGTGTGTGCCGTTCAGAACCAATCGATATTATATAGAGCACCTAAAACAAATATGATTGAACCGCTGAATCCTAATGGAAAGATGTCTTTTGTAGGATTGCTTTCATTTAAAGTCAGCTTGTTAGTTGTGGCTTCGGGTGGAACGGGATTTGTGATAGGTTTTATATGGAAAATGTTGTCGCGTTAAGAACAAATACTATGTAGTGTATGATGATTAATCACCCATCTTGATAAAGATTATTTAGATAGATTACTTTAAGGTAATCAAGGTACTATGTTCGAATAAAATGATCGCATTTCGTTTTGTAAAAAAATAAACTTATGGAGAATCACTATGATTTATTTATCTCATTTTTCATTTCCTGATATTGAAGAAGAATATAGCTTTGTTATGGCTCAAAAAAGAACCTGCTATGATTCCTTTTATCCATTTCAAATTTTATCAAAGAACCATCTTTTAATGTTGGATTTTGAACCGGTCACGATTTTATATGGTGGTAATGGTTCAGGAAAGACAACGGCACTTAATGTTATTGGAGAGAAGTTAGGACTTTCAAGAGATACACTTTATAACCGAACCAATTTTTTTGAAGACTATACCAAATTGTGTTCCTATAAATTGAGTAAACCGATCACTGCAGAAAGTAGAATTATTACTAGTGATGACGTCTTTGATTTCATGTTGAATTTAAGGACTATCAATGATGGAATTAATCAAAAACGGGAGGATTTATTTCAGGATTATTTGGATATAAAATATTCAAAATTTCAGATGAAATCGATGGATGATTATGAACAGTTGAAAAAAGTTAATATGGTACGTAGTAACACACAATCTCGTTATATTAGAAATAGTCTCATGGATAATGTTAGAGAACACTCTAATGGAGAGAGCGCATTTATGTATTTTTCTGATAAAATCAAGGAGAATGGGCTGTATCTTTTAGATGAACCAGAAAACAGTCTGTCACCTGAAAGACAGCAGGAACTTTTAAGATTTCTTGAAGACTCTGCGCGTTTCTTTGGCTGCCAATTTATTATAGCAACCCATTCTCCATTTCTTCTTTCTATGAAAGGGGCTAAAATCTATGATATGGATGAGGAACCGGTAGATATTAAAGGGTGGACCGAACTTTCTAATGTCCGTGCGTATTATGATTTTTTCAAACAACATGAAAAAGATTTTAGGTAACATTTCTATTCAAATTTATCATCTCCACCTAGCCATATCACGATATTATAATCCGGGGTCCCCCATGTTTTTTTGCTTTTTTTAAAAAATATATAATAAATATGTTTGCATTATGACGAATACATGAAATAATTGACAAATTTGTGAAATAATTGTAAAATAAATGTAAAGTTATAGTAGATTTGAAGAAGAAAATCAAATACTCGGGATTGAAATACAACAACTAAGAGGCATGATTTACGACAAAAAGAACCTTGTTCGAACAATTATACTTTAGAAAAAGACAACGATGGTATGGGGGCTTGCAGCCTCTGACTACGAGTTTTAACTAGGAGGATTTATTTAATGAAAAAGAGGAATCACTTTAACAATGGCAAAAGAAATGTCATGAGAATCGGGGCGCTTGTAATCGCTTGTATGCTTACTGTGTCAACTTTATTTGTTCAGGGAGGTACAACAGTTGCTTATGCACAGAGCAGTGTATCATCGGATGTTTTATCTAAAACAATTAATAAAAGTAATATTCCGGGTACGGTGACAACCCAAAGCAAATATAATGATTCATTTCTCTCTGTTACGGGATTTGCTTCAATTGAAGGAAATATAACTGACAGAAGTAACTATGTAGGGACGCAGTATTATAGAACTGTTAATAATGAGAGAGAATTTCTTGATGCACTTATTGATGCACAGTCTGGTCTTGTAAAAGTTATTGAAATCACAAAGGACATGAACCTTGGATATAATGAACTTAATCTGACATCAGACGAACGTAAAAAGTATTCTATGGTTTCAAAATATGGAGCACCAAATAATGAATTAAATCGTGTAAACGGTGGTTTTACAAATCCGCTTATGCAGGTGAGTGGCGTTACTAAAATTTCTCTTTCTAATATTAAGGGACTTACTATTTTCTCACAAAATGGAAGAAGTATTAAACACACTGAATTAAAACTTAATTCTCCAAGTTCAGATATTGTTATAAGAAATTTAAATTTTAAAGAAATGTGGCAGTGGGATGATAAGGGATCACAAAAAGAAGTTGGTTGGTCAAATTTAAAAATCAATGGTGCAAAAAATGTATGGGTTGATCATTGCAGCTTTGAGATGGCCTCAGACGGTAATATTGACATGGAAAATGGTTCAAGTGGAATAACTATTTCATGGTGTGCTGTTGGTATTGATGCAACCGAAAATCCTAGTGAAGATAGTTCTTTATATCAGTCAATTATGTTTATGGAAGGCAGATATCAGAAGAATGAATTAAAACCGGACACAAGCTTATATTATCAATTAAGAAATGGTGGTGCTACACCACAACAAATCATGGCATATTCTGCATATCATAAGAAATGTCATTTAACAGGTTCCGGTGATAAGGATTTCGTAAACTATGTAAAACCTGATGGAACGGTAGTAGCGGATGCAAACAGCAATCTTTCGCTTACCCTTGCTTATAAT
The DNA here is from genome assembly GCF_900111235.1 of [Clostridium] fimetarium. Classification (GTDB taxonomy): domain Bacteria; phylum Bacillota; class Clostridia; order Lachnospirales; family Lachnospiraceae; genus Clostridium_N; species Clostridium_N fimetarium. Next base: position 19,680 of record NZ_FOJI01000021.1, read on the forward strand.
CATTATTCAAATGTTGGACAGCGTGTTCCAATGATTAGGCAGGGGGTTGGCAATCTTATTAATTGTTATATTGATAATTCGACACATGTTGCAGCGGAAGCTGCAAGTCCAATTTTGGGTCAAATCGGACCTTATCATTTAAGCCGCGGTCTCAATTCAAGAGATGGTGCCAGCATCGCTGCTGATACATGTGTATTTAATGGAATAGAAGAACCAATTACGGGCAGTGAAGTTCAAGGTGATGATATTGCAAATATGTCAGCTCAATGGGCACATTTATTCCAGAATGCATATAATCATGTACTTATTGCCAATTCAACTGTAACTAATTCACAAGGTACCTATACAGGAAGCAGTTGGGACAACAGTGGTGAAAATCTGTTTACAACAGGATTCAACTGGAAAGACAAATCAACACTTGGAAAATGGGCATGGTATTCATCTATTGTAGGTAAAGAAACTTACAGCAAGGAGACACCTCCGCTAATAACAGATGCTCCATTTGAATTTACCTATGATTCAGAAACAGGACTGCCATTTGAATATCAGGTACTTCCACTTGAAGATGTTAAGGGAGTTGTAACAGAGAAATCTGGTTCAAATGTAATTGAAATGTCAGCTGCTGAATGGCTTATGACAGCATATTTAGCCGATGCTGATTACAGTGTAGTTAATACTGCAATTGATAAGGCAAATTCATTAAATGCGTCTGATTATGTTGATTTTACAGCAGTAACGAATGCGATGAATACAGTTGAAAAAGGTCTTAAATCTGACGAGCAGGAAAGAGTCGCTACTATGGCTACAGCAATTGAGAATGCAATTAATTCACTTGTTAAAATCACTGTAGAAGATTCAACACAAGAGCCAGCATCAACAGTGTCACCAACATCAACAGTATCACCAGCTTCACCTGAAACAGCGGATAAGGGTATGTTATCAATGTATACTTTGTTTCTTTGTTTATCAGTAGGAGTGGCTGGAATGGCAGCATCACTAAGAAAAAAAACCAGAGTTAATAAATAGTTCATTAGCTATTATAAAAGATATTTTTAAAAAATAAAATCGCCACCTCATAATAGGTGGCGATTTTTGTGATATATTATTTTGAATATGATCCAGATGAACTGATTACTGATTCAGTTTGCTCATTGGCAAGAATCATAACTCTATTATAATTTTAGGCTCTGACAGAATATAATGTTGATATATACATGCTTATACTGATATTAGTTTAATAAGTTTTTTTTACATCAAGAACTAAATTATATTCAAATTTTTCCCCATTCATGAGAATTCCACTTACTGAAAAATTTAATGATTTCTTTATTTGCTCCAAATTATCACCATAAAATAAGTCTTTTGAACTGATTGATCCCATATCTTGTTGAATATTTGTACCTTTAGGTGTACCTTTAGTAGTGGTTTCAATGCTTACAATATTATTTAAAATAATATTTTCAACCCCATCCTTGTAAAAAAAGAATTTTGTAGCACTGTATTTTACATCTGATGGTTCTTCGCCATTAAAAGTCAAATCTCCACCAATAAATTTTTCTGAATCATTAGTTACAATAATTAAGCCATTATTTATCGTTACAGTTTCATTTTTACCACTAAAAGAATAGATTTCGTTTTTCTCTTGTTGTTTTGTGCATGATGTAATAAGGAATACTACAATTACAAAGACAATTATTCTAAATTTTTTTCTCATTATTTTACCCCCATTTTGCTGTACTTTCTTAATGTTTTTGATTTAATACACATACGAATTACTTACTTAAATACATACTACATTAAATATAATTTTTTGATTAGTTTGATTATATATGTTAACTTAGTTCTAGAAAGACTGCATATATGAAAAAAGATAAAATTATTGTGCTTATAATTTTCCTGATTATTTTTATTTCAATTATATTATTAATATTATCCCTAAAACAAAAAAATACAATATTATATATAATAAAATACAATTTATATCAACTGAAATTTTATTATCCGGTTATGTTAATGAAGAAATTTCGTTACCAACAATTTTTGTATGTAATCAGAATTTAGACCCTAATAGTTTAATTGAAGATGTATCTTTAATTAATTCTGAAAATATGGAAATATCTAAATGGGATATAAAAGATGGAAATAAATATAAAGATATAAAATTAAATAATATTAGCTTAAAATTAAAAATTATAAAAGAAGGAGTTAGTGATATAAAAGGTTTGAAAATATTATATAATAATGGTACTGTTGTTGAATTTAAATTTGAAAAATTTCTGTTAAATTCATACCTTAAAAAAGCTTCGAATTTTATAGTGAATTCTAAAGAGAGTTATATAGCATCATATAATAAACTTGATTTCGACTTGAAAAACATTTCTGAAAATAAATTTAAATTTAATGAAATAAACTTGAATAGTCCAGATATTATTTTAGAAAACTCGCAATATAGTATTAATAATAATTATATAAAGAATTTAAATAATATCGATGTTGACCCTAATGATATTATTGATTTTAAACTAGAAATTGACATGAATAGACTGCCCGTTGACCTATTATTTATTAGACCCTATATTTCTTATACATTAGATAATATAACATATTATGAGCCGATTACCTTTGGTTGTATTATTGGCTTACCAATAAGTGATGATAAGATGGATAAGATATATAATAATTATATACAATTCTCAGAGATTGCAGGTGGGTGAATCAGCAACATAGTATTCTTTATGTTAAATATCATGTAGAATAGATATTAATTTAACAGAATATAGTTATTATAAGAAATTAAAAAAGTTCAAATTGAATGGAATATAACAATATTCATAGATACTAAATTCAAAGTCGTTGATTATAAATAAGTTATTAACAACTTTTCTTTATTACAAAACAATATATAAAATGAGAAAATATTGGCTCTGCAAAAAAAACATATTTGAGCAGAGCCAATATTATATTTAGAATTATGTACATTTTTTTGCTTTTTAGAGATTTGTTGTACACCAGCTTTTTATTGATTATGTACATTTTTTAGCTGTTTTTAAATTTGGGCGCCGGGGGATTTTAATATATTTTAATCCCTACGCAACTTAACTTCATTCCGAGCCTTACGCTTATTCTCGTCAACAATTTCAGCATAATGTCTTCTTGTTGTGTTAACATCTTTGTGACCGAGTACATCGGCAACAAGGTAAATATCTTTGCTTGCTTGATATAAATTCGTTCCATAGGTACTTCTTAATTTATGTGGTGTAATATGTTTTACAGTAGTAACTGTTAAAGCATATTTTTTTACTAGATTTTCAACGGATCGTACACATAGACGCTGCTTTTTTGCGGAAATAAACAGCGCATTTTCATAACCATCAAGCGGTACAAGATTTTTTCGTTCCTCCATAAAAATCACTAATATTTCATGGACTTCATCTCCAAAATATACAAAAGCCTCTGTACCACCTTTGCGTACCACTTTTATTCTATCGTTATCGAAATCAACATCATTAATATCTAAGCCAACACATTCGGATACACGAATACCAGTACCGAGCATAAGCGAAAGAAGAGCTAAATCACGAGTTTTAAGCTTATCATGGCGTAGTAGTTGGCCTTTTGATAACTTATCCCCAGATTCAACGTTATCAAGCAATTCGGATACTTCATTCACTTCAAGTCGTGTTATTGTCTTATCGTGAATCGTAGGCATATCTACTTGAAGGGAAGGGTTGTACTTTATTTTTTTTGTTCTATGAAAATATCCATAGAAAGAGCGAAGCGTAGATAATTTTCGTTTGGCAGCACGCTCTGAATTAGTTACCTCTTTCCCATTCTTATTGTATAATTTTACATGACGCAAATATTCTAATAAATCATTTGAGTCAAGCAAATCTATCTCCCCATTTAATTTAAAACTTTTAATGGAATAATTTGAAAATGTGGGATTCGCAGTAATTAAATATTCAAAAAAGCCTTTTAAATCCATCGCATAAGCAACCTTTGTTCTAGGAGCTTTTGTATATTCGATACTCGCAAAAAAATCCTTGCAAAATTCCGGTAATATATTTAATAGTTCATTTAATTTTTTTGTGTGAATAATGTTTTGTTGCTCGCTATAAGTTTTTGTATTAGACATCGGTATATCCTTTCGTATTTCAAAACGCATCAGGTTTGTATCTGTTTAAAACATTGAAATTATAATACTATTATAACTTAAAAAACCATGAAAACATAGTATTATATACTACTATATTATATGAAATATTATAATCTATTTTGTATATACTTCATTCAATAAAACAAACGGCCCTTTAAAAGAAATGGAAATAAAATAATAATAGTGGTTTTTTTATCTAACTTTCCTCTATTTCAGGAAGGACACCAAGATTAGCACCTGATTTTGCTAATGCAACATTACGGGATTGAATAATCAAATTAATATTAGAACCCAAAGATGAAAAAAATGATGCTATTTCTGCTAATTCAATTTGCGTTTTTCCTTGTGAAATTGCTTCTGCCAAAGTAATGGATAGAGCCAAATTACTAATCTCTGCACTCATATTTGTTATATAATCCTTTCTGTACAAAATAGCAAAATATTATTATTATTATTTGTCGTAGTATTGTTTTGCTACTTCTTGGTGTTTTTAAAATATAATGTATATTATAATATTATAATCAATTGTCTTTTTTGAAATGCTTATTATATATTAAATATATTCCCATAAAAATAAAGCATATGATAAAAGCACAGGCTAGAATATATGAAAAAGGACTTATATTATTTGTGATAATTTCTATTGATGCTTTTATAGTCACTCCAAAGGTTACTAAAACTGTATTCCATATTGTGATTCCAATTAATGTAAGCACTAAAAATAACAATAAGTTCATTTGGGCCATTCCAGCAGGAATTGAAATCAGACTTCCCAGAATAGGAATACATCTACCAAATAAGACAGAATATTTTCCTTTATGTAAAAACCAATCTTTCGATTTATATATATCCTCTTTTTTGAAACCTATTATATGAGCAATCTTACCTTCAGCAAACTTTTGTAATCTATCTGGTGTGAAAAAGCGCCCCACGGAATATAGAATGATAGCACCGGTTAGTTCACCTAGCGTTGCAAATATTATAACTCCATATTTAGACAGTCTGGTAAAAGTAGTCATGTACCCGCCTAATGTTAAGATAAATTCCGCGGGAATAATCGGAAAAATACTTTCTAGGGCGGTAAGTAAATAAATCCCCCAATATCCATAATTATTTACAATCTGTAAAGTCCATTCTTTCATATTTAGCCTTTTTTTATATTCTATAATAGCTTATGATTGTTTTATAACAATTAGAAAAAAAGATTTTTTTATTTTTTGTCCTCATAATCTTATTATATTTGAAGGGAGAACAATCATATAAAAGAGTATTTACCAAATTCCAAGAAAATGTTGCATTAATAGGCTTACTGTAGTGATTCCAATCCAACAACAAAACCCCATAAAAATTGATTTTCCACCTGTTTTTACTAGCTTTATAATATCTGTATTAAGACCGATAGCTGCCATTGATAAGATGATGAAGAATTTACTAAGATCCTTGAATGGCGCAAATATATAAGAAGGAACACCAACGCCCGTAGCTATAGTGGTAATAATAGATGCAATTAAAAAATATAGGATAAATATTGGAAAACTTTTTTTGAAATCAATTTTGACTCCATCTGTAATTTTACTTTTTCGTGTACGAATGAATGTAAGCACAAGCGTAATAGGAATTATGGCTAAAGTTCTTGTTAATTTCACTGTAACTGCCTTATCTAATGTAGCTGAAGATAGATTATACATACTATCCCAGGTAGAAGCTGCGGCAGTTACGGATGAAGTATCATTGATTGCGGTTCCGGCAAAGATACCAAAGGGTTCCCCGGAAGTTTTGGAGAAACCAAGCCAGGCGCCAAAGGCTGGAAACAAGACAGCAGCAAGTATATTAAAGAAGAAGATAACAGAGATGGCTTGTGCAACTTCCTCATCATCTGCATCTATAACCGGAGCAGTGGCTGCGATTGCGGAACCACCACAAATCGAAGAACCTACACCTACTAAGGTAGAAATCTTTGATGGAATATGCATTGCTTTATGCAGTACAAATGAAATAATAAGCGAAGTAGTTATAGTACCAATAATAATAGGAAGCGACTGTTTTCCTGTTTTTAGTATTACAGAAAGATTTAAACCAAAACCTAGTAGGATGACTGCATACTGTAAGATTTTTTTTGAGGTGAATTTGATGCCAGATTCAAATTTGCTTTTGTTTTTGATGAAGATGGTAATAATCATGCCAAGTAAAATTGCAATTACAGGGCCACCTATAATGGGGAATATTATTCCGAGTAACCATGATGGAATTGCAATGATTAGACAGATTAATAACCCTGGCCAATTCTTTTTTATGAATTTCATTTTTTTTTACTCCTTTTATTTTTAACAACATTCATTACATACATTTATAACGAACATTAGTTTCAATATTTATGGTATCATAGATTTATGATAAAATATAATTATGATTATTTATAGTTCTATAAATTTATGTTATAGTCAATTTATAGTTTCTGTAACAGTTACATTAAAAGTCGTATAACTGCTATATAATTTTTATTATTAAGTTAAGTAGATATCTAATGAAAGGAACATATTTAATTATGATGGATTTTAGAATTGATACTTTTTTAACTGTATGTAGATTGATGAATTTCACAAAAGCTGCGGAGGTACTTCACATTACACAACCGGCGGTATCCCAACATATCCATTACCTGGAAGATTTTTATTGTGCAAAGTTGTTTGTATATGAAGGGAAAAAAATGAATCTAACCAATGCTGGAAATGCTTTGTATCAAGCGGCGGTCACAATGAAACATGATGACCTTTATTTGAAGGAAAGTATTCTTGATTTAAATCAAAGAAAAACAAGATTATTATTTGGAGCAACTTTGACTATAGGTGAATTTGTAATGCCAGCACATTTGAAAATATATTTAGATTTATATCCAGATACTGAAGTTCGAATGATTATAGGAAATACAAGTGAACTGTTAGAGAAGCTCCGTCTTGGTGAAATAGATTTCGCAATTGTCGAGGGGAATTTTGCAAAGGATCAGTATGATTATCTAATGTATTCGCATGAAAAATATATACCAGTGTGTAGTAAAGATTATTGCTTTGTGAAAAAACCTAAGAATTTAAAGGATCTGTTATTAGAACGGATTATTGTAAGAGAAAATGGATCTGGAACAAGAAAAATTTTTGAGGAAAATCTAGAGACTAGGAATTTGGTTATAGGAGATTTTAGTTGTGTAGTTGAAATTGGAGGAATGAATGCCATTAAGTCGATGGTGCTAGCTGGTTGTGGCATTACTTTTTTATATGAAGCGGCAGTCAGAAATGAATTGGAAAGTGGCTTTTTAAGACGAATAATATTGAACGATTTCCATGTGTCGCATGATTTTTCGTTTATCTGGAATAAAGGTAGTGTTTTTTCTGAGAACTATAACAAAATATATGAAATATTAAAAGCTTAATTATGAAATAATAAGAGTCTGAGTTATTGACATATGTCGGAAATGGTGTATGATTATTTACATAAGTCAGAAATAAAGTTGAGATTACTAATCTGTTTCAGAAATGGAGACAAGCATATGCCAAGGCCACGAAAATATAGGAGAATTTGTTCTATGCCACAAAATGTTGGATTTGAGCCAATTGGTGAAAATAAAAACATGGATGATTTTGTGAAACTGAATGTAGATGAATATGAAGTAATCAGACTAATTGATTTTGAAAAGTTAACGCAAGAGCAGTGTGCTACGCAGATGTTTGTTTCAAGAACAACCATTACAAGCATTTACGGATTGGCTCGTTATAAAATGGCGGACGCCTTAATAAATGGAAAAAAATTAATGGTTTCCGGAGGCGAATTCAAGTTATGTGAGCATAATAGAGAATGCTGTAGAAAAGGTAGATTGGCAAATGAATCATGCATTGATTTATTTGGTGATGTAGCACTGAAAATGAAAAATCATATAAAGGAGAATGAAAAAATGAGAATAGCAGTAACTTATGAAAATGGACAAATTTTTCAACATTTCGGTCATACCGAACAATTTAAAATTTATGAGGTTGTAGATAATAAGGTGATTTCTTCACAGGTTATCGATACTATGGGAAATGGTCATGAATCATTGGCTGGGTTTTTAAAAACACAAAATGTTGATACTTTGATTTGTGGCGGCATTGGTGGTGGAGCAAAGGAATCGTTAGAGGAGGCAGGAATTAAATTGTATGGTGGCGCTAATGGTGAGGCAGATTTGTCAGTTGAGAATTTGCTTACAAACACGTTAGAGTATAATCCTGAGGTTGTATGTAAACATCATGATAATGAGGAACATAATGGTGGTGAACATAGTTGTGGCAGTCATTCTTAATGCAACGATAATTGGTAAAGTAAAGTAAAGTAAAGTAAAGAAATAGAATTGTAATATATTTTGTATTAAAATAAATGTAAAATTAAATAATATATATAAACAGTTAATGCAAATGATTTGCATTAACTGTTTACAAAAAATATAATTGGGTTTATAATTTGTAAATTGAAAGATTTATAAATTATGAGCCTTATTATATTTTTAAAATAGTAGTATTTAAAATGTTTATGTATATATATATGGAGCTAGGAGGAAGACCATTGAGCCAGATTGATGTTATACTGAAAGAAAATGGATTGAAAAGTACAAAAAGCAGAAAATTAATTTTAGATATTTTAGAAAGAGCACTGGAACCAATGAGTGCAGAAGAAATATTTATTAATGTCAGACATCAGGATGAGCTTAATTTTTCAACGGTTTATAGGACACTTTCGACGCTTACCCAGAAATTGATCACATTAAAAAATATTGAGGACGATGGAATATCTTATTATCAATTAAATAATCATAAACATAGTAATTATCTCGTATGCTCCGAATGCAGAAAAAGAATCCTACTTGACAGTTGTCCATTGGAAGAAATGACTGTAAATCTGGAGAAAAAAACTGGATTTCATATATCAGGTCATAATCTTGAATTTATTGGAGAATGTCCAGAATGTTTAGAAAATGAAATTTATAAAGTAAGTAAGTAAGTAAGTAAGTAAGTAAGTAAGTAAGTAAGTAGAAAGTAAATAGATCATGAAAATGGAGGAGAACGTATGTACAAGAATAATTTAAAAAACAAAATTGCATTGTGCCTAGCAATTCTTGCCCTTTTTGTGATTTTTTACGCAGAACTTTTTATTATAAATAACATTCATCATAATTGTAATGGAAAAAACTGCCCAATTTGTGCAGAAATCCAGATAGCTGAGTCGATGATACAGCAGTTTGGTTCTGCAGTACCACCAGTCATGCTTCTTATTGTTTTTGTATGTTTTTTTACAGAAACTACATCTATAGCAAATCAAGTAAATCTATTTAGTACTCCAGTTGAAATGAAAGTAAGAATGGATGTTTGAAAAGACAATTTCATGTGAATTGATCTAAAAGAGAATGAATGATGCAGATACGTATGAAAGGTATCTTGTATTTTTGCATTCCTTTTTTGGTAAAAAATCGTGCTAGAAATATGAAATTGTTGAAAAATAACAGAATCATAAAAACTGACACAAGCATAGAAATTGGAGAATTTAATCATGAAAAAATTATATAGAAATATATTTTTATTATTTGCCGTTGTTGTTATGATGGCAGCTTTATATGCATGCGGTACAAACGTTAATTCAACGAAAAATGAAAATGGGAAGATAAATGTTGTAGCAACAATTTTTCCAGAATATGATTTCTTACGTCAGATTGCAGGTGACCATATTAATTTGACAATGTTGTTAAAGCCAGGAGCAGAAACGCATAGTTATGAGCCTACACCAAAGGATGTATTGAATGTACAGAATGCAGACCTATTTGTATATGTGGGTGGTGATTCAGATGCGTGGGTTTCCGGCATATTAGATTCAATGGATCAAAGTAATATGAATATTGTTACATTGATGGATTGTGTAAGTCTAGTAGAAGAAGAAGCTGTTGAAGGCATGGTTGCAGAGGAAGAAAAAGATACGGATGAACCAGAAATGGATGAACATGTATGGACTTCACCAAAAAATGCAATATTAATTGCCCAGAAACTTTGCGATGAACTTTGTAAAGTTGATTCTGTAAATTCACAAGATTATAAGGCAAATACAGAACAGTATATAAAGCAATTAGAAAAATTAGATGGTGAATTTCAGGATGTTGTAGATCATGCAGTTAGAAAAGAAATCATAGTAGGGGATCGATTCCCATTTCGCTATTTTGTAGATGCTTATGGACTGACATATTATGCAGCATTTCCAGGATGTTCTACAGATACGGAAGCGAGTGCATCAACAGTAGCATTTTTGATTGACAAAATAAAGGCAGATAAAATACCGGTTATATTTCATATTGAACTTTCAAATGAGTTAATGTGCGATTCTATATGCAGTGCAACAGGAGCAAAAAAGGAACTTCTAAATGCTGTCCATAATGTAAGCAAAGATGATTTTGCAGCTGGAGTAACTTACCTTGATTTGATGGAGCATAATGTTACGGTATTAAAGGAGGCTTTAAACTAATATGAACTTAATTGACTGTAAGAATGTTACTTTTGCATATGAAGGAAAAATTGCATTAACTGATTTGAATTTCACCGTACAAAGAGGAGATTACCTATGCGTTGTAGGAGAAAATGGTGCAGGTAAAAGCACTCTGATAAAGGGGATATTACGTTTGAAAAGCCCCTCTATAGGAAAAATTCTTATAGTCGATGGGTTAAAAGCGAATCAAATCGGTTATTTACCGCAACAGACTATAGCACAGAGAGATTTTCCGGCAAGTGTATATGAAGTGGTACTTTCTGGACGCCTAAATAGCTTGGGTATATTACCCTTCTATAAACGAATCGATAAACAAGACGTTATGAAGCAATTAAAACTTCTTGGAATTGAGGATCTGAAAAATAGGTGCTACAGAGAATTATCAGGTGGACAACAGCAAAGAGTGTTATTGGCAAGAGCCTTATGCGCCAGTAAAGAGCTTCTAGTGTTGGATGAACCCATTACTGGTCTCGATCCAATTATGGCGGGAGAATTATACCGCGTTATAGCAAGAATTAATCAAGAAGAAAAAAGAACAATAATTATGGTGTCCCATGACATTCAAGGTGCAATTACGTATGGAAGTCATATTCTACATTTGGGAAATACGCAGCTTTTCTTTGGAAAAAAGGAAGATTATATGAAGAGTGAAATAGGCATACACTTTATTGGGGGTGGTAAAAATGATTAATACCTTTCAACAGATGTTATCCTACCCATTCCTGGTAAATGCATTGGTAGTGGGTATCCTTGTATCTTTATGTGCATCGCTATTAGGTGTAAGTATGGTATTAAAAAGATACTCGATGATAGGTGATGGTCTGTCACATGTTGGTTTTGCAGCATTGGCAGTTGCTTATGCAATGAATGTAGCGCCGCTAACAGTTTCAATTCCGGTTTGTGTAATTGCTGCATTTCTCTTATTGCGTATGAATGAAAATAGTAAATTGAAAGGTGATGCAGCAACGGCTCTTCTTTGTAGCGGAGCACTTGCAGTAGGTGTAATGACAATATCGCTTACTAGCGGTATGAATACTGATGTCTGCAATTATATGTTTGGTAGCATTCTTTCTATGAATAAAGCCGATGTAAGACTTTCGATTGTATTGTCCATAGTGGTTCTGATCTTGTATTTATTATTCTATAATAAAATATTTGCAGTTACATTTGACGAGACCTTTGCAAAAGCAACAGGAACTCGAAGCAATCTTTATAATATGCTGATAGCACTATTAACGGCAATTACAGTGGTTTTAGGAATGCGAATGATGGGAACATTATTGATTTCTAGTTTGATTATATTCCCTGCACTATCTTCAATGAGGATTTGTAAGCATTTTCGTTCAGTTATTATTTGTTCCGCAATGTTTTCGGTAGTCGGTTTTGTAGTAGGGATTTATTTTTCTTATATGCATTCTACTCCGACAGGTGCAAGTATAGTAATTGCAGATGTTATTATGTTTATATTGTTTAATTTAGTTGAGAAAATAAAGGCGAGGTAGATAAGAAATGAATAGTAGAAAAGAATATATACTGTTTTTATTAATTGGCATAGTTACCTTGGTATTAGGAACTACAGGTTGTAGCAAACAGCAGAGTGCAACTTTGAATAATAGAATGAAGACTCAAGATACTGCAACAACTGTATCAAATGATACTGGAGAAGCAACAAAAGGAACATCAGAATCTGCAACGCTAACGAATGGCACTTCAGATGCATCAGATGCATCTGATAAGTCTGGCTATCATTGTGATATCGAAAAAGATAAGAAAAACTTTGATGGACATGTGGATATTGTTGTTGGAAATAATCTCTATACAACACAGATTAATGACTGGTATATGAACTTTGATCAATACGTTGGAAAAACAGTTGAAATTGAAGGATATTATATTGATGATTATGCTCCATATACATTTATCGGAAGATATGGACCAACATGTCCTTATTGTAATGGTGGATATGTAAGTTTTGAATTTTATACTCAGGAGGATTTATCTTTATTGAAATCTGCTAAGGATTGGATTAATGTAAAAGGAATTCTACGACAGGGAGAAGATCCGAGTGGAATATTTTATTATATAGAAGTTCTTTCATTTGTGAAGATGGATAAAGTTGGGATGGATACAGTGACAAATTAGCATCTATAAACAAAAGAAAGGAGACTTGCTCAGTATGTGAAATCACAGATTGAGCAAGTCTCCTTAATAATTACTAATATAATATTTTAAAATAGTGTGTAATCTAAATTATAATAAATGGAACGCTACAATAAGTCCTGCAAAAACAATAGAAACCATTGAAGTAAGTTTGATTAGAATATTGATTGATGGTCCTGAAGTATCTTTGAAAGGATCACCAACTGTATCGCCAACAACTGTTGCTTTGTGCTGTGCACTTCCTTTACCACCATGTGCGCCGCCTTCAACATATTTCTTGGCATTATCCCAAGCACCACCTGCATTAGCCATCATAATAGCAAGAACAAAACCTGTAATTAAGTTTCCTGTTAGAAGACCTACAACACCGGCTGGCCCTATAAGAAGTCCAACAACAATAGGGACAATGACAGCGACTAAAGTTGGTGCAACCATTAGCTTTTGAGCAGATCTTGTACACATATCAACACAAGCAGCATAATCTGGTTCTGTTGTGCCTTCCATAATCCCAACAATTGACTTAAACTGACGTCTAACTTCAATTACAATTGCCTGAGCAGCAATACCTACTGCATCCATAGTAAGTGCAGCAAATAGGAATGGTAACATACCACCAATTAAAAGACCAACAAGTACGATTGGATTCGTAATTGATAAATCAAAATTAAAACCACCTTCGATACCTTTTACTTTATCAATATAAGAAGCAACTAATGCAAGTGCGGTTAAGGCTGCTGAACCAATTGCAAAGCCTTTTCCAGTAGCAGCTGTTGTATTTCCTAGAGAATCCAATGCATCAGTTCTTTCTCTTACATTCGCATCCATATGTGTCATCTCAGCAATGCCACCAGCATTATCAGCGATTGGACCATATGCATCTGTTGCTAATGTAATACCTAAAGTCGATAACATTCCAACAGCAGATAAACCAATTCCATAAAGACCAAGATTGAAATCACCTGCACCACCTGCACAATAGTAACTTGCAAGAATAGAAGTAGCAACGATTAAAACTGGGGCAACTGTTGAAAGCATACCAAGTGAAAGACCGCTGATAATTACTGTTGCAGCGCCAGTTTCACTTGAATCAGCCAATTTTTGTGTTGGCTTATATGTATCAGATGTGAAATATTCTGTAACAGCTCCAATTAAAACACCCGCAACCAATCCTGAAATAATAGCTCCATAAAGTCCCATATGATCAGGAAGTAAAATCCTGATTACAAAATAGGAAGCAACTATAATAATTGCGGCACTAATATAAGTACCTGTTCTAAGAGCCTTGAGAAGATTCTTTTGTGAAGCACCTTCTTTTGTTTTGACAAAAAATGTACCAATTATTGATGCAAGTACTCCAAGTGCGGCTATCATCATTGGAACAGAAACACCAGCCATTCCATATCCTGCAGCAACAGCAAGAGCTCCGGTTGATACAATAGAACCAACATATGATTCATAAAGATCAGCACCCATTCCAGCTACATCACCTACATTATCACCTACGTTATCAGCAATAACAGCTGGATTACGTGGATCATCTTCTGGAATTCCAGCTTCAACTTTACCAACAAGATCAGCGCCTACATCAGCAGCCTTAGTGAATATACCACCACCAACTCTAGCAAATAATGCCATACTAGATGCACCCATACCAAATGTTAGCATATTAGTTGTGATTGATGAAATATCACCTGGGAAAACTGCATTCAATATAAAGAACCATATTGAAAGATCAAGAAGTCCAAGTCCAACTACTGTAAATCCCATAACAGAACCAGCTGAAAAGGCAACTTTAAGTCCCTTATTCAAGCTAAGTGAAGCTCCTTGAGCAGTTCTACTGTTAGCCATGGTAGCAGTACGCATACCAATGAAGCCTGACAGTCCTGAAAAGAAACCACCTGTTAAAAATGCAAAAGGAGTGAAAAAGCTTAAGTATCCTCCTATTGCCATACCAAACAAAATAACAAAAACTACTGCGAAAAATATCGCTACGCCAGAATACTGACGTTTCAGATATGCGTTAGCGCCTTTTCGTACGGCTTCAGAAATATGAATCATCTCTGCTGTACCCTCTGGTTGCTTTTTAACGCGTAAGAACATACAAAAAGCAAAAATAAGTGCTAGCGTTGACCCCGCTGCAACGAAATACATTACTTCCATTGTTATAATACCTCCTAGTAAAATTTTTCGAATATTCTTTTATTATATAACACAGTTTGTACAATATCAACTAAAAATTAATATAAAGATTGTTAAAAAATATACAATATTAACAAAACAAATCAAAATAACTGTATTTTAAATTAAAATTTACAATAGTAGAGTAATATCCTTATAATATACAAAAAATAGCTTTAAAAATCATATAATTTAATAATATTTCCAAAATATTACAATTGTAAAAAATCAATTCAATCATGAATTATTTATATTGTAGAAAAGAATTCATTGATTTTTTGATAATTTGACGTTTGATGTAATAACATGATAATATCCATATATCGAATTTATAATGAAAAAATATAGAAACTTCATTATTTTTTTTAAAACAATATAATATACGAAATAAATGATTGGATATTAGTAAAATATTTGATAATACATATTTGAAAAAATTGATACTGCCAATAATCATAGAACAGATACTGGCAGTTACAATAGGAATAGTTGACATGCTTGTGATTTCAACTGTAAGCCAGTCAGCTTTGACTGGTGTAGCTTTAATCGAAAATATTAATAGGCTTATTATTCAAATAATGGCAGGATTTTCAATGGGCGGGATTGCGGTATGCAGTCTTTACTTTGGTAAAAAAGACGAAGAAACCGCAAAAAAAGTATGCGCACAGCTTGAGATAATAATGCTAATATTTTCTGTTTTAATGATGCTGATTTGTATCATCGGAAATAAGGCTTTAATTTCATTAATCTTTGGAAACATAGATAATGATGTTATGAAATCTGCACAGACTTTTTTGGTTATTTCAGCGTTATCATATCCTTTTCTTGGAATATATAATGCGGGTGCTGCAATTTTTAGAAGTAGTGGAAATAGTAAAATAAGTATGCAGTTAAGTTTTTTAATGAATATAATAAATTTGTGCCTTAATATGATGTTTGTTTTTTTGTTTCACCTTGAAGTGTTAGGGGTTGCAACAGCATCACTTATCAGTAGAGCTCTAAGTGGCATAATAATATCATATTTAGTATGCTCGCCCAAAAATCCAATACAAATAAAGGGTATAAGAGTGTTTAGGCCTAAAATAGATTTAATTAAAAAGATTCTAAATATAGCTGTTCCTAGTGGAATTGAAAATGGTATGTTTCAGATTGGAAAGTTGGCTGTAGTGAGTATGATAGCTGTTCTTGGCACAGATGCGATAGCTGCAAATGCAGTTGGATATACAATAATAGATTTTCCTAATATCCCTGGGGTTGCTATTGGACTTGCATTAATTACTGTCGTAGGTCAGTGTAGAGGTGCCGGTGAATATGAACAAGTATATAAATATACAAGGAAATTATTAAAATATGCATATTTAGGTGATTGGCTATGTAAGTTTATCTTATTCATATTTGCGAAAGAAATTGTATCATTGTTTTCTTTAAGTGTTGATGCAACAAATACAGCTGTATTAATATTAAGGTGTTTTTCAGTTGCTTCGATTGTAATATGGCCACTTAGTTTTACACTTCCTAATGCATTAAGAGCAATGGGGGATGCTAAATTCACAATGACTGTAAGCATTGTGTCCATGTGGATATTTAGAGTAATTAGTAGCTATATATTGGCAATTGTATTTAAAATGGGTGTATTAGGTTTATGGATTGGAATGTTTATTGATTGGTATTTCAGAGGGATTATATTTAGTGTAAGGTTCTTTGCAAGAAAAAAAAAGAATTTATAAGTAGTGATTTCTAAATATACCTATTATATATAAATAGAACAAGTTAAATAGGAGAAGTGATATAATAAAGAAAATTAATAATTGGAGGATTATATGTTTGCAAATGAGTACATAAATATCATTATTAGTTCATCAGCTGTATATTTTTTTATTATTTTTGCCATTCGCATATCGGGCAGAAAAGAATTGGCCCAGTTGTCTGTGATTGATCTTGTTTTCATCTTATTAATTAGCAATGCCGTACAGAATGCAATGGTGGGGCAAAACACATCGCTGGTCGGTGGATTGGTGGCTGCTGCTACCTTATTTGTTGTTAATTTCATACTGAAACAGCTCATGTATCGTTTTTCGAAACTTAGTAATTTAATACAAGGACAAGAGATTATGCTGATATATAATGGCGTATTAAATGAGAAGAACTTAAAAAGAGCGAGAATGAGCATAAATGAAATACAAGAAGCGGTCAGAGAACATGGCGTGTCAGAGATAAAGGATGTGGATTTAGCAGTATTAGAGGTAGATGGTAATATCAGTATTCTGTCAGATAATTATAAAGACAAGAGCGTGAAAAGGCGTAAATCATACAAGCATCTAGAACATTCAAATAACTAGATTATACAAACACTTAGATTATACAAACACTTAAATTATACAGACGTTTAGATTATGCAGACACTCAGATTTGATTAATATTATCATAAACTTTTATAAAAATATACAATGCATATTTTAGAATTGAACTGATAATATAATATAAGTAATCGAATAAAGGAAATACCATGAAAACACAAATAAAACGAAGATATCGGGCTGAAATATGGGATATCATGCAGTATATATTTGCAAATTCAATGGATCATCAAATTCATTTTCTAATCAAGTTTGACTCGTTTATTGCTATAGATAGATTAAAAAAAACGTTGAATTTATTGATTAATGAGTTCCCATTAATCGGATGCAAATTTTCGGAAAGAGGGAGTCATCCCTTCTGGGAAGAAGCTGGATTTACGGGAGAAGATATTGTGTTTATGAAGAAAACGCAAAATAGGAATGAAGATATTCAGAAAGTCTTCGGGCCCAAGATCGATGAATTTAGTGAACCTCAATTAAGAATACATATTATTAGAACACAAAAAGAGGATACGTTATGCATCAATATTAATCATATGCTATGTGATGGAGAAGGGTATAGAGACATAATCTATCGACTGAGCTCTATTTATTCGCAGCTTGAAACAGAACTAGGTTATAAGGTTAGTAGCAATATTGCGGGTATCGATAAAGTAGGTATCGATATGAGATGCCGAAATACTTGGCAAGTGCTTCAGGCTTTTAATATGAAAGATAAACTAAGGATTCTATCTAACAGATATGATTTGAAGAGAAACAAAATGACAACTGCCTATGAATTAGAAGGAGATGCGAATGCTCCATTTCTTGTTTCTCATACGATTACGCAAGCAAAATTTAAAATGATTAAGATTTATGCGAAAAGTAAAGGCGCATCAATTAACGATGTTTTATTAACGGCATATATCAGAACATTATTTAAAAATTTGAATATGCAGGTGCCAGCGATTCAATGTGTTGTTAATCTTAGGAAATATATTACAAAAAAAGAATCGGTGGGATTTTGTAATCTAACATCCACATTGATGTGTGATATCGGTGATCATATAGGAACTAATTTTGAAGATACATTGAAAATGGTAAAAAAAGTGATGGATGAAGAAAAAGGCAAACTAAATTGCTTAAATCTTATAATGAAATTAGAAATCGTATTTCGCATATTGCCATATAAAATATTCAAACGCAAAGTAATGGAATCTAATTGCTTCCCACCACTTGCTATGAGTAATATTGGAATTATTGATAAAGAACGGCTTGTTTTTGGCAAAATCAAAGTCACAAATGCATTTATCTCCGGCTCTATAAAATATTGTCCACTCATACAATTGTCCCTATCCACTTTTGACGATCGAATCACATTCAGCTTTGGATTCCATGGTACAAGTGCCGACAATGAAAAACTTACAAAGCTTCTATGTGAATTCGAAAAAGAGTTACCATAGTTAAAGTTCAATCATATTTGTGCCACATTTCCAGATTATATTAATAGTAACAAAAAAATTAGGAGGTGTTAAAGATGATGATATTTGGATGGCTACTCATTGGTCTTGGAATATACTATTTTATGAATAATGGTAAGTTAGAAAAAGTAAGATGTAATAACAGTAAAAGGCCAGAAGACGTTTTGAAAGAACGCTATGTAAATGGTGAAATTGATGAAGCAACTTATAATAAGATGAAAATGACAATTGACAGATAATCGGAGGAATTAATTATGATGTATGGAAGAGGATATACTGGAAGTGGATTTAGTGAGAATGCTAGATGTTTTGGATATGGGTTTATGAATAATGGATGGGGTATGCTAGTTGCGATAGCAGTACTTTTGATTATTTCTTTACTTATTTATATTTTCGTTCATAATAGAAATAAGAAGGTATCGCAAAGTTCTGTATTTGAGGTATTAAAAATGAAATATGTTCAGGGTGAGATATCTGAAGAAGAGTACTTGAAACGAAAGGAAGTAATAAATAGAAAGTAATAAATAGAAAGTAATAAATAGAAAGTAATAAATAGAAAGTAATACTTAGAAAATAGTATTTAGAAAATAATACTTAGTATTTACAAAATAGGTTATAGATTTTAATGGACGAGGTGCAATGATGGTTTATAGAATATTGGTGGTAGAAGATCAGAGAGAGATTAGTGATATTGTATCAAAATACTTAGCGAAAGAAGGCTACAGTGTTTGTGTCGCTAATAATGGTTTTGAAGCACTAGATTATTTCAATAAACAGGATTTTCACCTCGTTCTTTTAGATATTATGCTCCCTGGAATTAGTGGATTTGATGTATTAAAGGAAATAAGAAAGATCTCTGAGATTCCTGTGATTATGGTTACTGCAAAACAAGAAGAGATTGACCGATTAAAAGGCTTTGAAATAGGAGCAGATGATTATGTAATTAAACCATTTAGCCCTAGAGAACTCATGAAACGTATTCAAGTATTTCTTAAGAGAATTTATCATGAATCAGATGAAATAATATATAAATGTGTAGATTTAAGTCTCTATACAAAGAGTATGAAACTTATCAAGGGTGAAAAAGAAATCCCAATCACTTCTGCAGAGTATAAGTTGTTATTGGTCTTATTTAAAAACAAGGGGCAAGTCTTAACAAGAGAACAACTGATCAATCTTGCATATGGAGATGCTTATGAAGGCTATGATAGAAATATAGATAGTTATATTAAGCGAATCAGACAAAAAATTGAGAATAATCCCAAAAGCCCAGAAATACTTACAACAAAATATGGTGCTGGTTATGTATTTGGAGGTGAAGCGTTATGACAATAAAAAAGCAATGGCTATTAGTTCTCATTCTTATAGCTATTTTTTCTGTATGTGTGAACTCCTTCGTTCTAAGTACATTAACCAATCGCTATTTTAAAGATTATATCAAAGAAAATTATCAAAAACATTTTGACGAAATTGTTGAATATTCAACCATTGCTTTAAAGGAAAAGGATTTGTCAGTTAATCAAATTGTAATTGAATTAGAAACGCATCTGATTGACCCAATTACTAGGATTAAAGTGTATGATCAAAATGGTATTCTTATAGCGGATGTAAGTGCTGATAATCAGACCGTTAGTGGCAAGGGTATGATGAATGGCATGATGAGTAGAATGAAGGAAAGTCAGTTAGAAGAAGTTGATCATGCTGAGATTTTGGATGGTAATGAAGTTATAGGACAAATAAACATAACGAAATATAGTTCTGCTGAAAATTCAACAGCCGCATGGATGTTTCAGTCGTCCTTAATTAAAAACAGTCTCTATTCTATGGGTATTGTACTGACATTCGCAATCATAATTGGGATACTTGTAAGTAAAAAAATGAGCAAAGATTTAATTAACACTGCCAATATGGCACAAAATATTGACATTGGAAATGATACTCCAAATTACCATTCAAAAGTAAAAGAAATTAGAGTGATACAACAAAGCTTGGAATTATCAAAGACCAGGTTAAAACTTAAACAAAAAA
The DNA here is from genome assembly GCF_900111235.1 of [Clostridium] fimetarium. Classification (GTDB taxonomy): domain Bacteria; phylum Bacillota; class Clostridia; order Lachnospirales; family Lachnospiraceae; genus Clostridium_N; species Clostridium_N fimetarium. The sequence goes on from NZ_FOJI01000021.1 coordinate 40,568, forward strand.
GTAGGAAAGCCCTAATTGATCAACTGATCCATCAGACAAGAACTCCACTTACAATTTTAAGAACGCATTTAGAGGGTATCGAAGATGGAGTGATTGATATGACACCAGAAGAAATTAAAACATGTGAAAATCAAATAGAGAATATTACGTTTATCATTACAAATATGAGCGGTATGATTGATGCTGAAAAGCAAATTGAAGAACTACATGTTGAAGAATTTGAAATGAGTCAGGTTATAAAACAAATCGTAAATGGACTTAAAGTGCAGTTTGAAAAGAAGAAAATAGCGTTAAAGGTTACTGGACAGCCCAAGGTTATGATAAGTACTGATAAATATAAATTAAGCCAAGTAATATATAATATATTGACCAATGCATATAAATTTACCAAGCCAAATGGAACCGTTCGCTTGTATTATCAGTTAACTTCAGAAAACTTGATTTTAACGATAGAAGACAATGGCCCCGGTATTTGTGAAGAAGATCAAGCAAAAATATTTGATGCATACTATAAAGTTGATATTAGTGGGAATATGGTTGGTGAAGGGATTGGATTATTTGTTGCAAATGAAATTTTGACTAGTATAAATGGTTCAATTACGGTTGAATCAAAGTTAAATAAAGGAAGTAAATTTATTATTGTTATACCTAGACAATTTGTGCTCAAAGAGGAAGAAGTTTAGCAGTATCATGTATAATAATGTTGTTAAAAATATGTGAGGAGTATATTATTAAAATAATATATATAAATTTAGCAAAGAGAAAGTGAATCACTGTTAGATAGGAGTAAAATAGAATGACAATAAAAAAGAGAATATTTATCTCGAATACAGTCATGGTTTTTGGCTCTCTGCTTATATTGCTATTCATAGCTTGGGGAATTGTCAGCTTATTCAAAGAAAAATATTTAAATGAAAATAGTCAAAATGTACAGTTGGCAGAAAATAGTTATGAGGTTCAAGGAATATTAATCAATGCATCAAGCTTGGATAAAGATTGGACGTCTATTAGTGTCGCTCTACACAACTATGGGTTTGAACTTTATGTGACGGATGATAATGGAAATGAACTTTACTCTAATATTAAACATAGTGAAATGGAGTGCTTGGAGGGATTATTGTCGGATGAGAAATTTGATACTGATAAAGTAGTTCTATACTATTTGGAAAATGTCACCATAGCGAAAGAAAAAATTAATAATAATGGAGATATTAAATATTTTTATGCGGTTAATTATCCTGATAAATATGCATTTCTAGGTGTCGGTCGTGGTATGTTTGAAATGTTTATTATTCTATTTTTGATGATTTGTTTATTTGCAATTGTAGGGTTATTATTATCCAGCCAATTCTTTACTAAAATGCTAATTAAGAGAATTTTAAAGCCTGTAGAAGAATTAAAGATGGCAGCAAGTCGTATTAATGAAGGAAATCTGGATGAACTGATAATTTATGATAATCCTGATGAATTTCAAGAAGTTTGTTCGACCTTTAATAATATGCAAAAGCACTTAAAAGAAGGAATGGAAAAAAATGCGACTTATGAAAAGGCAAGAACAGATATGATTTCTGGGATTTCACATGATTTGCGCACACCATTAACATCAGTAAAAGGCTATATTAAAGGAATAAAAGATGGAGTAGCAAATACATCCGAGAAACAGGAGCAATATTTAAATATTGCCTATAAAAAAGCATGTGAAATGGATATATTATTGCAGAATTTATTTTATTTTTCAAAACTCGATACAGGAAACATGCCATTTTATAAACAGGATATAGAACTTTCAAAATGGATTAGCAGTTATGTGAAAGAAAAAAGTGAAGAATTATTACAAAAAAATATCATATTAATATTTGAGCCGGATAGGTTTGAGCATAAAGTATCTATTGATGTGGAACAAATAAAAAGAGTATTTGATAATGTTATAGAAAACAGTGTAAAATATGTGGACGTTGATGATATCATTCTGGAGTTACGTCTTTTTAAAGAGGATACAAAAGTGTGTATCTGTATTTCGGATAATGGACATGGGATTGAGGATGAAAAATTACCACTCTTGTTTGAACAATTCTATCGTGGAGATGAATCTAGAAATAGTAAAAATGATGGAAACGGATTAGGATTATACATTTGTAGATATATTATAGAAGAACATTGTGGAACAATAGAAGCAAAAAATCAGAATGGACTGAGTATATATATACGACTGCCAGAAAAATAGAAAGGAGGGATTTTAGTTGGCAAAAATTTTAATAGTAGAAGATGATGAAGAAATTGGTATGTTAGAAAAAGATTATCTTGAAATTAGTGGTTATGAGGTAGAACTAGTTGCGGATGGAATTAGAGCAAAAAAATTGTTGCTAGGAGGTAGCTATGATTTAGTGATTTTGGATTTGATGTTACCGGGAAAAAACGGATATTGTATTTGTAAAGAAATCAGAGAAGAAATTGATATTCCTATAATTATGGTAACAGCAAAGACTGAGTCTATCGATAAAATAAGAGGGTTAGGTTTAGGCGCCGATGATTATGTTGCGAAACCCTTTGATCCAGCTGAATTAGTAGCAAGAGTTAAGTCTCATTTAAGCAGATATGCAAGGTTGACGAATCTTACACATAACCAAGATCACTTACAAGTAAGTCATAAGGATTGTGCGATTGTAGTTGGAAACCTGAAAATTTTCGCAAATAATTGGAAAGTTTATATAGGAGAATCCGAAATAAAATTTCCAAACCGTGAATTTGAATTATTGAAATTCTTAGCCATGAACCCTAATATAGTTTTTTCAAAAGAGTATTTATTTGAAAAAATATGGGGATACGATTATATTGGGGACAGTGCAACAGTGACTGTACATATTAATCGTATTAGAGAAAAAATTGAAGAAGACAGTAAGAACCCACAGATAATAGAAACCGTGTGGGGCGCAGGATATCGTTTGAATTTATAATGAGAGAATAGACAGAGCATGAGTGATTACAATATTTATATTGTAGTTACCCATGTTTTTGTTTAGATAATAGTTCTGAATTGTTTAAACAATTGAATTTGTTTAGAAAATGTTTATAAATTAACATTTGCATATTTACAATTATTTGTTATGATATTAATATCTGAAATCGAGAAGTATCAGACTACTTTGAAATTATGAATGGAGAAAAAATGAGTTTTATAAGAACTTTTATAAATGCAATATTACATCTTGATAAATATTTAAATGTAATTATACAAAATTACGGGATGTGGACATATGGACTTTTGTTTTTAATAATATTTTGTGAAACTGGATTAGTTTTAACTCCTTTTTTACCTGGGGATTCTTTGTTATTTGCCACTGGAGCACTCGCTTCTACTGGGTCACTTAATATTTTTGCTTTATTTATCATCTTTTTTGTAGCTGCGGTTCTGGGTGATACTGCAAATTATCATATTGGTAAAAAGATAGGAAACGGAATTCTAGAGAAAGAAAGTGTAAAATTTATAAATAAAGAATATCTTAACAAAGCACAGAACTTTTACAAAAAACATGGATCTATTACTATCGTATTAGGAAGATTTATACCGATAATAAGAACTTTTGTGCCATTTGTAGCAGGAATAGGGAAGATGAAGTATTCAAATTTCATCACTTATAATATTATCGGAGGATTTTTGTGGGTTACATTAATGTTAGGCGCAGGCTACTTTTTTGGAGGATTACCTTTTATAAGAGATAATTTTTCTTTTGTAGTAATTGCTATAATAGCGATATCTGTTGTTCCAGCAATTATTGCATTTGTTAATAGCAAGAGACATGAAGATAATCGTGAAGAAGAGACTAATGATATAGAGATTTAATATTATTACATTTATCCATTAGAAACATATGTTATGTTCTATATATTCAAATGATTTTACTTAAGAGAATACGAAGAGCCCAATACAGTGATAATAATCTGTATTGGGCTTTTATATTTATCGAGAAAAAGACATTGACATTTGTCTATGTGAATTGTATAATCAAGACATAGATAAATATCTATACGATTTTGCAATGTTATATTTAAATAATAGGAGTAGAATTTTAAAAAAAGATGTTTGTTTTGGTTATATGTAAAGGAAAAAATATCAATTATGTTTGGGAGGATTTAAAATGGAGTTATCAATTGAATATGCACCCATTTTCAAGGCACTAGGAGATGAAACAAGACTGAAGATTATAGAGATTTTATCATGTGGTGAAATTTGTGCCTGTGAAATTCTTGAATCATTTCATATTACACAACCAACGCTTTCCTACCATATGAAGATATTAACTGATTGTGGCCTTGTAAAGAGTAGAAAAGATGGGTCATGGATAAGATATAGTAATAATGTAGTATTAGTTGAAGCAATTAAGCAGTTTTTGGATTTGATAACAACGGAGCAAGATGACTGTATCTGTAAAAGTGCGAAGGAGGATGTAAGATGCGATTAGTTATAATTGGTGCAGTAGCTGCTGGAACTTCAGCTGCGGCAAAGGCAAGAAGAAACGATGAGGATGCCCAGATCGTTATATATGATAAGGATAATTTTATTTCATACTCAGGATGTGGAATGCCATATTTCATTGGTGGGGAAGTTGAAGACGCAGATGAATTAACACCACGTGACCCTGCTTTTTTTAAAAGTAAATATAATGTAGATGTATTCATTTTGCATGAAGTACTTTCTATTAATGTACATGAAAAGTCTATGAAGATTAAGAATCTTTCAACTGGAGAAGAGTTTGAGGATACTTATGATAAACTTGTAATCGCAACTGGAGCCAGAGCCATTTTACCTCCTATAAAGGGAGCAGAGAACAAGAATGCATTTACACTAAGAAATATTGGCGATATGAAAAAAATAAAATCATATATCAATGAATTTCTTCCTAAAACAGCAGTTATTATTGGAACCGGATTCATTGGACTTGAAGTGTGTGAGAATCTAAAAAAGCTTGGGATAAATGTAACACTTGTTGAGAAGTTACGTCAGGTAACGCCAGGGCTTGATCCTGATATGGCAATATATGTAAAAGATCATCTTGAGAAAAATGGTATCACTGTATTAACAGGAGTGTCTGCCACTGAAATCAATATAGATAGTGTTGTTTTATCTGATGGGAATATGATAAAAGCAGATATGGTTTTGATTTCTGTAGGAGTGCGTCCCAATACAGCGATTGCAACACAAGCTGGAATTGAGCTTGGGATAACCAAAGCAATTAAAGTAGATGAAAAAATGCGAACTAACATAGAAGACATATATGCTTGTGGTGATTGCATCGAGCACTTTAATATAGTGACAGGTAGCCCAACATATCGTCCATTGGGTTCAACCGCTAATAAAACTGGAAGAATAGCTGGTGATAGTGTAACAGGAGGAGACCTTGCTTTTAGAGGAATTTTGGGAACTGGAATATTTCAACTATTTGGTATGACAATCGCCCAGACTGGATTATCAGAAAGAGAAGCAACCGAATTAGGATATGACATCGCTGTTTGCCATAATATCAAGCCCAATAAGCCTGAGTATATGGGTGGTAAAGAAATGGTCATCAAAGCTGTTGCGGATAAATCAAACGGACGATTAGTAGGCGTTCAGATTGTTGGATTTGAAGGCGTTGATAAACGAATTGATGTGTTTGTTACAGCAATTACATTTAAGGCCAAAGTGGAAGATTTATTTCATCTTGATTTGGCATATGCTCCACCATTTTCAACTACAAAGGATCCAGTTATGTATACGGGAATGATTTTAGACAATGCAATTCATAAAGGAAGACCACTTATGACCGCGAGTGCCTTAAAGACACTTATGGAATCAGGTGAAAAGTATGAGCTTATTGATGCAAGAGCTGCCGGGCAATATGAAAAGGCACACGTTGAAAATGCCGAAAATATACCACACGCAAAACTTAGAGTTTCACTAAAATCACTAGATAAAGAAGTCGTTGCTATTACTTACTGTAATAAAGGAGTAACAGGAAATGCTGCGCAGAATATTTTGATCAATGCAGGATTTAAAAAAGTGTATAATCTTTCTGGTGGACATAAGCAATATAGCAAATCTATGAAAATCTAGATAAAGCGATTCTAGTAAAAGGGAATTTAGAAAAAGTAAATATATTAAGCTAATCAATGAATGACTCTTACATGCATAGTATATGCATATATGCGCATATACTTATGTAAATGAGAAGAGGTGTTGTTGTAAATGATTGATAAATTCAAAGCACTGTCAGAAGAAAGTCGATTGAGAATATTAACGTTATTAATGGAAAGACAGATGTGTGTCTGTGAAATTGAAGCTTGTTTACACATGACACAGTCTAATGCATCAAGACATCTTACAGTTCTAAAACAATGTGGTATTTTAGAAAACGATAAGAAAGCACAATGGGCATATTACAGAATTAGTGAAAACTTTAAAGAAGAACACAAAGGGCTATGGGAATACTTACAAATAAAGATAAAAGAACTTCCTTCCTATCAATTAGACCGAAAGGAATGCGAAAAGTACAAAACGATAGATATTTGTGCAATTTCGAATGAACCACATTAAAGGAGAAAAAAATGAATAAAGAAAAGTCGTTACAAATAGGTTTCTTTCAAAAATATTTAACAATTTGGGTTGCTCTTTGTATGGTATTGGGCGTGTTGATTGGAAAATTTCTTCCAGTAGTGCCGCAGTTTTTTGGTAAGTTTGAATATGCAAATGTATCAATACCTACAGCAATTTTGATTTGGGTTATGATTTATCCAATGATGATGAAAGTTGACTTTCAAAGCATTAAAGATGTTGGGAAAAATCCCAAAGGGTTGTATGTAACATGGATAACAAATTGGTTAATCAAACCATTTTCGATGTTTGGTATTGCCTCCTTCTTTTTCTACGTAGTATTTAAAGGACTGATACCAGCCGATCTTGCAAAACAATATTTAGCAGGAGCAGTTTTATTGGGTGCAGCACCATGTACTGCAATGGTATTTGTATGGAGTCAGTTAACAAAAGGAAATCCAGCTTACACAATTGTTCAAGTAGCAACCAATGATTTGATTATATTAATTGCATTTGTACCCATTGTTAAATTTTTGCTAGGCGTTAGTGATGTTTCAGTACCATGGGATACCTTGATCCTATCAGTTGTACTTTTTGTAGTCGTTCCATTGCTTGCTGGAATCCTCACAAGAATGTTTATTAGCAAAAATAAAGGGGTAGAGTATTTTGAAAAACAGTTTCTGCCTAAGTTTGACAATGCAACCGTAGTAGGGTTACTATTGATGTTAGTATTATTGTTTTCCTTCCAGGGCGATATTATCTTAAACAATCCACTTCATATTTTATTAATTGCAGTACCTCTGACAATTCAGACCTTCTTGATTTTCTTTATTGCATATATTGCAGCTAAGTTTTTGAAGCTACCACACAATATTGCAGCTCCTGCAGGGATGATTGGTGCATCTAACTTCTTCGAACTTTCAGTGGCAGTAGCAATTGCACTATTTGGAATGCAATCACCGGCAGCACTTGCTACAGTTGTTGGGGTGTTAACAGAAGTACCAATTATGTTGATTTTAGTAAAAATTGCAAACAACACAAAAAAATGGTTTCCACCGGCTATGAAAGAAAAAAATATAATTAAATAAATCTATGATAATAAGACAATAGAGAACTAACACATATAAATTAATGAATCGATAGTAAATGAATCGATAGTAAATGAATCAATAATTGATAAATCAATAGTTAATAGAAGATCAATATTAAATAGAAGATCAATAGAAAATCGATAGTAAAAAATAAAAATAAGAATGGAGAAATTTATTATGAAAAAAATGCAAATATTTGAACCAGCTATGTGTTGCTCCACCGGACTTTGCGGTGTTGGTGTGGATCAAGAACTACTAAGGATTTCAACAGTATTAAATACATTGGATAAAAATGGAGTGAAAGTAGAAAGATTTAATCTATCTAGCGCACCACAAGAGTTTGTGACGAACAAAGTAGTGAACAATTTAATTATGGAAAAAGGTGTTGATGAGTTACCAGTTACTATTTTAGATGGTCAAATCGTGATATCCGGTAGATATCCCCAAAGTGAAGAATTTGTTAAGTTACTTGAAATTCCAGCAATCTTTTTAGGTGAACAGCCAAAGGCAGTTGAAGATACAGTTGAAAAATCGGAAGGCTGCGCTGGCGGGGATTGCTGTTAAGGAAAATCTGTGTTGGTATACACACTTGAAATTGTAGCTTGCTTGAGCAAGCCACAGGAATGAGGAAGATTATGAAAAAATTTAATCCAAAAGATATAGAGTTAACAAAATATTTGTTTTATACAGGTAAAGGCGGTGTAGGTAAAACCTCCACCGCTTGTGCTACGGCCGTTTTTCTTGCAGATAGTGGTAAAAAAGTACTTTTGATTAGTACGGATCCAGCCTCTAACTTACAGGATGTATTCAATACGGAGTTAAATAATAAAGGCGTTGCAATTGCAGAGGTTCCTAATCTTGTAGTGGCTAATCTTGATCCAATAGAAGCAGCGGCAGAGTACCGTGAAAGTGTCATTGCTCCATTTCGAGGGAAGTTACCAGATTCTGTACTAAATAATATGGAAGAGCAACTTTCAGGCTCTTGTACCGTTGAAATTGCAGCTTTTAATGAATTTTCAAAATTCATTACGGATAAAAAAGTCAAGGAAGAGTATGACTATATTATCTTTGATACAGCGCCAACTGGTCATACACTTAGAATGCTACAACTGCCTTCTGCCTGGAGTAACTTTATCAGCGAAAGCACCCATGGTGCATCTTGCTTAGGTCAGCTGGCTGGACTTGAAAGTAAAAGAGAAATATATAAAAAAGCGGTAGAAACTTTAGCAGAGGGTTCACTTACTACCTTGATTTTGGTCGCTCGACCAGAAGAAACTCCGCTAAAAGAAGCACAAAGAGCATCAAAAGAGCTTGCAGAAATTGGTGTTAAGAACCAGTCGTTGATTATTAACGGCGTGTTAACTTCTTTTGATGATCCTATTTCTGAGAGCCTATATAAGAAGCAACAAAAAGCACTTGAGAATATGGCACAAGACTTAAAGGGCCTAACAACTTACACAATACCACTGAGAGCCTATAACATTACTGGAATTGAAAATATAAGAGCATTACTTACAAAGGATAATTATGTTTTTCGCAAAGAATCGGTAAATGCAAAGACAATTTTAGGACTGAAAGATGTAATTGAAGATCTATATCTTTCTGGCAAAAAGGTTATCTTTACAATGGGTAAAGGAGGCGTTGGTAAAACAACGATTGCTGCAGCCATTGCATTAGGGCTTGCAGCAAAGGGAAAAAAAGTACATTTAACGACAACGGATCCAGCAGCCCATCTTAAATTTGTTATTAAGGAGACTAGTGGTATTACGATAAGCCATATTGATGAAAAAGCTGAACTTGCTAAATATCAGGAAGAAGTACTATCAAAAGCGAGAGAAACGATGTCAAAAGAAGACGTCGCTTATGTGGAGGAAGATTTACGTTCTCCTTGTACACAAGAGATTGCAGTATTTCGAGCATTTGCAGACGTTGTCGAAAAAGCAGAAGACCAGATTGTTGTGATTGATACAGCGCCAACCGGGCATACGCTTTTGCTTCTTGATTCTACGCAAAGCTATAACCAGGAGATGAAACGTTCTCAGGGTGACATTCCGGAATCAGCGAAAAAGTTATTACCAAGACTTCGTAATGCTGACGAAACAGAAGTGATTATTGTAACACTTGCGGAAGCAACTCCGGTATATGAAGCAATGCGTCTTGAAGAAGATTTGAAACGTGCAAATATTAATACAAAATGGTGGGTTATTAATTCATCCCTTTATCATACAGAAACCACAAATGCTATGTTATCCGCAAAGGCAAGCAATGAAATTGAGTGGATAAATAAGGTCGATGCACATTCGGGTGGAAATTTTGCAGTGATTAGCTGGAGTGCAGATGAGATTAAGGGAGATAAATTGCTTACTATATAGGTAAGTAGTTTTGTTATACAAATGAAAACATTAATAGGTTGGCACAAAAATTTGTGTATAGTTTAGAATATTGAATTCAATTAAGGCCAATAAATCCAACTATTTTTTCTGTCACGATGTTTTGCTGCTCGTCAGCAGAGATTGTCGCAGTTCCGTCACCCTTTTGATCTCCGTAATTGCCGTAGCCGGCATGATTTCCACCTTCTATTTCAAAGTACAGTGAATTACTTGGTGCATTGCTTTTTGTTTCACTGAGTTTGTTTTTATTTAAAACGTTGTCATTCGAGCCGTACATTGTGAGAAATTTTAAATTTGTTTTGCTCAAATCAGACGAAGGGTAAGCACCCAGTAAGATAATACCACTCAGTTTATCTGCATTGTTTGCAGCATAAGTGGAAGCCATAGCACCACCAAGTGAATGACCGCTGATATACCAAGTTGTAATACTCGATAATTCATTAATCGCTTTGTTGGCGGCGTTAACATTAAATACTGCGAGATTAAATGGCATTTTAATCAACACACAGGTGACACCTTTTTGAGCCAATTTAGTCATCAATGGGGCATAGGAGATATATTCAACTTTTGCGCCGGGATAAAAAATAAGACCAACCTTTTTGGAGTCTACTTCCGGTGAGAATATTATCATATCGTCTTTGTATGTAATCGTTACGATTCGCTTATCTGTCATTGCCTCAACAGCTTCTGCTGTTGCATGATAATAATTAGCAGTATAGATAAAAAAGGCTCCAGTCAAGCAGAAAACTAATATTATGGCAATTACGGATATTTTAAAGTAAAGCTTTTTATAAAATTTCATATCAACACCTCATCTTTTTTTTGATTAATAAATTTTTCTTACATTGTTAAATTTGGGGACAAAGTATGTCCTCCACTTGAACATCATTTGTGATTAAATATAGCTTACGCGAAGCCAAAAGTAAATAGTAAAATAATATACCAGTAATAGGTGATGAATAATCAGAAAGAGAAGTGATCCAAATGGACAATGCTAACACAATTCAAAATGAAGTGCTAAACTGTATCCTTACACGAAGGAGCACACGAAATTATGAGAATCGACAGATTGAAATGCTTCAGCTTGATACAATTCTCAATTCTGCCATATGGGCGCCAAGCGGAGGAAATAGCCAGACTTGGCTGTTTACTGCGATACAAAATAAAGAAATACTGTTAAAATTAAATGTACTAGTAAAAGAAGGATTTCAGAAATGGATTCCTGATGACGACTACCCAGGTAAACTAGGAGCCAAAGCATCCTCAGAAAAACAAAATTACAATTTCTATTATCATGCACCTACCCTCATTATTGCCTCAAACCAACCAGGATATGAAAATGCGATGGCCGATTGTTCTCTAGCACTAGAAAATATATTTTTGGCCGCTCATTCGCTTGGTCTTGGTAGTTGTTATATAAATCAACTGCATTGGCTACGCAATGACCCTAACATACGCGATTTCTTGTTTGAGTTGGGAATACCCAAAGAGCATACCATCTGCTCGACAGCAGTAATTGGGTATATTGGGAAGGCATCATCACCTTTACCACGTAAGAAAGATACCATCCATATTATCAGATAAGGTCTTGCAATCTTTTTTCGTTAATTCATTAGATGAATTGTACATTAACTAGGTAGAAATTTACTGTGTATAGAATGGGTGATAGTGTTTATTCTATATACGTTCTAAGTTATCAGGAGGAATAAAGAATATGAAAATTCATAACGTTAGCCAATTGAATGAAGATTTTATTTGGCACGATCAAGTCGGACTCATTACTCAGTCATTAGGCGCTGCAGCCGGCAGTCAAAAACTATATGTAAATATAGACCAAGTTCCACCAAATGCATATAGCACCAAGTATCATAGTCATTCCCAACAGGAAGAATTCTTTATGATATTGGAGGGCTTCGGTACATTGCGGATGAATGGGGATGAATACCCTGTCACAAAGGGAGATTTCATTGCTAAGCCCCCAGCAAAAACCAATGCTCATCAGTTTTATAATTCCAGTAAAGATACTTTGGTTATTCTGGACGTCGGAACAGTGGAAAGGGAAGATACTTGTTATTATCCTGATGAAGATATATATTTACATAAGTCAAATGGTGAAAATATAGCATTCAGAAAACAAGCCATTCTTGACAGCTGGACATCGGATCCAAACAGTATATGAATATTAGGAGTACGTGAAATATAAAATTAGGAGAACTATACTAAAATGAATCTTGAAATTACTGACATCATTAAAGAGCAAGACAGAGAAACAATTTTTCAGGGACTATTGGAATATAATTTGGTAAGAATAGAAGATAAGAATCCAAAAGATTTAGGTGTTTATTTTAAAGATGAAACAGGAAAAACCCTTGCGGGACTGATTGGAGATACACATGGTAATTGGTTGACTGTTAAATATTTGTGGGTAAGTGAAGAACTACGTGGAAATAGTATTGGTAGTCAAATTTTAAAACAGGCCGAAGAAACAGCAAAGGAACGAGGGTGTAAATATGTTTTTTTAGATACTTTCAGTTTTCAGGCTCCTATGTTTTATAAAAAACATGGATATCAGGAAGTGTTTGCATTAGAAGAATATCCTGTAACAGGAAAACGTTATTATTTCACAAAAAACATATAGGTAAGTTGAGCTTATTCGGGTTTGAACACTCAGCTTTTTAATGATTATAACAAGTGAAAAATACTTTAATCGGTATAATATCAATTAGTTGCAAAAAGGTGCCTATATAATAAAAGGTGCCTACTTTTGTTTTTTATGCTTTGTGAGTATAATTAAAAACAGGAAAAGTAAAAAGGAGAATATTAAATGGGCAGCTTCTGTTGTAGAAGATAATTAAAATCTGTAAATATGACAACAAAGCTTGCTTTTTATCTAATTCAATCCGATACTAATTATATCTCAATAGAAAGAAGATGATATTATAATTCAATTAAGAGCAAGTTCCAAATTAAAAGTGATTTTTATAAAATTAATAAAAACATTAGGCACAGATATCCAATGGACGGGAGTATTTGTGATAAATAATAATAATCTAATTCTGGTGGGTAGTGACAGTGTATGGTTATTCGACTTTGGTAATAAAATGCTTGTCTGTAATCCTTACGAAATGCAATTGAAGGAAGAGAAAACATTGCTAATAACTGAAAACGAGAATCAATTATTGAAAAATGTTTTGAGTATGACCTTATATGCATTTGGAAAATGGGGTGGAATCAAAGGGCTAGCAGTGGAGAAAGACTATCCCGAATTAAATGAACTGTTTGCAAGCTTTTTAAACGAAATTCATGTGGAGCCGGTTCTGACCGAAGATGGTTTGCGCTTTTATAAGAACGAAGTACAGATTACATATGAAGATATAATACAGAATGTATTGGATAAGAAACTTCAAGATAAAATCGATAAAGAAAACATAGATAATGGAAATGATGATGCAGCTAACGAAGATAATAGCAGATACAATAAAGGTTTATGGCATAAAATAATCTGGAAGAGTGAGCATGATTCATTTTTAAAAGAAAAGATAAGCAAAAATGATAAGTTTAAGAACCGAATGGGAAATAATTTTTATATGGGTACTTATAAATGTCCTGATTGCGGGGAAAAATTATTTATGGTGGTTTATCCTGAGGGAAAAGAATATTTAATTGAGACGGACCAGAAGGGGGTATACTTAGCCAGGATATATACTTGCCGTACATGCTATAAAATGTATACTCCGAAGCCACAAAAGTTTTTATTTGATGGAGATGTCTTTTGCATCGATTTTGAGGATGATATGGTAGCTTACTCGGACTATCTTGAAGTAATAGGGCAACTAGGAGAAAGAACATCTAATAGTAATTTCAATGAATATGAAGTGAATTACCATAGGGAAAGCATTAAAAAAGAAGATCAATTAGATGAAATCTGTATTGAGATGAATTCCATGACTGATCACGAAATTCTTGAATTACAAGATAAAATGGATTCTGGATTCTATTCGAAGAAAAGCATTGATACATTTCAAAAGGTAGTGGATACTGAAGTGAAAAATAGACAGAAAAAGTCTCCCAATAAGGGGATAAAGGAAGTTGTAATTCAGGACGCTATAATTCAGAGGGATGCAATCCAGGAAGATAAAAATAAACAGGATTATTCGACCTCAAATATGAAAGTAACCATAAAAACAGAAGCAGCCAACAAAACAGAAGCAGCCAACAAAACAGAAGCAGCCAACAAAACAGAAGCAGCCAACAAAACAGAAGCCGCTTATAAAACTGAAGCAGTCTCCAAAACTGAAGCAGTCCTCGATACAGAAGCAACCCTCAATACTGAAGCAACCACTCAGAATGTAATTTTGAACTCCGACAAAATAGAATCAGGTGATGGAAGACATGCAGCCAATATTCAGAGTATAGATGATTCAGAGTCTTGGAGGAGTAAGAAGAAATCGGAAGAATTAAATTCAAAAGGATTATCAGCAACTAAAGCTCCTTCTTCAAAGGATTTTATATCTGAAACAGGAGAGGAACACTTTTCGGACCAGAATGATAATGGAAAATTGCAACCTAAATTATCATCCTATGAAAAAGAAAAAGAGTTCGTTTTGAAAGCAGTACAATGTAAAGATAAGAATTATACAAATATCTTGCGGTTTATGAAAGATATCAAAAAGGAAGATTTTAGCCAAAGCAGCAAAGACTCCATATTACATTCTCTTCAAGAATTGTTAAATAGAAGAGGGATTGCAGAGTTGGATGCAATCTGTTCAAAAATTCCTGATAATATAACCAAAGCTCAGCATATAAAGTTTACTCAGATAATCAATCAATATGAGGAAATCGATAATACTACACATAAGAAGCATCTGGACCTTAAACGAGATGAAGCTGAAAAACGAGAAATTGCTGCATATATAAATCTAGCAAAGGTAAAAGATAGTAAATCTTTAACTGTATTATATCAAAAGCTGAAAAAAGAAGATTTTGAAGAAAGAAATGTGGTACCATTTCTTGAAAACATTAATGAAAAGATTAAAACCATTGATGAGGCTATTATCCGAAAGATTTGTCCAGAGCCGGCAGCGCTTACCTTTGAGGCTGGATTAAAAGCGTATGAAGAGATTTCTGCGAAAGATTTACTGCCTGAATTAAAAGTAAATATCCTTAGTGAAATCGATAATCGGCTAAGAAAATTAAAGATGAATGAATGTGAACAGCTAGTTGAAAAGTTAGCAAAAGATATAGGAAATCAAGCACATAAATGTTCAAGGATACATTTTTATGATGTGAGAAAAGGGATGCGTGATAGTAGCGAGGATGAAGAAACCCAAGTTATGAAAAATGCACAGAATACATACACAGCAGGAAAGGGGAAATATGAATTCCCAATCTTAGTATGTGATACATCTACGAAAAGAAATGGAGTAAAAGGATTTGTTTTAACGCCGGATCATATTTTTTATAATAGTATGTTTGATTTTGACGTAATTGATATTAATAAAATTGTAGATATAAAAGCAATCAAAGGAATCTTTGGTACAGGACTTTGTGCAAATACATTAAACAAAGGGAAGGTAAAGATATCAAATTCTCTTGGATTAAACAATTTAAAAAGCTTTGCAAAGGTTTTGAATGATTTTATTACTTATCTAAAGGAAAAGCCTGAATCTAGAGATATTTCTTATATGGCTGAAGAAAAACATAAAGTTATATGTTGTTATCGCTGTGGCTTTATTTATCGCAACGGCATTACTTGTCCAAAATGCGGCGCGAAAATAAATGAATAGACGATTTGAAATAGTCTATTTGATTTTTAAGATTCAGAAGTTAATGATGAGGTATTTTGGAAAACCAAAGGTGATTGTTATAAAGTGTTTTGATACTTCAATTAGTGAAGAAGAACTATTAACACTGACAGCTTTAGCTGAACAGCGTTCTGAAAATCACCTTCCTTTTTTATTAAGTGTTATTATATAAGATCTTATAATTATATAGGATAAGTGGCAATATAGAAAATTTAGAATATAATAAATTATTAAAATTAGAAGGCTGTGATATATTGACAATTAAAATATTTATAGACCAAGGTCATAATCCTAGCTATTATCATAATAGTGGAGCAATCGGAAACAATTTATTTGAACAAGATATTACTTATCAAGTTGGTATTTATTTAGCAAATTTACTAAAAAACAATCCTCAATTTGAAGCTCGTGTATCAAGAGTGACTCCAACAATTGTTTTAGGTACTAGTAATATTACCAGTTTACAAGAAAGAGTTCAAATGGCTAATCAATGGCCAGCAGATTATTTTATTTCTATTCATTGTAATGCTAACCCCAACCCAAATATAAATGGTACTGAAGTATATATTTATAAATATTATTCAGAGGCAAATTGGTTAGCAGAGCAGGTCATGGATGGGATAACCGAAACTGTGGGTACTAAGAATAATGGAATTAGAGTAAATAGTGCATTATATGTATTAAGAAAAACTCAAATGCCAGCTATTTTAGTAGAATTAGGATATTTAACTAATGTTGCCGATGCTGAAAAACTTGGAAGTAATCCATACGGATTTGCTTATGGAATCTATTTGGGAATTTTAAGATATTTTGGGTTTGCGAAATAGAAAATCTTGAAAAGTTGTTGATGAAAATGGACACAAGTCAATGTAATAGTGTTAGTCATAGATATACATATAACTTCGCTAAACTCAAGTTTAACGAAGTTAACTAAAGCAAATCACGTGTTACAGAAGGAATACTTCATTTCATATAATCTATATCCTATAATCTACAAAAGATACTCCAAGTATGTCTTATGAACATATCTGGAGTATCTTTTGCTTTACTTACTTACTTACTAACTTTACTTACTAACTTTACTTACTAACTTTACTTACTAAACTTTACTTACTAACAAGCTTACCTTCATACAATCGTTTTTCAACGATATTAATATTAAATTCTTTCTGGAACGATTTTATCTTTGGTAATTCATTTTCTGTAATGATTGAGATACAAATGCCTTGTTGTCCATTACGTCCGCAACGACCTGCTCTATGAAGATATTCTTTTGAATCTTCAGGTAGATTTACATTGATAACTGTTGAAATGCCATCTATCTGTAAACCACGTGCTGCAATATCCGTTGCAATTAAATATTGTAATTTGCCAGACTTAAAAGCATTAATTACATTTTTTCTGTCAATTTTATTGTTTTCACCATGTATATTTTCTGCATTATAATGATGATACTTTAACTTTTGAGTAGATTCCTCTAAATCATATGTTGTATTAATAAATACAATTGCTTTTTCTGGTTTAAGGGATTGAGCTATTCGTCTTAATGTTTCAATTCGTTCTTTTCTGTCTGCAATAACAAACAAATGTTTGATTGAGACTGGAATTTCAGCTTTTTCGTTAGATCTAATAATGATAGGGTCTTTATTGATTAATTCACTTGTTTTTATTGACTTATTATCCATACTTGCAGAAAATAAAACAACTTGAGTGAATTTCATCAAGGACTTTCTTATTTCCTTTAAAGATTCAATGTTTGTTTTGTCAAGCATCTTATCAGCTTCATCAATGATAAGCGTTTGTACGGTGTGTACAGATAACTTTTTGATTTTAATAAGCTGTAATATGCGGCCACAGGTTCCTATTACAATCTGGGGTTTTGCTTTTAAAGCATCAATTTGTCGATTAATATTGCCATCTCCTATTGCTACGGAAGATAGTATACTCATATTACTATTTGTAGACAATAGCTGTACTTGTTTGTGAATTTGCATCGCTAATTCTTGTGTAGGAACTACAATTAGAACCTGAACACCCTTTTCATCTGATTTGATTTTGGCATACATAGGTAACAAGTAAGCGAGTGTTTTTCCTGAACCAGTTTCAGAGCTTCCGATTACATCCTTACCAGACATGATATGGTTGTAAGTTTCAGACTGAATACTTGTGGGTGATGATATTTTTTGTTTGCTAAGAGCTTCTATAAGTTCTTTTGATATTCCTAATTCCTCAAAGTTCATTTTTTATGTTAAATGGAAATTCATGAATTAAATTATTTATATTATGAATTTTAAATAATTTAATTTGAGAAAATCACATTTACTCCTCTCTTTTCATATAAGTCTATTTTAGCAAAAATCTAAGTGTTTGTCCACTTGTGTGATATAATAGCAACACATAATAGGAACACTTCTTATATTTTGTTTAGAAAGGGTATATTTTATGCAATTACAAAACTATTGAGTCTAATCAGAAAGGCTGTTGAAGCGTTTTATTGAGAAATAAGGATTTCACTTTTGCTCAGATGAATAATAATAAACGATAAGATTCTGGCCCTGGTAAATACAATCCGTCTGTAAATTATTGATTTCTTTTAATTCATTCACATAGTTACTTATCGTTTTAGGTCCACTTACGTAATTGCTGGCAATACTCCAAAGGGTATCTCCTTTTTCTATACTAATACTAGTATAATATTTGTTTTGATCAGATATTGTATCATCTGAAACAGCTGCATTTGCAATAATTAAGCCACTACATACTATTAGGAGCATAACAATAATAGAAATACAAAGAACACTTATACGAGCTTTGTTGTTAAATATTAATTGGTTCTTTCGTGCTACAGGTTTAAATATAGGTGAATCCTTAGTTTTTTTGTTTGTAAAATATACTGATCCATTCATTGTAGTATCCATAATACTTTCCTCCATATAGTAAATAAGTTAATAGTTAATATATATACAAGTACTGATAAAGTTATAGAAAATCAGAACAACTGTTCTTTATATTAAGATTATATTACACGAACATTTGTTTGTCAACAAAAATCGAACATATATTCAGAACATTTTTTCCGAATACTTGTTTGCATTATCATAAGTTGTATGATATGATTATTTAAGTAAAATAATTTATATGGAGGTACATATATGACTTATGGAAGAATAAGTTCGAAGCAATCAGAAATTTTAGAATATATCAAAAGTCAAATATTAAATAAAGGATATCCACCTTCAGTTCGGGATATATGCGAAGCTGTTGATTTGAAATCGACTTCATCTGTTCATGCTCATTTGGAATCATTGGAAAAGAATGGATATTTAAGAAGGGATCCTACGAAACCTAGAGCGATAGAGATTATTGATGATAATTTTAATTTAGTAAGACGTGAAGTAGTTAATGTCCCTATTGTTGGTCAAGTTGCTGCAGGGGAACCGATTCTTGCTGTAGAGAACATTACGAACTACTTTCCTATTCCAGCTGAATATATGCCTAACGAAGAAACTTTTATGCTCATTGTCAAAGGTGACAGCATGATTAATATGGGGATTTATTCAGGTGATAAGATTATTGTTAAGAAACAAAATGTTGCTAAGAATAATGATGTTGTAGTTGCACTAGTAGATGATTCTGCTACGGTTAAGCGTTTCTATAAGGAGAATGGCCATTATAGACTTCAGCCAGAAAATGATACGATGGAACCGATTATTGTTGATAATGTTGATATATTAGGAAAAGTAATTGGACTTGTTAGATTTAATATTATTTAATTTGTATAGAAAATCATTGTTATGTATGAATTGAATGCTATGGACCGTAATGCTAAGAACTGTAATGCAAAGAAAAGCAATACAAAGCAAAGCAATGCAATGCAAAGAAAAGACACAGCTTATTTTATTCAAATGAATAAAACAAGCTGTGTCTTTTCTTTATTATTTATATTGAAGTATTAAGACAATCTAATGCTCATATAAAAATGCATTCTACTATATAATATTTATTATTTATTTTCAGCTTTTATAAGCTGGCAACATCAACAGTTTTACCATCTCTCCAAATTCTTTCTAGATCATAGAATAAACGATCTTCCTTTGAAAATACATGGATAATGATATGATTATAATCAAGAAGAACCCATGCGCCTGTATGATATCCTTCGATTTTGCTTGTTTCGTGTCCGGCTTTAAATAAAGCTTCTTGTACATTATCTACCAAAGCTTGAACCTGATTTATATTTGAACCAGTTGCAATAATGAAATAGTCTGCAATAACTGTAACATCACTTATATCAATAATTCTAATATCTTCACCCTTTTTTTCATCAAGAGCTGCTACTGCTATTTTTACCATTTCTTTTGCATAGTCTAAATTATTTTCTTCCATTATTCTCTCCATTCCTGTGTCCTACTTTAGCAAGACATAATCTCAATTTTATGCCTATGATACAAATCTTGTAGTTGAATGTGTTCTTTCAACTTACCCTCATTATAGGTCTTCATGCATTAATTCTTTGTAGTAATCATATGTTTCAACTGATGTACTATCAATTGGTGAATTCGTTTTCGTTAAATATTCAATTGTATCTTTTAAAATAATATATACTGCCTTATCTATATTTTCAAATGATATTTTTCTGATTTCGGCCAAATTTGAGGCTTTAAATCGCCCAGGTTCTATATAATCAGCAACAAAAATGATTTTTTCTAACATTGACATATTAGGTTTACCAGTTGTGTGATAAATAATTGAATTTAAAATATCCTGATCTTTGATTTCGTATTTATTGCTTGCATAAAAGGCACCAAGCTTAGAATGCAGTAAATACGGATTTTTACGCTCAAAATCACTAAATACTATGTTGTTTTGACCACATTTTTCCAATAGCTTTTGATCTGAAATGCATTTTGCACAATCATGAAGAATCCCCGCCAAAAAGGCTTGATCGATATTCATCTCATATTTCATTGCCAATGAAGCTGCTGTGTATGCAACACCGATTGTATGATTATAGCGTTGTTTTGTCTGTGCTTTTTTTACACTTTTTATGATTTTTTCAAAATCATTCATATTCATAAAAATCATCTCTTTCATTGTTATAAGTAATTATTCCATATTGGTTAACATAAAATAATTATGTTAACCAATATGCATTACATTAAATTGTGTCTTTCATTCTAAATGCATATTCAATCATATTTCATTTATTTAGATACAACTTATTATCTAAAATATAATCTTCAACTGCGTTAGGTACCATTTCTTTAATTGATATGCCGTTGGAAACATTTAAACGTATCTGGCTTGAACTAATTGGGCAATCAAAGTTAGGTAGTACCTCAATCTCTGCATTATAAGTGTCTTTCAAATATTTGATCTGATCATAAAATTCATTGCTTAAATGATCATCCCTTTTTGCAACAACAAGAGTTGCTAATTTCATCGTGATTTCTGGATGATACCACGTTTGAATATTAAAAAGTGAATCTTCACCTATAATAAAGTAAATTCTATTATAAATATCTTTGATATCTGTAAGGGTATCGGCTGTATATGAGTATCCATTACGTTTGATTTCAATATCCGAGAATATTAGGTTGGGTTCGTTTTGTATAGCTAGTCTGACCATCTGACATCTGTGATCGACGTCTAAGATATCTTGTCCCTTTTTATGAGGGGGATGTCCAGATGGCATTACAAGTATTTGATCTAAGTTAAATTTAACACATGTATTCTTTGCTAATAATAAATGTCCATTATGAATTGGATTAAATGTACCGCCCATAATTCCAATATTTCTTTTCATTTGATTTATCAAACTCCCTTATTCTTTTTTTCTCTTGGAAGTTCTATCTTTTTCTTGTCTTTTGATTCTTTATAGAGCACAATTTTCTTGCCAATTACTTGTACAACTTCAGAATGTGTTCTTTCAGCAATCATTTGACCTAACTGCTTTGGATCATCAGCACAGTTTTGTAATACACTGATTTTGATTAATTCTCTTGCTTCAAATACTTCTGCAATTGCAGAAGTATATTCTGGTGTAAGACTTGATTTTCCTAATTGAAAAATAGGATCCATTGTCATTGCAAGTCCTTTTAAATATGAACGTTGTTTGCTTGTTAACATAATATTATAATTCCTTTCTATTCGTAGTAATCAAACTCAAGTTCTGTTCCAACTTTGACTGTGTCGCCCTCTTGGATACCGAGTTCTTTTAATTTATCGATGATTCCTTTTTCTTTTAAAAACTTTTGGAAGAAATTGAATCCTTTTTCATCATCTAAGTTCGTATAACCGAGCATTTTTTCGATACGTGGTCCACCAACATAATATGTGGTTTCATCCACTTTTTCAACTGAAAATGGCTCATTTCTATTATCAAGAAGATCTTTAGGGAAAAATTCTTTCTCAAATATAATTGGTGTGTTATCTAATCCATCTAAAAGTTCTTTTACATAATAGAGAAGTTCGTTCAATCCCTTACCACTGACAGCCGATATAGGGAAAACTTTGATTCCTTTTGGCTCAAATTCAGCTTTTAGTTTATCTACAGGATTTTCGTCACCTTCAAATATTGCATCTATTTTGTTAGCAGCAATCACCTGAGGACGTTTCATCAAATCAGGATTATAAGCTTCAAGTTCACCGTTTATAGTGTTAATATCTGTAATTGGATCTCTTCCCTCAGTTGAAGCAACATCTACCATATGAATTAATACTTTTGTACGTTCAATATGTTTTAAAAATTCATGGCCAAGACCAGTTCCTTGTGATGCACCTTCAATTAAACCTGGAATATCAGCAATTACAAAACCGAATCCGTCAAGATCAACTACCCCAAGATTAGGGTTCAAGGTAGTGAAATGATAGTTTGCAATTTTAGGACGTGCATTTGTTACACGTGATAAAAGTGTAGATTTTCCAACATTAGGAAAGCCTACCAAGCCAACATCAGCGATTACTTTAAGCTCAAGAATAACCCAAAGTTCCTGTGCATCTTTGCCGGGCTGTGCAAATTTTGGGACTTGCATTGTAGGTGTAGCAAAATTCATATTACCTTTTCCGCCACGTCCACCTTTTAAGATAACTTCTCTTAAATTATTATTTGACATATCAGCAATTACTTTTCCTGATAATTCATCTTTTATAATTGTTCCTTCTGGGACTCTAATGATAAGATCTTTACCATCTTTTCCATGGCAATTTTTCTTCCCACCGTTATCACCAGGTTCGGCAACATATTTCCTTGTGTGTCTAAAATCTCCAAGTGTATTTAAACCTTTTTCAACCTGGAAAATAATATCGCCACCACGACCACCGTCACCGCCATCAGGTCCGCCTGCCGCAACGAAAAGCTCTCGTCTAAAGCTAACATGGCCATCGCCACCTTTTCCTGATTTTATGAATACTCTTGCGTTATCTGCAAACATTTTTATCACCCATTTCTATAAAAAATCATGTTTCTACTAGTTACAAATTTATCATTAAATAGCACTATTTAACTATTATCATACATTATTAATTATAAACAAATATATTCAATATAAACAATCAGAATTATTTAAGTGAAATAAATTCATTTATACTATTCTATATAAATAAAACAACATTAAAAAACAAGCTCTAAATCCCAAGATTTCAAACGATTGATTTCCTAAGATTTAAAGCTTATATTAAGAACTTGATTATTCTTCTTCGTTTGTTACAACTGGGTAAACAGAAACTTTTTTCTTATCTCTACCCATTCTTTCAAACTTAACAATACCGCTTATAGTTGCGAATAAAGTATCATCGCCACCACGGCCAACGTTGTTACCAGGATGTACCTTAGTTCCACGTTGTCTGTAAAGAATATTACCAGCTAAAACGAACTGTCCATCAGCTCTTTTAGATCCTAATCTCTTAGATTCTGAATCTCTACCGTTCTTTGAAGAACCAACGCCCTTTTTATGAGCGAAATATTGAAGGTTCATTTTCAACATAACTTACACCTCCTCGAATGTAATAGAAATGTATTTGGGGTTGTCACGTGAAATCTCAGTTAAACCGAGCTCCATCGCTTTTAGCAAAACCAAATACTCTTTATTATTTTTATTTTTAGTTATCATAAATTTAATCTTTGCATTTTTTTCATCAGAACTACTTTCAAATTCAACGTCAGTAAACTGTTCGATAGAATTGATTGTATTAATGATTAAAATGGAAGTAGCTGCACAGATAATATCTTTACCAGATCTATCGTAACCAGCATGTCCTTGCGATATAAATCCAACAATCTCATGATTGCTTGATTTATCTTTATAAATTGTAATTCGTATCATTTGAATCACCACATTCTTACTGTTAATTAAGCATTGATTTTATCAATTTTAACTTTAGTAAATAATTGTCTATGACCATTTTTTTTGTGATATCCGGTTTTTCTCTTATACTTATAAACGATAATTTTTCTGCCTTTGCCTTCAACTACAACTGTTGCTGTAACTGTAGCACCTGCTATTGTTGGATCGCCAACAACTGCAGTTCCGTTACTAACGAAAAGAACTTGGTCAAATGTAACAGTTTCGCCAGCGTCTATACCAAGTTTTTCAACTTTGATTTCATCGCCTTCAGAAACTGTGTACTGTTTACCACCTGTTGCTATAATTGCATACATATGGAACCTCCTAAATAATTTACTCGCCAACTTTGGTGCTGTAAAATTTCATATAAAACATATGAAATCACATACTTATAACCTTATTGAGCGGCACACTTGTATATATTACCATCACGCAATACATATGTCAAGCAAATATCACTTTATAATGGCTAAACTTTATAATGCGTGAATTGAAATTTTAAATTCCATCCCCTATACCATCACTAGTGGAATTTATTTTTACAAATAGCGGTGTGGACGTTAGTCTTACATTGTTCAT